>CAYHBD010000023.1:0-3316 GCA_964354805.1 uncultured archaeon | reverse complement strand
TTTTATACATTGTCTAAATATTTTAAAACTTTTTTTCAAAGGTGTAAAAATGAAATAAAATCAAATAAAATGAATTCTTTTTTTCCAATGGGTTTTTTCAAACTTTTAAAGATTTTTCATAAGTTTTTCAATGCAAAAAATATAAATTGAAAAACTTATTTTATATGTTATATTTGTCAGTGCACCAGACAAGAACGAACAAGAACATTTCCTCGACAAAGCAATAACAGCAGCAATAACAATGAGCAGATACAATAACGGAAAGTACAATAACGGAAAGAGTGCCGCCGCCGCCAATCAAGCCAAGTTTTGTGCAGTTTGTCATGCTGCAGGACGCCCCGGTTACGACACGCATTATGTACGCGCCGACAAATTTGACCGTTCAAGCGCGATTACTTGTCCCTACTTGCTTTCAATTGAATGTCGCATTTGTGGTGAGTCTGGTCACACTTCAAGTTACTGCAAGGCTTCCAATTCTTCTTCAACTGCTGCTGCTGATGCTCCCGCTCCCGTCGCTTCTTTGGCTCGTGTTCGTTTGCCCCCCATTTCCTCCTCTTCTTCCTCCTCATACTCACAACATTCTTCAAAACAAATTCCCCGCATTGTATTCCCCGCACTTGAAAAAGAAAAAAAAGAACAATTTGCAGCAGCTTTCCCCGAACTTTCCAGCAGAAAAAGACAATCGACACAGTCGACACAGTCGCTTCCACCCCTTTCATTCATTTCAAGATTTCGAAACGATGAACCGCTTTTGAGACGCGGACCTCCAGAGGCTTCGCCCGTTCATTCACCTGCGGCACCTTCAAACAAAATCGTTTACAACAAACGAGGCAATGCATTTGCTGATTTGGCATCATCTGATGATGATGAAGAGGTTGGCTCGCCTGTACACTCTCCTGCTGCAGTTGGTCGTTACCGCGCGAATAAGAAGCCTGCATCGTGGACATCTCTTGTTACTGAACCTGTTGTTGCACCTGTTTCCAACCCTAAGCCTCGTGTTGTTGCCGCTGCGCCTCTTGCACCTCTTCCTCCGCTTGCATTCAAACCAAGGAAGGCAACAGACAAGGAGGACAAGAAAAAGCTGTGGGGCGATACTGACTCTGAAGACGATGAAGAGTTTCTGAAGAGAGGAGGACTCGAATGAAATTGAATTGCTACCGAGTGCAATCAATGAAAACAACAAAACAAAACAAAAATTTTTTCTTATTTTTTTATTTTTATATTATTTTTGAAATTTAGCATTAGCATAATCTTTTGCACGATTTTATTTTGTACTGTAGAATGCATGATATTGGTTTTACAACAAATAAATTATATAAATTTCCATCATAGTAAAGTGAACGTAATAAATTAATAATCATCCTTGTTGGATTTTGAGAAACAAGTGAAATTGAAAATTGTTCGGAAAATGAGTGGAATACTTGCCGAATATATTCATCAAAGATTACAAATATTTGTTCTTGAAATTCATGAACTGAAGGAAAGTAATGATAGAGCGCATATTTAACAGGAGTTGCCAATGAATAGATGTATGATTCGTCTGATGTTGCGGCAGCTACATCAAAATTATGTTTATGCATTGACTGCATAAATGCGTACACCATTATTGCGTAGGTCGATAAAGCAATGCTGCTAATTAAGATGTTACATGGGCTATCGAATTTACCCACGGCTGTGTGCATCAACCAGCTTGCATATTTTTTAAATGGAAAATCAAATTTTCCACCAAATTGCGATGGCGACTGCGGTGATGGTGACGGTGATGGTGACAGTGATGGCGACGGTGATGGCGACGAACCCGTTTTAAATACGTTTGACCTTTTAAACATGGTTATGTATGCATCTACTACATCACCAATGTTGTCATCCCATTTATGAATTTCTGCAATATAAGTAAATAAATAATGAAGCGATATTTTCAACACATTTGGAGTTGTTGCTTTTCTTGATGTTGTTGCTCTCCTTCTTGATGTTGTTGCTCTCCTTCTTGATATTGCGCTTGCCATTGTTCTTGATGTTACTCTTGGTGTTACTCTTGATGTTACTCTTGGTGTTACTCTTGGTGTTCCACCATTATGACCATTATGACCATTATGACCATTATGAATCTTTTTTTTCATTTTCATTTTCATTTATCGTTTGTTATGTTTTATTTGTTTGTTTGTAACATATATATATACAAATAAAATAATAAATAATGGAGCTAAAAGAAACGGCAGAAACGGCAGAAACGGCAGAAAATACCAATTTAATTCCGGCTCTTGTTCATTTGATTTGGTACGGCGTTGACGCACTAAGCCCGACCGACCATCCAAATAAAAAATACAGCCAAGGATTTGCAAGTGTATTAAAAAACTCAAACTGTCAACTAAAAGTATGGTCAAAAGCAGATTGTGAAAATTTAATCTTAGAATATCCTCAATATGAAGGAATTTATAACAGAGCTACAAATATTATGAAATTTGATATTATTCGCTACCTGATTATTTATCATTGCGGTGGAACTTACCTCGACGCCGATGTACTATTAAGGAAACCGCTTTCAAATATAACTGCAAATGAATGTTTCTTTGTTGAAAAAATTATTACGAATGTTAGCACCCATGAAGTCCGGTATGAACCCATTCGAAAGGGCATTCCCGAACATCCTGTCCGAATTGCAAATTATGCATTTTCATCCAAGCCCAAAAATCCGATTTTTACGGAAATATTGACGGAGATAAGGCGACGCATGCACGTTCAATCCACTCCTAAAAATGACTACGATGTTCTGTACTTGACAGGTCCGGATGTAGTCACCACGGTCGTGCACAGACTTTCTTCTGTATCCAAAATAAAAATAAATATAATTCCGGAAAAAATATCAAGAAATATTTTCATTCATGTTTCTGCTGGAGAATGGAGACAAAAAAAATGATTTCATTTCATTTCATTTTACTTGACTTTTTATTTTTTACGCTGCATTTTACACTGTAAAAAATATAAATTGAAAACTTATTATCTTACTTTACAATCATCAGTTCACCAAGCAACACCACCACAAGAAATAATGACGCCCGTTACCAGACAAACCGCTTCCATCCACATTGCCAGTCACACGACTCGCTACGACTACTTGAATGCGGCAAGGAAGAACATCGCAACCGACGACAACAAGCAGCAGGACTACGACCAGGAATGCTTTGACGGTGGCGATGATGCCCGCATTTCAACCTCCACAAGAACAACCCGAAATTCAAAACTGAAGCACCAGCAGCAGCAACAGCAGCAGCAAGAGCAGCAACAAATCATCAACAAAAAGACCAAGACTGTCGCA
>CAYHBD010000022.1:0-25590 GCA_964354805.1 uncultured archaeon | reverse complement strand
TAAATTGCCTTTATTCTTGCAATTTAAAGGGTTTTCTGGTTGAGCGACGCTTTGGTTGTTTTCGGAAGCAAGAACGATGAGCCTGTTTACAGCAGGGTAATGGCTGAATTAAAGGCAAACGGAATCAGGGCGCAGCTGCGAATATGCAGCGCGCACAGGACTCCAGCCATGCTTGAAAAAATCGTTGCTGAAAGCGACGCAAAAATAATTGTTGCAGGGGCAGGCCTGTCAGCTGCCCTGCCTGGAGTTATTGCCAGCAAAACAACAAAGCCTGTTATTGGTGTTCCGGTCAACAGCACTTTCGCTGGCCTGGATTCATTGCTGAGCACAGTGCAGATGCCTTACGGCTTTCCGGTAATTGCAACAGGCGTTAATAGAGGGGAGGAAGCGGCAACAGCAGTCCAGCTTGCACTTAGGGAGCACAGCATTGTAAAAGTCACCGGAAACAAGTACAATGATGAAATACGCCAGCAGGTTGAGAAAATCAAGCCGATTGCAAACCAGCTTGGCTTGAGCTTTGAATTCATTGAATCAATTGATGAATCAACCTTCAACCAAAAAGAGGAAATTCTGGTAAACGTTGTTGAATTGGCAGGCTATTCGCCTTTGGGTTTGAAGCAGGCAATTGTTTTAAACGTTCCAATTTTGAAAGAAAGCAGCACTCCGGAAGCGCTTGAGTTGTTTGAAAAAAGCAGGCAGGGCCTGTGGATTGGGTTGAACAGGGTTGACAATGGGCTGCTTGCAGCAGCGCAGCTGCTTGACATCCACAGCGGAAAATTCGGGGAAAAGATTCTTGCAATAAGAAAAGAGCTGGCTGACAAAGTTGCAGAAGCGGATAAAGAAGCGGCAAAAAAGGGCTGCTAGAAGGAGATGAGGCAATAATGGGGAGCGTAAAGGATTTGATAGCAAAAAAATATGAACAGGCGGTTTTGAAATGGGAAGCGTAAAGGATTTGTTCGTTAAAAAGCCAGCTACAGCCAATGAAACAGGCATTGGCGTTTTCCACTTCACAGATGACTACAGCGTTTTCGATTACGGGAAAATGCCTGATGTCATTGAGGCAAAAGGCGAGGCATTGTGCAGGATGGCCGCATACAACTTTGAGCAGCTGCAAAAGCTTGGAATAAAATCGCATTTCAGAAAGCTGGCGAAAGGAA
Source organism: uncultured archaeon (assembly GCA_964354805.1). Taxonomy (GTDB): domain Archaea; phylum Iainarchaeota; class Iainarchaeia; order Iainarchaeales; genus CAYHBD01. Next base: position 24,433 of record CAYHBD010000022.1, on the reverse strand, counting down.
ACGAAATGGAGGTAGATTTGGTAAGGGTTCTTTATCCGCAAAAAGGCGAGCTGAAAGAGGGAATGGACAATTACCTTATTCCATTGGAAGTGATCTACAGGAATTCATTGCCGGAAGGGAGCAGTGTATTCAAAAGGCTGCAGTCAGGGCAGACAACGCCGGAACAGCTTGGCCTGAGCAGAATGCCAAAGCCTGGGGAGCAGCTCGAAAAGCCGTTGATGGATGTCAGCACAAAGCTTGAGGAAACAGACCGCTACCTGAGCTGGGAAGAGGCAGCTAAAATCAGCTGCCTTTCGCAGGAAGAAATTGAAAAGCTGAAAAAAACAGCGCTTAAGGTGAATGATTTTTTGAACAAGAGGGCAAAAAAGATTGGATTGGAGCACGCTGACGGAAAGGTGGAATTCGCTGTTGACCCAAAAAGGCGCTTGATATTAATTGATGTCTGCGGAACACTTGATGAAGACCGCTTCCTATATGGGGGGGTGCATTTGAGCAAGCAGGTTCTGCGCGATTATTACAAGAAAACACCGTGGTATGCTGTTATAGAAAAAGAGAAAGCTGAAGGAAAGGGCAAAGGCAATTACACTGTTCCGCCGAGGCTGCCAAAGGAATTGCTTGAATTGGTTTGCAACATGTACAAGAGCGCTACAGAGGCATGGACTGGAAAAGAAATCTGGAGCGCGCCATCAATTGAAGAGGTTGTAGGGCAATACAAACACCTCATTGAAAAGGGAAAATTTTAGAAATGAAAAGCATTGCAAAAGATGGATTGAATCTGAAAAAAAGGGGAAATTTTAGAAACAGAAGGAGTGATATGTAATGGACAAATTCGAATGCATTTCACCGCTTGACTACCGCTATGGCAATGAGAAATTCTCCGGCTTCTTAAGCGAGGAAGCAAGGATAAAATACCAGGCAAGGGTTGAAGCGGCATTGGCTGCAGCGCTTGCAAAAAAACGGATCTGCAGCAAAAAAATTGCTGCAGAGATTGCTGCAGCAGCAGGGCAGGTTAAAGCAGCAGAGGTTTATGCTGAAGAGGAAAAAATAAAGCACGATGTAAGGGCTCTTGCAAACTGCATCAGGGCAAAGGTAAGCGAAGATGCAAAGCCGTTTGTGCACTTTGGCGCAACCAGCTATGATATTGTTGACACTGCTTCAGCATTGCGCTACAAGGAGGCAACAGAACAGCTTGTCTTGCCGGCGCTGATTGAACTGGAAAAGGCATTTATTGAAATTGCATTGAGGGAAAAGCAAACGCTGCAGATTGGCAGAACGCACGGGCAGCATGCCGAGCCAATTACATTCGGGTTTGCAATTGCAGAGTTTGTGAACAGGCTTGGAAACAGAATCAAGGCAATTGAGAATGCGAAGAACAATCTGGAGGGAAAATTCTCAGGCGCGGTAGGGGCATACAATGCAAGCAGCCTTTTTTTGGCGCAGCCAATTGAACTGGAGAAAGAAATAATGCAATCGCTTGGCTTAAAGCAATCCATGCACAGCACCCAGATTGTTGAGCCTGAATCACTGCAGGACCTGATGCACGCGCTTTCAGGAGCGTTCTGTGTTCTGGCAAACTTTGCTGATGACATGCGAAACCTGCAGAGAACAGAGATTGGCGAAGTGGCTGAGGCATTTGAGGCAAAGCAGGTTGGAAGCAGCACAATGCCGCACAAGAGAAACCCCATAAATTTCGAGAACGTGAAAAGCCTCTGGAAGCAGTTCATGCCGAGAATGATGACAGTTTACCTGGACAGCATTAGCGAGCACCAAAGGGATTTGACAAACAGCGCTTCAGCGCGCTTCCTGCCGGAGGTTTTTGCCGGCTTGGTTGCATCATCTGAAAGGCTAACAAAAGTGTGCAAAAAATTGGTTGTTGACAAGGAAAGCATGCAGCGCAACTTTGAGCAAAGCAAAAAGGGCATTGTTGCAGAGCCTCTTTACATATTGCTTGCAATGAATGGGCACCCAGATGCGCACGAGGCAATAAGGAAGCTTACGCTTGAAGCAGATTCAAGCGGGAAGCCGCTGCTTGAGCTTGCAGACGGGAAAGATGAATTGAAAAAGTACATGAGCAAGCTTTCAGCAAAGCAAAGGGAAATTCTCTCAAACCCAGAGAAATACACCGGAAAAGCTGTTGAAAAAACAGAGCAGGTTTGCGCTTTCTGGAAACGAGAATTGAAAATCTGAATTTTTGGCAAGAGCATGGCGAAAGAAAATTCAAACCAGTACAAAAGAATAAGGCAATGCAGAATATGCGGCCATGTGTGGAGAAGCAAAATTTCCGGCTACAAAGTGAAATGCCCGCACTGCCATGCAAGCGCAAAAAGGTGAATTATCATGGCAGGGGCTGAAATAAAAGCGGTTATTTTCGATTTGGGCGGTGTACTTGTCGGATTCAGGCCAAATGTTCTAGTGAAAGGAAAATTTGTTCCGAAACCAGGGCAACTTGATTGGAACAACAAAACAGTGCCTGCCCTGTACAATAAATTTGCGAGGGGGTTAATTTCGCCACAGCAGTTTTATAGTGGAATTCTGCCATTCATGCGCCACAAAATCTCTTTCAGCGAATTTGAAACATTTTGGGGCAACAGGATTTTCACTTGGAGACCTTCTGTTATACAATTTGTAAAGCAATTGCGCAAAGCTGGTTATAAGATTGGCGTTATTTCAGATTGTGATGCAGTAACCTATCCAGCCATAATGAAGCGCTATAATTTGCTGCCTTTCATTGATGCAGCAGCCACTTCCTTTGAGGTTCATAAAAGGAAATATGAAAAGGATTTGTTCTCAGCGCTGCTGCGCAACCTAAAAGAAAAGCCAAGTAATTGCATTTTCATTGATGATTTACAGCGCTATGTGAAAATGGGGAAATTACTTGGATTAAATGCAGTGCAATTCAAAAACCTGCAGCAGCTGCGAAGAAACCTTCTTGGATTTGGTGTTAGGATTCCAACAACTAAGGGCAAAAATATTGCAAGAACTGGCAGAAGACCCTGCAAAAAACAAAACAGGTTTGCAAGAAGGAGACGATTTAAATGAGTGAAATCAAGGCGGTCATTTTTGATTTGGGCGGAGTGCTTGTCAAGCACAGGAATGCTGTCTTTGTAAGGGAGATTAATACATTGGTTGCCGATCCCGGTAAGCTTCAATGGAATAATAAAAAGGCAATCCGTTTGTTGAAACTATTCGAATTGGGCAGAGTTGAGCCAAAACAGTTCTTCAAAGGGCTCACCCCATTTATGAAAGAAAAAATCTCTTTTTCTAAATTTAAGAAAGAATGGGTAAAGATTCTTGCATCCCAGCCAGCTGTAGCAAGGTATCTCAAAAAATTGCACAAATCAGGTTATAAGATTGGAATAGTTTCTACATGCGATGCAATAGGCTATCCTGATATGATTAACAGATACAAATTACTGCCATTCATTGACGCAGCTGCAACCTCTTTTAAAGTGCATAGCAGGAAGCCGGATAAAAAAATCTTTTTGACAGCATTAAAAGGTTTGGGGGAAAAGCCGGAAAACTGCGTTTACATTGACGATTTGCAAAAATATGTGCTAGCTGCAAGAGCCCTTGGAATGAACGCAATACAATTCAAAAATCTGCCCCAGCTCAAAAAAGAGCTGGCAAAATTTGGAGTAAAAGCCGAATAAGCACTATTGCCACCAAGCTAATTCTTTTATATTGCTTAATCCATTAAATTTTAGTGATTTGGAATGCTGCGCTTGTATAATACCCTGAGCAGGAATAAAGAGGCATTCAAGCCGCTGCACGGAAAAAAAGTCGGAATTTACACCTGCGGGCCGACTGTTTACGATTTCATCCACATAGGAAATTTGAAGAGCTTTCTCGCGGAAGATGTTCTGAAACGCTATCTTATGTACAATGGCTTCAAGGTGCTGCATGTTCGAAACATTACCGATGTTGACGACAAAACAATAAGGGGTAGTGCAAGGGAAGGAATTTCCCTGCAGCAATTCACTGACAGGTATACCAAAGCTTTTTTTGAGGACATTGAAAGAGTAGGGATTCTGCCCGCGGACATTTATCCAAAAGCAACAGGGCACATTAAGGAAATGGTTGCCCTGATTAAAAAGCTGCTGCGGAAGGGATTTGCATACAAAGGTGAGGATGGAAGCATTTACTACAGCATAAAGAAATTCAAAAAATACGGGCAGCTTGCTGGCATTGATTTCAGGAAACTGAAAGTAGGCGCCAGGGTAAAGCAGGATGAATACGAAAAGGGGGAAGCGCAGGATTTTGCTTTGTGGAAAGCCTGGAGCAGCGAGGATGGAAACGTTTTCTGGCAAACGGAAATAGGGAAAGGCAGGCCTGGCTGGCACATTGAGTGCAGCGCAATGAGCACAAAGTACCTTGGCAAAACATTTGACATCCATAGTGGAGGCATTGACCTGATTTTCCCGCACCATGAGAACGAGATTGCGCAAAGCGAGGCAGCAACCGGGAAAAAATTTGTCCGCTATTGGGTTCACAACGCTTTCCTGATGGTGAACGGCGAAAAAATGAGCAAGAGCCTGGGAAACTTTTACACTCTGCGCGATTTGAAGGACTATAACCCAATCGATATCAGGTTCCTGATGATAAACGGCCACTACAGGCAGCCCCTCAATTTCACTTTTGAGGCGCTGAGGGCAGCCCAGAACAGCATTGAAAGGCTGAATGAATTGATTGCAAAGCTAAAGGAAGCAAAAGGCAAGGACAGAGGCAAAATAAAAAAGCCGGTTGCTGCTGCAAAAAAGAAATTTGAATCAGCAATGGACGATGACCTGAACACGCCCCTTGCTTTCGCCGCCTTGTTTGAATTTGTAAGGCAGTGCAATTCACTGCTTGATAAAGGCGCAATAGGAAAAAAGGATGCAATTGCCGCATTGCAGTTTCTGCAAAAAGTTGACAGCATTTTTGCTGTAATGGACTTCGAGCAGAAAGCGGAAATAAGCAAAGAGGATTTGCATTTGATAAAGGAAAGGGAAAGGCTGCGCAATGAAAAGCATTTTGCCGAAGCTGATGAAATAAGGAAAAAACTCGCGGAAAAAGGAATCCTGCTGGATGACACTGAAAAAGGCACAAAATGGAAGGTGCAGAAATGAGACCATTGTTCTTTCGGAGAAAGTCAAGGCGTTTAGAGCAAAGGGCTTTGATGAGCGCGCACAGTGCTGCAACCGATTTAGAGCTTGCAAGGCAAGCTTGGGAGCAGAGATGGAAAACAGGAGGAGCAGCTGCCCACCAACTTGGCGACATGGCCCAAATGAAAGCCATGAAAGCAGCAGCTCTTAGCGCAAAAGCAGCGAAAAAGAAACCAATTCTTCCAGCAATTTTTGCCAGAATTAGAAAAAGGTTTTCCAGAAAGCTTTAAATATAAAGAGCGCTTTTTTATTAATTGACCTAAAATGCCTGTTGAAGCAATGCTTTTGGTTGATTTGGCTTTGATTATTTTAGCAGGCACTGTTGTCGGTTGCATTGCAAGAGTGCTGCGGCAGCCAACGCTTTTCTCTTACATTATCGCCGGGTTGATTATAGGGCCATTGGGCCTGCGATTGGTGTCAAACAGCGCAGACATACTGCTTTTCTCTGAGCTTGGTGTTGCCTTCCTGCTTTTTGCTGTGGGCATTGAAACAGATTTCGCTAAGCTTGTGAGAATGAAGGGAACAGTCATTGGAGGAGCGGTATTGCAGGTTGCTGCAACAACAGCAATCGTTTTCGCAATAATGCGCTTTCTTTCCCTTTCTTTCATGGAAAGCGTTTACTTAGGGCTTATTCTTGCATTCAGCAGCACAGTGATTGTTGTAAAGATTCTTTCAGCAAGAAACCAGGTTAGCACACTGCACGGCAGGCTGATCATCGGCTTTGCAGTAGTGCAGGATGCACTGGCTGTTCTGCTCATGCCATTGCTTGCAAACCCAGGCACAATAATGCAGGCGAATGCTGCAGCGATGTTTGCTGCAAGCATTTTTTCGCTTTTTGCCCTTGCCTTTGTTTTGAACAAATTTGTCCTGCCGAAAATTCTTGCATATTTTTCAAACACAGCTGAATTGTTTTACTTAATAATCGTCTCAGTCTGCTTTGCATTCATTTCCATCTCAGGCTTTTTCGGGTTTTCAATTGCAGTAGGGGCATTCATTGGGGGAATAAGCTTGAGCAGCCTGCCCTACAACATTGAGGCAGCGAGCAAGATAAGGGGCCTGAGGGATTTCTTTGCAACAATCTTTTTCGTATCGCTTGGAATGCAAATCAGCCTAGGGTTTGCAGGCAGCAGCCTGGCTGTTTTAATCGTAATGCTTGCTGTTGTTTACCTGCTCAACCCCTTGATTTATTTCCTAATCAGCTTGGGCAGCGGCTATGGAGCAAGGACATCATTCCTGATCGGGCTGTCCCTGGGCCAGGCAAGCGAATTCAGCTTTATTCTTGCTTCGCAGGGCTTCAGGCTGCAGCAGATCAGCCAGCCGATTTACAGCGCTGCATTGCTTGTGATAACTGTTTCGATGATGACCACGCCCTACATGATTGAAAACAGCAACAGGATGTTTGATGTATTGGGCGGGATTTTCAAGCGTTTGTTTCCGAGTGCAAGGCGTGCCTTTTTGAGCAGCAGGCTGCACAAGCTGGAGAAACTGCCTGAAAAAAACGAGCTGCAAAGGCACACCATTCTTGTTGGATGCGGCGTATTCGGCAGTGGTTTGGTTAATTTGCTCAGGAACAGGGAAACTTTTGTTGTGGTTGACCACAACCCACATGTGGTAATGGATTTGATTGAAAAGGGGAATCATGCGATTTACGGCAATCCTGACAATGAGGAGGTCTGGGAAAAGGTCTCTTTGGAGCAGGCAAGGCTGCTTATTGCAACAATTCCAGAGCCAAAGGAGTCAGCCAAATTAATCAAAAAAGCGAAAAAACTCAATCCAAAAATCACCGCTTTTGCAAGGGCACACTACTACAGCGATGCACTGCGCCTGTATGAGGCAGGGGCAGACTTTGTCTGCATGCCGCACGTAATCGGAAGCAACCTTTTCCTGCAGAATGTTGCCGAATTCCTTGAAACAGGAAAAATGCACAAAGCAACAAACCTCGAAGAAGAATACCTGCAGTTCTTGCGGGAGAAAGCAAAAGAGGAAAGGCAATGCCTTGGACTGTAGGAAAGAAACAAAACTATTTAAAAAACCCGCTTCCAATAGCTATTATTTATGCACAGCAAAAGTGATTCACGGATTCTTTGCTGAATTTTTTTTAATTCTACCGAATTTGTTTAGTGCTGCAACTTGTTTTAATGGAAGTGACTTGAATGGCTAAAAATTTGGTTGAAATAATGGATACCACGCTGCGCGATGGAGAGCAGATGCAGGGCATTGCTTTTACGCCAGAGGAAAAGCTGGGCATTGCGCAAATACTGCTGCAGGAAGTAAAAGTTGACAGGGCAGAGGTTGCCTCTGCAAGGGCAAGCCCAGGCGAAATGGAAGCTGTCAAGGGAATAACCAAGTGGGCTGCAGCAAATGGCTTGCTTGAAAGAATTGAAGTGCTTGGATTTGTTGATGGGCAAAAGAGCGTTGATTGGCTTGTTGCAACAGGGGCAAAGACATTGAACCTGCTTGCAAAAGGAAGCCTGAAACATTTAACTGAACAGTTAAGGAAAAAACCCTCTGAACACATTGAAGATATTAGGAAAACAATTAATTATGCAAAAAGCAAGGGAATAAATGTAAATGTTTTTCTGGAGGACTGGAGCAATGGGGTGCAGGAAAACAAACAATATGTAATGCAACTGATTTCTGCTTTGCAGAAAATGCCTGTGCAGAGAATTTTTTTGACTGACACTCTTGGCATTCTTTCGCCGGATGAAACATTCGCTTTTGCAAAAGAAATGGTTGAAAGATTCCCAAAAGCACACTTTGAGTTCCACGGCCACAATGATTATGGAATGGCAGTAGCAAACAATCTGGCTGCAGTAAAAGCAGGCTGCAGTGGAGTGCATGTAACAGTGAATGGCCTGGGTGAAAGAGCTGGAAACGCTGCTCTGGAGGAAACAGTTGCCGTATTGAATGACAAAACAGATTTTGAATGCAATGTTGTTGAAAAAAATCTTGCAAGAATGAGCAAAATAGTTGAAACATTTTCAGGGAAAAGAATTGCCGCAAACAAGCCTATTGTCGGCAGCAATGTTTTCACGCAGACAGCAGGCGTTCATGCTGACGGAGACAAAAAAGCAAGGCTGTATGAAAGCAAATTAAGGCCTGAACGCTTTGGAAAGGAAAGGCAGTATGCTTTGGGAAAGCTGAGCGGAAAAGCAAGCCTGGAGCAGAATCTGGACCAGCTTGGATTGCATTTAAGCGAAGATGACAAAAAGAGGGTTCTGCAAAGGGTTGTAGAATTGGGCGACACAAAGAAAATTGTCACAACAGAGGATTTGCCATATATTGTTGCAGATGTTTTGGATACGCCTGAAGAGCGAATGGCGAGAATAAAAAGCTGCACTGTGAGCAGCGGCACTGGCATAAAACCGAATGCCTCTTTTACCCTGCAAGTTAATGGAAGAGAATATAGCGAAAGCGCTGTTGGAGACGGGGGATATGACGCTTTCATGAATGCCCTGGCAAAAATCGCGGAAAGGATTGGGTTGAAACTGCCGCTGCTTGTTGATTATGAAGTGAGAATCCCGCCTGGCGGCGCAACGGATGCATTGGTTGAGACAACAATCACATGGCAAACAGGGGATAACAAAAGCTTTGCAACAATCGGCGTTGACTCCGATCAGGTAATGGCTGCTGTAAAAGCAACTGAAAAAATGCTGAATGCGATTGCGAGAAGAAAGCAACAGTAAGCAGCTGGTTTTTTGCATTAGCTTTTTAAACTGATGGCGCCATCATTCCTCTTTTAGAATGAAGCTTTTTTGTTTCTCTTTTTTTTGTTTTGCGAAGCTTTTTTCCCAAGGCTTTTTTGCATTGGCAAAAAAGGCTTTTTTTAATGGCTTTATCGAAAAGGAGGCGTTGCTGTGCCCAAGCCGGTGAATGCCTTTCTTGTGCTGGAAGACGGAACTGTTTTTAGTGGTTTTTCTTTCGGTTTTGAAAAAAGCACGGCAGGCGAGGTTGTATTCAACACAGGTATGGTCGGCTATCCGGAAAGCTTTACCGACCCGAGCTACAATGGGCAAATCCTTGCTCTGACATATCCCTTGATTGGAAACTATGGGGTTCCTGGCAAAGAAAAAGACAAATTTGGCCTGCTCAAAAACTTTGAATCTGAAAAAGCGCAAATCACTGGCCTGATTGTGGCAGACTATTCAAGCCAATTCAGCCACTGGCAGGCAGAGCAGAGCCTTGCCGAATGGCTGCAGAAAGAGGGCATTCCTGCAATAACAGGGATTGACTGCAGGGCGCTCACAAAAAAGCTGCGGGAAAAAGGGGTAATGCTTGGAAAAATTGTTTTTGGCAATGAAGAATTGCCTTTTGTTGACCCGAACAAAAGAAACCTTGCCGCAGAAGTAAGCTGCAAAGAGCCTGTTTTGCATGAAAACGGTAAGCAAACAATTGCATTGATTGACTGCGGGGCAAAAAACAATATTGCAAGGTCATTGCTGCAGAGGAATGTCTCGGTTCTTCGGGTTCCATGGGATTACAATTTGTTCAATGGAAAATATGACTTTGATGCAATTCTGGTGAGCAACGGCCCCGGAAACCCGAAAACAATGCAGGCAACAATTGAAACAGTGAAGAAATCGCTTGAATATGGATTGCCGACTTTTGGCATCTGCTTTGGAAACCAGATTCTCGCATTGGCTGCAGGCGCAGATACCTATAAGCTGAAATACGGGCACAGAAGCCAGAACCAGCCATGCCAGATTGTTGGAACAAAAAAATGTTATATCACTTCCCAGAACCACGGCTTTGCTGTTGATGAAAAAACACTGCCAGGCGATTGGCTGCCCTGGTTCAGGAATTTGAATGATGGCACAAATGAAGGAATAAAGCATAAGAGCAAGCCTTTCATGTCGGTTCAATTTCACCCTGAATCGGCGCCTGGACCAGTTGATACAGCGTTTTTGTTTGATGAATTTTTAAAAATTATTGGAGGAGAATAAAGGAGGTGGCAGCTTTGTGAAACCAAAAAAGGTTATTGTTCTCGGCAGTGGTGCGTTGAAAATCGGAGAAGCAGGCGAAAGTCTATAAGGCAGTTAGCCTTTTAGACCGTCAATTCGATTACTCCGGTTCCCAATGCATCAAGGCACTGAAAGAAGAGGGCATTGAGGTTGTTTTGGTCAATCCGAATATTGCAACAATTCAGACAAGCAAGGGATTTGCAGACAAAATTTATTTTTTGCCGGTAAACCCTTTCTTTGTTGAAAAAGTGATTGAAAAAGAAAAGCCTGATGGAATACTGCTTTCCTTCGGAGGCCAGACAGCATTGAACTGTGGGGTAGAGCTTTTTAAGAGCGGCGCGCTGCAACGACACAAGGTGCAAATTTTGGGAACGCCAATACAGGCAATCATTGACACAGAGGACAGGGAGCTGTTCAATAAGCAGCTTGAAAGCATTGCTGTGAAAGTTCCGAGAAGCATTCCTGTTACAAACAAAAAGGATGCCATGCTTGCAGCGAAGAAGGTAGGCTATCCGATAATTGTAAGGGCAGCCTATGCTTTGGGCGGCAGGGGAAGCGGTGTTGCAAAAAACGAAAAGCAGCTGAGGGGCATTGTAGAGCAGGCATTTACTTTCGCGCCCCAGATCCTTGTTGAGGAATACCTTGAAGGATGGAAAGAGGTCGAATATGAAGTGGTGAGGGACTGCTTTGACAACTGCATTACCGTCTGCAACATGGAGAACTTTGACCCATTGGGAATTCACACCGGGGAGAGCATTGTTGTTGCCCCAAGCCAGACACTGAACAACAACGAGTACCACAAGCTCAGGGAGATTTCAATCAGGGCAATAAGGCACTTCAAAATTGTCGGCGAGTGCAATATACAGTTTGCTTTGGACCCAAAAAGCGACGATTACAGGGTTATTGAGGTGAATGCAAGGCTGAGCAGAAGCAGCGCATTGGCAAGCAAGGCAACAGGCTACCCGCTTGCATTCATTGCAGCAAAGCTGGCGCTTGGCTACAGCCTGACAGAGCTGCAGAATAAGATAACAAAGCAGACAGCTGCATGCTTTGAGCCAGCGCTTGATTACTGTGTGGTGAAGATTCCGAGATGGGATCTGCAGAAATTCAATAAAGTGAGTTACCTGATTGGCACTGAAATGAAGAGCGTTGGGGAGGTAATGGCAATTGGTAGGACATTTGAGGAGGCAATGCAGAAGGCAATAAGGATGCTAAACATTGGAATGTATGGCCTGGTTGGAAACAAGCTGCTGATTAAAAAAATAGTCCACAGCGTTCAGCACCCTACAGACAGGAGGATTTTTGCATTGATTGAGGCAATAAGGAAAAATTATCCGATTGAAAAGTTGTATAAATTGAGCCATGTGGACAAATGGTTTTTGTTCAAATTGAAAAAAGTTGTTGAAATTGAACGTGAATTGAAAAAATGCACAATTGCAGGCATCCCTGAACAGCTGCTGGCTGAAGCAAAAAAGGCGGGCTTTTCGGACAAGCAGATTGCAATGCTTGCTGGCGAAACAGACGAATTGCTTGTAAGGGAGAAAAGAAAGCAGCTTGGCATAATGCCTGTTGTAAAGCAGATCGACACTCTTGCGGCAGAGTTCCCTGCAAAAACAAATTACCTGTATGTTACTTACAATGGAATTGAGGATGATGTTGAATTCAACAACAAAGCAAACAACCAAGCATCAAACAGCAGCGAAAACAAACAGGTGCTGCTGCTTGGCAGCGGCAGCTACAGCATTGGAAGCAGCGTTGAATTCGACTGGTGCGGAGTAACAGCAAACAACACCTTGAGAAAAATGGGTTACAGCACGCTTATGGTGAATTTCAACCCTGAAACAGTCAGCACAGATTACGATGTCTGCGACAGGCTATACTTTGAAGAGCTTTCTCTGGAAAGAGTGCTTGACATTTACGAGAAAGAACAGCCCTTGGGCGTTCTGGTAAGCATGGGCGGTCAGATTCCAAACAACCTTGCAATGAAACTGTATAAAGCAAACGTGAAAATCCTCGGCACATCGCCTGAAAGCATTGACAAAGCAGAAAACAGGCACAGTTTCAGCAAATTATGCGACAGGCTTGGCATTGACCAGCCTGAATGGAAAGAGCTGACAAGCAAAAAGGATGCCCTGCTCTTTGCCGAAAAGGCAGGCTTCCCAGTGCTTGTTAGGCCGAGCTATGTACTGAGCGGCGCTGCAATGAGCGTTGCATTCAATGCAAAAGATTTAAGCAATTACCTTGAAAAGGCAACTTCTCTCAGCCCAGAATACCCTGTTGTGATAAGCAAGTTCATTTCAAACGCAAGGGAACTCGAGATTGATGCTGTTGCTGCATCTGGCGAGATTGTGGTTTACGCAATAAATGAGCATGTGGAGAATGCCGGCGTCCATTCTGGGGATGCTACAATGGTTTTCCCGCCGCAGAAAACATACATTGAAACAGTCAGGAGAATAAAGGGGATTGCCAGCAAATTATGCAGGCAGCTGTGCATCACAGGGCCCTTCAATATCCAGTTCCTTGCAAAGCAGAATGAAATAAAAGTCATTGAAATGAACCTGCGGGCTTCAAGGAGCTTTCCATTTGTTTCAAAGGTATCAGGCACCAATTTCATTGAGCTTGCGACAAGGGCAATAATGGGCGAAAAAATGCAGAGGATTGAAAAATCAGCCCTGGACCTTGACCATGTAGGCATCAAGGCGCCGCAATTTTCTTTCAGCAGACTGAAGGGAGCTGACCCGCTGTTGGGAGTTGAAATGAGCTCAACAGGCGAGGTTGCCTGCATTGGAACGGATTTCGAGGACGCATTCCTCAAGAGCATTATTGCTGCAGGGTTTATTGTGCCCAAAAAAAATGTCCTTGTTTCGGTTAGTGGCGACGAAAACAGGTTTGACCTGCTCGACGAATTCAGGGCGCTTAAGCTAATCGGATTAAACCTTTTTGCAACTGACACAACGCACGCTTTCCTCAAAAAGCAGGGCATTGAAAGCAGAATAATCCACAAAATCCAGGAGAAGAGGAAACCTAACGTAATGGACTTTTTCAGGGAAAAACAGCTTGATTTGGTTATAGCAATTCCAAACGAATTTGACAGGGCATCACTGGAAGCGGAATACAAGCTGAGGAGAAGCGCCATAGATTTCAACATTCCGCTTATTACAAACAGGCAGCTGGCAAAGCTGCTCATCCACAGCATCTCAAAAAAGAAACTGGATGACCTGGAAATAAAGCACTGGCAGGAATACATGGAAAAAGCGTAACGCAAAGGAAAATAAGCTTTTTCCACCTTTCTTTTTTATGGCTGCAAGCAAAATTATAGTTCTTGACTTCGGTGCGCAATATGGGCACTTAATAGCCAGGCGCATCAGGCAGTTGCACGTTTTCTCGGAAATACTTGAACCAACCGCCTCGCTACAGCAGCTGGAACAGGCAAACGGCATAATCCTGAGCGGGGGCCCTGCCAGCGTTTATGACAAGGATGCGCCACTCTTTAATAAAAAAATTTTTTCTTTGCAGGTGCCATTGCTTGGATTGTGCTATGGCCACCAGCTGATGGCCAGGCAGCTTGGCGGAAAGGTTGAGAAAGGAAAGACAAGGGAATTTGGAATCGCTGAATTGCAGATTAAAAACCAAAAAAAATTATTTTCCGGCCTTGCAGCAAAAGAAACAGTCTGGATGAGCCACGGAGACAAGGTAAGCAGGCTGCCCAAAGGCTTTGAGGCAATTGGCAGCACAGCAGATTGTGAAAATGCCGCTGTTGCAGATTTTTCACGCAATTACTTTGGGCTACAGTTCCATCCAGAGGTAACGCACACAGCGCATGGCCTTGGCATTTTGCGCAACTTTGTTTTCAAAGTATGCAAATGCAGCCCTGATTGGACAATTGAAAATTTTTTGCAGCAAAAGATTAATGAAATAAAGAAAAAGGTTGGCGGCAAAAAGGTTTTTCTGCTCGCTTCAGGCGGAGTAGACAGCACTGTCGCATTGGCTCTTTTGAACAAGGCACTGCCAAGGGAAAGGATTTACGCAATGCATGTTGACACAGGTTTTATGAGAAAGGGTGAAACGGCAAAAGTCGAGCAGGCGCTCAGAAAACTCAATTTTTCACAGCTGCATGTTGTTGACGCAAGCACCCTGTTCTTTGAAAAGCTTGCAGGCATTATTGACCCTGAACGCAAAAGGGAAATAATCGGCAAAACATTCATTGAGGTGCAGAACAGGGAACTGCAAAAGCTTAACCTAAACCCAGATGAATGGATTTTGGGCCAGGGAACAATTTACCCTGACACAATTGAAACAGCTGGAACAAGGCATGCCGCAAAAATCAAAACACACCACAACAGGGTTGAAAGCATAAAACAATTAATTGCCGAAGGCAAGGTAATTGAGCCAATCGCGGAATTGTACAAGGATGAAGTCAGGCAACTTGGAGGAGAGCTTGGATTGCCCAAAGAGCTAATTGCAAGGCACCCTTTTCCAGGGCCGGCTCTGGCAATAAGGTGCCTCTGCTCCAACGGCATTGCAGAAAAACAAGCTGAATTGGAAAAAAAAGTTCAGGAAATTGCAGGCAAATTCAATTTTAATGCAACAGTTCTTCCTGTTAAAAGCGTTGGAGTGCAAGGCGACAGCAGAACATATGCATCTGTTGCCCTGCTGCAGGGAAAAATTGACTGGAAAAAAGCAGGGCAATGCAGCACCGAGATTACAAACAGGCTGAGGGGCATTAACAGGGTTGTGGTTGCAGTTGCGCCTGAAAAAATTGATTCAATAAAACTCGCAAAAGCCACTCTGACCAAGGGAAGAATTGAACTGCTGCGTGAAGCGGACACCATTGCAACAAGCGCAATTGAAAAGCATGGACTCATGGATGCAATCTGGCAATTCCCTGTTATTCTGCTGCCATTGCAGGTTAACGGCATTGGAGAAGCGATTGTGCTCAGGCCGATTGAGAGCAAAGAGGCAATGACAGCCAGCTTCTTTGAAATGCCACTCGCGGTTTTAAATGAAATCTCGGAAAAAATAATGCAGCTGCAAGGCATTGGCGCTGTTTTCTTTGATGTAACCCACAAGCCGCCGGGAACAATTGAGTGGGAATAGTTGCGGAAGTGCGGTTTCACTCATAAGTTCTTTTTCTTCCGCCTTTCTTGAATTGCTGCACTGCCCTGCACAAAAGGGCTTTTCCGCACTCTGTCGGATAGCAGCCGTTAAGGCAGGCAAGGCAAAGCTCGTTTTCCCTGAAGCCAATGCTTTTAACTAGGCCGCCAATCGGCTGGTAGATTACGCTGTCTGCGCCGATTTCTTTTGCAACGGCATTTGCCTCTTTTTCAGTTACCTGCTTGCTGCCGACATCCATAAGATTATAGCTGCTGTGCTTTGGCATAATCAGCTCGCCAAGAGTTGACATGTCAATGCCATAAAAGCAGGGGTAGCGGATTGGAGGGCAGCTTACCCTTACATGCACTTCCTTTGCCTTGCCCTCTTTCTTTACTCTCTCAACAACGCCTGCTGTTGTTGTTCCCCTTACAATGCTGTCCTCAACCAGAATAACCTTTTTCCCTTTCAAAACACTTTTTATCAGGGTATATTTGTCCCTTACCTTGTCAGCCCTGTTGTTGCTTTCAATGAATGTCCTGCCAACATACCTGTTTCTGATCAGTCCTTCTTTAAGCGGAACGCCCAAAGCAAAAGCCATTGCTGCTGCAGCAGGAGTTGCAGTATCAGGCACTCCGACAACAATATGGTCATTGCTTATTTCCTCTGTTTCAATTTTTGCAAGCTCTTTTCCAAGCTCTGTCCTCACATCGTAAACAGGCTTAGCATCCAAAACACTGCTTACATTTGCGAAATAAACCCATTCAAACATGCACCTTGCCGTTCTCTTGCTGCTGGCAAATCTTTCAACTGAAACTCCGCCGTTTTCAACCTTGACCATTTCGCCTGGCTGAACATCATTGATTTTTTCAATGCCTTGGTCGCTGAATGCGCTTGTTTCGCTGGCAATCAAAATTTTTTCATCATCTCTTGCATAGCTCAGTGGCTTGAATCCGATTGGGTCTCTTACAGCAAGCAGTGTTCCCTCTGCATTCAGGTAAACAAGGTTGTATGCGCCGTCAAAAACTGTTGCAAGGTTGCCGAAAGCTGTTTTATAGTCAGGCCTGTTTTCACCCACAAGCTGCTTTGCAATGAAGTGCATTATTATTTCGCTGTCAACATCCCTTGTTATGTGATAATTTGCTTCTTCAAGTTCTTTTTTCAATTCAACGAAATTCGCCAGGTTTCCGTTGAAGCCGAAAGAAAACCATTTCCATTTCCTGCCGTGCACTCTTTCAAACGGCATTGCGTAATCTTTTCTGTCCTGGCCGCAGGTTGCATACCTTACATGGCCAATGCCGCTTGAGCCTGACAACTGCTGCAGAATTGCATTGTTTTTTTCGGGATGGTTTGCCCTGAAAACCTCGTTGACCAAGCCGAGTTCCTTTCTTGTCAAAATCAGCTGTTCCCTTTCGGCATTAAAAGTGGATATGCCTGCGCTTACCTGCCCCCTGTTCTGCTGCTGCAAAAGCATCCTGTACAAATAGTACGCTGCTTTGCCTAAATGCTGCTCGCGCAATGGCTTGAACAAATGAACGGCGGCAAGGCCGCATTGTTCCCTTAAATCGGCCATACAAAAGAATCAGAACAAATTAGGGTTTAAAAAGGCAATTGAGGCAGCTTGCCAGAGGGAAACAATTAAATTCTTCCGCTTTTGAAATACTTATAGTATGCCAGGAAAACCGTTGAAAGCGCCGAGTGGGTTTCTCACGCCAAAGCAGGTTGCTGAAAGGGCAAGTAAAATGGGCCTTCATATTAACCCGAAAGTGCTTGCAGACAATGCCCATGAAGGGAAAATCCGCTTCTGGAGCATACTTCCTGGAAAGAAAAAGGGTGTTGTGTTTCCTGAAAATAATTTAATGCAGGTTATTGCCGAATGCCCAAAAAAGGCCATTGTGCCAAAGGGCATGTTTACATCAAAGGATATTTACAGAATTGCAAAAAAGAAAGGTCTGACAGTACACCAGTGGGACATTGTAGAAAAACTTGAAAGGATTTACGCTGGCAGGGAACAACTTCCCAATGGGGGGCTTTCCCAGGATGCTTGGCACCAGAGGCACAGGTTTTTTTTCCCAAAGCAGTTTGTTGAAGAAATGCTTGCAGAGGCAAAGCACAGGAAGAATCTTCCGAAAATGCTTGAAAAAGGGTATGTTATCCACATTATGCAGCTTGCGAAAGAGCTTGGTTTAGGTAAAGACTCTCTTTATCGATACAAAAACCTGAAAATAGTTCAGGTTGGCGGAAAAAACTATGTTACAAGGAAGGAAGCAGAGCGCTTCAAAGAGTTTTACAAAAGCATGAAAGCACCTGCCCAAAAACCCAAAGCAAAAAAGCCTGCTGAGGCAGAAGCGAAAAAGGAAAAAACTGTTGAAATAAAGGAAACTCTTGCTAGGCCTGTTCAGGACTGGCGCACAAAAGAGGAAATAGAATGGTGGATGAAAAACATGGTTCCAAGAGTGAGTGACAGAATCAAGAGAGCGAAAATAACAAGTTTGCTTGAGAGCGGCAGGAACCTTCCGCACGAACAATTCAGAAAAGCAGTTATGACAAAGATTAACGAAATTCTTGCATAAGAAGAGTAGCAGCAATTGCACCAATGCATCCCAGAAAAAATAAAATCCGTAAAAAAAACATTTCACTGCCCTAATTTGCAGAAAACATGCCCTGCACCCAAAACAATTAAATTCCTGTTTGCTGTTATTATTTGCTTATGAGAGAATTGAGTGCTGCATTGCGGGACCTTTTCAGCGAAGCGAAAAAGGTTGATGAAAGGCTTGAAAAGAAGCCTGGAGCAAGAGAAGACTTTGATTTTTTGGTTAACTACAAGAGCCAGTGCCTGGCGCAAGCGAACAAATTGATTTCGGAGGAGGAAGAAAGGATTGCGTTGGAGCAGAAAAAGGTTGATGTTGCTTTTGAAAGAACAGTAGCAAAAGAAGGCCCTGCAGGCGAAGCTGAACAGCAGTCGATTGAAAGCAGGGGAAAAAAGCTGGAGGAAGAAAGAAAGCAGATTGGTGAATGGAAAGGGAAAGCAAAAGAACTTGGAGAAGAAATAGCGCGATTGAAAGCACAAAAGCAGGGCACTGTTTTCAGGAAAAAATTTACCGAAAGGCTTGGCTTCAGGGTTTTTGCTGCAATAACCGCTATTGCAGGCGGTTTCCTGTTTGTTTTCATTGCCGCTTACTTCATGCAATTTGCATTCCTTTCAGGCATTGTGCAATATTTCCAGCAGCTGGCTACTGGCTTTGGGCTTGGTTCAGATTTTTCAATTTATTTTTTGGCGCTGATTGCAGGCGCATTGCTGCTGCCGCTTGCGTTGTTTGTTTTCTTTGAAAAAGTGCATAAAACATAGCGAAAGAATGAAATCAGGAATTAGCTGCAATTGCAGCTTTTATTTGAAACTGATTGACTTCGCCGCTTTCCAGAATATGTCGTTTATTTTGTCAAATTGTTCTGTTGGCGCGCTGAAAACCAGCTTATAAATCTTGTCCAGGTGCAGAACAAAGATTGCTTTGTTCAGGAACTCCCTGCCGCTGCGCGATTCGCTGTAAACAATGAAAGCCTTGTCACCTGTTTTCTTTTTCTCCAAAACCCTGCTGCCAATGTTTGACTCAATTTTAATAGTTGCCTGTGAAACAACGTCATCAACGCTTCTTCCCTGGGCAGGTATTTGCAGCAAATCAAAAGAAAAATTGCCTGTAGCCCTGCTAAGCAAAGCATTTGACGGCGCACCGCTTTTCTCTGGCCAATCAGGATGGGAAATTGAAACATCAACGCTGTTGAATTCAGTGAAATCATAATCCCCTGGCTCTTTTGCCCCAGCCTCTGCAGCAGGTTCCTCTTCAGTTACTTTTTCTTTTGCTTTTTCCAAAACCCTTTCAAGCAAAGCGCTTGGCTCTTCTTCGGCTTGCTCCTCTTCAGCTGCAGCCTCTTCAGGCTGAGCTTCTTCCTCAACAGCTTCCTCCTCAGCAGGCTGTTCTTCTGCAACTTGCTCTTCTTCCTCGACCGCTTCTTCCTCAGCAGGCGCTTCCTCTTCCTCAGCTGCTTCTTCTGCCGGCGCTTCTTCCTCAACAGCCTCTTCCTCTGCAGCTTCAGCTTCCTCCTCTTCCATTTCCTCTTCTTCCTCGGCTTCCGGCAGTTCCTCAAGGAAAGCAGGCTTTTTTGCCAGCTTTAATTTCGGCACCCTCGCTTTTGGCTTTTTTATTTTAACAGGCTTTTTAACAACAGCTTTCCTTACTGCAGCCAGCCTTTTCGGCTTTGCGCGCTTAACCGCCTTCTTCTTCGGCGCTTTTTTAACAGCCTTTGCTTTTGGCTTTGCTTTTTTCGCTTTCACAGCAGGCTTCTTTGCAGGCACTGCTTTCTTCAATTTCGCAGCAGCCTTTGCCTTCTTAACCGCTTTTTCAGCAGCCGCTTCGGCTGCCATTTGGGCCGCTTTTTCAGCGGCTGCTTTGGCTGCCTTTTGCGCTTCTTTTTCAACAGCGTGCTTCTTTTTTATTTCTTTTATCCTGTACAGCTCAGCGATTTCCTCCCGCATTTTTCTCTCGGCATTGCCCATTTCCTCTTTTATTGCAAGGCTTTTTTCCTTTAAATGTTTCACCATCTCTTTTCTTTTCTCGAATTCGCGCTGCTTGTTCTGCAAATAAGCTATCCTGCCCATCAAAGCCGCTTCCTTTGCTGCCCCGCTTCTCTTTGCATCAGCTATTTTTCCCTTCTCCAGTTCAAGCATTTGCCCCAAAACAGCAACCAGCCTGTCCTCCAAAGCAATTTCCTTTTTAATCAGCGCAGCGCCCTGGTTCTCCATCTGCAGAATCTCTTTTCCAAGGGCATCTGTCCTCTGCTTTATTGCATTAAGCTCTTTTCCTTCATCTGCCAAGTCGCCCATAACAATGCACTCTAATTGCTTTTTTCCTTAATTTCTTTTCCTTCCCCTTCACTCATAGCTACTCAGGCCCTCTGCCTGCTTTTCCAATGCAACAAGCTGTTTCTTCAATGCAGCATATCTTTTCTTTGCCGCGGAAACCCTTTCCTTTTTCTCTTCAAAAATCTTGTTCACTCTTTCCAAGGAAGCAATCTTTTCCCTCAAATGCTCTTCCTTCAATTTGGCGCCTGTCTTAATCCTGCTCAAAATAGCCTTCTCCGCGCTCAGGTTTCTCCTCAGCAGAGCGCTCAAGCCGTCCTCCAGCTCAATCTTTTGGGCAATCTTTCTCCTCTGCGCTGATTCAATATCAACGATTTTCGCCCTCATGGCAACAATCTCCGCGCCCAATTCATCCGCCTTGCGCTCAAGAGAAGCAATATCCCAAGCTTGACTTCCAGCTTCCTTTTTGAAACCCACAGCAATCAACCGTTTTCGTTTAATGTTAAATTATAAATGCAAATGGAATATAAAAAGGTTTCCCTGACAAAAAAACGCTTTTTTTTATTGTTTCGAAGGCGCTTTCTTTGCCTTCCTTTTTTTCGCCAAAAACAAAATTACCGCCAGCAGAATTAAGGCCGCAGAAATTACTGATTTCAAGGCAAAACAAAAAACAGAAAACAACCTTTGCTGCGTGAATGGGTTGTTTGCCCAGCAATCAACCAAGCCGCCATGGGCCAGTAAAACTATTGCACACACAGCCAAAAGAACACTTAAATTCAATCCTTTCATACGCTCACAATAATGCCTATTCCCCTATTTTACCCTTTCGGAAGCGCATTCCGAAAACCTTTTTAATAACTATAGCGCTATAGTTTATTGGTGATTTTATGGAAACCAGCACTATCCAGATTGAGGCCCCAACCAAGGAATTGCTGAATGAGCTGAAGAAGAGCTTTAATTCAAAGACTTATGACGAGGTTATTCAGAACCTTTTGAGGAAGAAAACCAAATCAATGTATGGAAAGCTTTCCAGGGGCAAAACAGTTTCTGTGAGTGAGATGCTAAAGGGCTTGCGTGATAAGAGTGACAGGTTTTAAGCTGTTTCTTGACAGCAGCGTGTGGCTTGGCTACTTTTTGGGCAATATTCCGGAAACAAGGGAAATTGTGGATTCAGAGCAAACCATTCTCTTCACTTCAGTTATCTCAATCCACGAAGTGTTCAAAGGGCTGAAAAAGTTCGGAACCAATGAAGAGGAAGCAAGGCAGGCCATTAATCTCATTGGGGACAACAGCATAATCGTTGGCCTGAGCAAAGAGGCTGCGCTGGCGGCAGTTGGCAACTGTGAAAAATACAGGCTTCACACAATAGACAGCCTGATTTACTCAAGCGCAATGGAAACAGGAACAACTTTTGTAACAGCAGACAAAGGCTTCAAGAAAGCGCCAAAAACAAGAATAATCGCAGCAAAATAAAGCTCGACGTGCCCTATCGCGCAAAAACCCCATTTTATGGTTTCGGGGGGGAGAGCCATTACTTTTGAAACCGCAAATTTGGGCGCAAACGTCAAAAAACTGTATATTAGGATCAACGCCGGGATGTAGTATGTTGCGGTTGGCAGTTGCACCAGGGCATAGTTTTGAAAGAACACAATTTCAAGGACAAAACCAGCGGCAATGGTTGCTGCAAACAACCGCAAGTTGCCCCATTTATACCCGTATATCAAAAATGCGAACAGCAGGGGGTAGACAATATAGAACACAAATATACAGGGCATGTAGGAGGCCCACTCTGCGATGCCTCTCTCAGCCCAAACAGTAACATATTCTGCCAACACCCAGGCAACAAAGCCAAATGCAACATACAAAAAAATCTTCTTCATTTTTTTATAAAAGTCCAAACCCCTTTTTTATTCTTTCGGAAACGCTTTTTTTCCCGAGAATCAGATTTTGTTTTCTTTTTTGAATTTTTGCAGGCAGTCCGGCATTTCTTTGTATAGCCAGGCGTTGAATTCTATGAATGATTTTGTTTCGTTTTCAATGTATTGGATTATTCTTTCGTATTCCCTGTTTTGGTACCATGCAGGCACTTCTTTTCCGCTTGTTGCCTTTCCGGTTATTTTGTCCAACCCGCTACCCTTGAACTCTCCCTTGTTCATTATTATTCCAAACGCCCTCAGGTCAATGAACGGCTTGGTGAGAATGTCAAGCTGGTTCAGGCCGTGGACAGCAGTCCTTTCCTTCAGGAAATTGTGCTCAAAACCCAGATTGTAGCCTGTTGGAATAAAGTCAAAGTCATAGCTGCCCGCAATCTTTGAATCCCCAATGAACTTTTCAAGAATGCCTTTTTCACCCAGTTCCCACTCCTTTAGAATCACAAGCTCTCCAATTGCCCTGCCAGTATGCCTGTCAAGCTCCTGGTACTGAATGGTAATAATCTTGTCCCTCTTTGGATCAAGGCCTGTTGTCTCAATATCCAAATAAAAATTCCCCAAAAAAACCCACTTCCAAAAACATAATTGGAATCGCCTTTTTAAAACCCTTTCCAAAGAGCACTGTTCCGCTGATTGCCCCTAAACCACCAAAAAGGCAAAGCCAAAGCCCAAGCCGGCCTTTCGCAAGCGTGAAAAGCAAGCCTTTTTAATTTCAAAGCACTAGTTTTTTTTATGGCTTCGGAAGATGAAGAAATTGCAGGCAAAAAACCTGTCCTGGTTGAGGGCAATTTTCAGCTTTTCAAAACCATGGTGAGGGGCTTTCGCATTGATTTGCCCGAAGCAGGGGCTGATTACTTTGTTTACTGGCTGCACAATAAAAAAGATAACAAACTGGTTCTGGCTGTCAGCTGCCAGATTCCCCAGCATGGCGACAACAAAAACCTTTATCCAATTGGGGTAGTCCATTCGCAGGCAGCCAACGGCCTCTTGAAATTCCCAAAGATGGTGGAATTGATCAGAACAGATTTGAGAAAAACCAACAAGAGAGCAGACCTCAGCAGCTGGGGCACAACCACAGAAATGGAAAGATACTACAGGAGAAGGCTTGGGGCAAGGAAAAGAAAAGGCCACCTGAGATTCCCACAAAAAATAGGGCCGAGAAGAAAATAAGCAAAGCCAAAAGCTCAAGGCGGAAGGTCGCTACTGTTTACGTTCCGACGAAAAAAATCGCTTCAGTTTTTTGTTACTGTGCATTCAAATGCAATTCTGTTTAGGGGAATTATTTCTGCTTTCAATTTTTGCGCCCTGAAAATTCTGCGCAGCTTTTCTTTTGAAAACCTTTCTGATTTAAAGTCAGGCAAAGCAAAAACGCAGTCCTCTGTTTCCCTTGTTATCCTCATTTTGTTTTTCTTGTAATACCCAAGCTGCAGCTTCTTTGCTTTCTGCGAGTAAACCCCGATAAACATTTTTCCACCTGGCTTGAGAACCCTTCGCATTTCACCAAGAACATTCTGCTGATTTAAAAAATTCCCAAAGGTGTTTCTCGTGCAGATTACAAAATCAAAAAAATCGTTTTCAAACGGCATTTTTTCCGCATCGCCAAGAAAAAGCTTTACGTTCTTTTCTTTGCCCAATTCTTGCATTGCTTTTTCAATCATTGGCTTGGATGAATCAATTCCAAAAACCTGCTTTGCCTTCCCACATAATTCTGCAATATATTTCCCATAGCCGCATCCAACATCCAGAACAACCGAATTCCTGCCAATACTCCGCTTGAGCAAGCCCATTTCATTTTCCGTGAACTCCCTGAATTCTTCCGGGCCCTTCTCCATTTGCGTGTTAAGCAGCCCTTCAGGCAACTCAAAGAACCTCATTCCAACCATTTCACATCAGCTCAATCAATGAAACAGGCTTTGGAGTCAAATCAAAATAAACCCTTCCAATCTCCGGCTTCTGCCTGAAAATCTCTTCCCTCAACTCAATCAGCTCACTTTTCTTTATCTCCGGAATCTCAGCCATCAGGCCATAGCCTGATTCAACAATTCTCAAAACCAAAACATTCTTTCCCTCAACAATGTTCTGCAACAGAAAGGGAAAATAACCCCACAGCCCTTTGTGCAAGCCCATTTCCATTACCTTTTTTTCAACCACTTCGTTAATGTCTCTTATGAGCGCAAGCTTTTTTCTGTTAACCTTTCCCTCAATTCTCACAGCAAAGCCAACGCCAGGAAAATGCTGCCTTTCCCACAGTTCAGAGGGCAAACCCAACTGCTTTCCAGCTTCAATAACCTGGTCCTTTGTAAAATCCTTCAATGGCTCAACCAGCTCAAAGCCCTTTATCCCTGTTTCCTCTTCCCTGCACACCATTAAATCGTTCTTGATTGTCCCAAAAACCAGATTCCCTGCATTCTCCTTCCTTGCAATTTGCAGTGCTTTCCTCACAAGCATTTCCCC
>CAYHBD010000021.1:0-1758 GCA_964354805.1 uncultured archaeon | reverse complement strand
TTCAAACTTTGCGTATGCTCTTGGCTTAATATTATACTCTCGCTCTTGTATATCTTCCGCAGTTATTTCTTCGCTTATTTTTTGCTTTACATATTTGCCGAATGGTTGCACGGTTCTTTTGCCATCCATTGAACAAAGAATTACGTCTAATGATTCCGGATGTATTTCTAACCGGTCCGTATGTTCTGCATCCTTTACCGCAAACTTTGTAGAGTATTTGAATATTTCAAGCAAAGTGCCTTCTCTTCCTTCTGTTACGTGTTGACAATATGGTTCTGCCGTTGGGTATCTTTTAAGCCATTTCTCTCTTATCAGCTCTGCAGATTTTTTGCAGTTTACTAAATAGTGAAAGTGTGGGTGGTATGTGTTGGCTTCCTTGTTGTATGTTATTTCAAGCCGTCTAATGCCATCGGGCTTTATTCCTTTTTTTTCTCTTACGCTCTTTAAGATTAAACCGAATTGCTTTGTCATTTTCTCAATCGTTTGTTTAAGCTCTGCCTTTTTGACGCTTACGATTGTGAGAGTACAGAAATACTGCTTTTCAGCTTTAAGCATTTCGCCATATCCATTGATGAGCTTTGCAGTTCGTATTGAATTGCAGACAAGACAAACCCGACTATTACAATAGTCGTTTGTTGTTTTGATTGTTCGGCCTTCTTGTTGTAATCCATTGCAACAATAGTATGCACGTTTGTACTGCTTGTGCAGTTTAGAATCAAGCTTCAAAAGCTCTGCCGTTATTCTCTGGGTGTACTGCTTACGCTTTGCTCTTTTGGTTAGCGTCTCGTCCTTCAAAAATTCTGTTTTGAATCTTTGGGGGGCAGGTTGTGCTAACGTATCAAGAAAAGAGTAATTTTGTACAATCATGCAGCGATGCAGTTAGACCTTCTCAGGGGTTTATGAATTTGAAAGGGACGCGCCAACGTTCCTTTTTTTGTTTGCTTTGGCTACCCGTTTTTTTATGGCTCCGCATTTTGATTCAAAAGGGGGGGACAAGAAAAGTAAGGTTATGCCAAACCTAAAACTCGTCCCTTACCCTAAAATGCGTATGCCGTTGATTCGGTCAACGGGTGCAGACCTAACAACGGCATAAAGATAGTTATAAAGTTACTTCTTTAGTCTGAAAACAAAGTTTGTATCGAAGTTTTTTTCCACAGATTGTTAAAATCTATTATTGCCTTCATATCAGAGTGAAAAGCAAGCATTCGAAGTCTATCCATTTCGGGCATTGATGCTAAAGATTCTGCTAAAGCATTTCGTTCTTTTTCATCAGCAGAATCGTATGCTTTCGTAAGTGTCTCATACAAATCTGCAAAGTCTGACATTCTTTGCATTATCATTCTTATACAGAACGCAATGGGCTTGTCCATGTTTTCGCCAAACTTGGAAAGCGCATCATATTCAGCTGGGGTCAAGCTCAATTTAACGTATTGAGTCCTTGTCTTTATACCTCTGCTCATTTTGTTTCAGTTTTATTGGTTAAACCATTGCTCATTTGTGTAGCGAAATAAGAACCAACGCCCGCCATTACATCTTGCATTTTGATACCGCTTGAAGATTCTTCTTGGATCTTCTCCAAGTCTTTTACTTTTCGTTCCAAATCAGAAAGACGCAATTCAAGTATTTTGTTTTCGTAGTCCTTTTGCATTGTGGCGATTTTGCTTTCGAATACTTGCTGCCTTTCGTTTAGTATGCGTTCAAGCATTGCGTCTATTTGTTTTGCGCTTTGCGTTTCTGTTGCGTTATTCTGTTGCGTTT
>CAYHBD010000020.1:0-1554 GCA_964354805.1 uncultured archaeon | reverse complement strand
TTCATCGTATTCCTGTTCGGAGAACTGGTCCTTTGGTAACCTAACCCTACTCTCGTCAACCATACCCATCTTGGCCATGATCTCCTTCTCCTTCATTTTCATGTACTCCTTGCCTAGTTCTGTAATGGACTGTGCAGAGGTCTCCATGGTGGATGCAGATTTCTTGATCTGTTCGACTGCTACTCGTGCCTCGTCGCTTAGATCTCTTGGACCACTATCAACTTGAGACACCGATCTATCGACATAATCTCTAACGCCCTCTATTTCACTCTTGACCTCATTCATCTTCTGACCTATGGCGCCAGTTATGCCTTCCATAGCACTTCTCTGCTTCTCATCTCTAAGCTGCTCTCGCATCTTCTCCATCTCTCTCTGCATTGCCTCTAGTTCAGGGTGTCCTTTTTTATCATCGCCACCCTTATCTATGAGCAACTTCATCATCATCTCCTGACTAGCTTGCATCTGACGGAAAAGCAGCTCCATCATGGTATCCTTCTTCTCGCCTTCAGGCTCTCTATTTCTTTCATTGATGGCATCAGCCATTCCTTTCAAGGCATAGGTAAGCTCCTCGGTCTTCTGTTCTATCCTTTTGATCCTCTCGTCCTCCTGAGAGGTGTCTTTCCTCTCCCGGTAGACCACTGGTCTTGGCTGGTCATATGGATAGGGCGGAGGATACGGTGGGTATGGGTACTGTGGTTGCTGGTACGGATCACGATCACCATAACCTCTCCTTGACTGGTAGTCTGGATATGGAGTCCTATATCGAGACCTATCACGATCCATACCAAATCCAACATCTGGTATAATTCTCTCATCCTCTCCACCAGAATCACGGCTGTACTTGGTAAGAGCGGCGCTGTACTTGGCTGCAAGTATCTCTGCCTGTTGCCTTGACACTGACTTGAAGGAACCTGCAATGTCTCTGAGAGTGCTTGGTTGGAGAACGTCTGAGAATTCTCCCCAGCTGAGTAACTCTTTCTTCGCTTCTTCACTTAACCCATACGTCGAGTCAAGAACTTTCTTCAAGATGTCAAACGGTGTCAATTGGTCTTCCGAACCATATAGAGAGCCACTTTCTTGGGTCTTACCCCCCTCAGTCTTATGCTCCACAGGTCGCGGTGCAGATGGCGGTCCTTCCGCCTGCCTCTTTGCGGAGCACATCATTCTGTTTTGGCTCGACAGATGCCAACGGAGTGAGTTCTCACTCTTAAAGATCTTACCGCAATACTTACATTTCACCTCATCTGCATACTCGACCTGTTGCTGCTGTTGACCCTGTTGCTCTTCTTGCAGTTGAACGGGTGGAGTAACTGATTCCTCTTCAGGTTCATCGTTCTCTAGGTCATCTTCTTCATCATCTGGTAACTTATCGTTGTCTCCTTGCATATGCAGTCACCTGCAGTATGTGTAATGCTTGATGGTATTTAAGGTTGACTGCAAGATGCAGGTGAGTGTTTAATATGAATAGTATTAAAGAGGGTGCTACTAGGTGCTACTATATGGTCGAAATCTTTATATACACATAATACATTACAATACAAGAGACATCAAGGA
>CAYHBD010000019.1:0-3792 GCA_964354805.1 uncultured archaeon | reverse complement strand
TTCGACGACGCAGGCGCCTACGTGCCATGGCGGGTACGCCGCAACACCGACTGGAAGAAGCAGTTCCGAATCAAGCTCGGCGGTTCGATCGTCGACATGACCGGCGACAGCGTCGAAATGAAAGTTGTCGCATCCGAAGAAGACAACACGACTGTCATCAAGAACTTGTCGCCGTCGATCGTTGGGTTGATTAGCGGCAACGCAGTCCTCGTTGATGTCGCTGCCGCCAACACAAACGTCGCCCCCGGCGTCTACTGGTGGTACTTCAAGTGGACTGACTCGTCAGAAAGTGCTGTCATCCCTTTGATGTCCGGCCCGTTCACAGTTGAACCGCACCCATGATCGTCGTCGAGATCTATTCGCCAAACGAATACAACGTCGAAGACGTCTACAACGTCGTCGAAGTTGACGTCGAATCCGTGTACTACACGGGAAGTGCTGTCGCCGACCACGGCGGCCTCGCCGGTCTCGCCGACGACGACCACAAACAGTATCAGCGTGCCGATTCTGTGACCGTGTCTGCCGACTTCATCATCGACAAAGAATCCATGATTCTTGTCGTCAACAACAACGTCACCGTCACCCTCCCACCCTTGGCCATCAACGACGGCCGCACCATCACCGTCACCTCCGGCAACACCGGCACAGTCATCGACACAACCGGCACCGACACCATCAACGTCGTTGACAGCACCGCATCAGTCCCGATCAACAACGTCCGGTCGTTCACATCAACCGACCTTGCGGGCACACCGACGTGGCTGATTACCAACGCGAACGGTAACGCCAGCGACATCCCGGCATGGATCGGCCAGTCAATCACCGCCGGTCACGTCGTGAAAATGGGCGCGTCAGCACCCGAGTGGGGTGCCGTCACCGCTGTCGCCGCAGCGCACGCGTCGACGCACGCCACCGGAGGAACTGATGCTGTGTCGCTTGCTGCTTCGCAAGTCACTTCAGGTGTTCTTTCGACTTCACGTTTGGCTTCATCCGGCACCGCTTCATCGTCAACATTCCTTCGTGGCGACCAGTCGTGGTCGACGCCAACCACCGTCGCCAACGACACCCTGTGGGACGCTGCCGGTGACCTCGCAGTCGGTTCGGGTGCGGACACCGCAGCGAAGCTGACGAAGGGGAACCGGACTCAGGCGCTGGTTGTGGGTGCATCCACGTTGGAATGGGATGCGAACCATTTCAGTGGCGCAAACTTTGTGACTGGCACGGTTGCAAACACGATCGCTGAAACGTTGCCGGGTGCCACACCGTTTGCTGCTGTTGCCGCACCCGGATTGTCGGGTGTCGCCCATTTGCATGGCGTTTATCTGCCGAAGGGGACGGTTGTTACGAACCTGTCGGTGGTGTCGGGTGCACAAGCGGCAGTTACACCCACGAACCAGTGGTTCGCGTTGTGCAACGATTCGCGACAGGTGCTTCGTTACAGTGTGAACGACACGACAGCAGCTTGGGCTGCTTCGACACCAAAGACGTTGGCGTTGACATCGACGTTCACGACGACGTACTCGGGGTTGCATTACATCGCTGTGGTTGTGACGGCGACAACGATGCCGTCGTTCCGAGGACTCAACATCGGCACCCTCACTGGTGTTACCGGCCAGTCGATCTTGTCGTCTACCGGTTTGACGACACCTGCCGCGTTTGGTGCGGAGGGGACAGCGTTTGCGGCTGCTACGGGTCGCACCAACATTGTGATGGGGATTGTGTCGTGAACAACTATTCGATCACGAACGCTGATTACACCCGTGAAGTTGGTGTCGACAACGGTGATGGGACTGGGTCGATCACGTTTTATGCGGCTGATGGGACGGTTGTTTCGTCGCAGGCGTTGACGGGTTTGCCGGTTGAGGAGCCTGCACCACTTGATCCGTTGGTTCAGTTGGCGCAGGCGATTGTCGATGCTGATACTCTCGACGACGTCAAGCCCGTAGCACAAGCCATCCTTGACGAAAACCCCACAACCTGACCCCGATCGTGTAACCTGCACCCATGGCAGACAACGAGGTCAACGGCCGGATGATCGGCAAGGGCGAAGGGTACGGTTCCGACACCGGCCCCATCCCCACCAGCATCCGCGGGATCTCCGTACAGGGATCCGACGACTTCTACGTCCAGAAGCTCGACCGCAACTGCTCAGACTCAGAACTGGAATGGGCTGAAGGCGGTCGAAAGGGTCTGAAGCATTTCAGCGACGACTGGCCGTTCGAAACCGAAACCGAAACCTACTGAGGGAGCATCCCATGCCCGAGCAGATCAAGCAGAAGACCGGCTCCGCGCCGATCGACCGTCAGGGTCACACCACCACCGATCAGTACGGCTCTCGCCCCGACGCCCAGCCCGTCGCCCGCAAGAAGCCGCGCGACCTCAACCTGAAGTGACCAACCGCCCACAGGGCAGCAAGGACACATCATGGCAGTAGGTGGACGCACGACGAACACCATGTCCGAGATGCTCACGAACATGCTTCGTGAGATCAGCGTCGCGAAGACCCTTCCCGACGCCGACTTGGAGTTCCTCGTCAACCTCGAAACAACGATCCTCGGCAAGCTTCGACAGCCACTCGAAGCCGCCGCAGGACAGATGGGTGCCGCCAGCGCAGGGATGCCCCCCGGCCAGCAGATGGAGATGCCTCCACTCATGCCGATGGGACCCGGCATGGTCGACGCGCCCGTACCCCCGCCCGCGGGGCAGGAAGTGCCGGGACTGCGCGCACAGCCCCCCGGCCCTTCCCCAGATGAACTGTCGCGGCTCATGGCCGCAGGCCAGTAACACCCCAAACCTCCACCCGGACAACAGGAGAATCCATGTCAGACGACGTGTCAGGCGACGTCAACGAGTTCGAGCAGCAAGTCGTTGACGTATTCAACGAGCGTGGCGGGGAAGGACCCCCCGATGAGGTCTCCCCGCCCAGTCCGGGTGACGGGGATGAGGGCACGGCCCCCCCGGACGCGCAAACCGGGGGGGCCGCCCCCGACGACCTGTCGTTCGTCGAGCCAGTCACCGACCAGCCGATCGACGTTCCCGCCGATACGAACGCCGAACAGATTGGCGACGAACCCCTCCAACCCGACTCGGCTTTCGAGGACTATTGGGGGGCAGCAACCGACGAACAGTTGGGGCAGGCACGCGCCGTCTACGACTGGTACTCGCAACTCGACCAGAACGCAATCGCGCAGATCGACGCGACCCTCTCCGGCCAATACGTCCTCGTTCCCGCACAACAGATCGAACAGCTTCAGCAGGACTGGAACCTTGTCGAACAGGTGCGGTCCGGCAAATACCAGTCGCAGAACTCGACCGACACATACGACTACGACGACGAATCCGGTCAGATTGACCCGACTGTCGCCGCGTTGAACGACCGTGTCGCCGAACTCGAAATGGAACGCATGCAGCAGCAGCAGGCGTACCAGATCGAACAATCTGCATCCACGATCGACCACGTGTACGAAACATGGAAGTCGGAACACCCGGAACTTGACGCGAACGACTTCGCAGCGTTGGAACAGATGGTCGTCCAGTCGGGTGTGTTCGGGCCGCTTGCCGCCCAGTACGGCGACCAGCAGGCGACAATCATGGCACTCGACCAGATGCTGTACGTCAACCCGGGTCTCCGCGAAAAGACCCTCCGACCGCTTGTCGATGAGCGTCTCCAGCAGGAAATGCAGGCGGTGCAGGAACAGCAGGCACGCGGTCAGCGGGCGTCGTCGATTTCTGGTGCGTCAGCCGAGCCGCCCTGTGAGGGCGCATCGACGCTCGACCCGGAAGAAGCGATGA
>CAYHBD010000018.1:0-20832 GCA_964354805.1 uncultured archaeon | reverse complement strand
TCAAAGGCTGAACCGACCTGAACAATGTCAGCGCCTGCCCTGATTGTTTCATACGCAAACTTTGCATTACGCACACCGCCTGCAACAAGCAGTGGAACATCAAGCACTTTTTTTGTTGCAGAAACCATTTCAGCAGGGCATGGTTCAGGGGCTCCGCCGCCTGATTCAAGAATAATTAATTTGCTGCCCAAATACTGGCCTGCGAGCGCTGTTGCAGCTGCAAGGTAAGGCTTGTTTCTTGGGATAAGCTGGGCTCTGCCCATCCAGCCTGCTGCCTCGCCTGGCTCAATGATAATGTAAGAAGTTGGAATTACTTCAAGGCCAAGCTGCTTTACCGGAAAGCTGCTTCCAATCTGCGCGCCGGTAATCCAGTAGGGGTCGTTGCTGTTTAGCATTGACATGAAGTAGATTGCGTCAGCGTGCTTGCTTATGGTTGCAATGTTTCCGGGAAAAATTATTCTCGGCAGGCTGCTGTTTTCCTTGATCTGCTTCAGCGCGTCATTCAGCATCTTTCCCTGCGCGTTAAGGCTTCCGCCGACAGCGAACGCATCAACACCGTTTTCTTCGGCAATCCTTGCAATCCCGCCAATTGCCTCCGATGGATAATTAGGCGGGTCAAATTGCATGAAAGTAAGCCCGCCATCCTGCGCAATTTTCTCAATTATTTGCCTGTAAATCTTTCCTTCCTGCATTTTGGCTCACTCTAAATTACCTTGCCAAAAAACCTATAAAAAGGCAATAGTTTAATCAATTTGCCCAATTTCCCGCAGCATCAATTCAAGGTTCTGCCTGTTTTGCTTCGCCCCCTGCAGCACAGGGCCGTGCCCTGGCAACAAGGCATTAAAGGCTAATTTTTGCAGCTTCTGCAGGCTTTCATAAAGCTGGGTTTCGTTCCCTGTTGGCAAATCAGTTCTCCCAAAGCCACCAGCAAACAAAGTGTCGCCGCTGAAAAGCACGTCCTGCTTCTCGAGCAGGAAGCAAACGCTGCCTGCTGTGTGACCTGGAGTGTACAGAATGCGCAGCTGCAAATTGCCCAAATCAATCAATTGGTTGTTTTTAAGGAACATCGAAATTTTGGGCAGCGCGGTTCCTGGGAAGAAGTGTGCGCAGGCGAAAACAAAATCGCTTTCATTTATTCTCTTTGCATCCAGCTCATGCATTGCAATCTCCGCTTTTGGAAAAAGTGAATCGCAGCCAATGTGGTCAGCATGGCCGTGGGTGTGCAGAATCAAATCAATGCTTCCTGCATCCAATTTTATTTCTTTTAGAAACGCAAGCAGCTGCCTGCCGTTGCCTGCAGCGCTGCTGTCAATCAAAGCAATGCGTTTGCTGCCTTTCAGCAGAAAGCAGTTGCTGCCTTCCTGCTCTGCGATGAACGCGAAAACGTTTTCTGAAATTTTTTGGTTCATGAAAAATAGTAATAGCGGTTGATTAAAAAAATGTTTCGAAATTTTGATGAGATTGTGTTTTATTAGTTTTACTTATACTATTCAAAGGGGGTTGTTTTGGGCAGCGGAATAAAAAAACGGCAATTTGTTGAGGCAATTGTTGAGGCAATGCGGAAAGCAATTGTTTTTGGCTCTGATGCGAACAAAAGGGAAATTGAAAAGCAGTGCAGGGAAGAAAACGGTGGGCTTGCCGAATTGCAGCTGGGGCAAATGCTGGAAAACTTCAAGGTTGCGAGAGAGAAGCGGATTCCTCTCTGCCAGGACACGGGAGTGCCGGTTTTTTACGCAAGGATTGGCAGCAAATTCAAATTGAATTTTGACCTGTGCGAAGCGCTGGGGGAAGCTGTGAGAAAGGCAACAAAGCAAATTCCTTTAAGGGCGAACATAGTGCACCCTATTTCAAGAGAAAATAGCGGCAACAATTGCGGGCTTGGGTTTCCTTTTGTTTTCTTTGATTTTTTCAAAGGAAATTATTTGGAAATTGTTTTTTACCCAAAGGGAGGCGGCAGCGAAAACATGAGCAGGCTGCGAATGTTTGAACCAACCGCTTCAGCTGAAGAGGTCAAGCAATTCATTGTTGAAACAGCAGCAGAATGGGCGGGAAAATGCTGCCCTCCCTGCATAATAGGGATAGGCATCGGCGGCGGAGCAGACATTTGCTTGAATTTGGCTAAAAAAGCAACTTTGAGGGAACCGGGTGAATGGAGCAAGGACAAAAAAATTGCTGCTATGGAAAGAGAGTTGCTGGAAAAAATAAACAGCCTTGGCATTGGACCAATGGGTTTGGGTGGAAAGCACAGCGCGCTGGCTGCCAACATTGAAATTGCAGGCACGCACACTGCAACTTTGCCTGTTGGCATTGCAAACAACTGCTGGCCTGGGAGAAAAGCGAAAGCGAGGTTTTACAACAATGGAAAAATCAAAATTAATTAAATTGAAAATCGTTAAAGCAGGGTCATTTATGGCTGGAAGCAAATTAATTAAATTGAAAACCCCACTGAGCAGAGAAACTGTTCTAGGGTTGCAGGCAGGAGATGTTGTTTCTTTAGACGGCGAAATCTTCACTTTTAGGGACAAAGCGCACAAGAGGGTATTTGATTTGCTGCAGGGCGGGAAAGAAATCCCTTTTGATTTAAGGGAGCAGGCAATATTCCATGCCGGGCCAATAATGCGGAAAACAAAACAGGGCTGGAAAGTGGTTGTAATTGGCCCTACAACAAGCGCAAGGCTTGAATCATTTGAGCCAGAGCTTATTAAGCGTTTCAAAATAAGGGCAGTGATTGGAAAGGGGGGCATGGGCAAAGAAACAGCGGATGCAATGCGCGAAACCGGCTGCGTTTATTTGGCTGCGGTTGGCGGAACAGCGGCAGTGCTGGCACAAAGCGTGAAAAAAGTTGCAGGCGTTTTCTGGCTGAAGGAAAACGGTGAAGCGGAAGCAGTCTGGCAATTGCAGGTGAAAGATTTCGGGCCGTTGATTGTTGCAATTGATGCGCACGGGGGAAATTTGTTCACTGAAAACGAAAAAAAGATACAAGAAACTTTTGGAAAAAGTTTCATCAAAAAAAGTGGCAATACATAAACTTTATATGCCACAAGAAAAAATTCAAACAAAATAATTCAAAAACTTATTTTTTTATACATAACAAAGGATTCAATTAAAATTCTTTTCCTGTTCAAAATAGTGGGGGTTTTCTTTTTTGCAGCAGGCAACAGAGCTAATTGAAAAAATTATTTCTTCAAGCGGCAAAAGCAAGCGCGAAGTCGAGCAACTGATTAAAGCAAAGAAAAGCAAATTGTCAGGCCTGCTTACTGATGATGGCGCTGCTTTCATGGTTGCAAGAGAACTTGGAATTGAACTTGCAACGCAGCAGGAAATGCACAGGGTTTCAATCGGGCAGCTGCAGGACGGAATGCAGAATGTTGATCTGCTTGTAAGGGTAATGCATGTTTTCAGCCCGAAAAGCTTTGAGAGAAACGGGACAAAGGGCACGCTGTGCAATATTATTATTGCTGATGATTCAGGCGAAACTAGGCTGACCCTGTGGCACAATGATGTAAGGAAAATGCAGGAAGCAGGCGTGCAAAAAGGAAGCGTTCTGCTGCTGCACAATTGCTATGCCAAGAGCTTCAACAACAAGCCCCAGCTGAACCTTTCCTACAATGGCAGCATGGTTGTTGAGCCAAAAAATGTTGATAGCAGAAGCTTGCCGAATGCAGAGGAAAGGCAGTCAAAGCTCAGCGAACTGAGGGCTGAAATGAATGATGTTGCAACAATTGTAAGAGTACTGCGCTTGTTTCCGGTAACAGAGTTTGAAAAGGAAAGTGGAAAAGGAAGGGTAATGAATTTTCTTGTTGCGGACGAAACTGCCACCATTAGGGCAACTGCCTGGAATGATTTGGTTGATGCAGCCGAAAAACTGCAGGAAAACGATTTAGTGAAATTTGAGGGGGCCTACACAAAGGAAGGATTGCAGGGGATTGAACTGCACCTGGGATGGAGGGCGCGCATTCTTGCAAACCCAAAAACAGATGCCGCAATTCCAAGCGCAATGCAGCTGATGCAGGACAAAACAGAGAGCAGGAGAATAAGCGAACTGGATGCAGCAACAAAATTCGTTGCATTGCAGGCAGCGGTTGTTGCGGTAAACCAGGGGCAGCTGCGCTATTCAGTGTGCGCAAAATGCGGCTCAAAAATGCAGCGCACTGAAACAGCAATGCAGTGCGAAAAATGCGGTTCAAAGGAACAGGACATCAGGGCAGTGCTGTCTGTTCGTTTGGATGACGGAAGCAGCCAAATAAACGCGGTTGCGTATGGGCTGAGTGCTGAGAAACTAATGGGTCTGCAGAAAGAGCAGTTGAGGGAGCTGATTGAAAGCATTGGCCCGGAGCAAATAATTCAGCAATTGCAGGACAAGCTTGTTGGAAAACAACTGAAAGCAATAGGGAACGCAAAAGAAAACGCTTTCAGCAACGAGCTGGAATTTGTTGTGCGTTCATTGGAGTTTGCGTGAAAAAGCGAACGTCGATTTACTAATTGTATTAAAATCAACTTGACCAGCGGAAGGCTGCTCTTCCAGCGCCATTTTAATTGACTCTTTTGCCGGATAATATCGGGCGCGGCATGGTGGAAGAGGGCAGGCAGCAGAGCTGGAGCGAGTACCTTGACAGCGAAAAAGAGAACAAGCTTTTTGTCAGGTTTGTTTTTTCAGCTGACTTCAAGGAAGTTGAGGAATTCGCAGTGATTTACTTAACCACAATTGATGGTGAAACATTTGAAGTCATACGGTTTGACTGCAGCAAGCACGAAACACTAAACGTGCACCAGTTTTTCTTCAAGCGCCCTGAAAAGAGATACTTGAACAGGGAGAAGAATTTTACAACGCTGCAGGAATTCATTGAAAACATCAGGAAGAACTGGCGCGTATACAGGACAAAATTTTTGGAAAAATAAGCTGGGGCAAGGCATAACCGTTAAGATTATATAACTTAATGCGTTATATAATAATAAAGGGGCAGTTCCATATGATGCGATTGGTAATCAAGATTGGTGGCGTGATGAACAAAGATTTGAAAACCGTTTTTTATAACCCGGCGAAAGCAGAGCTGGGCACTCACACGCTTTACCTGAAAAACTGCAGCGAATTGTATGAAATCCTTTCACCGAAAAGATTGGAGCTGCTCATGCACATAATCAGCCACCAGGCTGAAAAGAAAACAATAAGCGAACTGGCTGGCGAGCTTAAAAGAAAGCAGGAGGCTGTCAGCAGGGATGTTGCATTGCTTGCGAAATACAGCTTAATTAAAAAAAGCAAAGAAAAGCAAATGGTTTATTTGCAGGCTTTATACAAATCACTGGACATCCAGCTGGCAAGCGGATAAACATACGACTGCAGGAAAAACCAGCAACCGGCTGGCAAACAAATAAACAAAATTGCATTGAATTTATCAGAACCAGCGGAAGGCTGCTCTTTGAAAACCTTTTTAAAGCACATTCGCGGTATAATTGAATAGAAGCAGGGCAATGCCAGGATTGCGTGGAAATCCAAAGCCAACCAGTCAAATGCATTAGCTTTTGCAAGGAGGAATTTGTATGGGAAAAGAGATAAAATCAATACAGGACCTGCCTGGAATCGGACCGCAGGCAAGCGAGAAACTAATTTCTGCAGGATATAAAACGCTTGAATCAATGGCTGTTGCTTCTCCAATGGAATTGATTGAGGTTGCAGGCTTGGGCGAGGGAACAGCTGAGAAAGCAATCAAGGCAGCGAGAGACGCTTTGGAGATGGGATTTGAAACGGCTGACGTGCTCGCAGAGAAAAGAAAGCTTGTTGGAAAAATAACAACAGGGAGCAAAGAGGTTGATTCACTTATCGGCGGGGGCATTGAAACGCAATCAATAACCGAGATCTATGGAAAATTTGCCTCTTCGAAATCCCAATGGTGCTTTGAAACAGCGGTAACAGTGCAACTGCCAAAAGAAAAAGGCGGCCTGGAAGGAAACTGCTTGTACATTGACTCGGAAAACAGCTTTAGGCCGGAGAGAATAATCCAGATTGCAAAGCACTTGAAGCTTGATCCTGAAAATGTTCTGAAAAACATTTATGTGGCAAGAGCCTACAACAGCCTTCAAGGCAGCGAGCCAGTTAGCATCTTAAATGATGCAGAATTTCACAATACTGACATGGCAGATGTTGTAGAAAATCGTCAGAATAATGAAATTGTTGCTTTTTCTTTTAATCCCGAAAATGGGGGCATTGTACCTGCAAAGGTAACATCCCTTATAAGCCACCCAATCGGAAGAAACAATGAACTGTATAAAATCGAAACAGTTTTTGGCAGAGAACTTACTGTCACCGGCTCACACAGTGTATTTAGGGGGCAGAGGTTTGGAAAAAAGAGAAAAACGGTGAGAAGAGAAAAGGGCAACATGAGGCCAGAGGCATATTACGCATCTTTACTTAAGACAGGGGACTATATAGCAATACCCCGCTGCCTGCCAGTGACAGAAGAAGACATTGAAGAAATCAATTTAGCCATTGCTTGCAATAAATTTCCAAAAGAGATAAAAAAAGAAATAGTTATAGAGCGCGATGGAGAGAATGAATTCATCAAGCTAAAACACACAGGCAAAAGAAAAGCGACAAGAATCCCAAGCAGAATCAAAGTGGATAATGACCTTCTATGGCTGCTGGGTTTTTGGATTGCTGAAGGCAACAGCCAATATAAAGAGAGGCCGATTAGACTTAGAATAAACAGCGAAGAGGAATTATGCGCCAAAGCAAAAAGAATCATCGAAGAGAAGTTTTTAGTTAAGACATTCTTGCATAAGATAAAAGGCAGAAATGGGGCATTGCTCTTAATTCCAAGCAGGTTATTGTGCCTTGTCCTAAAATACTGTTTTGAGCTGCCTATTGGAACCAAAAGCCCGGAAAGAACCGTCCCTGGCTTTGTTTTCAAATTGCCAAAAGAGAAAGTAAAACATTTTATTAAAGGATACTGGGATGGCGATGGCTACCATGCCAATTCACGACCAAAGAACAGGTTAATCTTCATTACCTCAAGTAAAAAGCTTGCCCACGACACAACAATGTTGCTACTGCGTTTTAAAGTAGTTGCCGCTATTCAAAAACTGCGACTGAAGAATGCAAAAAAACATTGGAAACAGCCCTACAGAATAGAAGCAGCTGGCTTGAACATCAACGATCCCCTACAACTTGACAAGGTCAAGCAAAACCTAAACACTCCAACATGGGATGATTTAGCATTTGCGAGAATAAAAGCAATTGAAAGAATAAGAGTCAATCCAAAAGAAA
Organism: uncultured archaeon; assembly: GCA_964354805.1. GTDB lineage: Archaea > Iainarchaeota > Iainarchaeia > Iainarchaeales > CAYHBD01. The sequence continues at coordinate 13,571 of CAYHBD010000018.1, read as the reverse complement.
AGGTATACGACTTTGCAATTAACTCAGCGTCCGCCCCGTACCAAAATTTTGTTGCCGGTTTTGGCGGAGTTTGCTGCCACAACTCCGACCACCAGATGCTGCTGGCGGAGAAAGCAGCTGAAATGATAAAAGAAAAAAACATCAAACTGCTAATCGTTGACTCACTGATAGCCCAGTTTAGGTCAGAATTTATTGGCAGAGGAATGCTGGCAGACAGACAGCAAAAACTTAACAAGCATCTAAGAACTTTGGCAAAATTAGCGGAAATGAACAACATCGCTGTTTTGGTAACAAACCAGGTAATGCAGAGGCCGGACATTTTATTTGGAGACCCGACAGCGCCGGTTGGCGGAGAAATACTGGCCCACGCCGCAAAAACCAGGATTTACCTGCGCAAAAGCAAGGAAGACAAAAGGGTTGCAAAGCTTGTCGATTCGCCATCACTGCCTGACGGGGAAGCAATATTCAGGGTAACGGAAAACGGGCTGGAAGACGTGGAAGAATAAAGCAAACCCAAGCAGGACACTGCTGCCGGAAAAAACAGCGGAAGAACAGAATAGCAGGCGTGAAAGAATAAAACAACTAATTTTTTTCTATTTTTTATTTTTTAACGCGTTTTCTTGCCCCTCTTGCGCGAGCCTGCAATGAAGCAAAAAAGCGCAATGAAGAACCACTACGCCGTGTTCGTGTTTTTGGTCTTACCAATTGATTTCACCTAATATAATTTACTGCTTTCAAATATTTAATCCTAATTGCAGCAAAATTGAATTTAAAAAATTCAACCGCGCAATTCATTCCGTTACCTTGAACACTTCTGCGCCTTCGTGCACTGGCTGAGTTGTCTTCATCCCGATTGCCTGGCCCTTTTTCGCTGCCTTAATCTGATCGTGCTCTATCTGCATGCTGTCAACGCCCTGAGTGAATTCCTCTTCGCCCCTTTTAAATTTAATTTTGTCACCAACCTTCAATGCAGCGCTCAACTCAATTACAGCAACGCTTATTTTGTCATAAAAGTGCGCAACCTTCCCAATTTTTGTTTCGCCCAAACAAAACCACCCAATATATAATAATACAAAAACTTTTAAAAATGCTTTAAATTCCAAAACAGCAATTAACAAGAAAATGCGCCCAATTAAAAACCTTTAAAAAATGCTTTAAAGACAGTTTATTTGTGGGCTAGGTTGGAGGGCCAGCGGTCCTCTGTTGCCAGAAATCCGCTTCACGCTGGAACCGAAGCTTTGGGAGCGGTTTAACGCTGATGAAAAAAGCCATTGCTGCATGCGATGAGCTTTTGTCCTCTTAGGTTTTTTGCTGCTGCGAAACCCGCCAGGCTCGGAAGAGAGCAACGGTAACAACAACGAAGAATGCTTCGAGGGAAGCGAAAGCAAGCGGCAGCAGTGAAAAAACTTTTTTCAACAGATTAAACCCATTTCAAAGCACGCCCACACTTATACATAACTATTTGAGAAGGGTTAAAAGAAAGAAGCGCATTTTCTATTAAGAGAACATGAAAGCAATTGGGAAAGTTCTGGTTAAGCCCGTGGATGTAAAGCCTTCTTTTTCCGGCTGGAGTGTTGCCGGCGTGTTCAATCCTGCTGCCGCAAGGATGAGGGATAGCAGAATTCTTTTGCTTGCGAGGGTTGCTGAAAGGCCCCCTGCTGCAAAAAGCGGCAAATTCAGGTGCCCTGAAATAGTGAAAGCACCGAGCTATAAGGCAAGGTGCAATGAATTTGCTGCTGGGAAAGTGCGGAGCAAAAACAAGGCATGCATCAGGCTGTGGGATAAGCGATTAATTCTGACAACCTTGTCCCATTTCAGGAGAATTGTTTTAAGCAAGGACGGCTTTGAGGTTGAAGAAATTGCCGGCAGGCCAACTTTTACCGGAACAGCGGAAGAAGGACAGTACGGAGTTGAGGATCCAAGGATAACAAGGATTGGAAACAGCTACGCGATGACTTATGTTTCTGTTTCAATAAATGAAGGGATTTCAACATCCCTTGCAATTTCAAAAGATTTGCAAAATTGGAAAAGGAGGGGGATTATTTTCAGCCAGCAGAACAAGGACGCGGTTGTTTTTCCTGAGAAGGTTGCAGGAAAGTATGTTGCATTGCACAGACCGGAGGGATTCTTTGGCGGCAGCAAGCCAAGCATTTGGATTTCTTATTCACCGGACCTGGTTTATTGGGGCAGGGAGAAAAGCATTCTGCACTGCAGGGAGAAAAGCTGGGACAGCGAGAGGATTGGCGCTGGGGCAGTGCCGATAAAAACAAAAGAGGGCTGGCTTGAAATATACCACGGAGTGAGAAAGGAGGGAAAGAAGAAAATTTACAGCGCCGGCGCAGTATTGCTTGATTTGCGCAACCCGGAAAAAGTGCTGGCCAGGTCGCCGAAAAAAGAGCCATTGTTTGAGCCGGAAAAGGGCTTTGAAAGGCATGGCTTTACAAGCAATGTGGTTTTTCCGACAGGAGCAGTGCCTGATCAAAAAGGAAGGGATTTGCTTGTTTTTTACGGCGCCGCAGACACTGTTGTGGCAGTGAAAAAGCTTGCATTAAAGGGCATTTTCAACCATTTAGAATACTGCTAAAAAATGGCTTTTTAGGCTTAAAGTGCGAAATAATTAAATATTAGAAGAAACTCAATAGCTCTGGAAAGAATTAAATAAAATGGCTTTTAAAATGACTGACCAGAAGAGAAGTGTTGCGGAAATAATTGCGGAAATGCGTCGCGAATTGAGGGATGAAAAAGGCCCGGATAGCGACTTGTTTGTTTCAACTATGACAAGGGAGACAAGGGATTCTTTGCGGGGAAAGAAGAAGGCGAAAGCAGGGGCGAAGAAAAAGACTGTAAAGAAGAAGATAATGAAAAAGAAAAAAGGCGGAAAAAAGAAGGCTGGAAAAAAGGCAACTAGGGCAAAGAAGGGAAAAAAGAAGCCTGCAAAAAAAGCGAAGAAAGCAGGCAAGGGAAAGAAAAAACCTGCAAAAGCGAAGAAAAAGAAAAAACGCTGAATCAGGGCCTTTTGCCTCTCTCTTCTTTTCTCTTTATTGATTCAACTGTTTCCCTTTCAAGAATGCGCAGCGCCTGCTGGACTGCATCCGGCGCTTTCCAGCTTACCGCGCTTGCGACCACGTTGTTTCCGGGAAAGGCCAAGCGCAGGTGAATGCTGAATTTTTCCCTTCTCCCGGCGGTATTGTATTCCTTGAAATGCAGAACCATTGAAATGTCATTGTTTGCTATTCTCTGCAGTTTATCATAAGCGGTAGCTAACGCGTTGTTTATTTTGCTTAAATCAAAAGAATCGAGGTCTGGCGCGTCAACAACCTGGATGTTTCTCTGCATTTCTTCTGGCATCAGCGAAACCCCTGCAAAAGATCGGCTATTGCCTTATAGTGGTCGGCTGCCTTTATAATTCCTGAGGCAACAAAAACACCACAGGTGCCTAATTCAACTGCTTTTTTTACATCAGCGCCTGTTTTGATTCCTGCGCCTGTAATAACATCAATCTCGGGGGCGATTTCCTTGATTGCTGCAACGCTCTCTGTAATCAGCTCTGGCCTAGCAGTGCTGACGCTTATGTCACCACCAATCAGCTCCGGGGGCTCAACAGCAATCAAATCAGGTAGCACTGGAAAAGCGGCGATCTGCTGTGCCCTTTCTGTTGTTTCAGCGCAAGCCATTACAACCAGGCCTGCTGCCTTTGCTTTCTCAATTGCCTTGCTCAAAAAAACATTGTCCCTTTTGTTCTCGGCGTGGTTTAAAACAGTGCCAACAGCGCCTGCTGCCTTTACTGCGCTTGCTAGGATATGCCCTGTGTGGCTTCCTGGGTCAATTGGATCGATGTGCTGCGCAAAAACAGGCAGCTTAACGCTTTCAGCAATCATGCGCAGGTCAAGTGCCTGGACAACAAGCGCAACCGAACCTTTTGTGGTTTTTGCCGCTTTTTCAGCTTTTTTCGCCAAAGCAATGGCATTGCCTGCTGTTGCTTCACTGTATGTTTTGAAGTTTATGAAAAGGATTGGTTTTTTCAATTGCATAGTAGAAAGGAAATGGGTAGTGTTTAAAAAAGTTGATGATTACACACAGGGCAAGAAAAAATAAACAGGCGAGCCATGTTTAAAAAAAATTGATGATTACAGCTGCCTGAAAAATGGAAAAATAGGTATTTAAATATTTTTTCACAACAATATTTTTTTGGGAATAGGCATGCGACCGAAAGGCTCTACTGTTGGATTGATGAGCATAATAAAGCAGCAGGGAAACAATGGCGCTTCCCTGATTGAGAAAGCGTACGCTTTGGCTGAACGATTGCTTACGGCAAAGGATGCTGAATGGGGAAAACAGAAACTGGAACACAGCCTCAGGGCTGCTGCTATTTTGAGCGAATTCGGGTTTGACGAGGAAACGGTTGCTGCAACATTATTACATGATGTAGTGTTATTTGACTGCGCGCCGATTGAAAAGATTGAAGCTGTCTGTGGAAAAGATGTTGCATTAATTTTGTCAGAGCACGCGAAAATGTTGGAAATAGAGGGACGCAACTTTGCTAAAATTGGCAATGGTTTGCTGTCCCAGGTTTTGCTGGCAACAGCAAAAGACATTAGGGCAATTTTTGTAAAAATTGCGGTAAGGCTTGATGCTTTGCAGAATCCAGCTGAATTCAGCAAAGAGCAATTGAATGAATATGCAGCTGCGGCATTGAACATTTATTCACCGATTTGCCATAAGCTTGGCTTGTATGATTTGAAAGGCATGGTTGAGGACGCTGCTTTCAAGGTTTTGCATCCTGACATATACCAAAAAATAAAGGCGACGGTTGCAAAGAAAAGGGGGCAAAGGGAAGCAGAGCTGGCTGAAGCAATTGCTGAATTCAACGCATTGATGCAGAAAGAGAAAAAGGATGTAACGATTGAGGGCAGGGCAAAATACTTTTATGCGATATACAAAAAAATCGTGGAACAGAACAGGAAATTCAGCGACATATTTGATTTGCTTGGAATAAGGATAATCTGCAATTCAATCAAAGAATGCTATGAAGTGCTTGGGGCAGTGCACTCAAACTATAAGCTTGTGCCAAACAAATTCAGTGACTATATTGCAAATCCGAAGAAAAACGGCTATAGAAGCATTCACACTGTTGTGCAATGGAATAAGATGCCATTGGAAGTGCAGATCAGGACAATGGAAATGCATTATGAGGATGAAAGCGGAATTGCGGCGCACTGGCAATACAAGCAATATGAGAAAGACAAGTACTTTGACAAAAAGCTTGCGTGGGCAAGGCAATTGGTTGAATGGCACAGGAAAACAAAGGGCAGCTTGGCACCTGGCCTGAAAATGCAGCTTGGCCAAAACAAAATCTTTGTTTTCACCCCAAAAAAGCAGGTGATTGTCCTGCCTGAGCACTCAACTCCTGTTGATTTCGCTTTTGCAGTGCACAGTGATTTGGGAACGAAATGCGAGAGAGCAAAAGTGAACGGAAAAATTGTCCAGCTGCACTACGAGCTGCAGAACACAGACGTAGTTGAAATAATGCCTAGCAAAAAAGTGCAGGTGAAAAGGCACTGGCTGAATTTTGTTAAATCACCCAAAGCGCAAGCGAAAATAAGGCAGTGCCTTGGAATAAAAATAAGGGGCAGGATGAAAAAGAAGCCGGCCATGCTGACAACAACAGCTGATGAAACTGTCAGGATTGCGAAATGCTGCAATCCCCTGCCCGGAGACGAAATCATTGGCTTCAGGACAACGAAAAGAAAAACAACGATCCACAGAAAAGAATGCGAAAACATCAAGGGAGCAAGAGGGGGCAAATTGCTGCAGGTTGAATGGGATTTGGCTAAAAAAGATTACAATGTGGACATAAAAGTGCAGGCAAAAGATTACGCCGGATTGCTGCCGGCAGTATTGGGGGCTTTTGAGAGCGCAAAAATTGCAATAAACTCGACAAACGCAAAAGCCAGCCCTAACAATATAGCGACATGCGTATTCAATGTGAAAATAAACAACATAGGGCAGCTGGAAAACATAATTAAAAAAATCGAACAATTGCCTGCTGTCCTGAGAGTGGAGAGGGCGTAGAAAAAAACAATTAATGCAGCAGAGCGTATCTGCTAACGATTTTTGGGTTTTTTGCGTTATTTTGGCAGCAGAGCAAAAAGTATATTAAGAGGGATAGGTTAATAATTTACGGAAAGAGGGTAAGGAGCGAAAAAAAGCTAAAATTAAAAAAAGCTGGAGAAAGGTTAATTAATTTACAAAAACAGGGGGCAGGCACATGGAGAGAGTGAAAACAGGAATTAACGGATTGGATGAACTGGTTGAAGGCGGCTTTCCTGCAGGGAGAAGCGTGCTGGTAAGCGGCGCATGCGGAACAGGAAAAACAATTTTTGGAATCCAATACATTTACAAGGGCGCAAAAGACTACAACGAGCCAGGGGTTTATGTTACACTTGACGAAAGGCCTGAGCTAATCAGGGAGGATGTCCTGCGCTTTGGATGGGATTTGAAGAAACTGGAGGAAAAAAACGCAATAAATGTTGTTGACGGGAGCATTGCAAAGCTTGGAATGCCGAGCGATGAAGAATTCAGCCTCCCTGTTACAGGATATGATGTTGACAAGCTACTGCTTGAAATAATGAGGGTAATTAAAAGAATTGATGCAAGAAGGGTTGTCATTGACAGCATTCCAGCATTGGGATTCAACTTTGAGAACGCAAACGACGTAAGGAAAGCAGTGCTGAAAGTAAGCTACATGCTGATGAGAAGCGGTGTAACATCCCTGCTTGTTTCAGAGATACAAGAGGGGGCAAACAAATTCGGAAAATATGGAGTAGAGGAATACGTTGTTGACGGCGTAATTGTACTGCACTATATGGGTGTGGGAACAGCAAGCAACAGGACACTGCACATCAGGAAAATGAGGGCAACAAAACATTCAGAAGACCTGCACCCGCTTGAAATAACGGAAAAAGGCATAGTTGTGCGAAAAATAGAGGAAGAATACGGCGAAGTGTAAAAAGCTTTTTCTGGAAAATAGGGCGCTTTAAGCAGCTGCTTCTTTTATTCTGTTAATGCACTTTTCTTTCCCAAAAGCAATTATGAGGCTGCCAAGCTTTGGGCCGCTTTCTTTCCCAAGCAAAACCAAGTAAAGGGATTTAAACAGCTGCATTGGCTGAACATTGCTTTCTTTTGCCGAATCAAAAATAGCCTGCTGAATCTGCGCTGCATTTTTTATTTTAGGCAATTTTTCAGCAATAACGGAAAATGCTTTTTTGGCTTCGGGAGAAATTTGTGCTTTAATGCCGAAATCAAGCTGCTGCAAAAATTGCATTTTGAATTTGAGCGGAGCATACTTTTCAACCCAGACCTTTGCCCTCTGCAATTTTTCCTTGATCATTGCTTCTTCGTTTTTGCTCATTTTTCTTTCAATATGCCCTGTTTCCTGCAGGACAGGCAAAATTTCATCAAATTGCTTTACAGGGTCAAATAACTGGGCAAGAAATACAGCAAAAGAGAAAGGCAACTGAACAGGCATTTCTTTTGCCTGCTTCCCGATCAAAGCAATCCCATAGTCTTGCTTTATTTTTTCACCCAGCTTTTCATTCTCTGCTTTTTCCGCACCGAAAAAAATCCTTTCAGCCCTCTCGAATCTTTCATTCAGCAAAACAAAACTGTCAGAACTGAAACTGAAATCAATCGCAGTGTTCGGCTTATAGCTGAAGAACATGAAGCGAAGCAGTTCAGGCGCAGCAACCTCCAGCCACTGTGGCAAAGTGATTACATTGCCAACGCTGCCACTGATTTTTGCACCATGCAATTGAACAAACTCTGTTGCTATCTGGAAAGGCGGCTGCTTGTTGAAAACCTCTTGCATCAGCGCCCTGCCCATATCAACGCTGCCGCCTTTGCTGAAGTGGTCCTTTCCTCCGGACTCAAAGGCAACATCGTTAACAATCCAGTTTGCAACCCAATGGACACGCCAGTGCAGCTTTGCTTTCCCATTCAAGGGGGAAACAGCACCCTTAAAACCACACTTGCACTCGTACTGCACTTTCTTTCTGTCCCATGCTATTGCATTAGTGAAAAGGCTCTTGCCGCATTGCTCACAAGTTACAACAATCGGCAAAAAAGAAAGCGGCTTCTCTGTTCCGGCAATTTTATTCCAAACACTTACAATCTTTTCACTGTTATTCAAAGAAAAAACAATCAAATCATTGAATTTGCCTTTTTTGTAGGAATCGAAAGCAGAAAGAACATTCAAATCAATGCCAAAGCTTTCAATTAAGCCAGAGAATTGCGAGGTAAAGTAGTCAGCCCAGCTTTTGTGACCCTTGAATGGCGAGGGAGCAAGCTTGCAAGGAACACCAATGAATTTTCCTTCATCTTCTTTTTTTACGGGAATCCCTGCAGGGATTTTGTCAATCGGGTCGAAGTCATCAATGATCAGGTTCTGCCTTGCCTTAAAGCCGTTTTCAACCAAAACGTGGTAAACAGCATGCGGAACAAAAACCTCTGGCCTCGCGTTCCCAATATGAAAAAAACCGCTCGGGCTCCACATGCCCTCACAAACATATTCTTTCTTGCGCTGCTTGGTTATTTCTTCTGCAACTTTCTCAGCCCAGAAAAAATGCTCAGAAGACATAGGAAATCGCAAAAAACTATAAAGAAAAACAGGTTAAAAAAGCGAATGGCTGCCAGAAAAAAGGGTCACTACTTCTTGCTAAATACTCCAAGGGGGGAGCGCGACTTTTTCTTTCGCAAAATAAGCATGGCAAGGATTATAATGACTACAACGATTGCGGCGATTGAAATGAACAGGATTAACTCTGTTGTTATCGGCAAAGAAAAGCCGCCTACTGTGCCGGTTGACAAAAAAACAGGGGGCGCAACGAATTTGTTTACAACGTTTTCCTCAATCAATTTGTTTGCCTGCTGTTCACTCAAATCCTGCTTCAAAGCGTAAGTTACGGCACGCTTTCTGTACTGGTCTTTTGTTAAGATAAATTCAATTGACGGGTCATCGCGCAAAACATTGAATTTAATGCTGCTCGTGAGCTCGCTCGCATATTCCGCAAACTCCTTTGGAACAACCTCAATCAAACGCAAAACAACGTCATTTGCATTTTTGTCTCGTAACAAATTAACATCCGGGGAATATGAAACAACTATGGCGGCTTTATAGTAAACCGTGTTGCTATCCCGAACCTGCAAAACCTGCAATTGCCTTTTGGGGTCGGCTTTTTCAATAAACTGCTTTGCCTCAACAGCACTCTGCCCAGATATGCCTGCTGCATTAAGCAATATGTCAACCTGCTCTTTGTTGAAAATAAAGTCCGCTGTTTTGAATGTTGAAACAACAACTGCTTTTTTGGCACTTTCATACAAAGCGATTGCCTCAGCTGCGCTGCTCTTGGCAAGAGTTTCGTTTGAACCAGCAACCGCCAATTTCTTTGCCTTATTTAAAGCACCGTCAGCTTCGCTCATCAGAGAACTCATGGTTTTGCTGGCAATTCCCTTTGCCGCCAGGTCATCTACAACTTGCTGGGCATCGATTTTACTCTCCTCTGCTTCAGTCAAAGCGCTGTTTACATCAACCGCTTGCTGAAATGCATTTAAAACAAACAGGTAATGGGTTGCCTCGGCGCTGTTGTTGGCGTTGTCAACCACTACGGCTTTAAACTTTGTTTGACCGTTGTCAACAGCGAAACTGTCCCAGCGCAATTCGAATAAATCATTCTCTTTTTCAGCGCCACTGCCAATGCTTTTCCAGTGGTTGTTCTCATCAACAAAAAAATCAACGCTCTTAATCCCGCTTTTGAAATCCCCCTGGTCAGCCGCCCTAACCTGTAGTGACACTGTTTCACTTACTCTCTCATTGTATTTTGGGGTAACAAACTGGATGGTGGGGCTGGTTACATCATAAACAAATTCTTTATTCTGGTCGCAGTTGTCCCAAAAAAACTCTTTTGCACTCAAATAAAAACGAATGACACCCTCTTTTGTCCGGTTTAAATCAAATTCACTGTGCCATTCTGTAAACGGCTCCTTTTCAGAAAAAAAATCGTATGCACTGCCATCAGGCAATGTTGCCTTAAGAGAGCCGCGATTTATTTTATCAAGCGCGGTAATGCTCAGTATCAGCTGCTTTTTATTAGAGGAAAGAGTTATTGAAAAAGAAATGCCCAAATCACACTTTGCAACTGTTGTGGCCTTGGCCTCGTTGCTTATCTGCCCAACATTGCCTGCATTATCAACAGGCCTAATCTTGTAGTGATAAGTTGTGCTTTGCTGCAAATCGTTGCCATCATTAAAAGAAAAGCCAATTATCTTAATAAGCAAAGTAACGCCAAGGTCCCTAATGCTAAAGTTGCCTATCCCGCAGCGGTATACTTCATACTCTTTGACACCACTTGCATCATCTTCTGCTGCAGTCCAGCTTAAATCAATGCTTCCATCTGCATTTGTTGCAGCTGAAAGCACTGGACTGGAGGGGCCATCAACGTCAAGCTTAATTGGATATGTTGCAGTGGGACTTGCGTTCCCTCCTGAAACCGTCTTTATGTGAAAATAATAATCCCCGCTTTTTATTTTTGGCGGAAATTCGGCATCAGTCCTAGTTGTGCAGGGGAAATCCGGGGCAAGCGTGTCAGCGCTTGAATCCAGAACATAACAATATTTCTCTGCGCCTGGAACGGCATTCCATTCAAAAAAAATTGGCGCTTTGCCCCACTTGCCTTCCGGATGCGTGCTACTTGAAACAGTGGGCGCATCCAAAGCAAATGCAGCAGGGAGCAACAAAAGCAGGGCAAGCAAAAAAAATGATTTATTTAAGCAAAACATAATTTAGAGAAGCGGGGAAATTAATTTAAACGGTTGGGTGCAGCAAAAAATTAATCTATTTCAATTTTGCCATTTTGCACTTCCTTAAAAAAACCAACCATGTTTAGTGTAAGGTTTTGCGGCAAATTTTGCAAAGAAAACCACTGCCATCCCTTTATCTTATGCGGCTCCACAACCCTTGGCTTTCCTTTAACAAGCCTTGCCTCAATGATTGGATTAACCCAGTGCTGTTTCTCATCAGGAATAATGTGGTCAATCACTTTGACCAGCTTTAAAGACTCAACCTCAATGCCGGCTTCTTCTTTAGCTTCCCTTTTGGCACAATCAAACAAGGTTTCGCCAAATTCCAAGCAGCCGCCCGGAAAACACCACTTGCCTGGCTCATTCCCCGCATTCTCAGCCCGTAGGCCAAGCAAGAACTCGCCTTTTTCATTGCGCACCATTACCCCAACGCCCACACCGACAAAATCAACGCCGGGCCTGCCGAACTTTTTCTTATTCAATGCAACCACCTAAACCAAAAATCACAAAAAAATAAATCTTTGCCTCATAAATTAATGCTCATTAAAACTCTTTGCTCTTTTAAGTACCAGCTCTCGCGGCACTATCTCTCGGAGCAGTTGAATTCCTTTTCTTGTCATGCCGCCGTGCTCTTTCAAAAAACCATTCTGTACAAGCATCTTCTCATGACTCTTTATTCGCAAAACTCCCCACTTCTTTGGCGGAAAAGCAGAAATCAAAACTAACCCATCAACGCCGTGCCTCTCAAAAAAACTCTGGGCAAGATACCGCCTTGCCAACCCTATTGCAATACTTCCCCCTGCAAGCGGCAAAGCTGGCCAAAAAAGGGGGGATAACAATAAAAGCACGACCTCTTTGAATCTTACGGAATCAGCGAGTTTTTGATGAAACGGGTCATTAATGTTCGCCATTGGTTCAAGAAATTTTGTGGCTTTCCTTCGGTGCCGAACAACAAAACGAACCAAATCCCTAACATCACTTAACCGAGGGGGCCTGTCTATCCGCCTCTTTCGCATAATATCAACCTTTTCCGAAAAATCAAGCCCTTCTCGCTTTAAGAGCAAGCCCTGCAGAGAATGCTTGGTCTCGTGAGCCCAAACAGCAGGGGTTATTTCCCCTTTTATTGAGTGTTTAGATGGAGAATAAACCGCACTCCAACCTGCAACTTGCCCCAAAAATGACAATCGGGTCCCACCGAAAAAAGGCATCAGCTCTTTCAGTGGAATTCCATAAATTTGCGAAACCCTTTTGAAAGCAGCGCCAACATCTGCTGGCAAATCCCTGTGGCTTATCCTTGGCCTTTCAGGAAGCATTGCAGAAGGCTTAGGCAAACCAAACTGCCTGATTTTCCTGCGATAGCGTTTGGAACCCATAATAAATGGGGCCAGCGGGATTTGAACCCGCGACACCACGGTCTTCAGCCGTGTGCTCTCCTAAGCCACGCGCTTGGTTTTACCCACGGCACGTTCAGGCTGAGCTATGGCCCCTTGCATAAAATGTGTTTAAGTGAATTGTTTTAAAAGTTGTGCCCTATGAGAAGAAATTAGGTTAGAACAAGACTTTTGCAATCTCCATCTTTTAACTGGGTGCATAAATATTTTCTGTTTATTTATTGACTTTAAATCGTTGAATCGCTCAACTTGGATATAGCTCGATTGCCCTCCTTTATCGTAATACGGACCGTTGACGGAGACGTTGTAGGTGTCTTCTAACAGGGCTTTTATTCCTGTAATAAAACTATGGGTTTTCATTCTAAGCTTCACTCTGGATTGGGCGGTAAATCCCTTTTCAACCGCCCTTGTGTCTCCATCAGAATCAAACACACCGCGAATAAACCATTTTTTAATACTAGAATTTGAGTTGATTATTAGGCGTGGAACTTTTAGACCATCATATTTGTGGCCTTTTGGAAAACCAAAAACCTTTGTCAGAAAAAGGTAGACTGATTTATTTGTTGGGTTTAAATAATATGTGTGCTCACCTTTCAGGATTCGTTCGTATCTTATTGGGGGCTTAAATCCAAACAAGCCAGAAAAGACCTTTTGAATGATTTTAATTTGAATTTCAAACTCATCTGCAATAATAAGTTTATACTCAAACCGTTTTGTTTTTAAAAAAGTTTTTTGAATGTCTTTAAGCCCTCCATCGCCACAAAAGAATCCGATAAAATACGCAAGAGCTGGCGTTAAATTACTTGGCAAACGACCCGGACTTAATTTATTTACATTCAACTTTAGGGAGGGTAATGAAGGAAATGAAGGAAACATTAGTTCCGAGTCAGGGATCTCACCATAAGAAGTGACAACCATAAAATAAAAAACAAAAGAGAGCCTTTTAAATAAAGTGCAAACAGAGTGCGCTTCCGCTGAATTTTTCCTCAGCGCTTCTTCCGCTGAAAAAAGTAAAAGCGAGGCGAAGCCGAGCACGTCGGATTGCAAAGCAACTCTTTCTTTCCCAAGGCTTTCTTTCTTTAGAAAGAAAGGCTTAGCGAGCCCGATGGGATTCGAACCCACGACACCCTGATTAAGAGTCAGGTGCTCTACCAGGCTGAGCTACGGGCCCATGAAATAATTCCCTTTTGGATGCATTTTTAATTGAATTCGCAAAGCGAAAACGTCCTGCCAACCCCTTTTTTCCTGGCGGAAAAAGGCTTCTTTTCGCGAAGCGAAAAGCTTTCTTTCCCAATGATTTTTTATTCCGAATTCCTTTCTTTCCCA
>CAYHBD010000017.1:0-1650 GCA_964354805.1 uncultured archaeon | reverse complement strand
CCCATCTTCTTCTTCCTCTTCTTCTAAGTCTGACACTGGATACAGAAAATCTAGGAGATCATAAAAATCCAAGTCAAGGTAATCTTCTTCAAAAATATCAAACTCTATTATTTTTATCACTTCTTTTCACCTAGCCCGAATAGAAACCCGAGTGGTCCGACGCTGAAAGTGTAGTTGCTGAGCCACGCGACTAGGATGGCTATCCAGTTGGCGAGGTAGAGGGGTAGGAAGCTGATTAGGGCGTAGAGTAGGAGCGTGTTGATGATTACGCCGCAGCCGCCTACGAAAGCATAGTTAAAGAACTTAACACGTTTCAGGTACATGTTCTTCAGCATATTGTTTTTGAGGCTAGAAGTCACTATCTTTGTGAACCAGGCTTCTTTGGGATTCATTTAATCTTCGCCTCCTCAAAGATCATAAAGTCGTAGAAGTAACTGATAGCTATGATAATGATCACGATAACAAAGAAGGAAATGCTTGTCCAAGGAGTGGATAAAGCGCTTTCAAGACTCAACTTTTATCCTCCCCAGAAACCGATAGTAGTCGAAGCACACGAAGCCGAGAATCAGGAAGAACACCGCAATCACCCCGGCCTGGCCAGCGATACACAATCCACTTAGGATTAGACTCATCGCCAAGCCGCTGCCAGTGAACCATCGGCGGCTCACCACGCTCCGAGGCATCTTCAACAGTTTCAGCCGATACTCCTCGACGGGGTACGCCTCAGTCTTCTCCTTCTCAGCACCCCAAGGAGAAGCCTCAGGCTCCTTCTTCCTGAACCTATCTCTTAGTTTCTCCATCATCATCCCCTATTCAACATTTTATCGACCTTGTTCCGCACCTCGGCGACGGTGAGCGGCTTGCTCAGGTGAACCTCAAAACTCTTCACCTTATCGCTCTCCTTCAAAAATAGTTGCAGTGGGTTCCACGAGGTGAATGCTATGACGTATTGTTGATATTTCCTCTCGTTCTTCTCCACGCGCTGAGACTCGTATTTTGGGTTTCCCATTACCTTTGCGCCACTCCTACAACGACGCCGATGATGAGCCAGAAGATTATCACCACAGTCATAACCTCTGTGATAGTTACAGGTGCTTCAATGATCTTGTCCAGCCAGATGCCGTTAGTGTAAAGGTAGTTCAGAATGAAGGCGAGAAGCACACCTATCAAGCCGAAGCCTATTGGGTATGTAGCCGCGTCCATGTTCATTTTGTCAGGATCACCAGAACCACTCCGATAACTCCTATCACTATAGCGACAGGCGCTATACTCTGCGCGATGGTCTGCCAGTTTCCCACCAGCACGCCCTCTAATCCAAGAACTATGAGGAGGAAACTAACTATCCCAACCATCAAAAGTATAGGTGTGCTAAAATCCATTTACGTTGTCACCCCCGACAGAAGCACGTAGCACATCCAGCCTCCGACAGTTTCCGTGATGGCTTCTGGGTTGATGCTGGCTGGCATGGCTCCGCCTGTGGTTGGAACTGTGCCCCATCTTGGTAGACTTGCTGTTCCGAGGGCTGGCGTTATCGTGTATTCAGCGGTGGTTCCTGTGATATTGTTGTTTGTGGTGGCAAAATAATAGGTTCCCACTGGCAGCGTTATTGGGAGGCTAGAGGAGACGACCACCCATCCAGCCACGGTGCTA
>CAYHBD010000016.1:0-165471 GCA_964354805.1 uncultured archaeon | reverse complement strand
TCCACGAAAGGTTTGTTCCTTGGAGCCTGGTTGTCGAAACAATCTTCACTGGACGACAGAAAAGGAAGGGAAAAGACTTCATTGAATTTAAAGGGCGAAAAGTGTATGTTTTTTGCAAAAGGGATAAGGAAAGGAATATATTGAAAGTAATTAACGCAAAAAGGGAGGATTGAAATGAAATGCAAAAAATGCGGCGGAAGCCTCGAAAGATTCACTGTTGATGTCGAAGACAGCGATTTGCCCAGCGAAGGCTTTGAATGCAAAAAATGCGGCGAACTGTTCTTTGACGAGAAAAAGAGTGAGGCAGTAGTAAAAGACTTAAAAAGAAAAGAATTGCTTAAGGAACTGCCGGCGCTAAGCATAAGACAAAAAGTCATCAAGCTTTCAAAAGACAGGATAGGGTTTTACTTCAGCAAGGATTTGGCAAGATGCGCAGACTTGAAGGCAGGCGAACCAATAGAAGTAAGCCTGTTGGACAAAAAAAGAATTTTGATAGAAGTTGAATAAGAGCGCAGCCTTGGAAATGATGAACCTGCCGTTGCAGGTGCAAAGGCAGGGAGATAAGACAAACAAACTCTACAGCAAAGAACTTAATAAAGTTAACTTATACGCAAATTGATGCGCCCGAACGCTGCTAATCATTAAACAAATAACAAAATCACCTAATTTTGTCCCAAAGTTAGACCATGTTGCGCCTTTAAATATGAGAAATGTTATAATATAACAAATGAAAAAAATTATTTTGCCACTTTTGATATTTGCTAGTTCTTTTATTTTATTGACGGGGTGTTTGAATTCTCCTGGAATTACAACGGGGGTCTTTGGATCGGTATACGGAGTCAATGATGTTGGCTTCCCCACCCCTTATCCTTTAACAAACTATTCTGTTGTAGCAGTGCCTGAAACCAATTATGATAGTTGGCTAAGTTCTTTGGAAGTGTATAGGCAGAGGAGCGGTATTGTAGACGCGAGGGAGGCAAAGCAAGAAAATCTGGGTTTGCCTAACGTATTTGCAAAAACCGATGCAGGTGGAAATTATAGGTTAGAGTTGTTGCCTGGCACTTATATATTGTGTTTTCTTAAAGAAAGCGCATCTAAAGATGGTTATATTGTAGGAGGGTGTACAAAGCTGTCAATAGCTTCTGGTGAAACAATTAAAGTTGATTATAGCATGACAGTTGGCGGTATAGGCATTCTGTGCCCTGAAAACAGATGCCAAGAGGTAATTGATGAAACCACAGCCCTATGCCGGGATATTTATGAAAAATGTTACGCCAGTGACTGCCATAGGATAGACTCCTCAAAAATTAACCAAGAAATTTGTGTTAAGTGTTTCAGTGAAGGCGCAAATTATTCTTATGTGGCGGAATGCTTCGGTCTCATTGCCATAAAATTAAATGACAGAGCAGTTTGCGAAGAATTAACAGATGAAAGGCAAAAGGCCTCATGCAACGCCAGGTTTAGTAATTTTATTTTTTCTAATGCAACAGGCACTGCTTCATGCGAAGAGATTTTAGACGAAGCCTTTAGAAAAACATGTTTGGATCAATTACAAAATAACACCTAGGGAGATCTTGCTCCAGCTTACAATATCATGTGCGCCAGGTGGAATTCGAGAGAAGCAGGGCCGATTTTGTAGCTTACCCTCATTGGCGCATCACTACGCAGCTGCATGGAGATTTTTTCCTCGTTGGCCGCGTTTCGGACAATGTTCTGCAGGAAGCTCAGGCTGTATTTGCTCACAACCTCTGCAGTGCTTTTAACGCTCACGTACTTTGGGGTCTTTGCAATTGTGTTCAGTGTTCCGGCGCTGCCCCTTGCCTCAATGAAAAGCTG
This sequence comes from uncultured archaeon, assembly GCA_964354805.1. GTDB lineage: Archaea > Iainarchaeota > Iainarchaeia > Iainarchaeales > CAYHBD01. The sequence continues at coordinate 163,635 of CAYHBD010000016.1, read as the reverse complement.
GCTGCCCTTCACTTTCAGCACAACGCTGCTGCCGAACAAGCCAGCGTCCCTCAAAGCCTCTTTTAGAATCCTTGCGTTTATTTCAATGCTTGCATCAAACTTTGGATCTGGAATATTTATTTCGTCTTCGCCGACATCAATCAACGGAAGGGAAAATGACCTGCTCAAGTCGCCCTCCAGCTTAATGTTCAATTCGTTGTCGGTTAAATCCATTGTCAACCTGTCATTTGGCATGGCCCTTGCAATTATTTTATTCAGCTCCTGCACATCCACGCCGACAAGCGTTGGCTCAACCTTGAATTTTTCAAACGCGTTCTTTGCAATGCTGAAATTCACCAAAACAACCTGGCTCGGGTCAGTTGCCTTCAGGCTGATTCCATTATCGTTGAAGCGAAAATTGCCCTCGCTGATAAAAGAAGAAATCGCGTCAATCGCATGCTGCAAAACAGCTACATCCCTTAGTTCTATCAAGGCAACTACCAGATAATAAGTAGAGGCAATTCCTTTAAAATTCTTTTTCTGCAGGATTGCCGGCTTTACCCTACATTTCCTTTAAATTAACTGGCTATTTAGAACGGCAGGCTTGGCGGCGCTTCATTTTCCCCTGCTGCTTGATCTGCCGGCATTGGCGGCGCCTCGCAGTCCGCAGGGCAGCTGTCAACTGTTTCATCAGCACCACATTCGCCGTTTCCACAAGTTGTTTGGTCTGGTGGTGGTTGCTGCGTGCAGCCGCTGATTAGAAGAACCAAAGCAAGTGCTGCAATTAATGCAATTACTTTGCTCATTTTTTTAACCTCCTTCAGGCAATGGCGGCATTGGCGGAGTCAACTCGGTTCCACCCAAAGAACAGGCAGTTGTTGCATAAAGGGCAAAAGCCTTCCCCAAGTCGGCAGCGCTTAAATCCTGGTCCATTGCATTCTGCCATTTTCTGCTGTTTGCATTATAGAAATAAGCCGCCTTAGGGCTGCATTCCTTGCCAATGTCCCTAACCTTGCTTCCAATCATGTCAACGGTAACAGGCACAAAGTTCCAGCCGACAACAAGCGAATCAAGCTGGCTCATTGGGACAGCGTCCCTTACAATTGCCTTCACAGAGCAGGCATTGCTTGGATTATAAACCCAGTAAGCCCTGCCAGGCTTTCCACTCGTGATCTTGACAAACTTTTTCTCTTTTGCTATATACTCGAAAATCTTCATATTGCTTGAATCGCATTCTTTTGACTCAATTATGTCAAGCTCGCCCGGAATGGAGAAAAGATTCCAGCCGCTCACAATCTCAATGAACAGCTTTTCACCGCTGCCTTTCTTTGTTACAATGAACTCCGCGCTCTCAGTGGAGCCAATGCTCAGCAGCTTTATCACAAAGTCATTGACCTCAACGCTTTCGCCCTCGCTCAAAACAAATGTTTGGAAAGGCTGCGGCGGAACAGGAACAGCCACTTCCCTGCTGACTTTGCTGACAACTGTTTCTTGCACAACTGTTTCAATGTAATCGCTTGAACCAATGGCCTTTCCTGTTTCTTCATTTGAGAAAAGGTAATTGCTGACGCTGATTTCCACTTGCATTGGATTAACGCAAGGCGCCCTTATGCATTGGATTGGAATCTCCGAAATGCCCATCAAATCGATCCTCATGTTTGCTTCCAAAACTCTTGCAGCCTGCCTAAGCTGCAGTTTGAACGGCTCGTTTGTATGCACGTTTATTACTGACTCGCTTTCCTTCGTTACAACAAACTTCGCGCTCTTGCCATAAGCGTCCAATCCAAGCAAGCCGATTTTAACGCCATACAGATTCAAAGATTCTCCTTCCTGCAATTTGTAAACTCCGATTGTTTGAGTTTCCTCATAGGACTTTTTCCAAACGCTCACGCTTGCAAAGCTGCCGCCAACGCATTTTTCTTCAGCAGTTCCGCACTTTGTTATTTCAATTCCTTCAAGCTTGATATACAAGCCTTCTTCCACCACAAGCGCAGTCTGCTTTTGCTGCAACTTGAATTCCTCATCAAGCATTACCTTAATTATGTTCGAAACTGTGGATGCCCTTACAATGAAAACAGCTTTATTGCCTGCAACATCCAGCAAGCGCAAAACATAGCCGCCAACCATTCTTTCCTCGCCTTCCCTCAAAACAAGCAGGGCTGCTGTACCGCCGCATGCAGGGCATGCACAAGGTCCGCATGTAGGGCACTCGCACTCAGGGCATGCACAAGGCTCTGAGGTCCCGGAAGATGAAACAGGGCACTCGCACTCAGGGCATGCACAAGGTTCGCATGTAGGGCACTCGCATTTGGGGCATTCAACAACTGGCAACTGCACCTCAACCTTCACAATCGGCCTTGAATCGCAAATTACTTCTTTCTCTTTTTCTCCAACTGTAGGCTCTCTGGGCTCTCCGCAAGTAGTCTGCGAAATTTCGAGCAGCTTTACCCTCATTGCTTCTATAGCCTCACTTATCTGAGCGGATTTTGGACCATCATCCAAAACAATCGCTGTCTGGTTTTGGACCAAATCAAATTTTTCATCCAAGTAAACCGTCTTCGTTTCAGGCGCTTCTGCTTTGGTTACAGTGAAGTTTGCAATTAGAGCGTTACTGGGAACACATTCGCCATAAGAGCAATCTGAAGCAATCGTAACAATGCTGTTTAATTTAATCTTGTGCCCGTAAATCGTTTGCTCATCGCCAACTTTCAGCTTAACATAAGGGGAGCGAATAATATTTCCCTGCTCTGTTGACACCTTGACTGCTTCAACTATCTGGACCTTTTCAGTTGCAGTCACCTGTGTTGTTACAGGCTGCTCTACAGCTGCTGTCTTTGCAACAATGCCACCACTACCACCTGCGGTTGGTGTCGTGTGAATAATTACAGGCAGCGAAACCTCCAAGACAGCGACATCATTGTCAAGCTCAATCAACTTTAGCAGCAGGCTTGTTTCCTTTACAATTGCCTTCTGGCCCTTAATTAAATCAAATGGCTTTCCAAGATAAGCAATTACAGTCTCTGGCGTGAATGTTTCTTCAACAAGCATTGACGCAGTGTATTCTGCAGACAGTGGGGATTTTCCATTGGAATAAGACAGATCGCCAAGCGTTATTCTATAGCCGCTTAATTCAGTGCTCTGGCCTGACCTCAAAGTAATGTAATGCATGCCGTTGTTAGCAAGGCTTACACTGAACTGCGCATATGGTTCGCCGCCACCACAGGTTGTTGAACCGCCACCACCCGAAACAGCACCCGAAGAAGTCGTGGCTGAACCGCCACCGCCAGCGCAGGTTGGCATTATTATGCCTTCAAATCTCAGCTTCATTACTGTTTCATTTTTCTTTTGAACCAGCGCTGTCTGGTTTTCAGTAATTTTGAATTTTTCCCCGAGATTTACTTCAATCAAATCCGGCACAAAATCTTTTTTTGCAACAAAAGCAGCAGAGGTCTGGCTAATCCCCAAATTGGTCAGGGTTATGCCAAACACTTTTGTGCTCTGGCCAAGGGTCAGATGAACTATTGTTACAGCAATGCCGTTGCCAACAGTCTGCTTTACTTCAACTTCAACCGTGAGCGGATTACTAATGGCAGCATAAACACATTCCTTGCCCTCTTCACATTTTGGGGGATGCACGAAATTGATCATATTTAGCTTTAGGTCAATTCCAATATACCTGCCGTTTTCAAGCAGCATTGCAGTCTGCTTTTCCTGCAGCTTGAACGCCTGGCCGAGCTCAACCTTTATTGTTTCAGACCTGCACTCGCCTTCATAAGCAACAGCAACACCAGCGCATGCCGCAATGCACTTGTTTGAATAGGTTTTGCCATCAACGCCGCAAACAGGCGCGTAAACAGTTGGGCAAACACATCCTTTTTCAACGCATGCACCATCTACACAGCCGTTTGGGCAAGGCTGCAATGTCCCATTAACAAATTCTTTGGAATTATCTACACTCGTGCAATAAAACTCATATACTCCGCAATTATCCCCTTCACATTTGGGCAGTTCTTCCGAGCTTCCGCTTAAAGCAGAACAAAAATCTGTCCGAGAATAAATTTCGTTATCATCAGCCCACTTTCTTCCAGTGGTGGTTCCCTTCACATAATAGTTTTTGCCGCCATCGCTGTCAGTGCATTCAGCGCCTTTTTCGCAATCTGCAGGGCAATTGCAGTAATTCTCCCAGCTTTCACACGAGCCGTTGCCGCATTTGCTGCAAATGACTGCGCCAACCACTGTTAAGCACTTATCACCTGCTGGCGTTGCAGGGCTTATTGCAACCAACCCAGAACAGCATTCATAACCAGGATAAACAGGCATTTTTTGGCCTTCGCCAGTGCATTGCTGCGTTCCTTGGAACCACTGGCATTTGCCATTAAAGCAGCCGCAAGACATGCCATAATTCTCGTCGATGTTGCAATCACTCCATTGGCAAGCGACGGTATCCGCAGACCCTTCTTTAACACTTCTGCAAATCTGACCATTACAGCCATCCGTAACGCAGTCAGAATCTGCTGAGCATGCTCCATATGTTGATGTTCCACAAAATGGTTCAGCACCGGTTTGAGAAAACACCCCAAAGCCGAACAAAACAAAAACAAGCAATATCAGAACAGGCGCCAGCAATATCTTCTTCATTCAATACACCTCACAGGGGTTTGCTAAAACTTCTTTTGGTATGTTTTATTATTTTCTTTATTTATATATTTATCTAAAAACCCTTAGTAAATCCTATGCAAAAAAGTGCATTTAAAACCAGCGATTTTGTAAGGTAAGGGGCTAAATTAAGATTCAAGCAAGCCGGCTCTGCAAATAGCACACTGCCCCAAGCGCAGTGCCAAAAGCAGAGTTTTTTGGAAAGGAAAAAGTTGCATTAAAGCATTTCGCAGCAGCCAGCAATCTTTTTTTCACAAAAGTAAAAGAGGGCGTTCTCCCAATGAAAACAATTTTTTTACAATAATATTGCCTTGCAGCAGAGATTGCGAGAACAGCAACAGCTTCAGCAACCATGTTCTGCACGCCTGCAGCCAAATCAGCCTTGCTGCAGTTTCCACATTGAGCAAAATTTGCAGCAGTAGCATCAGCATTCAGCAACCCAATGCCTTTTCCAACAATGTCTGCAACGCTCAAATCCACATTATGCAAATTGCCCTTTGCAGCCAATTTAATTAACTTTTTTATATCTGTTTCGCCAACCAGTAGCCTGCTCAAGCCAATTATTGTTCCGCCGCCCAAGCCGGTGCCAATCACGTGCTTTGCTTTTCCTTTTTCAAAAAAAACAATGCAGGTGCCGGTGCCCATTGAAACAGCGAGGAAACGATTTGATTTGCTTAAAAATTTTGCGCCGAAAGCAATCGCGTTAATTTCATCCACATGCACTGGCTGCACGCCCAAAATTTTGCCCTTAAAAAAAGCGCTTTTGCCGCCGGCGATTGCAACGCGCTTTATTGGAAAAGAATCAAATTTATTTTTTTTAAGAAAAGAATTCAAGCCCTTAACAGAATCAATTACTTTTGGGGCAGTTGCCTTTTGCATTATTCTGCTCCCCTGAAGCAAAACCGCATCAGTTGTGCTTGCGCCAAAATCAATGCCGAGAATCAAGCCGCTCCCCTACAAAACAGTTGCAGCAAAACCAATTAAAGCCAATGCAACGCCGATAAAGCCCTCGCCGGCAATTGCACCGGCTGCAAGCAGCCTGCCTTTTTCAGTCCAATGCCGCCTGTCAGCCCAGAAGCGCAGCAATCCACCAACAAAAAGCGGGAAGCTCAAAGTGATTGGAACATAAACACCAATTCCGAATGCAACAACAGCAATCGGGCTGGAAAAAAAGCTTAAAACAAGAGCGGCAATTGCGCCAATCACGATTCCGATTGCAAGCACTGTTGAAAGGCTGTCTGCCTTGACAACGGCTGAAAGGGCAACAGCCTGCGGTGCGGGCAGGTCAGCGCTGCCAATAGTGTAAGCGGTATTCAATGCAAACAAAACAGTGCCGATTACAAGCGATGCTGCAACAACCCCGACAATCTGCGCGTAAAACTGCTGCTTTGGGTCAGTGCCGAGCAAAAAGCCTGCCTTCAAATCCTGCAGCATGTCCCCGGCAATTCCCGCAGCAATGCATACAACGGCTGCAAGCAAAACAAGCAAAACGGCATTGAAGCCAAACAGCAGCTTTGCCGCAATCAAAACAATCATTGCAAACAGTTCCATTGGGTCAATGTTCATTTCACCTGTAACCCTTGCACCAACATAAGCCATCACAAAAGCGCCGGCAATTGCGATAACTGAAATAATTACATTCAGCTGCATTACAACAGTAAGAACAGCAACTAATGCAATTATCGCCAAACCGAAAAAGCGCACGCTGCTTTTGCCCATCTCGCTGTAATCAGCTGCAATCCTGCGCAGCTTGGGCAAAGCTTTCACTGCAAAGTATGCAATGCTTGCGCCAATCACAATTCCGATTCCAAGCGGTGCAGCAATTGCGGCAGCTGCATCAGCTTTTGCCGCAAAGGCAGCTGTTGAAACAAGATATGGAACCAAAATGAAATTTGAAAGAACCGCGCCTGCAAACCAGATGCCAGTGAAGCGCAAGCCAATCAAATAACCGCCCGCGAATGGAATCAATGAAACGCTGGTGCCGAGAGAGAAAAGTTTTGAGAAGCCGCCTTTAATTGAATCAATGCTGAGCAAGCCTGGCAATACAGCAAAATAGTCTCTCAGCAAAGAGAAGACAGCTCCGATTCCAAACATGCTGAAAACAGCTTTTGCTTTGCGTCCCCTTTCATCGCCTGCCTCAATTATTGCAGCTGTCGCCATTCCATCAGGATAAGGCAGCTTTTCCCTCACAATCATTTCCTTGCGCAGCGGAACGCTGAAAATAACTCCTGCAAGGCCGCCGACAATTGAAACAAAGAAAATTTCGAGCAGCGAAACCTGCAATCCAATCAGCCAAATCGCAGGAATGGTGAAAATCACTCCCGCAGCAAGCATGGCGCCGGTGTTTGCAACAGTCTGGGCGATATTTATTTCCTTCTTGTTTGTTTTGCCAAGCAGATTCAGGACAGCCATTGCAATTACAGCCATTGTAACACTCGACCAATAAACACCGCCGATCTTCAAGCCAGCGAAAGCGCTGTACATTGCAGTAACAATGCTAAGCACTGCCCCCAGCAGCAAAGCCCTGAAATAGAGTGCCATAGTGATTGTAGAAGAAAAGGAAATTATTAAAAAAAGAGTTGTAAAAAGCCACTCAAATTTGTATGGCTCAATCGCTTTCAATCCTCGGCGCAAGCAAATAAGTGATTTGCGCTTCGCCGATATTGTAGGCGACCTCTATTGGGGCATTGTTTTTCAGCTTTAATTCAACAATTGTGTCGCTTGCCGCTGTTTTAATAATGTCCTGCAGGTAATCAAGCGGGAACATGCTGCTGACCTCTTTTGACGCCTTCAATTCAATCAGGTTCTCTTTGTCTTTTTCTGTTTCGTTGCGCAGGTTTCCCTTGCTGCTGTCTGCTTTCACAAAAAATTTGTCCTTCGCAATCCCAAGAGAAACATGCGAGCTTATGAGGGAAGCATCCTTCAGCGCATCCTGCAATACGGCAGCCCTCAATTTGATGAATGCATCAAACTCAATCTTAGGATTAGGCAGCTCTGCTGCACTGATGTCAATCAGCGGAATCTGAAAAGCCCTTTCGCCAACGCCCTTGAAGTGCACATGCAGCCTGTTGTCGTCATCAGCCAATTCAATTGTCAGCTGGTCATCGCTCTTTGCCCTTGACATAATCTGGCGCAAGTACTCCAAATCCAGGCCGATTTTTGTTGCTCCCTTCACATCAAATTTCTTGAACGCCTTTTTCTCAAGCAGAAAATTAACCATTGAAATCTGGCTCGGGTCGGTTGCCCTCAAAGCAAGCCCTCTCTCATCGGCAATAAACTCTGCCTCATCAATTAAAACCGCAATCGCCTCAATGCTCTTCTGCAAATCAGCCGCCTTTTCCAAAACAAGCTGCATTTTCAACCCCTCAAGAAACAATTTAGCCCAACAAAGTTTTAAAAAGAGTTATTCTGGGCAAAAAAGTTTTCAGCAGATTCCGGTGAAATCAGCCGGCATTTCTCCTTTTGCAATAAGGCTGCCTAGGTCGTCCAAAAGCCATAGCTTGAAGCAGCCGATGAATGGAACACTCCCAAGCGCTTTTCCCTGCAGCTGTTCCACTTGCACAGGGTAAAGCTGAATGCAGCTTTTTGACGGCCTGCCGTAAGTTACAGTTCCGCAGTCCTGGTCAAGCTGCGGGTTTGCATCGCCTTTTGTCAAAACAAACCAGCCGTCTGCTGCATGCACTTTTGCAACAACCCTGTGGATTATCGGCTTCTGCAGCAGGCTGCTCCAGTAAACAACAATGCTGCCCTCTTCCGTTACATCAATTTCCTGCCCTGAATTGAATTTGATTTTTTTAATCCGGTCGCTGCCAAGATAATCCGTTGCAGCAAAAGAATCGAAAGCTGTTTCATTCAATGATTGTTGCTGCAGCAAAACCTCTTTTCCCGCAAGGTTCGCAGCCGTTGCCCCCTGCAGGATTATCACATCGCCCCTGTGGTACAGTGGTTCCATGCTGCCGCTTAAAACAATCACCATTGGGCTGCTGGTTCCAAGCAGCAGTCCGATTGCACTGAAAAGGACGAATGCGAAAATGAATGCAAAAGAAATGTAAATAGCCCAGTTCAACCCTTCCTTTCTGTTGGTGTAATAGTAAAATGACAGGCCAGCAATTAAAATAATTAAAAGCGGAATGCTGTTTGCAAGCATTGGGACAAGCGAAATGGAAGCGATTGCAAGGAACAGGAGGCAGGCGCAGAAAACAATGAATTTGTTTCTTTCGCCCTGCTTTTCCACCCTTGCAATTACAAGCCTGTCAACGTAAGTGAAGGGATCAAGCAACTGCATTTTTTTCCTGATGCCGCCCAAGCGCATTTTTTCCACCAAAAATCAATAGAAAGTATTAGCGTTTAACTTTAAATCGGTTTCCTTTCTACGGTCTTGTGCTTTCGCCGATTGAGACACCTGAAGCAATCAGGTGCGCTAAGCGCAGTGGCTCCGGCAGGTTGCTGTGCTTTATGGTTTTGCGCAGCACGCTTGCGGCTGTTTTTGCGTCAGTGCCGTGCACTTGGAAGTGAATTTTATTGCAGTAGTGGATTTCGCCTGCAGCTACAATCAGTTTCATTCTTTTTTTCCAGTCCCTGAATTTGCTTAAAGCCAAATCTATTTTGTGCATCCTCGGCATTTTTCTGAAAACAATTATTATTGGAATGCCTGTTCTGGCAAACAATTTTTTCAAGTCAACAATGTTGAAGCCGGCAAAGTTCATCCCGCTCAGCAAAATGAATGAAATCTGGTTGCTGAATTTGCCGTTCAAGAGCATTGAGCAAATCTGTTTTGTGCTGTCCAGGCCGTCAACCTGCACTTTTGTTGAAAGGATTCCTTCAATCCGTGAATCAAGCCTGCTTACAACGCCTACAAGAATCGTTTCGCCTTTCTGCTTTGGCTTGAAGTAGCCGTCGTCGATTGCAAGAACGCGCAATAAGTGCTTCACATCAGCCACTTCTTGAATTTGCAGGCGGTTATTCAGCGTCTTTGAATGCTTTTTTGAATTCACTTAAATCCGAGTCGATTTTTTTCAGTGCATCGCCCAGCGCTTTTTTCGCTGTCTTGCCTTTTGTTTTGACAATGAACTGGCTGTCGTCGTCAAAAGGGTGGTTCAGCTTGTATGCGGCGAACAGCACTTCGCTGTCTTCCAGCAGTGCAGAGCGCAGCAGGTTCGGGAAAGTGTGCCTCTCGCCCTTCAAAACGAATTCCAGCTCGTTCTTTTTTTCACTCAAAACCTCAATCTGCATAAAACATACCTCTTTATTGTTACATTATAAAAAAACAACTTATTTAAAAAAATCCCGCTTTTAAAGCCCTTTATTTCAACAGGCAATCCCTGCCAACAGCCAATTCATTCTGCTCTTAAAAATCCCCGGCAAACCATTTTTATTTCAGCAGGTAATCCTTGCTTGTTTTCCTCTGCTCGCTGTTTCCGCAGTTTAAGCACTTAAGTGAAGAGCCGAACAAGTGCAGCGGGTGCCTGCATTTTACGCAGAAAGCTTTTACCACGCCCAACTCCGGCTCTGCTGTTGCCAAATCAACGCCGAGATTGCTTGCCTTTGTCACCCTTGCCTTAATCAAATCGCCGATCCTGAAGCAGTCCCGCAGGTTCTCGACATAGTCCCTGCTGACATTCCTCACCGGCAGCATTGCACTGCTCTGGCTTATTACAAGCCTTTCATTTTTTTCAGTGCCAGGCAGCAGTGAAACAATGACACTGCTTTCCTTGACAAAAACAACTGTCGCAAAAACAATAGCGCCTGGCTGCAGCTGCTTAACATGCTTTGCAGGCTGGACACCAATCAGTTTGTGCTTTGCATCCACGGTAACAGTGCCGCCTGCTGACGCAAAAATATTGCCATCTTCAGCAAAAGCATTGGCGCCAGGCTCAAATTCCTCTTCAGTGCTTAAAGCATCGCCTGGCAGAACCGGTTTCTGTTGCATTAAATCGCCGCCTTTGAATTCAAAACGCCCAAAAAAAGCAAATAACGCTGCCCTAAAAACAACAGGTTTATTATCTTCTTTAATTAATTATTATAATAGATAATTTGCTAAACAACAATTATTTAAATCAAGGCGATGAAGGCAAAAACAGCGGTTTGAAAAAAAGAGGCGCCCGAAAATGGTTCTGGAAGCAATTGTTTCAAGCAAGGAAATGCTGAGGCACCCCTTGTTCATGCTGTTCATTTCAATTGTAATCGGCAGCGCCAGCATCTGGATTGCTTACTTCACCTTCCCTGGAAGCAGCAGCATTCTTTCAATTGCATTCATTACAATCGCCCTAGTTCCAATGATGGACAGGGTTTTTATAAGGGAAGAGGAAAGCGAAGCAAAAAGGCCAGGATACGCTGCATCATTCCTGGCAAGGCACTTCAGGGTAATAGAGGTTTTCGCATGGCTGTTCATTGGATTAATAATAACTTACGCATTCTGGTACGCTGTCCTGCCATTGGAGCAAAGGCAGGTCGTTTTCTCGGAACAGGATAAAACGCTTTCATCAATCGGAAACCTGCGCGAAACCCTTACCGGAAACGCGGTAATAACGCCAAGGGCGTGCGGTTCAAACAGCTGGTGCTGGTTTGACGTAATATTCTTCAACAACAGCTTTGTATTGCTTGCAGCAGTAACCTTATCATTTATTTACGGGGCTGGCGCGATTTTCCTGATTGGATGGAATGCCTCAATTGTAGGGGTTCTTTTGGGAAAAGAAATAATTTCCGTGGCTGGGTCAGCCGGTGCATTGCACGGAGTGGCCTCAGCAGCTAATGTATCGCTTGCATTGCTGCCGCACGGCATTCCTGAATGGCTCGGATACTTCGTGGGAGCAATTGCAGGGGGCATAATCAGCGCAGCAATAACCAAAAGAAGGTACAGGAGCCATGAGCCAAGCACAATCTCAAAGGACGTAACAGTAATGCTGTTCTATGCAGTGGGCTTGCTGCTTATAGGAGCACTAATTGAGGCATGGGCAATAGTGGAAGCGATTTAACGGACAAAGAAACCAACGCCTAAAAGTAATGAAAAAAACAAGAAACATTGTATTCTAAAAAATAGAAAAAAAGCCCTAAAAGAAGTCAAAAAATTTGGAAAAGAAAAAGAAACAAAAGGGATAAGAATGGTGAAAAAAGGAGTGGTTTAAGTGGGGCTGGTTGTAAAAAATTTTTTGATTCGGCGCAACCTTGAATTTTATTCTACAACGCATTTCGCAAAATTGCTTCGGCGAAAAGGATTCGAAGTTTATTTCCCATTTGAAGATAAGGGAATCGACTTGTTGACCGTAAAGGGGGGTGTTGTTTTTTACTATCAGTTAAAAGCTCGAACTATAAATGAACGCCGTGGGCAACAGAACGAATATTGGTTTTCTATTAAAAAAAGTAAAATGGACCAATCCCTTAAAATCAAAAACTTTTTTTGGGTATTCTGCGCCGTACGACCTGATTTAAATTTTGATTTTTTCCAAATAGACGCTAAAAAACTTCACGAAAAATGGTGGTTGAAAAAGACGCCCGGAACTACATTCTTCCGAATAAAAGCAGTTGGTAAGGGGTATGAAGTCCGCCCCGCTTATATAGAAATTAACGCAGACGAATTGCTAGTTAAATGAAAGCGGTCAGTTGGAAGCAACAGAAGAAATACTCAAAAAAGAAAAACTATTAGAACAATTCACCCAATTAGACACAAGAGCACTCGGCACAGCAGTGGCAAAACAAAAAAAAGAAAAAAAAAGCCTTATTTTTTCTTTGCCTCTTTCTTTATTCTTTCCAGCTCGTTTTTGCTTAAAAGATTTGTAACAGCGGGCGCGTATTTTTTGAACAATTGCTCTAAGTCAGAGCTGCTTGTTCCGCCAACCCTGCCGCCGACTGCTTCAGCCAGCCTGCTTAACTCCATCGGGAAAATGAACTTGGTGCTCTTTCCCCTGCCGATTTTCTCCAAAGCCCTGATGTAATAGTATGCAAGCGCCTTGTCGCTCAACTGCTCTGCCGCATCCCTCACTGCCTTGATTTCGGCACTATGCGCTTCAGCGCTCTCCATTCTCGCAAACTTTCTCTGCTCTGCTGCCTTTTCCTCGTGCATTGCCTGCAAAACAGTGTCAGGAATGTCAACATCCTTAAAGTCAACGCTTACAACCTCAACGCCCCATTTGCTGGCGATTTTTTCAACCTCTTGCTGCAGCTTTGTTTCAAGCTCCTCTGTTTTTGCAATAACTTCCGGCAAGGTCATTGTTCCAACAACTGCCCTGATTGAAGAAATTAGGTAAAGCCTCGAGGCCTCTTTGTAGTCCTCAACCTCTACAACGCTGTTTATTACGCTCTGCTTGTCCTTATTAACGCGCAGGTATAAGACTGCGTCAACCTTTAACTCAATGTTCTCCTTTGTGATGACATCCTGCTTTGGAACATCAACTGTCTGCGTTCTCAAGTCAATAACTGTGGCATTCTCAATGCCCGGAATCCGAATGCACCAGCCAGGGCCGCCTACCCTTGCAACCTTCCCAAACCGCGTTATCACTGCCCTTTCATAAGCCTTCAGCATGAGCAGGAAATCGCCCTTCCAAACAATCAGGACAAAAACAACAATCAAAAGAACCCACACTGCATTTGCAGCAATCTCATTCAAATTTCTAAGCAGCAAAACAGCGCCTGCAGCAATCAGAACAAGGACTACAACAACCACTGCAAGAAAAACCAAGTGCTTTAAACTCTGCGCCTGCATGCAAAAAACCCTTAAATAATATTAACGGATTAATTATATATAATTCTATCTATAGGGCTGTTTGCCAATCCCCGAAAAGGGGGGTAAGTTCCTGGTTATTCGTGGTACCTAAAAAGAAGCAAAAAAAATAAAGAAAAAGCCCGGCATAAAGCCGGGGTTCAAATTGCATTAACTATTTGCTTAAGGCGCTGCTCCGCCGCCACCGCCACCGCCGACTAGGCTATATCTAATGCTGTCAACGTAGACCACTGTTTTCAGGGCATAGTTGCCTTCGCTGTCAACAAATGTTTCGTTCAGGTAGATTCCTTCTGAAACAGGGTCTAAACTATGAACAAGCATGCCTTGCGCGTCGTACAACTCAAAGATCATTGTATATTGCCCTGTTCCACTTGCTTGCATCAATTGGCCAACCTTGATATCCATCTCCTGGCCGGCGTACTTGCCTGCGCCCTCAAGGCCTTTGATCCATTCGCCTTCGGAGTAGGTTGTTTTCGCTTGCTCTTTCACCAAAGTAACCTTTTTGGTTGCGGAAATGCAGTCTGCCTCTTGCACTGTATACTCGCTGCCGAGGAACGGAATCATTACATTGTCGTTGTCTCCGTCGGTGAACTTTGTCCAAGGAGCTGACGTGCTTTCCCAGCAGGGGATTCCTGTTCCCATGTTAAGGACATAGTTAAAGTCACCAGCGTCCTTCATATAGACAACCAGGTCTTTGACATCCTGATCTTTGTCAAACCTTGCGTCTGCTTCAATTCCGATTGTTTCTTTCACCACTGTTTCATACGTTGTCCCATTATATCTATAGCTCTTTGCCGAATTTGCTAGGAAAGGCAACTGGCCTGAGCCAATATTCTTTCTGAATTCAACTGAAGCAGCATTATCTGTGCTTTTCAGTGCATAGTCTGTGCCAAAGTAGGTGTAGCTGTATTCCGTAGGATATGTTCCTTGATTGCCAACACCCAATGCAGTTAAACTTAGATAAATCTGACCCTGTGGAATTGTGAATGTTGCTGTTGTCTTGTCATCTGTTATTTCAGCCTTTGCCCCATAGTCAGTCCATGCAGCCTGCATATACTGCTTTGCATCTGTCCTGACATTCAAATACAAGCCAATATTTGGGAAATTCACATCACTGGTATAGCTTGACAATTGGTCGTTTGGGAATTGTATGAGATTGCCTGTTGCTGTATCAATGTACACTAATGCATTATTATCCCAGTTGCCGCTTGCATTACCTGCATTAAAGTGGGCTGTAAGGAATGCAGTGTCACTAGGCGAATTGCCGAATTCTGCCAGGTCAGGCCAATAATATTGCTTTTTTGTTTTGCACGAAGCTAGGTAGACTGTCTCACAAGTGTCTGTGCCAAGGAATCTTACACCGTCATATCCGAAAAACTCGCTGGTGAAATAAGTTGAATTGTCCAATAGAAGGTAGATTCTGCTATCTGACGCACCTGCGTACATTCTGTATTTGTATGTGTCCTGCATTGTGCTATTAGCTACATTCAATGGCATTGTTATTGGTGGTCTAATCACATTGTCGTCATCGTAGTATATTGTATTGTTCAGTGTAGATCCGCCCCAACCAACTTGCAGGTATTCGGGGTTTGAAAAAGAGGTTTTGCTGAATGCACAGTTTCCATCCGCCCCCAGAGTCAAGGTTCCAAAATTGAGGTCCACTTGGAGGACATCAAATTGCACTCCACCAAGATTCAGTTTATCACCGATGCGTATTGACGGCAAATAAACGCTGCCATTGTCTGTGTACAACTTGTTGCTAATGATCCATATTGAATAGCCATTGAGGTAATCATTGTTTTTTATTTTAACTGAAGTGTCTGTTGAACTGCATTTATAGTAAAATGTTTGCCCGCTTACACTGAATGTATCTTCGCTTCCGAAAGTTGGCAACTTAATGTAGAACGGAACAGTCCTGGTTCTCTTTGCTGCGTCAGTGTAAATTATTTGATTGTTTCCGATTTTTATTATTGTGGTATCTGAATCTATTTTGAACCCGTCGAATTGCAGCTTGGCAAAATCATAGCCTGTTGTGTATTCGCTTTCTCCCTGCAGGAAGTGAGCATAGTTGCCACCCGCTGCAGCAGAATCTTTCCCTGCTTGCGTTAGGCTGTCGTCTGTGCTCCACAATGGGTTTTGGGTATCCCACTTTGTTGCATAGTTTTTGAGCGTTATTTTTTGCAATGTTGCAACCGCTGGCGAGGTATTCATGCCTTTGTTCAAATCAAGATTTGCAAGCCAGTAATCGTTGCTTGGGTCAGTGTCTGTTGGATCGTATGGATATTGTTTACCATCAGCTATTCTTACTACTCCCCTGCCGACTACAACTGTTGCAAGGCCAACGCTTACCGGCGTAAGCTTTGCCTCTATTTTTACTGTAACGCCTTCTGTCACAACAAAGGTGTCTGATTTGAATTTAGCGTAGCCTGTTTTTTCCACGTCAACAAAGTAAGTGCCTGGCTCAACTCCGTTAAATAAGGCAATGCCATCTTCGTTTGATTCCATTTCAGCTACAACTTCGCCTTCAACAGTACGAAGTTGCACATCTGCGTGCCCGACAACGCCAACGTTATCAATAACTGTTACCTCCACTGCGCCTGTTGGTTTTGGGCAGTCTGCCGGGCAATAGTTTGGCTCGCCCCAGCGCTCGCCTTGCTCGCAGAAGCCGTTGCCGCAGATTGTCGGCCATTGAATGCATCCGCTTAATGCGATGACTGAAACAATTAATGCAATGAATAATATTTTTGAATTCATTAACAAATGCCCCCATTTAATTTATTTTAAAATGCAGATTAGATACCTTAACTATATCTAATTCTTCACCTTGTATTTAAAATTATCTAACCCTTCACTTTTTGCCGGATTGCCAAAAAACCGCATCTGGCTTGTTTGGCACCCAATGGCTGATTTTAAATATAGCAAACTGCTTATATTTTTTGAACTTTTTATCGCAGTTTGCTATATGCAAAAAGCAATTTAATGTTCAATTATTAGGCTTTTTGCTATAGGTTTTAATACATTTTATTTGCATAAATTAATTAAGTAGAATAAATATAGTTTTTTTGGAAATTGGTTAAAATCAGGCCAAAATGAAGGTTGCTTGCGTATGGATAACTTGCTGATTGTCTGCGTTGACAGGGACAATGATTTGGGCAGAAAAACAGGCATCAAGGGCCCTGTGATTGGGAGAGAGGACAATCTGAAAGCCGCCACAGCGCTTGCTCTGGCTGACCCTGGTGAAGCTGATGCGAACACAATGTTTGCTGCTGTAAAAAAATTTGATGAACTGGTTAAAATAATCAAGAGGGTCGAGCTTGTTACCTTAACGGGCTATGGGAAAGGCGGCTTCAAGAGTGATAAAATAATTAATGAACAGCTTGATTCTGTTTTGAAAAAGTTCAATCCAAGCGGTTTTGTCCTTGTTACCGACGGCGCGGAGGATGACCAGGTTATTCCTATTTTGCAGAGCAGGGCAAAGATTGTGAGCAAGGAAACAGTTGTAATAAAGCAGGCACAGCAGATTGAGTCGGCGTTCTTTACAATCAGGGAAGCCCTGAGGGACCCTTACATCGCGAGGATTGTTTTCGGAATCCCCGCTGTTTTGCTTTTGGCTTTTTTTGCATTCAGCACAATCAGCCCAGGGCAGGCACTGCAGATAATTTCCTTTGTTCTGGGAATTTATCTTTTAATGAAAGCGCTTGACATTGAAGAGCCATTGCTCAGGGGGGTAAGAAACATCACTGGCAGCATTTCAGTGCAGAGGCCCAGCTTTCCTTTCTACATCGCCCCCTTGTTTATCCTTGGATTCGGCGCTTATACGGCTTACACCACCTTCAGTGGAATGCAGATAACAGAGCCGTTGCTGGACGCGATTACAATTACTCAATCAACCTATTTGTACATATTTTTGGCTGCATTAAGCGTTGCTGTTGCAAGATGCGTTGATGCAGTGCACTTGCGCAGGGCTTTCACTTTAAGGAAATACATTTTAATGAGCATTGGCATTATTCTGCTCTGGTGGATTTTGGACGCTGCAACACTGGTTTTCATGCGCCTGGCAGACCTGAACTGGTTCCTGCTTTCAATCCTTTCCTCTTTTGTAATGCTGCTGATTGCATACAGGCTGAGCGAGGTAATGGACATCAGGGGAAAGGTAACAAAGCTGCTGCTTGATTTGCCGATTTACAGCGCTGAAGGCACTTTCCTCGGCAAGGTTGATTCAATCGACAGGAAGAAAAAAAGCATCCAATTCAAGGACAACAAAACAAGCAAAGAAGTGGAAGTAGGCAAAGGAAAATTCAACGTAGCAAACGGAAGAGTAATGATAAACGGGTAAGAGAAAAAGAACAAAAGCAAAAACTAATCAACAGCAATGCTACTGCCTTCTACAATTTTTTCCTTAATTGCAGTCGGCATCAATTTAATTATTTTCCTCAGGCTGCCCAGCAGGGCGTTTGTCTTGCTGCCGGCAACAAACGCATGTTTTAATACCTCGTTCAATGTTGCCACAGGAATCACTTTAATTTTGCTCAATTCCTCTTCCGGCAGAACAATGTCCTGCATATTCGCTTTCGGAATAATCACTTCCTTGAATCCAGCCTTTATCGCAGCCTCAATTTTTGCGCTAACTCCCCCAACAGGCAAAACTTCTCCCCTAACGCTTAAACTGCCTGTCATCGCAACACTCTGCTTTATCGGAATCTCTTCTGCAGCGCTTATAACAGCTGCTGCAACGCTGACAGAAGCGCTGTCACCCTCCACGCCCTCATAAGTTTGAAGGAACTGAATGTGCAGATCGTGCCTGCTTATGTCCTTTCCGCTCAGCTTTTTGACCAAAGCGCTTACATTCTGCACTGCTTCCTTTGCAATTTCCCCGAGCTTTCCTGTTGCAATCAGCTTTCCCTCGGCCCTGCTTGCAGCAGGAGCCATCTCTGCTTCAATAGGCAGAATCATTCCTGCTGAACCGTCACCGCTTACAGCCAGGCCGTTCACTCTGCCGACAGCACAGCCTTCAGTTAAATAGACCTCATAGTCTTTCTTTATCTCCAAAAACTGGTCAACCATCTGCTGCTCCAGGGTTTTTGCGCTGAACTTTGCCTGCTCGATATCATCAGGCAAAACAAGCGCATGCCCTTTCTCTTTCGCAATATCGCCAGCCGCCCTGATCAAGCCGCCCAAATCACGCAGCTTCAAGGTTAATTTGTTCTTTCTCTCGGCTCTCCGCCTTGCCTCAAAAAGGATTTCACTAACCGATTCCATGCTGAATGCGGGAATCTTGGCATCCTTCTTAACCTCTTGTGCAACAAACTGCACAAGTTTTTGCCTGTTCTCCTCATTGTCAGGCATATCCAAATTCATATAAACTTCGTAACCATAGCCCCTTATCCTCGAACGCAGCGCTGGATGCACTTTACGCAAATCCAGGTAGTTTCCTGACGCAACCAAAACAAAATCGCATGGAACAGGCTCTGTTCTCGTCATTGCTCCAGAGGACATCTCGCTCTGCCCAGTAATGCTGTATTTCTTCTCCTGCATTGCAGTAAGCAGTTCCTGCTGGGCTTTCGGCGAAAGAGTTGCAATCTCGTCAATGAACAATACCCCGCCACTCGCTCTGTGAATCATGCCTGGCTCAATCCTCAAATGTGGGGGAGTTCCCAAGCCGCCGCTTTGAAGCGGATCATGCCTCACATCGCCAAGAAGAGCGCCTGCCCTCGTGCCTGTTGCTTCAATGAACGGCGCTGTTTTCTTTCCTGCGTTGTCAATAAGCAGTTTTGGTGTTTTCCTTGTTTCCCTTGTCTTCATCTGTGTTCCTAAAGCGAATCCGAGCAAAAGAAGGAAACCGCACAAAAGCAAGGCTGCAAACACTACATCCGAAATCCAGTCCAATTGCCAGATAACTGTTGCAAGAATAAGCCATCCGAAAGGCAGCAGCATTCCAAGCAGCCGCATGTTATCTTCTTCTCTTTGGGCTTCAAGGCTCTGCTGCTGCAGAATCTTTTTGCCCTCGCCTGCTTTCACAGAAACAATCTTCGGATTGTTTGGATCGGCAGCATTAGGGTAAACAAGGATATCCTGCAATTCGCTGACCGGCAGGATTTCAGCCATTGCCTGGGCAAGCATGCTTTTTCCTGTTCCGGGCTGGCCGATAAGCAGAACATTTCTTTTTTGCGCTGCGGCTTTTTTAATCAATTCAACGCTTTTCTCCTGGCCAAGCACCTGGTCAACTATTCTCTTTGGAACAGGCACATCAGCAGTGCTCTTGAATTCTTTCGAGCTTTTTGCCGAAGGCTGTTTTCCCAAGGGTTTTGCACGCAGTGCTAAAGGCTTCTTTGAGGGCATAAACAGAATTAATTAAACATTAAAAGAATTAAAAAAGGTTTGGAATTGAAAAGGAGACGCTACATTGGCTGTTTTTATTTTCTGAATTTCTTGAATGCTATTATGCCAATTATTAAAATGAAAAGCAGGACAGCCGCATAAACCATTGTTTCACTGCCTTGGGCGGAAGAACCGCCATTTCCGTTTCCGTCATTACCCCCGTTGCCATTGACATCACTATTTCCACCATTGCCCCCGTTGCCTGCGGGTTCACATTTAAGGTAATCCTCAAGCCACTCATATCCATAATCATAAGAAGGGCAGAGCCTGCCCAAAAATTCGTCAATAGGAGCACTCTGCCATCCAGCGGGAAGTTTCTCACATTCAGCAATGTCTTCAACAAAGGCACATTTCTTTTCAACGTCGTTTACCACAAGGTCTTCGCAGTCTCCGCCAGCGCCGCTGTGGTTAATAGTGCAGCAGAAATCGATTTTTGCACTTGTGCAAACAGAATCAACGGAAAAAGTCTCCAGCACAGCGTAGCCTTCAGGGCAATTGGCATCCCGAAAATCGCCTAAAGCTTTCCATCCTGATGGCAATTCACAGTAGACGCATTCATCCCCAGTAAAGAATTCAACGCATTCTTTTGTTTCATGGTTCACGCCGAGAACAGGCATAGCCATGCTGGCAAATGCATTCATTGAAAGAAGGCAGGCAACCAAAACAAGCAAAATAATTTTTCTATCCATTGAATAATGCAAGTGCAAACTAATAAATAAACATTTCTCATTACACTTAAATTATGCCAATCAGATTGGTTGTTCTTGGAACATCTTGTTCAAACCCCACTGTCGAGAGGAATCTGACAGCGGTAGCGCTGCAGTTTGAAGGAAGCACGCTTTTGTTTGACTGCCCAGAGGGAACCCAGAGGCAGATGATGAAATCAGGCGTGAGTTACATGAGGGTTGGCGCGATTTTCCTGAGCCACTGGCACGCAGACCACGTGCTCGGGCTGCCTGGATTGATTGCAACAATGTCAATGCACGGCAGGGACGCTCCGCTCTATGTGATTGGGCCAAGGGGAACTGAAAAAGAGATTAGGAAAGTGCTGAACTTTGCAATGTTTCGGAAAAGCTTTGAAATCACAGTAAAGGAAGTCGGCAGGGGCATTGCATTCAAGGGGGAAAAATTCACAATAAGCGCTGTTCCGCTAAAGCACGATATTCCTTGCATTGGCTATGTGTTCAAAGAGAATGACAAGGTTGCCGAATTCCAGAGGCAGAAAGCGGTGCAGCTGGAAATTCCAGAAGGGCCATTGTGGAGCAGGCTGCAGCAGGGCAAAAGCGTGGAAGTGAAGGGAAAAACATTCAAGCCGGAGCAGGTGCTGGATTACAGCAAGGGAAAAAAGGGAAAAAAGATTTCAATCATAATGGACACTTTGCCCAGCGACAGCTACTTTGACGCAATAATGGAAAGCGATTTGCTTGTGCATGAGGCAAGCTTTCTGGACAAGCACATTTCAAGGGCAAAGGAAACAAAGCACTCAACAGCAAAACAGGCAGCATGGGTAGCGGAGCAGACAAAAGCAAAAAAACTTGTCCTATTGCACATTTCACCGCGCTACAAAAAAAACGAGGATGTTGAAAACGAGGCTCGCATGGAATTCGCAAACGTTGTTGTTGCAAAAGACTTGATGGAAATTGAAGTTTAGGAGATGCTTAAGCAATGATGAAAATGCCTGGGAGACGAAAAAGTGGCGCAAAGAAGCGGGTGATGCGGAAAAGCAAAGCAAGGGGGCTCTATGAGGTGAGAATTCCGCGCTACAAATTGCCCCCAACCAGAAGGATGCTTCAAAGGGATGCAGCAATTGCTCAATTGCTGTTGAAGCTGCCAGGTGCCCCCTTAAGGTCGCAAATAATTAAGGAATATAGAATGACCCCAGGTGAGTTTGACAAGAGGGCAGGATATCTCTGGCCGATAGCGCGTGCTTTGGAAAAGAGGATGGTTATTGACACGTTATTGGAAATGGGAAGGGAGACAGCAATGAAAAAAGGCGCCAACCTGGATTGAAAACAACGGTTTGGATTGCAATTGAAATTTGGACGAAAGTATTTGAAAAAAAAGTTGTTGGGAATTAATATGAAAGACGGCAAAGATGAGTGCATTATAAGCGTTTTACCCGATGGTGAAATTCGCTTGCATCAGTGGCGAAAACCAAGGGATGCATTAAAACAATTCGGCGCTTTGATTAAGTCAAAAAAGAGCATAAGAAGGATAAAAAATGAGATTATTGCTACCGCAATGGAACAAGTGGAAGTCGATTAGAAAATGAATGTGGGCAGTATGCAAAAACTAAATAAAGAACAAATAAAAATTCTGCGCGACCTTGTTCAGTGTGCAACGGAACAATTGTATTGGAACAAGCTTTACAATTTGACTGTCTATGAAATTAATCACCTTGGCTCTGGAAGCATTACTGGGGGAATGCAACACTATAACCCTGTACAATTTTCCCGCATTGGCAAACAGCTTGTAGGGGTTGCTCAGCTTTGCGAAAATGCCATCCAAAATGTTGCCCTAAAATATAGTAGGCTTTTCTCAGAGTCCAAAAAAAAACAAATCCCAATAGGACTATGGAATAAACTTGACATACTTTTTACAAAACCTCCAAAAGCACTTGACAGAAAAGTGCAAGTTGATAAATTTACTTTGCAACCTTATTTACACGAAGGGCCATCACAGAAAGAAGCGATCGCATTATTGCGAAAACAAATGGAAACCGCAAGCAGCAGGGAAAGCGACATGCTTTGGGATTCCATTCAAGTGCTTGAAGGTCCACTGAATGTCCCCCTTCAACCACACCTGAGAAAAACAACAAGAATACAAAAGAGAATTAAAAAAAGAACAGGGAAAGCAAGGTGGATAAGGCGATGAAAGCAGTTGTTTTGGCGGCAGGCCAGGGGGTGAGAATGAAGCCTCTTACAAACGACAAGCCGAAGGCGCTGGTTGAATTAAAGGGCAAGCCACTGCTGCAGCATGTTCTTGAATCACTGCAGAAAGCAGGCGTGCGCGAGGCAGTGATTGTAATTGGTTTCAAGGGGGAAGAGGTTGAAAAGCGTTTTGGAAAAAAATTCGGCAAAATGAGGCTGAGCTATGTCTGGCAGAGGATTGCAATGGGAACAGCGCATGCTTTGCTGCAGGCTGAAGGGAAAACCGGGAAAAGATTTTTTGTTGCTTACTGTGATGTGATTGTTCAACCTTTGTTGTGGAAAAAGCTGGCAAGGGCAAAGGGCTTTGATGCGGTTATTGCATTGCGCAGGGAACAGAGTCCTGAGCGATTTGGGGTTGCGCTTGTTTCAGGAAAAAACCTGCAACAGATTGTTGAAAAGCCGGAAGGCAGAATTGAAAGCGATTTGGTGAATGCTGGCGCTTATCTTTTCACTGAAAAAATTTTTGACGCGCTCAAGAAAACGAAGATGAGCCAGAGGGGCGAGTTCGAGCTGACTGATTCAATCAACGCAGTCGCTGCAAATGAAAAAGCAGGGTTTGTTGTGTACGAAGGGAAGTGCTTGGATATTGGAACAATTGATGATTTGAGGAAAGCAGGGGAAGCTTAATAAACTTCTTTGGCGTGTTATTGTTATGCGTTTCTTTCAGGGATTTTTTGCTTTGCTGGCAATCGCTGCTGGAATGTTTTATGCAGCGTTCAATTTTGTTTTGAACGAACTGCTGCATCTTGCAATGCTTGCTGGTGCCGGCGTAATTCTGGCGCTGGATGTATTCGCTTTCCTCGTGTGGTTTGTGAACTGGAGATATTACCCTGAAGGGAAATGAGGGATGAAAATTATGAAGTTGGGGGAAACATGCAAGACAGGTTTTAAAAAAGCATTAAGCGATGAAAACATAAAAAATTTTTTGAAACCGAGAAAAATAACCATCGCACTGTTCTTTATAATAATCGCGGTGCACTTTGCATTAAATCTTGGGCTCAGCTTTTTTCCCCTGTACTATGCCGTGTTTGTTTCTTTGCTTTATGGCGGATTCAATCTTCCTTTAATGTTTTTTTTATTCATTTTAGATTTGCCAACCCTGACTGCGTTAGATGTTTTAACCCCGGATAGTTTCATACAACTGCTTTTGCCATTAGTGCTACATTTAATTTATTGGTATGTTGTAGCGTCTTTTGTTGCAGCTGTTGTCAGGCAAAAGAATGCGGCAATCAAGTACAGAAACGCGTTTGTTCTCTTGGCAGCGTTTTTCGCTTTCTTTATAATAGCATGGTTCCTTGTGGCTGTTTTCGTCAGCACAGCGTGAATGGCATAAAAAGGTTACTCGCATTTCCGCTATTTTTTTCAATTCCTTATAACTGTTTTCATTAGCGCAGCGTGAACGTTTGCCCTGGCTTGAGTATTACCGGTTTTGTTTTCAGGATGCTTTTGTCAATCCTTGCCTTGAATTCTGCAGGATCCTGTTCAATCACTTTGAATGTGTTGTAGTGCATTGGAATTGCGATGCGTGGCTTCATTGTTTTCACTGCCCTTACTGCATCAACGCAGTCCATTGTCATTGCTCCGCCAATCGGAAGCAGCGCAACATCAGGGCTTAATTCGCTGAAATCGTCAATCAGGTCAGTGTCTCCAGCGTGCAGAATGCTTTTTCCATTGCAGCTGACCAAAAAGCCGAGCGGATAGAATGCCTGCGGGTGATGGGCTGCAACAGCCTTCACTTCAACGCCCCTTACTGTTGCTGTTTCATTCATTTTAATCGGGTGCAGCAATCGCTTTGAGACATTCAGCTTCTGCAGCAGGTGCTCGGCCGAAACGATTGCACAGCCGTCCCTTGCCGCGATTTTTTCAACAAGCTGCTTGTCAAAGTGGTCGAAGTGCTCGTGGCTTATCAGAATCAATGCAATGTCCTTCAAATCGCGCGCTTTTGCAGCGCATTCAATCTGCCTTTTGAGATGCTGTTCGCTGCCCTTGCTTTCAATGTACGGGTCGAACAAGATGTTTTTGCTCGGGAAGCTGACCTTGAAGAAGCTGTGGCCGAAATACTGTACTTTAACCATAAGGGGAACTATAAAAAACAATCCAAAGAAGAATTTAAAAACAAGGTTTTTTTACTAAAATTAATTTTTGCGCAAATTGCATGGCTTTTGATTATTCAATTAATTAAAATGTCCAAAAAAAAACGCCGAGAAAATTTAAATCCGGAAATTCGCCCAAAAGCCAAAGCAGAGGCCAAAAGTTTTGCAAAAGCCCGAATGGAAAAAAATATTAAATAAGCCTTTTTACGCTTCGCGTAAAAAGCCTTGGGAAAAAAGGCCTTCGGCAAAAGCCTTTTTTCCTGCGGAAAAAAGCCTTGGCACAATGCCAAGCAATGAATTAAAAAAAAATATTCTTTAGCTTGGCATTGTCACAGTGTCAAGCAATGAAACAAAAACCAATATTTCTTTAGCTTGACACTGTGCGGGAAAAGGTATTTTAAATGAAAGCCCTTTTTATATAAGGGGAAAAAGATTGCTGGCAAGAAATTTTTTAATTGCATTCATTGCGCTGCTTTTCGCGCTTAACTGCAGCAGCCAGGTCTACACCATTTCAGAACACTCAATCAAAATCGATGTGGACGCACAGGGCAGCGCCCAGGTGACAGAGCGCTTCTTCCTGCAATTCCAGGACCAGCAGCAATTGCTTGCATTCAGGGAAAAGAGCAAGGAAATCGGCGTAAGGATTGAAGGCTGGGAAGCATATGATGAAAAGCTGCACCCATACATTGGGCAGCAGGATGAAATAGCTGCAAGCAAGGTTTCATTCATTGAAAACGATTCAACTTTCCTTGAAATGACTTACTCGCTGAAAAGCAGCCTGATGGAGAAAAAAAGGGAAACAACCAGGGTAATAGAGTATTCAATACTGCAAAATTTCTTCAACTATTTCCTTTCGGGAAGCCTTTGGGTAATTCCCCAAAATACAACAATTACAGTGAACCTGCCGTCAGGAGCAGAATTGCAGCAGCCGATTGAACCAGAAGCGGTGGTAAGCGGCAACAGTGTCACCTGGAGCGGCTACAAAAACGGAAACAAGCTGACACTGAACTACAGAATGTTCAAGCAGATTGCCTCATTTGACTTCGGCGCGGTATTGCAGCAGCTGATGAAAAGCGACCTTTTCTGGGTATTGATTGCAATAGCCCTAATAGCATGCGGCGCCATTTTCCTGAAAAGGAAGAGCATTGCAAACAAAATAGAAAACTACATTGTGGAACGCAGCGATTTAAGCAAAGAAGAGGAAGAATAAAAACAGCAAAATTTCCAGCTCCAAGCCAACAAAGCGATTTAAAAAAAAAGAAGAGGAATAAAGGAAATAACCAGACCTGCTTTTCACTTCGCTGCAATGATTGAAAAAAGAAAAGGAAAATGCCCGCTCTCTTTCTGCTTTCACTTCGGCGCAATAAATCAGGCATGCCTTCTTTTCGGGCTTCACTTCGGCGCAATTATTGTGAAGATGAGGAAAGCCAGCACAACAGTTGCTGGAGCAGAGAAAAGCTGACCAAACTGCCAGCTCACACCGAGCAGCGTAGAAACCATAAAGAGCCCCACGACTATTGCAATCGCGTAAAGCACTGAATCAAACGCTTTCCTGAAAACACCCATTTTTGGTCACCCGAACCTGAAATAAAATGTGTTGATGAAGGTTGTAACCATAAGGAATATTGTAACAACTAAAGCAAAGTTTTTCCTCGGCCAGCTCCCGGCTGGGAAGAAAAGGTCAATGCCAAGCTGGAAAGGGGCAGCCAAAATGAACGGTGTCAAAATCCAGCCTGCCAAGCCCAAGATGTCGCCGAATGCGTAAAGCAGTGCAGTTAGTACCAAAAAGTGCCACACCGGGCGATGCCCTTTTTCAGCAATAAAGGCAAAGGCAAAAAGGGCAAACACCCAGTGCAGATTACTCAAAATAAGCGTAGCTACCCAATCTAGGTCAAAAGCCATTATGTGGGATAGTGTTTCCAGCAACATTTTTTGTCACTTTTTCAATATTTTTTTCTATGCTTTTTCTCCACCAGTTAATCATAAAACCCGAGGAACCAATCAAGCGTTATATAGCTTATGAACACAATAAAACCAAATTCCGTGTATATGGCGTTGTCAAACAATTTTATGCCAATGCCGCCAAGCATGCTGACAAATATGTAAAGGAAGAAAACTATGAACGCAAACCACAAGCCTCTTTTAAACAACCCCATTTTTTCACCTCAGGAACATATTGTAAATTATGAAAAGCACCCAAAACTGCACTACGCTCACAACAACCAGGTAACGCTTCAATTGCGGCACGGATTCTGCAAATACCATTACGGCAATTTTTGATATGTAATAAATCGCAAAGAAGCCGCCGACAGCCCACATCCAGCCGCTCACTGTAGAAAAGTCCGCTGCCGCCCACACTACAATTGAAAGCAAGAAAAAGGCGACAATTGCCTTTTTTACATTGCCATTCCAAAAAAAGAAGCAGCATGCAGCAAAAGCGAAAAAGTAATGCCAATTTGCTGATATAAGCCAGGCTAGCCAATTCACGTTAAGCGTTAGCACTGCCTGAACGAATTCGAAGAACATTTGCCTCTGCCTTAAATAACTTGCAGGGCAGGATATATATAAATGTAACTATAATGAGTTAATTGGTGAACTGCTATTGGGCGGTGTATTTAGATAATTATATATTTAAATGTTTACTAATCTAAATATATTGATTTTTTATGGGCACTATGACTGTTAGTGTTGAGGATGCTGTTGAGCATAGGTTTAGGGAAAGGGCAGTGCAGAAATTCGGAAAGCAAAAGGGCAGTTTGGGCAAGGCTGTAACGCAGGCAATGGACGATTGGGCTGAAAGGCATGGGGAAGACGCTATTAAAAAAAGCCTCCAATTTTTGGAAAAAGGGTTTAAAATGGGCAGACTTAAATTTAAGTCAAGGACTGAATTGCATGAACGATGAACTGGCCTTAATTGACACAAATATCCTAATTTATGCCTATGATGAATCAGAGCCTGAGAAAAAAACCAAATGCAAGGAGATTGTTGAAAGAATTTTAACAGGAAAAACAAGGGCTGTGGTTAGCAATCAAGTTCTGGCAGAATTGTATAATGGGTTAACAGAGAAAATAGAGTTTCCGCTAAAAAAAGAAGATGCGTTCATAATTGTTGAAAGCTTTTTGAAATCAGGCAATATGATTAAAATAAACTATGACAGCCAAACCGTTGCAAAAGCAATTGCGGCATCAATAAAGCACAAAATGCACTTCTGGGACGCACTGATTGCTGCCACAATGCTTGAAAACCAACTGTTCAAAATAGTTACTGAAAACGAAAAAGACTTTGGAAAAATAGAGCAGATTAAAGCAATCAACCCGCTGTAACTATTTTGCCCTTGCTTTAATCAGACTTGAACCGCAAACAGGGCAGTTTCTGGCTTTTTGCCCTTTTTTAACCATTTTACCGCATGCAGGGCAGAACGGCGTGAAGGAGATTGTTTCCTTTATTCTGCCCCTTATAACAGACTCAAAAGGGATTTTGAGCAACTTGCAGAAGTTCTGGATGCTGTAATCGTCCGTTATTAGCCTGAATTTCTTCTTTCCAGCCTTGAGGTCAAGCCCCAATGCAAGCAGGGAAATGTCTGTTTTGCTTAAGCGCGAAAAGCCCTTTTCCGCAACCTTTTTTTCAACCAATTTTATTGATTCCGCGCTTGGCTCTCTTATTTTAAGCAAGCCGTTCTGCAAAGCGTTTTCAGCCAAGTTCCTGCTCCGCAAATCACGCAATTCATCAAACGCAAACGGCGTGGTAATATAGCTGTGCTCTTCTTTGAACTGGAAGGAAAAATCGTTCAGCACAGCGCTGCTGTCCAAAATGAAAAGCATAGTAGAATTAGGTGTGTTGAATGGTTATAAATTTAATTGCTAAATTAGGATGCAAAATTGAAAGCAACGCTATGCTGGAGTTGGGCATCCTGTTCCAGCTTTCCATTGCCTCATTTTCTGCATTAATGAAAGCATTGTCCTTTCTCCTTTTTTCCACTGGGGGATGTACTGGTTCATTAATTTTGGTGTGTCAATGCATTCTTGGGTGCAGTCTGCCGGGCAGGTTTCAAATGTTTCGCCTGAATCGCATTGGCCATTGCCACATTCGCTGAATTCAATTTCGTAGACATGGACAGCGTATCCTGGGGTTGCTACAGCCGCTGGTGAACCTGCATTGTCCCCCACAAAATCGTCAACAAAGCTGTTTGCTGTGCTTTGGGCAATGCTTCTGTCAGTTGGGTTGTCTATGTTTCCATTTGCTATGTCGTTTAATGCGGTTATTTTGGTTATTTTGTATTTGCTGTTAAGTGTTATTGTTACGTTTCGCAGGTCCTCATAGTGTGTGCTTGCTGTTAAGAGGTAAATTTTTCCGTTGTGTTTTTTCATCATGATTTCTATTCTTGGATCAGAAACTTCCCATTCACCAAAGAATTCTTTTGTCAGCAAAACAGGGTATAATTCAGATAATTCTTTTGAGATTGTTGTTAGCTGTTGATAATGATAGTTATCATACGTGTTTTCTAAATTTATTGGGCTGTTTGTATATCCGTGAAATAAAACTCCAACAGCCCCATTTATTATTTGGTCCCATGCCTGAAATCTTTGCAAGTTGAATGGAAGCTTTCCAATATAAGGGTTGTTAGAGTCATTAATGCCGTCCCAAAGCGCCCATTCCCTTTCCCCTAAAACATATGCAAGAACATATTTGCTGGGGGAAGAGGCAATTACCCAGCTTGTAAGCTTTCCTCCAATTCCCAATGCCCTGGCCTTCGGTACTTCATTATATTCTCCATCATATGCTACTGGCATGTTTTGGGTGTAGGTTATAACATCTGTTATTGGGAAATAGTAATCAACAGAATCTTGGGCCAGCCCGGTATAAGGGTAAGGGACACCGCAAAAATTGTATAGAAGTAATTTTCCCGGAGCATTACTGTTTGTATAAGATTTTATTGTTTGGAAGGATTTTAAATCAGGGAGGAAATTGCCTGTTCTTCTTGTGGGATGGCATGTGATTTCGTCTTCGCCTCTGAAAAACAAAAGGTTTTCAAAATTATTAAAATCCCCAATAGTTTTTCTCGTTGCTTCTGCGCCAATATAATTAACAGAATGAAGGGGGTCATTAACCCAATAAGGCCTATTTAATGGATCGTTTTCCTTAGAAACAATGCTTGACAGCCCAACCATTAAAGCAAGGTCGTTTTCACTATAAATCTGTTTGAGCTTTTCTGCCCCAATGCCCGCATTATTTATTTTATACTTTGTTTCGCCAGCAGTATTAAACCCCTTCTCTTTTATTTCAGCTAAAGACAGATTGTTACCGCTATTTTCAAGAGGGATGCCCAAAAAAACTATGGGAAAAAAATCTTGCCCTTTATATTTTATAAAATTTAGAGCCCCTGATTTTTTAAAAGCGGTTTCATCACCAGAATCTACTTCCTTCAAAATAACATTGTCAACATACAATTTTCCTTTTGGCAAGTTATAAGTCATTACACCAGCCACATCTGCATTGCTTGGAGTCTTAAAGCGCTTTTTATATGTTCTCCAACCCTGATTTCCCACTTCGTATGTTCGGTATATCCATGCCCCATCATCCCAGTCAACAAG
This sequence comes from uncultured archaeon, assembly GCA_964354805.1. GTDB lineage: Archaea > Iainarchaeota > Iainarchaeia > Iainarchaeales > CAYHBD01. The sequence continues at coordinate 133,291 of CAYHBD010000016.1, read as the reverse complement.
CTTTGGCCCCATTGCCCAAAAACGAGTTCTCCCCCAGTAATCCGCTATCTCATGAGTTGATTCTATTATTAAGCTTACACCCGCCCACCAAGAGTTTTGGTTTATGTGCCCGGTTTCATCAATGTTTGGTTCGATCTCATACATGGCAAAATCTACAGAAAACTCATACCAGGCATTGGGTTTTATGTTATAAACCGTCTGCTGCCAATTAAAGTAACTTGGATCGCCTTCGCCAGTATATTCTGATTTAAGAACCATCCCCCTTTGCCCTGCTGGATCAGCAACCCAATCTAAAATATGCCCTAGCTTTTCCCCAACCTTTGTCCAGCATTCAGGGACACCGCCACTGCCCAATTCCAGGTCTCCGTTAACTATAAGGTTTTCCGCGCCAAGAGCTGGGCTGCAAGCTTGCCCTGCAGCAGTAATAAACAGCATTGCAATGAACAGAAACACAAGCAAATGCTTCATTTCCAATCAATTAGAATAAGCACTTTCTTTAATAAAAATTTTGTTATCGCCCAAAAATATTCAAATCCCCATTTCAAGCACTGCTGTCGGCGCTATGGTGGTGTTGGGCATCCTTCCCCTGTGTTCCGTTGCCTTATTTTCTGCATTAATGTAAGCATGGTTATTTCTCCTCTTTTCCACTGGCTGATGTATCCCAACAGTTTTTCGTTGTCAACGCATTCTTGGCAGTCTTGCGGGCACGAGGCAGTTTCGCCTGCTTCGCAGGTGCCATTGCCGCAGGCGCTTAATTCAATCTCGTAAATGTGCACAGCATATCCAGGGCTTACTGCAGATGCATGCGAGCCGTCGTCCCCAACAAAGTCGTCGACAAAACTGTTTGCTGTTGCTGGTGTAATTGGTCTATCAATTGGGTTTGTTATGTCTCCGTTGATTATGTCATTGAGTGCTTTCACTGATTTTATTGTGTACTGACTATTGAGAGTGATTATTACATCGTGAATGTCTTCATAGTGCGTGCTTGCAGTGAAAAGATAGATTTTGCCAGCATGCTTCTTCATCATTGCTTCTATTCTGTTATCGCTTGCCTGCCATTCATTGTAGAAATCTTTTTCCAGGAGAACGTCGTAAAGGGCGGCTGCTTCTTTTGAGATGGTTTTGATTTGCTGCCAGTGGTAATCGTCAAGAGGCTTGTCTAAGTTTATTCTGTAATCATAATATTGATTGTCTCCAAAATTAAGGACTATTAATCCAGTTGCCCCGTTTATTATCTGGTCCCAAACTTGAAATCTTTGCAAATTAAATGGAAGTTTTCCAATATAAGGGTTGTCAGAGTCATGAACGCCGTCCCAGGTAGACCATTCGCGCACGCCCAAGGCAACGGCAAAAATGTTTTTTGGGGCACCTGATGTGTAAGATAGGTCTAATAGCAATCTCGCGATTTCCCCCCCTTTTCCCAGTTCTCTTGGTTTTTCTGTTTGAGGGTATGCTTGAGGCATGTTTTGATTAAAGGTCACAATATCCATTGTTGGAAAATAATAATCGGCAAAGTGTTGGGCTATGCCAGTGTAGGGGGAGTAATTTCCGCAAAAGTTGTATCTAATGTATTTTCCGGGGGCATTGGCACCTATGTATTCTTTTATTTTTTTAAATGACTCCAGTTGGGGCAAGAGTGCCCCCCTTCTCACTGGTTTGCATGTAATTTCATCCATGCCGGCAAAGAATAAAAAGTTTTCAACGTTTTCAACGTTACCCCATTTATCAATACGCTCTTTAATTATCCTTGCCCCCTGGTAATTTATTGAATGGCTTGGGTCATAAACCCAAGACTGTCTATCTAGAGAGTCGCCCTCCTTATATAGAAACTCATTAAGCTGCATCATTAGAACCAGATTGTTTTCAAGTGATGCTTCTTTTATTGATGGATAGCCTAGTGCATTAACAGTGTTAAACCCTGCTGCTTTTATTTCACTTAATGATAAAGGCGTCCCGGCTGCGTCCACCGGATAATCCCGGAGAACAATTGGAAAAAAATCCTTGCCCTTGTATTTTAAAAATTCCAACGTGCCTGATTTCTTGAACGAATTCCTTTCTCCAGCCTTTTTTAGGACAAGATTGTCAACGTATAATTTTCCTTTTGGATAGTTGAGTGTCCTTATGGTCATTCTGTCCACGCCTTCATCCGTTTTAAAATACGTCGTTAGTTTTGCCCAGCCCTGGCTTTTCTCTTTGTAGGTTCTGTAAACCCAAACGTCTTCATCCCATTCACCATATTCTAACCCCATAATATAAAGCGGGTATCGTAGCTTCCCAAAGGTGGCCCCAGCTATTCCAACAGCAACAGAATCTTCATCCATCTCTTGGTTAAGGTCTATGAGCGGAACCATATCCTTAAAGGCCATGTCTGCTGATAGCTCATACCAAGTGTTTGGTTCTAGCCCTTCAACAACCTGATACCAGCGAAAAGAGGTTTTCACCCCAACTCCAGTGAATTCAGAATAAAGAACCTTCCCATGGCCTTCTGAAAAGGGGTCAGCAACCCACAACAAGATATTATTAATTGAGTCATCACCAGTTTTATACCAGCACTCGGGGACATCACCGCTGCCCAATTCCAAATCCCCGTTAACTATAAGGTTTTCCGCGCCAGGGGCTGCTACGCAGCTTTGCGCAGCAGTAGCAGCGGTAATAAACAGCATTGCAATTAACAGAAACACAAGCAGATGCTTCATTTCAATCAATTACAATAAGCAATTCCCTGAATAAAAACTTAACCACTTGCATTGCAAATATTAAAAAATGGTTTTAATGTTCTTATAATATTCAATTATCAAAAAGTGGTTCAAAGTGGATTTACAAAAAACAGTACAGAGCCTGAGCGAAATCGAGGCAAGAACACTGAGGGCACTTGACAGCGGCAGCTTTAAGGGAGCGGAAGGGATAAGCAAGGAAAGCGACCTGCCCATTGACAGCGTGAGGAGGGCGGTGCAGTGGCTCAAGGAGAAGGGCCTGATTGAATTAAGTGAGGAAAAGAAAAGCCTGCTTGTTCTAACAGCGATGGGAAAAACCAGCTTGGGCAACGGCCTGCCTGAAAGATTGTTCGTTGAGGCACTGCAGGCGCTAGGGGGCAAGGGAACACTGCAGCAGGTTAAGGGCAAAAGCAGCCTGAATGCCCCGGAGCTAAATGTTGCAATGGGAATTACAAAAAGGAATGCCTGGGTGAGCGTAATGCCTGGCGAGGAAACAATGCTTGAATTCACAGGATTGGAAAAACAGCTGATTGAAGGAAAGTATGTGGTGGAAGGGCTGCTGAAAAAAATCTCTTCAGGGGAAGAGCTTGGGAAGGAAGAGAATGCAGCATTAAGCGAGGCAATGAGGAGGAGCCTGGTTGAAAGAATTGAAAAAACTGAAGAGAAAGCAAGGCTGAACAAATCAGGGGAAGAGGCATTGCAATTGCTTGCCGATGTAAAGGAAAGAACGTACAATATTGAGGGCGCTGTCCCGAAAATAATTATCGGAAAAAGGCAGCCCTATGTGCAGTTCCTGAACCAGTTGAGGAGAAAGCTTGTTTCTCTTGGCTTTCAGGAAATGCAGGAAAGGCTTATTGTGCAGGAATTCTACAACTTTGATGCTCTCTTCCAGCCGCAGAATCATCCTGCAAGAAGCTGGACTGACACTTACCAATTAAAGCAGCCGAAATTCGGAAAGCTGCCTGACAAAAAAATTGTTGAAAGAGTGAAGGCAGCGCACGAGAATGGGGCAGGCACTGGAAGCAGGGGATGGCGCTATAAGTGGAGCGAACAGATTGCAAGCAGGTTGATGCCGGCTGCACACGGGACTGCCCACAGTGCAAGGCAGCTTGTAGAAGGAGTTGAAGTGCCGGGAAAATACTTTACGATTGCAAGATGTTACAGACCCGATATAGTTGACGCACGGCACTTGATTGAATTTAATCAGTTAGAAGGAATAATAATAGACAAAAGCCTGACATTTAGGCACTTGCTTGGCATTTTAAAACAACTTGCAATTGAAATGGCTGGAGCAAAAAAAGTAAAATTCACAAGTGGGTACTTCCCTTTCACCGAACCAAGTTGCGAACTTTACATTGAACACCCAAAGATTGGTTGGATGGAGGTAGCTGGCGCAGGAATTTTCAGGCCAGAGCTTACTCTGCCTTTGGGAATTAAAGAACCAGTAATAGCATGGGGCATTGGTGTAGATAGGCTGGCGATGATTAAGCTGGGCATTGAAGACATACGGCAATTGTTTAGCAAAGACCTGCAATGGTTGAGAAACGCGCCAATGGTGACGAATTAAGAGAAAACCTTTTTAATATTTGTATATACAAAGTATTTACGTGATAAGTGTGGGGCTGCATAGAATATTTGATGCAAAGGTTTGGAAAACAGGAAATGCATTAGTTATAACAATTCCATCAAGGATAGTTAAGAAATTCAAAGTAAAAGAAAAGGAGATATTGGAAGTAACGGTCAAGAGGTAAATCGGTGGGAGTATGAATAGAGAAGAAATATCAAAAGAAGTGTTGGAGGATTTGTATTGGAAAAAAGAACTTTCCCTTTTCAAGATTGCAAAAATGTACGGCATGAAATCCAAAGGGAGTATTGCCTACCATATGGAACGATTCAAGGTGGCTAGGCGACCGTCTGACAGAAAAAATCTCACAAGACACACATTCGACGGAAACTTAATTGAAAAAGCATATTTAATTGGATTAAGAACCGGTGATGTTAGTGCCCAAAAACACTGCAGGTTAGTAGTTGCCTGCACTACATCCCCAAAAAAAGCGCAAATGCAAATGTTTAGAGATGCCTTTGAAAAATATTCTCATGTCAATGAATACGAGGCAAAGGGGGGCTTTACCGAGAAAAGCCGAAAAATAAATTGTTATCTGCACCCTTCATTTGACTTTTTAATAGAAAAACCAAAATCAATTCCGGATTGGATCTTAAATGACGAAGGGGCATTCTACTCGTTTTTAGCGGGGTACTGTGACAGTGAAGCCAGCTGGATAATAACCGAACATAAGAAATACGGCGGGAAATGGAAAGATCTTGTTTTTAGTCTGGGCACCTGTGATAAAACAATTTTGGAACAGATTAATCAAAAACTAAAAGGGCTTGGGTTTAACTCGCATCTTTATTTGGTTAGAAAAAAAGGCGTTTATGGGACACGGAAGTGCAACTTTGACTTATACCGGGTTATGATGACGAACCATAAGGATATTGTAAAGTTAGCAGACACATTATTGCCTTTTTCTAAACATGAAGAAAAGCGGGAGGCTAAATTACGCATTATAAAATATGAAAAGAGTAATGATGAGAAAAAACTTTTAAAAAAGAAAAATTTGGGCACAATAGATATTCCCTGCATTCATTGTGGACACAAAAAAGTTTGGAGAAACGGTTTTACAAAGCAAGAGAATAGAAAATATCGGCGCTACAAATGCCCGCTATGCAAAAAAGAATTTCAAAAAGGAAGGGTTGAGTGAAATGCCAAACGTAAATGTCAGCTTGCGTGACATGCAGAAGCTGGTTGGAAAAAAGCTTTCGCTTGCTGAATTCAAAGAGGCTGTAATGTATGCGAAAAGCGAGGTGGATTCTGCCGAGGGGGATAGCATTACTGTCGAGGTAAAGGACTCAAACAGGCCAGATTTGCTCAGCGCTGAGGGAATTGCCCGCGAATTGAGAGGCAGGCTTACCAAAGAAAGGGGAATTCCAAAATATTCTGTAAAGAAAAGCGGGGTTGAATTGATTGTTGACAAAAGCGTTGCAGGCGTCAGGCCGTGCATTGCTGCTGCAATTGTGAAAAATGTGAAAGTGACAGAGGAATTCCTTGTGCAGATGATTCAGCTTCAGGAAAAGGTCTGCCTGACTTTTGGAAGGAAAAGAAAAGAGGCAGCAATTGGATTGTATGACTGGAGCAAGCTACTACCTCCAATGCACTATCGCGCATATAAGCCAAGGGAGAAAAAATTCATTCCACTGGAGTACAAGGTTGAAATGGATTTGCTGGAGATATTGCAGGAGCATCCGACAGGGAAAGAGTACGCGCACCTGTTGCAGGGCAGTGACAGGTTCCCAATCCTTGAGGACAGCAATCTGGTTGTTGCATCAATGCCGCCAATAATTAATTCCCAGCTCACCGGAAAAGTAAGCGAGGCAACAAAAGAGATGCTGGTTGAGGTAACAGGCTTTGAGCAGGAAACGGTTAACACTGCTTTGAATGTAATGGTGTCGGCGCTTGCAGAAAGGGGTTTCAGCATTTACAGTGTTGCGGTTCGCTATCCGAACAAGAAAATTGAAACGCCTGATTTTTCGCCGAAAAAAGTGAATGTAAAAATTCAGGATATTAAGGAATTCAGCGGGTTGGATTTGGGAAATAAGGAAATAATCGAATTGCTGCAGAAGGCAAGGTATGAGGTAAAAGAAAAAGGGGCAATGCTTGAATGCGCTTATCCGGCGTACAGGCAGGACATTCTGCACCCTGTTGATGTGATTGAGGATGTTTTGATTTCTTACGGCTATAACAAAATCCAGCCTTTGCAGATAAAGCTTGCAACAGTTGGAAAGGAGAGGGATGAAACAAGGCAAATCGATTTGGTGAGAGAAGTGTGCATTGGGCTTGGCCTGCAGGAAGTGCTTACTTACACAATGACAAACAAGGAAAAGCAGGCTGCAATGATTGGATTGGATGCGGAGAAAGAACAGTTTGTCGAGTTGGCAAACCCAGTGAGCCTGAGCTACACTGTTTTCAGAAAGCATCTGTTCCCAGAGCTGCTTGATTTCCTTGCAGCAAACAAGCACTATGCATATCCACAGAAGATTTTTGAATTGGGAAAAACGGTTGAATTGGAGCCAAAAAGCGAAACAGCTGTTGCGGAAAAAACCAAACTCTGCATTGCATTGTGCGGCAAGGAAGCGGAATTCACAGTGATAAAGAGCGTGCTGCAGGCAATAGCAGAGCACCTTGGATTGCAGTATGAGCTGCAGGAATTGAATAATGCCGCATTTGTTGCGGGAAAAAGTGCTGCAATAAAAATCGGGAACAAAAAGGGTTTGCTTGGAGAGGTTAGCAAAGCTGTTCTGCAGAATTTCGGTTTGCAGATGCCGACAGCGGTGCTTGAAATGGAAGTTTGAAGCGCTTTTGGGCGACAACAAAATTTTTATTAAACAAAGTGCTTATTCTAATTGAATGAAAATGAAACACCACGGGGAGATTATTGCAATTGCTTTTCTGCTAACGCTTTTGCTTGGGGCAGCTGGCGCTCAAGCTTCAAACAACCAAATTTTGCTGGACAACCTCGATTCCGCTATCCAGTCCTTTTGGGAAAGCGGCGGCAGGTTTGAACACGCAGATGGCAATACTTATGTTGGCTTCCCAATGGTAAAAACAGTGGACGACCCTTCAAAACCAATGTGGGGGGTTGACGACAGTGTTGCAGCAAACCAGCCCCTTGTTTCTATTATGGAACCAGGCATCCCCGGGGCAGGGCTGGCTTTTCTGCGGGCATACGAAAACACGGGAAACAAATTATATTTGGAGTATGCGATTGAAGCCGGAAAAACGCTGTTGTCAATTCAAAAAGACTTGGAAACAAATCCAAAAGACGGATCGCAAAAGCCACAGCTTGAGAGCGGGGGCCTTATTGATTATGCATTCATAATTCCAGATAACCCTGAGACCAGAAGCAACGCCAAAATCCAAAATGAAATCGGCCACTGGGCACTGCCCAAAATAAAAACTCCGAAAGAGCAGGGGGATATAGACTTTGCCGGGCTTTTATCCAGGGAAGACGCATGGGTGGCTTTTGACGACAGCATCAGCACCAAAGCTGCGATTTTTTTGCTGGAGTTGTATGATTCAACAAAAGACCTTGATTTTTCTTCGGGAGTTGTTGACCCATTGGAAGGAATTGACAGAACAGATTTTTTGGATGGGGCAACAAAATTTTTTAATCTGGTGGAAGCATACAGAAACGATTTTGAAATAAGGGCAAGCTATTTTGACATCACTGTTGGCTGGTCTGGCAAGAGCGGGTTGCACCCTTTCAAAGCATATATCAGCAGCCTTCCGCCGGAACACCCTCTCAAAAACGGGCAGGCATTCAAGCCTTATGCAAACGGCGGAATCCCCCTAATGGCAGGCAGCAAGAGCAGGCTAGTAACAGGAGGCCAAGGATATGGGTCGCTGGTTGCCGGCTATTTGTTGCACAAGCCGATAAACGACAGCACCATATCAAACCTATTGCCGTTTTTATGGCGCTATTACGAGGTCACAGGCAACAGCTCGGCATTGAATAATTTAAATCTCCAGCTAAACTGGCTTACCGATGTCTTCCAAGAGTATGGAAACAGGAGCTGGTGCCAGCAGTACCATGCATTGGACGACAAATGCACGCCGGCAAGGCCGTTTGAACCGCCTGCCTTTGCCGTGCGGGAAAGCCTTGAGCTAATTAGGAGAATGGGATTTATTGAGAAGAAAATGGAGGAAACGGGAACAACCAGCGATAATATAAGAAAGGCTTTGGAGGATTCACTCTACTACATAGACAGGGTCATCACATATGACGAGCGCCCTGACCCAAAGGGAGCTGGAAATATTTTCACATTCTATACCACAGGAAGCTATGACACTACAACCACTCCAAGCGGAAATGCAACAATTAATCCAAACGACCCGGTATTTTCCTGCAACTATTATTACCCTGAGGAGCCCTACCTCTGCCTGTACGGGTTTGCCGGATTCAACTACTACCTGATAGATGAGGAAGCAAACGGCGAATTTGTGACCCCAATTCCATCTTACGGCTTACAAGATCACGGTGATGGATACATATACAAATTTATGATTTCAGATGCCTGCCTTGACAGCACGTCCCCTGCAAATTACTCCGGCTGCCTTGATTTAAGCAAACCTTATGCCGAAACAAGGGGCTATTGGGATATTGAGGGCATTGCATGGGGCTATGGGGTGAACAAAGGGATTGATGCATACCTAAGAGACTATGCCCCTGATGCGCAAACGGGCTTTTGGAAAGAAGACTACGATTTAAGCGGGGTGAATAGAAAAGTGATAAGCACAAACACGTTCAGGTCCAATGTATACGGCATAGCCAAGTTTTTGGGAAAAAACAAAACAGGCATCACGGATTCGGACAGCGACGGGCTTTTAGACACGGAAGAAACTGCAATTGGGACTGATGTTTTTTACCCAGATTCAGACAAGGATGGAATTAGGGACGGAGAAGACCCAAATCCACTAAATTTTTGCAACAGCAACGGAACATGTGAACCAGAGCTTGGAGAAAGCGCTGAAACATGCGCAGCAGACTGCACAAACACGGCAATAACAGAATGCGTTGACAACGAAAAACTGTTGGGATATATCAGCCAGTGGAAAAGAGGAGAAATAAGCATGCTTGCATTAATGCAAAAAATAAGGCAACGGAACACGGGGGACGGATGCTCAACGCCAGCATAGTGCCAAGCAATGCTTGAAACAGAAATTTAAAAAAAAGTTCAGCCCCTTATCATTCTTCTATAATCTTTGAGTATTGCCCTTCTTGCCTTCTTTTCTTCCTTTGGCAGCCTGCTTGCTCTGATTTGCAAGCGCAGCATTGTCAAGACAATCCTGTCCAAGTTGCCTTGCCTATGTGCTATGACTAAATTGCTCATAAACGCAGGCCTTGTTTGGGCAGAGTTTACTCCTCTTGCAATGCTTCTCGCCCTCGGAATGCTGAACAGCCATCTTTTGACTGCACTGGGCCTCTTTGGTTTTATGGGCATACAAAAGATAAAGGATACAGAAGAAAATAAATAATTTTCTAAAGCAGTTTCGTTTGCCCTTCTTCTGCTTGCTGTTGCTTTTCTTCACCCAGCTCTTCTCCAGGTTGCTCAGACAAAGGCGCGAACTGTTTTCTTTTCTCCGCAATGCGCTCTTTTTTCAGCTGCTCTGCTGTAGCTGCAATTGCACCAACTTTTTTTGTTTCAGGTTTTGTGCTGAGCAGGAAAGCGATTTCTTCCTCGCTCAAATCGAACTGGGCTGCAAAACGCGCTGCCTTTTCCTTTTCTTTGAAGAAAACCTGCAGGAAAGGCAAATCCTGCGCCATCACCGCTCTGCTGCTTGAGTGCGTTTGCTTTCCAATCTTTTTGCACAACTCTTTTTTCAGATTCCTTTCCTTTTTGCTCTTGCTCAGCACCCTTAAAAGCCCGGGAAACTGGTAATGAATCCAGCCATGGTAATCGTGCTCCCTTGAGAGGGCAACTCCTGCTGTCATCAGTTCGCTGCTGTAGCGCAGAAAGCCGTAGTGCTGCCTGTTCATTATCCTTCCATTGAATACATCCGCTTTGCTCAAGCGCTCGAAAGCATTTGCCGTGTCATTTCCATCCACAAAATGCCTTGGAATGTTTTCCTCAATCCACCTCAAAAGCATTTCATCGCTTACCTCGCTCTGGGCTCTCGCTTTCCTTATTTCTGCAAGGCTTTTCCCCTTGAATATTGCTTCGATTGTTTTGAAAACATCCTGCTGCCTCTCCCGGTAGCCGAGCAGATTCACCGCATTCAAATCAATTTTGCCATTCAATGAAAGTGTCTGCAAATCCAAAAGAGCAGACCTGAAATCTCCGGCGCAGTTGCGCGCAAGCAATTGCAAAGCATCTTCTTCCGCCTCAATTTTTTCCAATGCACAGATTTCCCGCAATCTCTTTGCAATGCTCAAGTAATTTATTTTCTTGAAATGCATCAGGTTGCACTGCGCTCTCAGGGGGGCAATCTTTTGGTCGCTGTAAATGTCGTTTGCTGTTAGAATAACGGGGTTTTTTGCTGAACGCAGCAAAGCGCTGATTGCAGCTGCACCGCCCCTGTCGGCTGTTCCCTGCAATCCATCAACCTCATCCAATAAAACCAGCCTTGGCTTTCCGAAAAAGCTTGCTCCCTGTGCTGCGCTGCCTGCAATCTTTTCAACAGTGTCCTTTGTCCTGAAATTACTGGCATTGAATTCAAACAGCTGCCAGCCGAACATTTTTGCTGTCAGAATCGCCAGGCATGTCTTGCCTGTTCCTGTTGCACCGTAGAACAGCAGTGGCTTTTGCTGCTTCCCTTTGCCCCATTGGTCTGCCCACTGCTTTACTGATTCAACCACCTCGCTGTTTCCAACGAAGTGCTCAAAATTTTGTGGAAAAAATTTGTCGGTAAAAAGCTCTGCCATGTTGAAATAATTTCCACAGGGTTAGTTTTTTATTATAATTAGAAATTACAAAAATTCTTGCAAAAAAAAGAAAAAAAGGGTAAGGTTATTCCCCAAGCAATGCTTCCAGTTCAGCATCCGAAAGCTCTGGCATTTCATCCACTTCTTTTGCAATTGCATCAAAAGCCTGCTGGCGTTTAAAATAAAAAGCGATTCAGGTACAGGTTTTTACATGCAGATTGGAATTGTTGGAAAAACAAACACCGGAAAAACTACCTTTTTCAGCGCTGCCTCGCTTGTTGATGCTGAGATTGGAAACAGGCCTTTTGTAACAATAAAGCCGAACCAAGGAACTGGGTATGTTACGGCAAAATGCGTGCACCCTGAGTTTGGAAAGCAGTGCATGCCCCAGAACAGCAAATGCGAGAATGGCATTCGGCTGATTCCCGCAACTTTGCTGGATGTTGCGGGATTGATCGAGGGAGCATGGCAGGGCAAGGGATTGGGCAACCAGTTTATGAACGATTTAATGCAGGCAGCTGCACTGATTCATGTTTTGGATTGCAGCGGCACAACTGATGCAGAGGGAAATCCGGCAAAAGGTCATGATCCTGCAAACGATGTCAGGTTTTTGGAGAAAGAGATTGATTACTGGGTGCGCGGGATTTTGGAAAAGAACTGGGCAAAGATAAGCAAGGGCGCTACAGCAAGCAGCAAGCCCTGGGAGCCGATTGCAGATCAGTTAAGCGGGCTTGGAATGGGTGAAGGACAGGTGAAAGATGTTTTTGAAAGCGAGCATTTCGGCCCAAAGCCAAGCGAGTGGAATGAAGAGGAAGTGCTTAGGTTTGCGTCAGCAATAAGGCAGAGGAGCAAGCCAATGCTGATTGCATGCAACAAAATGGATTTGCCCCAGGCAAAAGAGAACTTTGAAAAATTGAAAAAGGAATTCCCAGAAAAGATTTTTGTGCCATGCTGCGCTGAAGCAGAGTTAACGCTGAGGAAAGCTGCAAGGACTGGATTGATTGATTATGTTCCTGGTGCGAAAGAGTTTAGTGCAAAGGGCAACATGAATGAACAGCAGAAGCACGCGCTTGACTTTATTCAAACGCATATGCTGGATGTTTGGGGCAGCACAGGGGTTCAGCAGGCAATTAATAAAACAGCTTTTGAACTGCTAAAGCTGATTGTTGTTTATCCTGTAGAGGACCAGCATAAACTGGCTAATGGGCAAGGGCAGGTTCTTCCAGATGCATATCTAATGAAAAAAGGGAGCACTACAAAAGATTTAGCTGGCAAAGTCCACAGCAGTTTTTTGGATAGGTATATGGGGGCCATCAATTGCAGAACAGGCCAAAAAATTTCTGACGAATATGAATTGCGATATGATGATGTGATCAAGATTCTACTTAAGCATTAAAGCTTTGATGGCGCACGCCATTCCCAAATATTTGGATTGTAAGAATATTTGTTTTCTCTATTTTCACCGCCATTAAATTTTTCAGCTTTGATTGAGTTTGTTTTTTCTAGGATCCATAAATATTTGTAAAGAGTGCTTGTTCCAATTCTTAGAATATCTTTCAAAGTCGCCTTTGTTACGCAATTATTTTCTTTTATTGCGGCGAAGACGTCTTTAATTGAAATCTTTGAACTGTTTGCAAAATTGCAGAAATTTGAAATTGCAAACATGAAATAACCCACAGAGCCCACCCTATTTGGAAAGCCGTAAGTCATTTGATAAAGCTTACTGCCTTTCTCAGTGTCTTTGCCAAAAAAGGCAATCCATTTGTCTGTTTGCTCCCTTGTTAATCTTTTAGTTCGTAATCTATACAGACCAGTTGTTTTGAAATATCTTAATTCAATTTCAAAGCCATTTAGGGTTAGAATTTCGAGCAAATCTTCTGCTAACTTTTTACTGATTGTCCCATAGGAAACCAGGTAGTCCAACTCAACACTTCCATCAAACAGAAGTGCCCCTTCTGCAAAGTCTAGCCTGTATGGGGAATGTTTAATTATCTGTGGTTCCTTAACAATTGCTGATTTTTTTCCAAATGGTATCTCAAAAAATTTGTTAAAAAAATTTGCAGCAATTTTGTTATCGATTTTTAGAAAATGGCTTGGTTTCCCTTTGTCCTTTCTCACAACAGAAGAAATGCCAAGGGCTTGGTTGAACCAAGCGTTTGTCTTTGCTAATGCTTTCTTGTAATAATCCCTAATGACAATCCCGTGCTCTCCAACTTTAGATTTTACTAAACACCCATCGGCAACAATTGCTCCGCAAAGTTTTGCCTGTTCTGGCGTCAAATATTTAACCGCCCTTTGTCTTTGGCTAGAGCCCCCGATCTTTAAGTATTCAATCTTTTTAGAAAATAAACTTTTCATTTGCATTTTTTTATTTTCATTCTCAAGCAGGTCTAGTAATCGGTTGATTAAAGGGATTGGATAAAGATCCCTTTTGGAATAAAAATATTTTTGCAAAAGTGAAACACAGCAACCCAGCTCTTTGCTTAATTCTTTAGCCAGCTCATTTTTATTCACATTTTTTGTTTTACAAATATTATTAACTAAATCTTCGAATAGTGATTGAATCTCTTTGCCTCCAATTTTCGTCCAAAAATACGGCTTTTTGTCGTCTTTTGGATCATGCAATTCGAATAAATCAAAGTCTAACTCCTCAACACCCATAATAAAACCCCCTTTTTTCTCATTATAAACACCCTTGGAAGAGAGCGGGCTTCCGCTGCTTTTTCCTTATGAAAACTTCCGCTGTCAGCTGCGCATGCGGAAAGATTTCCTGTGGAAGTGGAAGAAGAGTGATTCATTCGGAATCACTCTCCAAGAACTCCCGCAAAATCCACATATCCCTTCCATCCAGCTCCTCTGAAGCAACTTTTGCTATCTCTTTTACAACCCTTATTTCCTCCTCTGTTGGAAGAGGAAAATCGAATTTTTTGAAATCCATCGAATCACCTCCAATTTAATGAATTTTTTCGTGGACGTCTCTGCTGCTTTTGGAGGCATTAAACCTTTAGGCGAAGCCGACCTGCAATAAGGCAGGGAAAGGTTTAAGCCGAGAAAAGCAGAGTCCTAAGAAAAAATTCAATCCAAGGGAGGTGATGAGATGAAAACAAAAATTGACAAGGGCGTTTTAGAAACTAATTTAAAGAGTTAAACCCATCTATAGAATAGATGCACTCAAAAGAAGAAGCAAACAAAAATTAGGGAAAGAACATGCTTTGAAAATGAACGATGTCGTGAAAATACAGCTGAGCCACTAGTGATTTTTATGCAGAAAAGGAATTACATCAGGAGAGTTCCAAGAAATTTGCTTTCAAAAAAATTCCTCAACCTGTCGACGGCAAAGAAAATCGCCGTAATGAGGACAATGCGACAAAAAGCTGCTGCATTGATAACTGCTACTGAAAAACTTGGGACCGATGTCAAAGCATACTCAGTTGATTGCTTTGAAGAAAAAGATTTATCGGTTCTCAAAAGGAAACGTGACGAATTTTTGGAAAGGAGAAAACAAATATGGGAAGGAAAATACGAACTGGCTGTTCTTTGCGGGGAATATTTTGTTAAGAGAGGACAAATGACAAGCGTAATTAATACAAACCCGATAACATTGGGGTTACACAAAACTGAAGATCTGTTACATGAATTCGGCGCTTATTTTGGGGATATACAAGATGCGGTAATGATAATGGGGAGAAAGCGGTAATTACGATATATAACAAGTTTGGCGACTGCCTCTTATGGCCCAAACAGGGGCACAATAATTCAGCTGAGGCTGCCGATAAAGCGAAGAATAAGGGCATAAATTAAAAAGAAGAAAAAAAACAAAGCAGGAGGCTCATATGGCAAAGTTGACTCCTTCGAAACAAAAAATGCAGCAAGCGCACAAGTTTGCCGCAGAACTGCAAAAGCGCATGGGCGAGAATTTGAAAGCTGTTTTTGTCTGCGGAAGCGTTGCAGCAAACATGGCAGTGCCGAAATCAGACATTGATGTGGTTATAGTATGTAGAGGCAACGAGCATGTAAAAAACGCTATGGCCCCTCTCCTGTCCAATGCACGCTCGCTGCAGCTGATCAGTAAAATAAGGTGGTTCCCGATTGAAGAAGGGCCTTTCAAAGATATCAACTTTAGGCGTGCAGCAGGAAGAATGCTTCTCAAAGGTGCAATCCCTGTTTTTGGTAAAGAATACGCAATGCAGCACCCGAATTCTTGGAGATACCCAAATGCTGAAACAATAAGGGGGAGATATTCAGGAAACCCAACAATGAATGAAAGGCTGGCATTCAAACGCAGGAAAACAAGCAGGGTTCCCAGAATTCAAAGGAAATAAAGAAACTTATTTCTCTTCGCTTACTCTTTTCTTGTTGTCATTGTTTCAACTGTTTTTGTTGTTGTGACTGTTTGCTGGCTCGGCAGAATTTCTTGTTTTGTTTCTGTTTTAAGTTCTGCTTCTTCCTTTAGAACAAGCGCTTTGGCTTTTTCCTCTTCCTCTCTCTTTTTGCCCAAGCGAAGCAGAGTGTAATAGTATGAGTTTATTGTTTCATCAAGCGAAAGCTTTCTCCTGAAGCCAAGCCTTGCAACTTCCTCAAAATAGATTTGCACAATCCTTGCCGCAATCTCTTCATTGCTCAATCCAGCCATGCATTGTTCACCTACATTCCTTTCCTGAGCATTGCTTCCTTTATTTCATTGATTTCAATGCCCTTTCTCTCAATCCGCAGCAATGCATAAAAGTAGGCGTTAATCACTTCATCAAGAGTAAGCTTCCTTTTCAGGCCATACCTCGCTATCTCAGAGAAATAAACATTGAGCATTCTGAGCGCAACCTCTTCATCGCAAAGTAGTTCGCCCTTTTGGGCTGAAATTGCCCTTGATTCTACAACAACCCGCTTTTCTGCCGATGAAAGCTTTTCAATCGCTTTCTCAATAAGCAGTACAATCTCTTCTTTGGGGAAAACTTGTTTTGTCAAAATAACCGGCTTTTCAACAGTAACCCTGCGCACAATGCGCTTTGGCTTTACAACAGGCAGCTTCCGCCTTAAAACCATCTTTCTCTTGGGCTTCACAATCCGCCTCTTAACAGGCCTTCTGCGCCTCACAACCCTCTTTTTCCTTGGCTTTGCTGCCTTCCTCTTCACTGGCTTTTTTCTCGGCTTTGCTGCCTTTCTCTTTGCAGGCCTCTTTTTTAGTGCCTTTGCTTTTGGCTTTGCAACCGCAAACTTTTTTCCTGCCGGTCTTTTTCTCTTGGCAGGATTCTTCAGCCTGTTCCATGCTGCGATAGCCTGCTTCATTGTTTTGCCTTGCTTTAACTGCATTGAAACAAACACGTTGTATGCTGTTGGTTTCTTGGTCTTTTTTGCAAGCGCCTTTTTCCTCTTGTTCCACTCCCTTACAGCCTGCCTGAAAGAAAGCCCTTTCCTTATCTGCTGTCTCATGAACTTGTTGTATTCAGAGAGGGCAGACCTCTTCTTTTTCTTCTTAAGCTTTTCAATCTCTTTTGCAAGCAAATCAAGCTGGTTCTCCTGCTTGCCTGCTTTCCTGCTGACCTTTTTTGTCAGGGAAATCTCTTTCTTCAACCCTTTTTGCAAGGACTTAATGTCCCGTTTAACTACTTTAGAAACAGCGGCTGGCTTTGCCCTCTTCCCAGCCCTGCCTTTTTTGGCAGACTTTTTCCCAGCACCCTTTTTAGCCACCCATTACTCACCGATTAAAATTAATGGGTTAATAAGGTTTTTATTTGTTTGTGGTGGATGGCTCAAGCCTGCTTTTGGGAAAAGCAAGGGAAATAAACACTGTCCTGCCCATTTTTCCCTTTGCGGCTTCTTTGCAATTAATCAAATGCATTCTCTCCAGGTTTGCCCTCATTGTCCTGAACTGCCTTTGCGAGAACGGCTTCTTTACAGCTTTTTTGTAGGCAGCGAACAAATCCCCGCTTGCAATTACCTGGTTTGCAGGAATCGATTGCAGGATTGCTTTCTCGTGCTCGCCCAAATAATTAATCGCTTTCTGCAAGGCGGCTGAATCAATCAGGGGGAAAACCTTCTGCAAATGCTGCACTGTAACCTTGAGGGCGTTCTCCCTTTCAGCTTCCCTCCCTGCTTTCAAAAGGCACTCTATTGCAATCCTTGCATCCCCGCCGAATTTTGCTGCATGGGCAGCAGCAACATTTATTACATCTGGCTCAAGGGCATTTGGAAAAAAAGCATACTGGGCTCTCTCCCTCAGAATGTCCTTAAGCTGTTGGGGTGAATACTGCTCGAAGCAGATTGTTTGCTCCGCAAGGCTGCTTTTTACCCTTGCATCAAGCAATGCGGTGAATTCTGCAACATTGCTAATGAAAACCAGGCCAAAGCCCTTGTGGTGCTGTTCAATAACGCGCAGTAGGTCATAGAACAGCTTGCTTGCCTCTTTTTCATGCATTAATTGGTCTGCTTCGTCCAGTACAATTACCGGCACAAAATTTATGGACTGCAATGCCTTCAGCATATGGCTGTATGTTTCATCTGAAGCAATCCCTCTTCGTGGGGTTGCCTCGCCCAAAAAGTTCGCAATCTGCGTTAGAACTGAATGCCTTGTGTTGAACTGGAAGCAATTGATGTAAAGCCCTTTTGCCCTGTCACTGTACTGCTGCAATTCGTTCAGAACAAAGCGCACTGTTGCTGTTTTTCCTGTTCCACTTTTTCCGGAAACAAAAACATTCTGTGGCTTTTTCCCCTGCAATACAGGCTGCAGTGCAAAAACAAGGGAATCAACCTCGGCATCCCTGTGGGGCAAACGCTCCGGAACATACTCGGGGTAAAGGAAGCGCTCGTCCTTGAACAGCTCGTGAATCCTTGCCTTTTTTGCAAAAATGTTGCCTGGCATAAAAATCCTGTGAATAAATGTAATTAAATAAAGGATTAAATTTTTATTGAATGAAGCACTTATTCTAATTGATTCAAATTGAAGCAAAAAACAATAATTGTTGCAATCGCATTTTTCCTGTTGCTTTTGGCTACAGCCAGCTATGCCCAGCCGATTGACCCGGCAACAATAATCCCAAAGCCAAAAAGCATTCAAACTCTCTCAACAACAGCAGTAAGCATTGACAGCAGCTGGAAAATTGCGGCTGACCTGGCAACAGAAGACAGCTTTGCAGCAACCGACTTAAATAAAAAAATAAGCGCGGCATTGGGAACTAGCCTTGGAATAGTTGACATAACTGCAATGCCAGCAGAGAAAAGAATCGTAATAGGAAACCCGAACACAAATGCAGCAATAGCAGCAATCGCAAGCAGCGCAGGAATCAACATAAACAACGAATTGACACAAGATAAATTCAACCAAGGATATGTTCTCATAATTCAGCCAAACCAGATTCTAATTTTGGGGAACACGACAGCAGGAACATTCTACGGCGTTGTTTCACTCACTTGGCTGCTGAAAAAAGAGGGCAGCAGCATAATTCTGCCAAATGCAAAAATAACAGACTGGCCTGACTTAAAAATAAGGGGGTTCTATGGAGGAACTGAACCCACTATATGGGACCCTTACAGCAGACAAGATTGGCCTCCCTACTACGGCACACAAGAAGCCTGGGTTGAACACTTAGCCAAATACAAATACAATATTTGGATCAATGGCCCGCTGACTGAGTATGTAAGGGACAGGCACTTCTTCACTTCTACAAAGCTGGGCTTGCCACCATATGCAGAAGGACAAGGAAAAAACCTCCATGAAGGTGTGTGGGCATACAATGCCCCATTCAGGTTCAACAGCTCTGGCATTGCAGAGCCAGCAGGCGGGGTTGAACTGCCAAACCCTGATTTGGAATTTGATGAAGATGGAGACGGAGTTCCGGATGGCTGGAAATATTCAAACTATCCAATAGAGCAGCAGAGAGGACAGTGGACAAGGGATTGCACGCAAAGCCATTCAGGCAACTGCTCTGTAAAGATGGTTGCTGAACATACATTGGGGCTTGATTCAAGCAGCTATTTTCTGACAGAAAGCCAGATCCCAATTGAGTCAGACAAGATTTACATGTTCACTTTTTGGGCGAAAAAAAACGACCCAAACAACAATGACAGGCAGCCGCAATTCACTGTTGTTATGAAAGATGAGCCAGGGAACACTCTTATTATAGGGGGAGCAAGTGTATACTACAATGGCAACATAACGGATAACAGCGGGGAGTGGAAGCAATATTTTTTGATGTTCACTTCTTTTAATGGCGCGGCAGGATTTACCATTTACAGCAGGGCCATGTTCTGCGAGCCAGTAACATGGTGGCTTGACGACTTTGAATTAATTGACCTGACAAAAGCCCTAAGGAATGTGATTAGGACGCCAGATACTGGGCTGCAGGTTTGGAATAAGGATAGAACAGTGAAATACACCGAAGGCACGGACTACACGTTGAGCACAACAGGGGAATTCAATTTCAGCAACCCACTGGCTGGAAAAAAAACAACTGTTCAAAGAGTTGAAGGTGGCAGGATATTGCCCGGTGCAGAGGTTGCAATAGACTACGACTTTATTGTAAATTTCCAGCAAACAAGAAATGAGTATGCAAGCCTCTCAGACCCTGCAGTGCTTGATGAATACAGAAACAATATAAAAAGCACAATGGAGAAGAAACCTGACTTTGTTTTCATTGGAATGGATGAAATCAGGGGATTCAACAGGGATAGCAGGTCAAAGAAAAGGGGCTTTGAGAACTATCAGGTGCTTGGAAAGTTTTTGAACAAAATGGTTGACATAATCCACAGCTACAACGCAGACACAAAAGTGCTTATATGGGATGACATGATAAGCCCGTTCCACAACGGCGGCGTTGAATCATATCAGGCTATGTACGGCGGCCAAACTGGAAAAAGCTGGCATGCGCTGGATTTATTGAAAAGGGAAAACGTTGTTCCAATCGATTGGTGGTATACCACAAACAATCAGTATCTAAACATGGAAAACGGCCCTAACCTTTACAACACCCTTGGTTTTGAATTTTTTGGGGGACCATGGTATGATGAAACAGCCATCAAATGGTGGTCATATCTTGCAAACAAATACAACGCGCTTGGCATAATAGACCACGAATTCTACAACAATGTTGGTGGAGTAGTAAACACTGCAGAATACAGCTGGAACACGCTAAAAGACAACCCAGGAATTGAAATATGCGACGGCGCTGACAATGATGGAGACGCGCGGTACTGGACAAGCTCTAGTTCAACAGCAACTTGGAGCACACCAATAGACGAACCATTTAATTTGCAGAATGACCCATTCAACTGCGGCAGCTGTAGCAATGTATGCTATTACCCGCACGCTTTCAGCAGCTGTGTTGCAGGAAGCTGCCATTTCGATGGCTGCTTTGAAGGATACCAAAACAGCAATGGCAATTTGAGTGACGGCTGCGAATCATATACAGCATGCGGCAACGGCGGCGTTGATGATGATTTGGGAGAACAATGCGATGGAACAGCCCTTTTTGGAGAAAGCTGCGTTTCTTTGGGGTATTTTGGAGGAACACTTGGATGCACGGCACAATGCACGCTTGACAAAAGCGGCTGCGCTCAAACACCAGAATGCGTTGACACGCCGACATTAATGAACCAGTACATTCCCCAGTGGAAAAGAGGGGAAATAAGCATGCTCGCACTAATGCAGAAAATGAAGCAATGGAAAGCAGGAACAGGATGCCTGCCGGCATAGCACCGGTAATGGAAGAAAAAAGAATGGGCTGAATTTATTAAAGAATTCATGAAATATTGTGTTAGTGAAGTTTAAATGAAGCCAAAAATGCTTTTTGGAACAGCAGGCGTGCCGCATTCGGCTGCTGCAGCCGACAGCGTTTCTGGAATTGAAAGAATAAGGCAGCTTAGCCTGGATGCAATGGAGTTGGAGTTTGTAAGGGGAGTGCACATGAATGCCGCAACAGCAAAAGAAGTGAGAAAGACAGCTGAAAGAAACAATGTAATGCTCAGGGTTCATGCACCATACTTCATTAATCTGAATTCAAATGAAAAGAAAAAAGTTGAGGATAGCAAAAAGAGGATTTTGCTCAGTGCGGAAATCGGGGAAATTGCCGGCGCAAAAATTGTTACTTTTCACCCCGCATACTTTCAGGAGCAGGAAAAGGGGGAAGTGCTGGAAAGGGTTGCCGGCGAAATAGCTGAAATTGCAAAAGAAATTGAATCAAACAAATGGGCAATAAAGCTTGCGCCTGAAACAACAGGAAAGAGAAGCCAGCTTGGCAGCCTGCAGGAAACGCTGGAAATATGCAGGCAGGTAAAAGGAGTGCAGCCAATGGTTGATTGGAGCCATTTGCACGCGAGGGAGAACGGCAGGTTCAAAAGCAA
The DNA here is from genome assembly GCA_964354805.1 of uncultured archaeon. Lineage (GTDB taxonomy): Archaea > Iainarchaeota > Iainarchaeia > Iainarchaeales > CAYHBD01. The sequence continues at coordinate 111,768 of CAYHBD010000016.1, read as the reverse complement.
GGCAGATTTTTTGAGCGCAATTGAAGAGATTCCGGAAAAGTTCTTGCAGGATTTGCAGATGCACGTGAGCGGAATAAATTTCAGCGCAAAAGGCGAAAGAAATCACATGAATCTGCAGGAAAAGGGAAACACTTTCAATTTCAAGTGGCTTCTGGAAGCGTTGCAAGAGAAAAAGGCAGGCGGCTGCATTATTTCAGAAAGCCCAAACTTAGAGGGAGATGCGCTGTTGATGCAGAAATACTGGGAAGAATTGTAATTGCCCATTCTTTTGATTATAAATTTTGAAGGATTAATTTGTGGGCAAAAAATATGAAAGAAAATACAAGCTGCTTACCCTTTTGAGCCAATCAGCATGCCTGCAACCAGTGCAGCTATCAGCGCAGTAAAGCTGCTTGTTTTGAAAAAGGCTAGTGAAAGCAGTTCCTGCAATGCAATGCCTGCCCAGAAGTGGCCTAACGCGATTGCGAAAGCCGAGCCGAAAAAAAGCGCGAAGAACAAATAACGCAATCCGTGCAAAAAATTCTGGAAAGCAACTTTAATGAAAACAAGCGAAGCAAGCAGGCAAAAGCCCAGGAAAGCCAATGCAATTGTTTCATCAGGCATTGAAACAGCCAAGCCACTGCTAACACCCAACTCAAAAACAATTACAAAAGCGAATGCAGCCAAAGCGCTTTTTTCATTGAAAAAAGATAAAATTTTTGCCCTCATGGGTAGTGCAATCTTCACAGGCTGCTCTGTGGCAGCAATTGTTATTGCCGGCTTTTCCTCGGCAGGAGCAAAAGACTGAGATTCATCCCCCTTAAATTCCACTGCAGCTGCCTCAAGCATCTTTTTCTTCAGTTCGCTGATTTTTTCAGCCTTTGGCCTCAACACCTGGCGCTTGATTGAAATTATTAAAATCGCAAAAGCAATCACAGCAGAAAGAACGCCAATTACAGCAAGTGCTGCAATAACTGCGTCTGCCTGCCCTAAAAGCAATTTTTCATTGAAACTGGAAAGAAAGAAAATAGCTGAAACAGCAAGTAATGCAAGCAAAAAGAAACGCTTGAACAAACCCAGAATCCACGCAGGCAATTCAACAAAAAAAATTACTGCAACAATCAGGACAATTGCAGTTATGCCGATTGCAGCAATTGCCCCCATGTCCCCCTGCAATGCCTTTGGCACAACCTCTCTTGCCGCATAATCAAGCGAATTGTAAACCATTGAATTCAAATCAAACAACATAGTTAATGAATTGATTAAAATCATATAAATACTTAATTGCAGGGCACAACTGCACTGCCAGCTGTGCTTTTGCCAGCCACAAGCCCCCTCAATTAAATTTTTATTAAAGAAAGCACTTATTTGATTGATTTAAATTGAAACATAAATCAATAATTATCATTATTCTTGCAATAGCGTTGCTTGCAAACTCAAATTCGCATAGCCAACAACCTGAAACAACAACGCCACAAAATGAACAGCATTCCACACTCCAACTGCAAGAAACCCTGGACGCATGCGGCAACCAAAACTGCGAACCAGGATTAGGGGAAAACAGCGAAAACTGCGCGATCGACTGCGGAAGCAAGTTAGGGAACACAAACTTCAATGAAATCCTAAAATTTTACGAAATAAGGTATTACGAAGGAAATGCCGAGCAAATCCAGGGAACAGAATTTACTATTGGAAACGGATACAATGGCTTAGATTTTTTTCATTATATTTCAACAACCAACATTCACCCACACGGTAGTTTTGATAAAGAAAGCCTTTTCGACCCTTCCGCCACTGAAAACCGACAACGAATTAATGTGGTTGCACTTGATCAATCAGACATAGATGCTCTATTCACAAAATATGATGCCGATGGAGACGGGAAAGTTAGAAAAGACATTATTCAAAGAGCAGATATAAACAAAATGTGTCAAGAAAGAGAAGAGTTTGGCGAAGGGGGATGCAGTTATGGAGTTCAAACAGATTCTGGGGGGAATACCATTTGGAAAGATAACAAGACCAACACCGAGCCTCTCAAAGACTCCCCTGACGAGGATTACCGGAATGGGAAAACTATTGTTTACCCTTGGGGATATGGGTGCGATGAAACGCCCGCATGTACTTATTGGAGAGGTGGGGGTGGAACTGAAAGAAGATGGTTCTTTAACTTTAGCAACTCTGTTGTAAGGGAATACGCAGTAGAATACGTATTAATAAGACAGGCACGGTATGGGAATGATGATGTTTTCTTGGATAATTGGATTCCCTCAGACTACTGGATTAATTATGTTGGAAAGTATATTTCCACTGGAAGCATAGACGACCAGAGGAACAAATTAATTGATAATGTAATATTGATTGCTAAGGAAATAAAGGCAGCAAAACCTAATACCCGCCTTATATTAAACGGATTCAGGACAGTAACCGACTCAGGCAACCTGGAAATAACCCTAACCGCATTTTTGGATAGGTTAACCAGCAGTACAGAAAATTTAAATAGTTTTGACATGATAATGTTTGAAAACGGCTTCTGGAATCAAGACGCCAATGTTGAAGCTTATTACCGCCAATCAAAAAGATTAGGCGACAACAACAAAAAACAACTTTATGTTGCAAGCACCTTTTCCGAAGCAGAGGCCAACAACCCCCTAGCTTACCAGATTTGGCTTTTTGCCCATTTAGTTGGAAACCAAAACACATACATTTACATCAATCCAAGCGAGTACGACAAGCCAATGGTTAACTACTTCACTTATGGTTACAAGTTAGGATTGCCTTTAGAAGAGCCCCACAAAGAAGGCAGCACATGGTACAGAAAATACCAAAGAGGCACAATTGTTTTTGATACAAGCATTGAATATGCAATCAACGAAAAATTAAGCGCAATCAAGTTTCTTGAAGAAGTATGCGACAGCAAAGACAACGACTTTGATGGATTAACAGACGAAGACAATGTCTGCTGCGGCAACGGCACTTGCGATGCAGGCGAAACAATTGAAACATGCCCAACAGACTGCACTCAACAATGCATTAGGGAGCCAGAGTTGCTGGGCTTTATTGGGCAGTGGAAAAAAGGAGAAATAACCATGCTGACACTAATGCAGAAAATGAGGCAATGGAAAGCAGGAACAGGATGCTAAAAGAAATGTGCAAGGGTCTGCCGAAGGCTCTTTTTCCCAAGGCTTTTTGCGGAAGCAAAAAGGCTTCTACCTAACAAAAATGAAACCTATTTAAAGCAATTTAGGCAAATACCTTTGTATCGGGTGCAGCCTGAAATGGATAGCTCTATTGCAATTTCAAACAACGAATTCAAAGCCCTTGCCAGTGAAACAAGGACTGAAATGATTAAACTGCTGCGGGAAAGAAACCACACCCTTACAGAGTTAAGCAAAAAGCTGGACATGGCTGCGCCGACAATAAAACAGCACCTGGACATACTGCAGCAGGCAGGGCTGATTGAAGGGCTGGACGAAGGCAGGAAGTGGAAGTATTACACCCTCACAAGAAAGGGAAAAAATATTTTCGCAACAGAAGCGCCGGCAAATGTCCTAATTGTTTTGGCTATAAGCGCTGTAGTAATGGTTGGCTTATTGTACGGATTGCTTTTAACAGTCGGCAGTCAAGCACCAGGGCAAATGCTGCAGGCTGAAAGCAGGGTGCCGACCATAACAGAAGCGCCCAATGCCGTGCCATGCATTGCCGCACCTGCCGGCGGAGAAAAAGAAGCAGGTAAAAGCGAGAATGTCATAGGCATAACCGCGGCTGACCAGAACGCGCCTGCGGCAACTGGGAAAACAAGCGAGGCTGATGGAAACGGTTTAGAAATAATTGGCATTGAAAAGCAGCCAACGGCACCAGCTGCTGAAACACAATGCAGCGCAATACAATGCCCAAGCGCCCAATGCCCTGCAATACAGTATGAAGCACCTTTGCTGAAAATTGCAGCTTTGGTTGCAGCAATTGTGGTCGTTGCATTGCTGATTGGGTTCACTGCAAGCAAGGCCAAGAAACAATTTCGTTGAATAACGCAATTGCCTGCTTATTTAAATCTGTTCCTTTGCCCTGATTTTTTCAGGGAGCACGATGAACAACAAGGGCATTTTTTGCTTTCTTTTGCTGCTTTCAGCAATAGCGCTGGAAACAAATTTTTTGAACGAAAGCATTGAAGCTGACAAAATTCTTGCGCAGGGGAAAACGATTGCATTCGAAGCCGAAAAAGCCAGTTTCATCAGAACAGTCATTGAAAACAATACAGATGCAATGGTCAGGGAAAGCCTGCAGCAGGCAATATTGCTGAACATTCCGCAAGAGGAATTAAAGCTTTTTGTGAACGGAAAGTTGGTGCTATTGTTTGCGGAAACTGAGAAAGAATACAATTCTAAAATAAAAGTGCAATTCAAGGGATATGATGCTGAGACAAAAATGCAATTCACTACAAGCGATGGCTTGCAGTTTGAAGATTTTCTGAACAACAACAGCACAGCGCTCATAGTAAGCATTAAGGGCAAAACCGTTCTGGCTGAATACGATTTCACAGGCGGCCTGCAACGGAACAATTTTATTGAGGCGGAAATTGCGGGAGATAACACAAAAACAGTGTTCAGGCTGCCACCGGGATATAGCATCAAAGCAACGGTGGTTGGATGAACAAAAGGGGCCAAGCGAAGCAATTTTTCCCTGGGCTTTTTTGTATCAACAAAAAAGGCCAGTTACAGCTTGAGGCAATTGCTTGCTTCTGCGTTTTTCTCGCGCTGTTGGCGATAATGCTGCACAGCGTGAACAACATGAACACAGAGGCGCAGGATGCCGTTGCCGCACTCAAGGCAAAAGCTGCCACTGAGTTTTGCTGCATTGGGGCAGACGCTTTGTACAGTGGCAATGTGAAAGAATTGCTGCCTGCAATGCCTTGCAGTGCAAATGAAAACGTGGTTGAAAGCAGCGAAGGCGAAAAAATGAAGAAAACGCAGTGCATTGCGCCCCTGCTTAAGACTGTTGAAAGAGAGCAGGGCAACAAGCTGGAGGTAACCCCAAATGAACATTACCGGTGAACGTGGGTTTATTTTCTCTATTGATTTGGCGGTTTCTTTTATTGCAATGCTGTTGATGGTTTTGCTGATTTTGATGCATGCCAGCGTTTTGAAGGACCAGCAGGTTGAATCAATCAACAGATTTGATTTGCAGAGGAACGCAATATTTTTGGCTGACAGCCTGGTTAAGAACAATGATGCAGAGCAACCCTTGCTTGGAAGCGCCTTGTTTGATGCAGAGAAGCACAGGGTTTTGAGCAATAATTTGGACAGCGTTCTGCTCAGCAGGGCAGAGCAATTTGAGAAAGATGGCTTTTTTGTCAGCAGGGTTTCTTTTAAGGATGAGTTTGGGATTGAACAGGGTTTTTTTGAGGGCCCTGCAGGCAAAAACTGTATTGCTTTGGACAGGCTTGTTTTGCTGAATGGCGTGAAAGGGCTTGTGGCGGTGAGCGTGTGTGAAAAATAAGGGCTTTTATTTGAGCGCTGAGGCAATTCTGTCAATGGCGTTGCTTGTATCGCTGCTTGCTTTTCCTTTGCCCCAGCAGAGCAGTTATTTGAATGACCTGCATGTTTTCAAGAAGGAAAACGATTTGCTTTCAATCTGGCAAATGCAGGGAAGCAGTCTAAATGCAGGGCAAATGCAGGGGGATTTTCGCTTTGCTTTCCCCGGCGTGAGCGGAAAAATCGTTCTTGACGGAACTGAAACAACAGTTGGAGAAGGGGGGAAGGCGGGCATTGCGTCGGAAATCGTTTTCTTTGACGGCTTAATGCAGAGGCATGAAATAAAGCTAGTTGTATTCAAGCAGGATTCTGCCTGATTGCTTTTGCACCACAAAATGCGTTTCTTTTGCAACTGTCGCAGGCAGCAATTCGATTTCGTTTGGAAAGTTTACTGCGAATTCTTTTGGCTTCCCTTCAGGGTCAGGCACTGTGACAAGGAATTGCTTGGCATCGCTCCTGATACCCCACACTTTAAACGGTTTTACGCTGAATGAAGCAATCGCGCCGTCCGCCTGAAATTGCATTTCGTCAACGTGCTGCTGCATTGAAACAGCGAACTGCTTTGCGTTGATTGAGTCCAAGGCAAACAATCCGTGCGAGTAAATGCTGCTAAGAAGCGGCAGCAGCATGGCAAAAACAGCTAGAACAGCAGCCAACAAAATCAGGTACTCCAAGCTAAGCTGGCCTCTGCTGCTGTGCATTTTGGAACACTGTTTTTATTTGATTTCCTCAATTTTCTTGAAGACATCTTCGGCTTTCTCTCCAATTTTCTTATTTGCATCAGTGCCTGTTGACTGCAGCTGGCTCACGAGCATCAGGACCAGTGCAACAACAGCCGCCATGATGATTATCAGTTCCACTGAAATCTGCGCCCTTCTGTCCAGCAGGCAATCCCTTAACCAAGAAAACATTTTAGCCATAAAAAAAGCACCCTTTGGCAAGATATAAAAACCATGCAGTTAATTCGGCAAAAAACGAAGAAAATGAGCGGCTTGGTTTTTAATTCTTTTTCAATAAAAAATTTGCATGCCAAAGGCGATTTTCCCCAAGGATTTTTCACGGAGTGAAAAAGGCTTATGAATGCAAGGGAGAGGAACGATTTAATTATCAGCTGGCTGACGCTGAGCGTTGCGTTTGCAATTGCCCTTAGCGGAGGGTTTTTAGGTCTAACTGGCTTTCCCCAAGCGTTTCCTCTGGCTTTGGTTGGTGTTGGAACAGCGTTTGTTTTACACGAAATGGCCCACAGAAACGTCGCAAGAAAATTTGGATTTCACTCAGAATACAGGGCTTGGCAGCCGGGTCTCATTTTTGCAGTTTTTTTATCATTAATTGGACTCATATTTGCAATGCCTGGCGCCACATACATTCTAGGAAACTTGGACAGAAGGCAAAACGGAATAATTTCGGTTGCAGGGCCAGCAATAAACGTTGTACTGGGGGTTATTTTTTCTCTGTTGCTGCTGTTAAACCTTAGCTCTTGGCTGAACATGATATTCTTCTACACTGCCTACATCAATTTTTTCCTGGCAATGTTCAACATGCTGCCGGTCTGGTTACTTGATGGAAAAAAAGTTCTTGCCTGGAACGCCTCTGTTTGGGCAGCGGTTTTCTTCTCAGCCATTATAGGGTGGCTTATGGTTCCTATCCCGCCTTAGGAGGCATCTAACCAACGTAGCTCGGCTTGAATTCGCTGAGGTGCTCTTCGAATTCTTCGTATGCTTCTTCAACCTTTGGGGAAATGCTTGCTTTCGCTTCCGCAAGCGCTTGCTCAAGGTGAGTTTTTTCAACTGGCTTTGGAACCAGCTTGTTTTCCTTCAATGCAATCAAAGCTGCCTCCCTTACAAGCCCTTCAATGTCTGCTCCGCTGAAGCCGGCTGTTTTCTTTGCAAGCTCTTCAAGAGAAACATCCTTTGCAAGGCTGACATTCTTTGTGTGAACCTTGAATATTGCAAGCCTGCCTTTTTCATCCGGTGCATCAATCTTAATCAGCTTGTCTATTCTGCCTGGCCTAAGCAGGCCAGGATCGAGCAGGTCAGGCCTGTTTGTTGCAGCCAGAAAAACAACGTTTCTGTTCTGCTCAATTCCATCCAATTCTGTAAGCAGCTGGTTTACAACCCTTTCTGTCACATGGCTGTCTGCGCCCATGCCTCTTCTGCCTGCAATTGAATCAATTTCGTCAAAGAAAACAATGCAGGGGGCAACCTGCCGCGCTCTCCTGAAAACCTTTCGAACTCCTCTTTCCGATTCTCCAACCCAAAGCGACAAAAGTTCCGGGCCCTTGATCGAAATAAAGTTTGCCTCGCTTTCAGTTGCAACAGCTTTTGCAAGCAGTGTTTTTCCGCAACCAGGCGGCCCGAACAATAGCACACCGGCGGGCGGCCTTATGCCCATTTTTTTAAAGCTGTCGGGGTGCTTTAAAGGCCATTCAACAGCCTGCTTCAGTTCCTCTTTTACATCCTCCAAGTCACCGATGTCCCCCCATTTGACATTCGGAACTTCAATCGTCACTTCCCTCAGTGCGCTTGGCTGAACATCCTTCAATCCATTAATGAAATCCCTTTTGTTGACTTCCATTGATTCCAATAATTCAGGGGGGATTTTCTCATCCTCCAAATCAATCTTTGGCAGATAGCGCCTCAGCGCCTTCATTGCTGCCTCTTTTGCCAAAGCAGCAAGGTCAGCCCCGACAAAGCCGTGTGTTATTGAAGCAAAGTATTCAAGCATTTTGTCCCTGAGGGCTTCTGTTACCTCTGCCTTTGCCTTTTCATCCAAAGAGGCAAAGAATTCTTTTTCATCGCCTGGTTTTTTCACCAGCTTTGCCAATTGCTCCATTGTTTGCTTTGACAAAAACTTGCCGTTCTCTTTTTCAGCCAGCTCGCGCAAATACTCAAAATCAAGCGGCGGGTGGATAGGCATTCCCCTTGTATGAATTGCGAGAATCTCTTTCCTCGCTTCCTTGTCAGGAACAGGGAACTCTATCTCCCTGTCAAATCTGCCCGGCCTTCTCAATGCCTCGTCAATTGAATTAACCCTGTTTGTGTTGTGGAGCAAAATGGGGGCTTCACCACCAAAAAATGCTTCCTCTTCACAACCGCACAGGTCGTAAACGAAACCGTCAAACTGTTTTTTGGCGATTTTTTTAATTCTGGCCAAGCCTTGAGCCGGCACTTTTTTGCAAAGTCTGAACGGATTGTTGGTTTTCCCGATACCTAAGCGATATGCGAGTGTCTTTTTCAATGGTTTTCCGCCTTTAATTGTTCTTCCCTCTTTGGCGGTAAACTGGTGAATATAGGATTTGATTCCGTGCATCCTGCAAAGCCAGTTCAGTTCCCAGATAAGCGATTTGCTTACTGATGTTGCCTCCAGCCTTCCGTTTTTGTCTTCGTAACCATCTCCGTCAATGTATGCCTGCAAGAAGCTTAGGAAATATTCTTTGGGTAGTTCGAAAAAGAATGAGGCAAGCCTTTTGTTGCGGGCACCCTTACCGCAATGCCTTGCAAAAAAATCTGCCAAAGGTTTTTTGTGATAAACAATGTTACAACGATTATTTGTAACAATGATTGAATCAGGTTCAACATTGAAAACTAATTTCATGGAACTCCTAACATCATCAATTAAATGCGTCTCCTTGGCGCCGAAACAGAAATCAAGTTCCGATCTGGCATAACCTTCGGCAACATAATATCCAAACAATTTCATCAATTCAGGCGTGATAATTACTTCGTTTGGGATGCCTGCCTCGTGGTACCTGCAAAAGTCTGGCTTTCTGTCACCCCGCTGCCAGCCATACGCGGTTGTAACATGAACGCCCATTGTTTTAGAAACTTGCTGTGGACTAATTTGTCTTGCTACTGCCAATGCATACATCTCTTGAACTTCACTGCCATAAACTGGAAGTTTAATTGGAGTTTCACTCAAAGCGAATTCATGCGCCCTGACTTCCATTTTAGCAGGGGTAGTCCGATTAACCTTATATGGCAAATCAACCAAAACATCATTCAAACTCAAATCGTCAACTCTTTTAGCCCGAATGCCATTCCTAGTTCTAACAAAGACTGAGTGGTTGCCGGTTGTCTTGATTTTTCCGCCATTAAAATCAATTTCATAAATTTCAGCAACCCTATGCCTAAACACCGCTTTTACCGGCTGGAATTTGCTTCCACCAAAGCAAGTCCAAGGCAAATTGTGTTTGGCAACCAACTTTTTCATCCCAAGAACTTCCAAGTCGCTGGCGTCTTTTTGGATGCCTTCCCCCCCATCCGCATAATATGGGTCAACCACTTCCCCAATTGTAGCTAGTTGAATAACACCCCCCTTCTTAACCAACACAGGAGTGTCACCAGTTACACTCGCAGCAATAACAATGACATTGCCCCTTGCCTCAAGGCCATCCATCAAAGCAAGAATCTGGGCAACAACCCTTCGCTCCACTTCCCCAATCACTTCCTCTCTTTTTGGCGCGATTGCATCAATCTCGTCAATGAAAATAATGCTTGGCGCGTTTTCTTCGGCGTCCTTGAACATCTGCCTAATGCGCTCTTCTGCTTCCCCAACATACTTTGACATTACTTCAGGGGCATTCACTGAAATGAAGTGCGCCTGTGTTTCGTTTGCAACAGCTTTTGCAAGCAGTGTTTTTCCGCAGCCGGGAGGGCCGTGCAATAAAACGCCCTTGGGCGGAACAATGCCAAGCCTTCTGAACAACTCAGGGTGCTTCATCGGCAGTTCAACCATTTCTCGAACCTTTTGAATCAGCTCGTCAAGGCCGCCAATGTCCTCGTATGCAATCCTTGGAATTGCCTCAAGCTCGCCCTTCACTGGCTTTTCCTTTAAAGAAAACTGGGTGAAATCAGTTACTTTCACAATGCCTCTCGGGTTGGTGTCAATCACCCTGTAAACAAAGCCGCTGCCGAAAACGCTAATCCAAACGCTGTCCCCAATAGTCAGGGGCCTGCCCAAAAAGTTCTTCTTCAAAATCCTCTCAAAGCCGCTGGCGATAATGCGAATTTCCTGACTTGGTGCAAGCACAACCTTCTTTGCCTCCTTTGGCTCGCACTTTCTTACGGCAACCTTTTCGCCCAAGCCAACGCCAGCATTGTGCCTGATGAAGTTGTCCATCCGCACAATCTTTTTGCTTTCATCCTCTGCCCTTGCTGGCCAGACAATTGCGGCGGTCTTTTTTGTTCCTTCCACTTCCACAATGTCGCCAGAGGTAATGCTAAGCGCCTGCTTTGTCTCCCTGTCCAGAGTGACAATGTTCCTTCCAACATGCGTTGGGTCAGGGTCTGCAACCCTCAATTCAATGCTTTTCTCCGGCATTTTTCCACTCCTTAAGTTTTAGTAAATTATTCAATGGGAAAAAGAATTAAAAGCGTTCCCTAATTCCAAGGCTGCCGCCAGGCAGCACTGCAATTATTTCATCCAGCGAAACAGCGTTTTGTGGCACTTTTTTCTCAAACAGGCCAAGCAGGTTTTTTGCGACATCGCTTGGCTTTTGCTTTCCCTGCACTATTTCAAAGGAAACAATGCAGTGTTTTTTCACCGCGCTTGGAGGGCCTGCCATTGCGGCAAAGGTTTCGCCTTCTTTCAGCAATCCGATTGCAAATTGCAGTCCTGTTTTTCTGAACCACTGCCTTTCGCCGTAAATCATGAAAGCGCCTGTTGAAAGGAACTCGCCGCTTTGGGCTTTCTTGGAAACCTGCTCTTCCGCAACAGCGTAAACATCAACTGCAGGCAGGCCCTGCTGCCATGCCTTGCTGCGGACAGCAGAGAACTGGGCTGCCTCCTGCAGCGTGCTTTCCGGCACTTTTTTGCCATCGCTTTTTATTACGCAGCCTGATGCTCCCTGAATGTCAGCGTGCAGAAACAAATCATCTTTGTCCAGATGTTTTTTTACAATCGCTTCATTGCTTTTCGCGTCCCTGCCTCCAATTACAAGAAAGCCATCGCTGCTCTTGAACCAGTGGAATGCCTGGAACCACTGCATTTTCCGCTTTATTGCAGCCTGCTTTTTCTCAACAGGCGCTGCCTGCAGCTGGCTTAATTTTTCCTCTGTTTCGGCAATTGCCTGCATCAGGCCCTGCAGTTTTTTCTTCGCTTTCTTGCTCCGCTCAAAGTATTCAGAAGCGTTTTCCTCAACGCTTTTGTCCAAATCAATCTCTACTTCCATTTCAATCAACAGCCAATTCAATGCTTTTGCCCAAATCGATTTATATTTCCATTGGCAAAACCAATTGCGTTTTCAAAAAAATAAACTGTTTATCCCTTTTTTAATTAATGCTGGGCTGCTTAATCTTTTCCTGCGTCCCTTTTAATCAATTCGATTATTGACTTTGTCCTGCTTGCGTTCTTGAAAACTGGCTCTACTGAAAAAAAGCTCTGCGTGTCCTTGACCAGGTCATAGAAGCCTGCTATTGACCTGTACCTCTTCTGGCCTTCAGCGTGGAAAGATTCAATGTCCCTGTGGATGTGCCTGCTTAAAATATTCCAGTTGCCAGAACCAACAACACTGCTCGCCCAGTAAACGTGCGGGTCCTTGCCTATTGTCTCAAGGTATTTCTCAAATTCTTTTTGTGCGCTTAAATCAGCCTGGCTCAGGGTCAAAACCTCCAGATTGTAGCCAAGCTTTCTGAAATCAACCTTAGGGCCAAAGCCCTGCAGAACGCCTTCCTTCTGCAGAAAATCAAGGCTGCTCTTGATTGTAGCCTTGTGAAAGTCGGTGTAGTGCTTTATCTGCCTGATGTTTGGCTGAACGCTGCGCGGCTTGAGCAAAGAATCCAAAATAGCTATTCTAATGCCGTCAATAACACGCATCTGATTTGACATAAAAACCACTAAAAATGTATTAAATGGAACATCTTTAAAAAATTAACTGTGCAAAAAGAGGCACTAAAAGCAAATGAATTGATATATATCAAATAGGGTCATATATTAATGCAATGTAATAGGAGGGGTTGACAAAAAAGGGGGAGTAGAAAGTTTTTTGAAACACGGTTGAGAGACAAAGTGTTGCATTTGAACAATTAATTTTGTTTTTTATGCAACACTTTGGAAGGGGTGCTGCATTTGAACAATTAATTCGCTTTTTAATGCAGCGCTCTGGGAGGATTAGGCTCACCAAGTAAAAACAGGGGCTGCATTCAATGCATCACTCTGAAAAAAAGCTAGATCAGGAGGGAAGCGATTTATGCTCCCTCTTCCTCCTTCTCACTCGCTTGGGCTCGCGGTTTTAAATTCCTTGATTTTTTTCTTTTTCTCTGCTACTTGCCCTGTTTCTTTCAGCTTGCTGCTTTTTGCCTTTTTCTTTTTGGGAAGCGCTTTCAATTCTTTAATTTTTCCGGCACCATCTTCGGCCACTTTCTTTTCTGCACCCTTTTCAGCAACTTTCTTTCCAGCACCTTTCTCAGCTGCTTTCTTTTCTGCAGCTTCTTCAACAACTTTCTTTTCTGCGGCTTTCTCAGCTGCTTCTTTCTCTCCCTGCGCCCTGATCCTCTCTTCGCGCTTTTTCTTCCACTCATCCTTGCTTTTGCAGTTCGGGTCAATGCACATGCTGAACCTGTATCTTCTGCCGCCAACTTGAATCATGAAATTGCCGCAGGCATCGCACCGCTTTTGCAGAACAGTTATGCTGCCCTTTTGCGGCAGAGGGAAAGTGTTAGTGCATTTTGGATAAGCAGAGCAGCCTAGGAAACGCTTTCCAGTCCTGCCATGCCTCATCAAAAGCTCGCCATCGCATCCAGGCTTTGTGCACTTGCCGATTATTGCATCGGCCCTCAAAGCAGCGCGCAGCATTGAACCAATCTCGTTTTTATTCTGCAACAGCTGCTGCAAAGCGCTCGAAAGGAACTGCCTGCTTTCGTCAACAACAGCTTTTTTCTCTTTCTTTCCTTCAGCAACAGTATCCATCTCTTTTTCCAGATCGGCAGTCATCTTTGGCTTAACAACAACGCCATCGTATTTCTCAAGCGAATCAATCACTGCAAAAGCAATCTTGTTTGGCTCAATTGCCTTCTGCCCTGAAATGTATTTTCTTGCATAAAGCTTCTGGATTATTTCAGCCCTGGTTGCTTTCGTGCCCAAATTCAAATCTGACATTTCCTTAATCAAAGCACCCTGGCTGTATCTAGGAGGCGGCAGTGTTTCCTTCGCCAGCATATCCAATTTGACAAGCAGAACCTTGTCGCCTTTCTGCAGCACTGGCAGAATTGTTTCCTCAGCCTTGCTGTAAGGATAGAATAGCTTCCAGCCCTTGCTCAAATAACGCTGCCCGTTTGCAACAAACAGTTCTTTTGCCAGCTCTATTTCAACAGCAAGGTTCTCCGTTAAAGCATCTTCAGCAAGCGTTGCCATAAAGCGCCTGCAAATCAGCTCGTAGATTCTCCACTCATCAGCCTGCAGCTGGCGCGATGGCGCTGCAACAGGGTGAATCGGAGGATGGTCTTTTGCAAAAGTGCCCTTGCTTGCTTCAAGTTTTTTCTGGTTAAGCAATTGCCCTGCCATTGGAGCAAACTGGTGCACTGTTGCCAGCTGGCTTAAAATTGCCCTCAAATCAAGCGCTGGCGGGTAAACGCTGTTGTCTGTTCTCGGATAGCTGGTTAAGCCCTGCTGGTAAAGAGTCTCGGCAATCTGCATTGCCCTTCCGGCACTGAAGCCGATTGCTGTTGCTGCCCTCAGGAAAAGGGTTGTGTTGAACGGAACAGGCCGGCTTAGAACCTTTTTTGTTTTCTTTACCTGCTGCACTGTCCCCTCTTTTGCCTTTTTGCACTGGGCTGCTTTCTCAGCTTCCCCCTTTTCCCAGAACCTGCCTTTCTTGTGCAATGCAATGAATTGCTGCTTGTCTTTTTCAAAAAGCGCCTGCACTATCCAGTACTTTTTTGATTCAAACGCCATTCTCTCCTTTTCCCTGTCAACAATCAAGCCAAGCGTAGGGCCTTGAACTCTGCCCATGCTGAGGAACTGTTTTCCAAGCTGACCTGAAATAAGCGAGAGGAATCTTGTCAGGACAGCACCCCAGACAAGGTCTATTTCCCTTCTTGCATTGGCGCTTTCAGCAAGGTTCCTGTCCAGCGGCTGCAGGGCAGCGAAAGCCGGTTTTATTTCCTGTTCAATTATTGCACTGAACTTCATTCTCTTTACAGGGATTTTTTTGTTAACACTATGCAGTATTTCAATTGCTTCCAGGCCGATTGATTCCCCTTCCCTATCGTCATCAGTTGCAACAATGGCCTCTTCAACAAGGGGCGCGATTCTCTTCAAAAGGCCTGCAATTGTTTTCTCTGTTTCAATGTATTCTATTTCGCTTTCAGCAAGCTTCCGCAAATCTGTCCCAAGCCACTGGCTGTATTTAACTGGAAAATCCACGTCAACAATGTGCCCCCGCAATGGAACAACGCTGTATTGCTGCCCCTTCTGCTCGAAATCAAAATAGATTGCCCCAGCGCTCGCTTTCTCCAAATGCCTTTCACCAGCAAGAATTCCCGCAATTCTTCGCCCGGCAATAGCTTTCTCCGCAATTATCAGAATCATTCAACAGCACCCGCAAAAAAATCCAATTATCTTGTATAGCAAAAGCTATAAAAACAAAGAAGCGCTTTTTCTTAATAAATGGCGGATCCTATTAAAACCATGAAAGCCGGCAATCTGGAAGAAATCAGGGTTGAATCGTTCTGGGGCGCGATTGCATCCTTTTTCCTGCTGCAGTGCTTTGGCTTTGTGGTTTTTCAAGGCTTTTTGTTCCATTTCATGAACCCGTTTGGTGTTATTTGGGGTGGCTTATGGATAGCACTTTTCATTTTCTTCCAGTCTGACACAATCCAAAAAATAAAGCAATATTTTTTTGAAGGAAAATTCAATAATATACTTCCGCACATTAGGCAACCTGATGATTTGCTCAAAATGCTATTGTCTTTTGCTTTTGCGGGAATTTTCGCAGCTTTCCTACTTGGGCATTACCCTTTCCCAAAAACAGAATACGATTTTTTCTGGGAAGCGGGGTTTTTTGCATTTTCGATTCTTGCATCTTCAAGGATAAAAAAGGCAAAAGGCTCAAGCGTTGCAACAGGCGGAGCAAGAACAGTTGGCTTTTTAGTCGGACTGCTATTTTTTGGTTTCGGAATATTTGAGCCGCAGGTTTTTTACTTTCATGGAATGGTTGGATTGGGCATTAGCACAATGATGCTGTGCGCCTGGCTGCTTTCAGACCAAATAAAATAAGTCAAAAAAAAAATCGATTCACAATTTTCTCTGCAGCGCTGTTGAGGGCAGTACTTTGCCCTGCTTTAGTTCGTTCAATACAACCAGCGCTTTGACATCAAGCACGCCGTCGATCAGGCCGAGTTTGCTTATCACTTTTTCCGCTGCGCTTAAATCGTTCACAACCATTTTTGCCAGCAAGTTGTATTCACCAAGCACTTGGTATAATTCGATTATGTGGTCAAAGTTCTCCATTTTTTTAATCAAATCCTTGTTTTTTCCAATCTCGCTACGGATTTGGACAAAAATTGGGTTTTCAAAGCCGAGGGCCTTATAGTTCAGGTTCGCCGTAATGCTGCTGACAATGCCCCTTCTCCGCAGGCTTTCAACCCTCTTCTTTATTGCGACATCGGTTAAAGCCGTTTCCTTCGCAATGCTGCTGAAGCTTGCCCTGCCATCGTGCATCAGGCTTTTTAGGATTATTAAATCAGTTTTGTCAAAAGCTGCCTGCATTTCATCCCCCCAAATAAAAAATCTTTGCAATTGCGAAGCAATTGCCCTTTTTCCCAAGGCTTTTTCACGGAAGTGAAAAAGGCTTATTAATAATCTGAAAAAAAGTTTATTTAAAAGTTTGTTTTCTGAAAAAAACGGTTTGGTAATTAAAAAATAAGGGAAGTTAAAGAAAGATTTTTAAAGTGGCTTTGTTAGCAACTAATGCCTCGCTGGATGCGGCTTTTTCCTCCTCGCAACCTCATGGCCCTTTATCAGCTCAAAGCGCATCATGTAAAAGTATGTTTTCATTATTTCAATGAACGGCAGAATGAATACAAGTGCAATGAAAAGGGAAACAAGCGAGCCGATTAATGCAATTTGGTCTATTGCAAACTCAACCAATTGCAGGGCTGCAAGCATTACGCAGCCGACAATGAGCACAGTCAGCACAGCGCCTTTGTTTTTTGCAATGAAATCAAAATTGCTAGAAATCGCATAGCGCAAGCCTTCCTCGTCAACAACAATTGCCTGCGGGACAAAAAGCAGGGCAACTGAAACCAGAAGAACAATGACATTGATTAATTCAATCTGAACGCCCAAGAAAAGCAAGCCAGTGACAAGCAGAAACAGCAGAAAACAGAATAACAAATAAAAAATAAAAATTTTCAGCGTAAAGCGCTGCATCATTTCATGCAGGTAGTAATGCTGCCTCAGCCTGCTCAGGCTGTTTCTGACACTGAACAAAATGATTGAAATAAAAAAAGAGTAAAAAGCCAAAAACAGGGCAATAAATGCTGCGGCTGGAAGCAGTTGCCATAAGTCGGCTGTCGCAAGATTGTAGTCCAGAAAAACGCTGCCGCTGCTGAAAAAAACAGGCTGCACTGCCACAAAAGCAAGGACAAAAACCAGCAATAGGGCAAACACCAGCAAGGTTTTTGCATTCGCCTTATACTGCTCCAAAACATTGACGAAAAGCAATGAAACACCCCAGGTAAAGCTTTTTGGTTAAACTTTTTCCAAAAGTTTACTTTCTGAATTAATATTACTTAGTAAAGAATATTAAAAAAACTATTGCAGGCAAGACAGTTCCGCTTAAATAGGTTGAAAATAAAAAAAACTATTAGCTTAACACTGTTCCACTTAAATAGGTTGAAAAAGCTTTATTTATCCGCACGCTAACAAATTCGCCTAAGCGGTTTTCTTTTATTGCAACAGGCTTGTAGTTCTGGGCTCTTCCAACAAAGCTGCCTTTGCTGCCCTTTTCCGTTACAAGAATCCGCATTTTTTTGCCGACAAAGCGCTTGTTTCTTTTCAGGGCGATTTCCCTGCAAAGCGCTGTTAGAATCCTGCTTCTCTTCTTCAGCTCCCGCCCATGCAACCGTCCTGGCATTAGGGCGGCGGTCGTGTTTGGCCTTGCTCCAAAGCGCGAAATGTTCACAATGTCAGGATGCGCTTTTTTGAGAACAGAAACCGTTTCCTGGAATTGCTGTTCTGTTTCGCCTGGAAAGCCGGCAATTACATCTGTTGCAATTGTTGCATCTGGAAAGTGTTGCCTGATTTTTTTAACTAGGGACAAAAAAGCTTCTTTTTTGTAAGGCCTCAGCATTGAATGCAGGACAGCATTGCTGCCGCTCTGCAGTGGAATGTGGAAAAAACGGTACAAGCGCTCATCGGAGAAGAGGGCAAGGTATTGATTGAGAAAAGAGTGCAGGTGCGCTGGATTAATCATTCCAACCCTGATTCGGAAATCGCCCTTATTTTGCAAAAGAGATTTCAACAGAGCTGGCAGATTTGTGTTTTGGTCAAAGCCATAGCAGCCGCAGTCCTGTGCTGTAAGCCATATTTCTTTTGTTTCTTTTATTGCTTTTTTGAATTTTTCATTCAATTCCTTTATTGAATAACTGCGGAGACTGCCTCTCGCGTTTTTAACGCAGCAGTAAGAGCAATTGCCAATGCAGCCCCTTGCAATCGGAATAATTGAAATGAGTGGATTTTCTTTGATTTCCTCAAGCAGGGGAGAAAATTCTTTTTCAGGCAAATTCAAAAAGCAAGCTAATTGGGAAAGCGATGGACCAATTTGAATTATTTTTGCAGAAATTGCTTTGACTGCATCCGGGTTTATTGCGGGAAGGCAGCCTGCTACAACCAGCTTGCTTCCGTTGCGCTCTGCAATGGAATTCAATTGCTTTATTGCTTTGAGCATTTTTGCTTCGGTCTGCTCTTTCACTGCACAGGTGTTTATTACAATTAAATCAGCTTTGTTGGGGTTGCCGGCTAACTGAAAACCGTGCACTGCAAGAAAGCCCCTAATCTGCTCGGTGTCTGATTTGTTCAAGCTGCAGCCGTAGCCGGAAACGAATGCGTGCATAAAAAAATTGGGGAAGAGAAGAATTAAAAAAAGGCTTTGCCGAAGGCAATTTTTCCCAAGGCTTTTTTCGTGAGAAAAAAAGCTTTGCCGAAGGCAATTTTTCCCACACAATGCCAAGCTAAAGAATATTTGTTTTTTGTTTCATTGCTTGGCATTGTGCCAAGGCTTTTTTTTGCAAAAGCAAAAAAAGGCTTTTACAGTTTGATTTTTTCAACAGCAAAGCGCGTTATCCAGCCGAATACACCGCCCCAGATGAATAACATGAAAGCGTTTGCATGCAACCTTTCCCAGAAATTAATAAAAATGTATTGATTAAAAGTGCCTTCTTTGATTAATGCGTTCGCTATATCAGAGCATTTTCCAAAAGGCCCGCCGATTTCATCTGAAACGCAAATTAAAAGTTTAACGTTGCTATCCCTGGTAAAATCTGTATGATACCAAAAAAGCGCAACATAGAATGCAAAAAAGCTGAGGAAAAAAAACAATAAAATAAAGGCAGGATGCAAGGCGTGCTTGGTGGCAAAATAGCGATTCGCCCAATCAATTATGAAAAAAATAATGAAAAAGCTCACAATCGGCATAGCAAAAAACATTGGGCTTTGGAAGGGGTCAGGGATGAGAAAAAACAGGTTCAACACAGGGATAGAACTAGCCGCATCCCTTAATACATTCAGTACTTTAAGCAAAACAAAAAACAAAACAAACAGAAAACCAACAACAATCCATTGATTGGTTGAAAAAGCTGGGCCAGCGCCCTTTTCCTCTCCGGCTTTTTCCCCTTCACCCATATAAAATCAACAAATCGCTCAGATTAGTTAATAATTGCAATAATAGGTTTAAAACAGTTTTCCTAGGAACATATTTTGGTGCGGGTATTTATGGCAATCGAGCTTCCATGGGTTGAAAAATACAGGCCAAGCAGGCTTTCTGACGTTGTTGGTCAGCAGGAGATAATCAGCAGGCTGCAGGCCTATGTAAGCAAACACAATTCACCGAATCTGCTTTTTTCCGGGCCAGCAGGGATTGGAAAAACCAGCGCTGCAGTTGCGTTGGCAAAAGAATTGTTTGGCGAACAATTTGAAAGGAATTTTTTGGAACTGAATGCATCGGATGAAAGGGGCATTGATGTTGTAAGAAACACGATAAAGGATTTTGCGAGAACGCTTGCATTCGGCGGCGATTTCAAAATAATCTTTTTGGATGAAAGCGATGCATTAACCTCGGATGCCCAGCAGGCTCTGAGGAGAACAATGGAAAAATACACGAGGACATGCAGGTTCATTTTAAGCTGCAATTACAGCAGCAGGATAATTGAGCCAATCCAATCACGCTGCGTTGTGTTCAGGTTCAAGCCATTGACTGCAAAAGAAATGCAGCAGAGGCTGCAGTCAATTGCAGAGAAAGAAAAACTGCACCTTGAGAAAAATGCGGTTGACGCAATTGTTTACGTTAGCATTGGCGACATGCGAAAAGCAATAAATGTTCTGCAGACAAGCGCTGCGTTGAACAGCAAAATAACAGAGGAAGTTGTATTCAACGTAAGCAGCAGGGCAAAGCCAAAAGAAGTGCAGGAAATGATTCAGCTGGCACTGAAAGGAAAGTTCCTGCAGGCAAGGGAATTGTTGGACAAGCTGCTGTTCGAGCATGGAATGTCGGGAGAAGACATAATGCTGCAGTTGTACAGGGAAGTAATGGACGCAGATGAGAAAGATGTTGCTGACAAAACAAAAATCGCGTTGGTTGACTTAATCGGGGAATACAATTTCAGGATGGTTGAAGGAGCGAATGAAAGAATCCAGCTTGAAGCGCTGCTTGCGCAGTTCATGAGATTCAAAAGCTGAAATTTAAAGCTGACAAAAACAGCAGTTTTTGCAATTCCAGCACAGTTCACGAGATTCAAAAGCTGAATTGCACAATTTATTTAACAAATTTTTTATTGACGTTCTTCGACAATTAGTGCGGCAATTGCGGAGTTGCAGCAGGCTTTGGCAACTGCTCTTGCTCTGGCGCCTGGGCTTTAGGCTGGGAGTTCTCTTCCAGCAGCAGCACTGCTGCCGCTATGACCGTTGTCCACAACCCGTTTTTGTTGCATTCAGCGCTTTGGCAAATGTTTGTTGTTTTGAAAATGTTGCCGCTTGCCATGTATTCCTGCTTTCTTTCATCCCATGCCTTGTCCGGGTCGAATTCCACTCCAAGGGTTGAGGCAAGCATTGTTGCTGCAAGGTCTTCAGCGTATTCTCCGCTCTTCTGCGCTGTTTCACCAAAAGCATGGTGCTCTGAGAGGTAACCGTATTGCTGCTTTTCCTTTGGAACAGCAACCCCGATTGCCGCTGAGATAAGCCTGTTTGGCTCATTGCTGTCAGTCCTTGCAAGAACGCAGAAAACAATCTGGCCGGCGTTCAAAAACTGGACGCCCTTCTCTTTGCTAATCAGTTCAAAATTCGGCGGCAGAATTGAAGAAACGTAAACCAGGTTGCATTTCTCAATTCCCGCATCGCGTAAAGCAATCTCGAAAGAAGCCAGCCTGTCTTTATGCATGCCGGTGCCCTTCGTTAAAAAAACTTTTTTTGGAATAAAATCAGGCATAAAAAAAACCAAGTAATATACAGAAAATAAAGCAAAATAAGTTTTTAAAGTTTGCTAAAAAGAGTGGCAGCAAAAGATGTGATCCCAAGTGGTATGTTAAATCGCGCTTTGGGGCATATTTTATTGAATTTTCGACATCTCAACACAAAGCATCTTTTCGCTTTCATTTGATATCTGATTACAGAAACTGCTCTCATTGGCGGTCATAGCTAATAAGCGGTAACAGATTTCTCTTGCTTTTTCGACGGTTACATCAAGCACGCTAAACCCAGAGCTGGACTTAATTGCTTTTTTTCGGTCACAATATAAAGAGCGGTCTCCTTGCACTTCAAAAGCTTTGAAAATACAATCTTCACGCAGTTTTACGTCTGTTATTTTTCCACATGCCCATTTCTCATTAATAGTCTCAGGCATCCAAGAAACGCAGGCAAACCCAACATTTGCTTTAAACCGTGCACAAGTATTAGATAGAAAAAAATCTGTAACGCCCGCTTTCTCACAAAGGGTATCCTCAGAAACGCTTTTACAAAAACTTGAAAACGCATCTGACTTTTCAAGGACGCATTGGTCGGTGGTACAATCTGATATGGTTAATGCGTTAGCACTATTTAGGTTTAAACCATAATTAGTTTTAACGAAATCAAGTATTGTTTGAGTTCTTGTGTTTTCATAATTAAAAAGAACTAGGATATATACGACAGACAATACCACTATGACAACAAAAACTGCCCGAGCTTTCTTTTTAGAGGTTAACCCCAATCTAACCCGCTCTGAAAAATGCCGCCACAAAAGAGCTAACGCAGCCATTATTGAAAAAAGTTCAACCCCACTAAAAGAACCAACCAAAACCAAAAAACCACTTGAAATAATCCAAATGATGCCAGCAGGGAGAAAATACCAATCAGATACTTTCATGGATTTTATTCACTAATATTACAGCACACCAATCAACTTTAAAAAAAGTGGTGTAAAATAAAAGTCGCACAAGCCCTACGAAAACTGTACCTGTGTTCGCTGGTGCAGCAGCCTGTCAAGCAGAGCGCTTTCCTTTTTAAGCAGCAGCGGAACTCCACTCTTTCCAAAGGAGCTTAAAAAGAGTCAAATACAATGTTTGCATGCAGTTGGACCTATTTACATTACATGACCCCCTTTTGGATGACGCGCCGAGAAAATGGATTGCAGGGAAAGGAAAAGAATTAAAACAGGCGCTTGGTGAATTGATAGACGAGATTGCAGCAAGAGGATTGAGCAAAGCCAAGCTTTGCAGACACTTAATGAAAAAATTTGGTATTTCCAAGCCAACTGCCGAAAGAATTGTTTATCTCAGAAAAGAGTTTTATCCTTTAGTTTTTATTGAACAATTGCTAAATTTGGCGAATAAACCTGAAAAACGATTCTTTGTGCAAAAGAAAATAGAATTCCTTAAAACGAACCAGCCACCAGAGAAAGTAGTTAAAGCACCGAAAGTTTTAACAAAAAACCTTTGCAAGATTGCTGGCGCCCATGCAGCGGATGGCACATTAGCAGGAAATTTCTTCTGCATTACTGATGAACATAAAACTAACATAGATGCGTTTGGAAAATGGGTTGAAAAAGAGTTTGGATTAAGCTATGCTGCTCGCAGCAAAAGTGAACACGAGTGGGCGATTGCATTCAATAATAAAATATTTGGCCGGTATCTTCATAAAATATTTGGGTTTTGCAATGGAAATAAAATCTACACGGTAAATGAACCTCAAATTATCAAAAAATCGACCATTGAATTGAGGAAATCATTTGCGCTTGGGGCATTAACTTTTGAAGCTGGAGTTGGAATGAAAAACCAGGTGGAATTTTGTGTGGCAAGTAAAAAATTTCAAGAGGATATCTGTCAAATTCTGGAGCAAACAGGTGTAAAGTTTCACAAAATGGAAAAGCAAAGTGGCAGATATTGGCGGTTTTGGAGCAATTCATTAACAAAGGATGAAACAATAAAATGGATGCAATTGTTTGAACCACAAACGGAGAAATGGTTAAAATTGTATGAATCCATAAATGGTTATAGGGGGGCAGTTAATTCAATAAATGACGCAATAGATATTTTTGACAGAGTTTACCCACATAAATCAGCCAGTAAAGTATCCTTGAAAAAAGTTTTGTTGGCTATAATGCAGCTTAAGGAAACCCACCGTTATAAACTTGCAGAATATTTAGCCAAAGAAGCAAAATTAAAAAGCTTTGGGGGCAGGTGGGCCCACGGTTTAAGGCACTACTTGGATATTCTAAAACAAGCAAACATTATCTCAACCGAACGCAGAGAATTTGGTAAAAAGAAATCATTTGGAACAATAATTAGAGAAGTTTACATATTTAACCCCGAAATCTCAGGCTGGAAAGTTCCTTTCAGAAATCAGAAAGCCGCCGCTGATGTTGCAAAAAATCTAAAAGTTTGCTCTCCTTTTTCCACAGCTTGAAGGGGGTCTGCAATTTTCTTTCAACAAGAGCCAAAGCCAACTCTAAATCAGAAAAAGTTAAAGGTTTCTTTGAAAGCGCGTTCCTTACAGTTTCTCTGATTACCCAAACCCCAAGCCCAATATTATATTCGGGAGTAATCTCCCGAAAAACAAGAACTGCTGCTTGTCTCTTTATTTTTTTTAAATACTCACAAACCGCCAACCTCGCAGAATAATAAGCCCCCTCAACATTTGCCGCATAGTCCGTTCTCCCATCATAAAATTCGTGGTCCTGCATTATCGCAATCTTTGATGGGTCTTTTTCCTGATACCACATGCTGCCAGGAACCCATGCCTCCAAATTCTCAAAAGCCCAAGCAGCAGGGATTAAAAGAATAAAGAACCTGTTTCCAAGATATTCCGATGAAAAAAACTGGATTTCCCCAATTTGCTGAAAATTTTTTATTTCCTCTATTAACTCAGTTCCAATATTTGTGTCAACAGCGGTAATCGAAAACCTGGTTGGGACAAATTTCCTGTTCTTTCCAATGCCGAGCGTGCCCGCGCTTAACAGCTTTTGCAGAGTGCTTATTGGAAAGCCGGCATCGTATAAAAAAATCAATGCATCGTTTGATTTCAAATCAGTATCGGCAACCGCTTTGTCAACTTTTCTGTTTATTTTCGGGTTCTCTTCCAAACGCATTTTAACCAAGGGGGCGCTTGGCCCAAGCGGTGCAACGCTTTCGTGGAATGAAAGAAAGGGAACTGGCTTGCGCTCCAGCTGCACGTCAATTGCTGTCGGCTTTGCAGCCATAACCAGCTGCTGCATCTCAAACAAATCATAAGAAGGCTTTGATGCGGCATTCACATTGATGCGCTTGTTGCTCCTAAGCAGTTGTTCCCTGAAGGAAACTATTTGCTCTTGGGGCAGGCCGAACCATTTCTCCGGAGAATCAAACAAAGCGCTGTCCATCACAGCTGTAGGACTTAGGGGAGCGATCTGGACATTGGGATAGTTGCCCCAGCTGACAAAAATGCTTGGCGGGCTGCTCCCAGTGAAGCGATTGCCCTTAATTTCGGCAACCGCCCTGCTCTGCTCGCTGTACTTTCGCAGAATCTGGCAGTAGCTCAAGCCACACAGCAATTTGCCCTTGCACCTGATGCACAGGTTAGGAGAAATCATATACTGATAGTTATGCTGTAAAATTAATTAAAAAGCAATCAATAGAAGTTGATAAGGAGAGCAATCCACCATCCCCCATAGTTTTAAATAAAAAGCGCAACTTATTCTTAAGTTATGGGCAAAATCGACTGGAGCAAGGAAGAGGACAGGCAGCACTTCTGGCACAGCAGCAGCCATGTGATGGCGGCAGCCGTAAAGCTGCTTTTTCCAGATGTGAAATTCGCAATCGGGCCCTCAATTGAAGAGGGCTTCTACTACGATTTTGACTCAAGCAGGCCATTTACGCCTGACGACCTGCAGTGTATTGAGAAAAAAATGGCGGAAATAATTGCAGAGAAACAGGCATTTGAAAAAAAAGAGATTGACAAAAAGAAAGCGCTTGAATTGTTCAAAGAGCAACAATACAAGATTGAATTAATCAATGAATTGCCGGGAAAAAAGGTTTCCATTTACACCAATGGCGAATTCACTGACTTGTGCAAAGGACCGCACCTTGAAAACAGCGAGCAGATTAAAGCAATTAAATTATTGCGGGTTGCAGGCGCTTACTGGAGGGGCAGCGAGAAAAACAAAATGCTGCAGAGGATTTACGGAATTTCTTTTCCGGAAGAAAAAATGCTGCAGCAGTGGGTGCAGAGGAAAGAGGAAGCTGAGAAAAGAAACCACATGCTGCTTGGAAAGCAGCTTGACCTGTTCAGCATGCAGCCTGAAGCGCCTGGATGCGTTTTCATCCACCCAAAAGGAATGATTGTGTGGAACGAGCTTGCAAACTTTTGGAGAGCAGAGCATGCAAAAGCCGGATATGTTGAGGTAAACACCCCGCTTATTCTGCGAAAAGATTTGTGGGTGCAGAGCGGGCACTGGGACCACTATAAGGAAAACATGTATTTCACCAAAATTGACGATGAGGATTTTGCCGTAAAGCCAATGAACTGCCCTGGAGGCATCCTCATATTCAAAACGAAAAGGCACAGCTACAGGGATTTACCGATCAGAATGGCTGAAATGGGAATAGTCCACAGGCATGAAAAATCAGGGGTCTTGAACGGATTGTTCAGGGTTAGGAAATTCACCCAGGATGATGCACACATTTTCTGCACTGAAGAACAAATGGAAGAAGAAATAATCAAAATAATTGAACTGGTTGACCACTTTTACAAAACGTTTGGGTTTCCATACCATGTTGAATTAAGCACAAAGCCTGAAAACGCGATGGGCAGCGCTGCCATTTGGGAGAAAGCTGAAAAGGCGCTTGGCAACGCAATGCAGAAAAGAAAAATTGAATTCAAAGTGAAGGAAGGCGAGGGCGCATTCTACGGCCCAAAAATCGATTTCCATATTAGGGATGCCTTGGACAGGACATGGCAGTGCGCAACAATCCAGCTGGATTTTAGCATGCCCGAAAAATTCGATTTGCATTACATTGACAGGGATGACAAGCCAAAAAGACCGGTGATGCTGCACAGGGTAATTTACGGTTCAATGGAAAGATTCTTTGGAATACTGATTGAACATTATGGCGGGGCTTTTCCTTCATGGCTTGCGCCAGTGCAGGTTTCATTGATTGCGATAGCGGACAGGCACAAAGCATATGCGGAAAAAACAGTAAAGCAGATGCGGGAAGCGGGCTTGCGGGTTGAACTGGATGACAGAACCGAAACGGTTTCAGCAAAAGTAAGGGACGCGCAAATGCAAAAGGTTCCCTACATTTTGGTTGCCGGCGATAAAGAGGAAAAAGAAGGCACTGTTACTGTGAGGGAGAGAAGCGGAAAAGTAATCGGCCCGGTGAAAGTGGAAAAATTCATTGAACAATTGCTGCTGGAAATAAAGGAAAAGAAATAGGCAATTGCGCTTTAATTCTAATTTAATTCAATTGAAAAAATATCATTTAAATTTTTTAAAAATTGCAAATGACATCCCCCAAAACGCATAAAAAAAGTTTATATAATAGAATGCCTATTTCTTATTGGATTAATGTATGCCTGAACAGGATTACTTGGCTGAATTGATTAAAAAAGTCAAGGCTGAAAAGAAAAAGGAAGAGCAGCAGAAAAAGCCCGCTGCATCGCTTGGCGAAGAGTTGGAAAAAAGCTTTAGGGCAGGCGAAGATGAGACAGCGCCAGGCGAGGAAACAATAGAGGCGCTGGAAGAGATTGCCGGAAAGGAAACAGCTGCCGAAGAAGCCGGTGCCGCGGCAATTGCAGCGGAGGCAAAGGGAAGCGAGGCCATAGGAACAGTGGTTGCGGAGCGGGAAGCAGCGGAAGAGGTTCCGGAGAAAAGCGATGTCGAAAGAGAGATCGAGAGGGCAGCGCAAAAAAAGGAAATCACTGCTTACGGGGATGTGAAAATTTACCAGATTCCGGGAAAGTCGTTGCTTTATTATTATGTTCCGGTTGCAAGGCCGACAAAAGCAGAGAAAACAGTGATTAGTACAATAAAAGAGGCTGCAACAAGACTGATTACGATTTCCCCCTACAGAATCAGGGAGCCGGAGCAGAGGAAAGCTGTTTACACGCAAAAAATCCTTGAAATCCTGCGGAACAGCCCAGAATTGCACATTCCGGAGAGAAGATTTGAATTCTACGCTGAATGCGTTGTAAGGGAAATGGTTGGATATGGAATAATCGACCCACTTGTAACAGATGACAACTTGGAGGAAATAATGATCATTGGCCCGAGAAAACCTGTCTACTTGTTCCACAGGGAATACGAAATGATGACCTCAAACATAGAGTTCTACAGCGACCAGGAAGTAATTGATTTAATCAACAGGATTGCAAGGCAGGTTGGAAGGAGAGTAGACATAAGCAGCCCATTGCTTGATGCAAGGCTGCCTGATGGAAGCAGGGTGAACGCAACAATTGCACCGGCTTCGGTTGAAGGCGCAACGCTCACAATAAGAAAATTCAGAAAGGATCCTTACAGCATGATTGACTTAATCAGCCTGGGCACTATTTCAGCAGAGGTTGCTGGCTTCCTGTGGCTTTGCGTTGAAGGAATGGGAGCAAAGCCGGCAAACATTCTAATAGCAGGCGGAACCTCAAGCGGGAAAACAACAACCTTGAACTGCTTAGCCAGCTTCATTCCGGAAAGGGAAAGAATAATAACAATCGAAGACACGGCAGAGTTAAATCTGCCTTTGCGCCACTGGATTAGGCTTGAGGCAAGGCCGCCGGGATTAGAGGGAAAGGGAGAGCTGACGCTTGATATTTTGACAAAAAACAGCCTGAGAATGAGACCTGACAGGATAATTGTGGGAGAGGTAAGGCACGATGAAGCATTCACCCTGTTCACCGCACTCAATACCGGGCATGACGGTTGCATGGGAACAGTTCACGCAAACAGCCCGCAGGAAACAATTGTGCGTGTTACCAACCCGCCAATGAGTGTGCCGGAGGTAATGCTATCAGGGCTTGACATCATAATGGTTGAGCACAAAATCCATGACAAGAAGCGGGGCACTATCAGGAGGATTACAAACATCAGCGAAGTCAGCGGTGTTCTGCTGAGAAGCCCGCAAACCCAGACGATTTTTGAACGGAATCCGGTTACTGACACAATTGAGAAAACAACCGCGCCAATTAAGTACCTTAAAATTTTGCAGGACTTCACAGGCTTGAGCAGGAACAAGATTGAAGAAGAGTGGAGAGAGCGAACAATTTTCCTGCAGCAGCTTGCGGCAAGGGGCATTAGGGGAATTGCTGAAACAAAGAAGGCAAGCGAGTTATTTTTGCTGGAGGGGCGCTGAAATGGCTGGATACAGCAGCTGCCGAATCTTTTGCTCAAAATGTGTTGAAATGTTTTTATTGGAGGGGCGCTGAATGGATGCAGATGGATTGATTGCTGCCCTTGTAAATGAAAATCTTATTGGAGTTGGCACTGATGCCTGAAAATGTTGCTTCATTGAAGAAAAAGATTGCAGCGGATGAAAAGCCGGTTGCAGGAAAAACTGCTGCACCAGCGGAGGAAGCTGCCTCTGAAATTGACATGGAGAAGGTTGACAAGATAGTCAAAAGAATGCGGGAAAAATACAGGGCTGAAGGTGTTGAGTTTGCGGAGGTAAAAGGGGTTCTTGGAGAATTGCGGGGTCTTATTGCCGAAGACAAAGGTGCCGGCGTTGAGATTCAAACAATTGAAGAACTGCGTGAAGTTAAATCGAAAATAATTCAGGCGCTTGCAAAAATTTATTTGAGTTTGGGCGCTGTTTTGAAGCCGATTGCAAACGCTTTGGGCAAATTCCCTGAAATGGAGATGCTGGCATTCTATTTGTATTCGGCGAACATGAGGTACAGCAGCAAGCAGTATCTCGCATTAACTGTTGCATCCTCAACAATTGTTTTCTTCATTTCATTGGTTTTGTCAATTGCAATCCTAACTTACCTGAATATGGCTCTTGCAACAAGAATTTTGCTCATAATAATCATCTCAGTCCTTTCATTCTTTATCTCCTCGGTAGTGCTGTTAATTATTCCAAAACGAAAGGCAATTGCAAGGGGCAGCGCTGTAAGCGTTGAACTGCCGTTCGCATTAAGGCACATGGCAACAGAACTGAGGGCGGGAATTGGATTGTACAAAACAATACAGACAATTGCAACAGCGGACTACGGCGCATTGTCAGAAGAATTCAGCCAGGTGATAACGGAAGTGGAGGAAGGCATTGATACGCAGGACGCGCTAAGGCATCTGGCAGTAAGGACGCAAAGCAAGGCATTGCGGAATGCGGCAATCCACATAATCAGGGCATTGAAAACAGGCGGCAACCTGAGTGATGCAATGAGTGACATTGCTGAAGATGTTTCATTCGAAATGAGGAGCGCAATCAGGGAATTTGGAATGAGAATGAATTTTCTCGGGGTATTATTTGTTTTCGGCGCAATTGTTCTGCCGGTAATGGTCAGTGTTTTGGGCGCGGTGAGAAACAGCCCACTGCAGTCAACAGGCATTGCTTTAGCGGCACTGCCATTGAGCCTGCCGGTAATTGCGGCAATTTATCTGCTGGTAATCCCATTCATTTTGATTTGCTTTGTCGTATACATTAAAACAGCCCAACCAAGGGTGTGAAAAAAGAGGTTAAAAAAAATCCAAAACAAGGGCGTGAAAGAAATGGCTGAAAAATCCACTGGATTCAAATTCTGGCAATCGTACAAGCAGGCCCTGCATCAAATAAATTTCAAAATAGCGGCAGAGGCATGGCTGCTGATTTCTTTGCTTGTTTCAATTCTATTGGCTTTCTTAACAATTGCCCTCGTATTCATGTTGCAATTGCCGATTTCAGCTCTGATTTCACCAATAATTTTCATTGTTGCAGCAGACCTGATGCTTGGATACCCCTACCTGCTTGCAATAAGGAGAACAAGCGCAATAGAGGAAATGCTGCCCGAAGCGCTGAAGCAAATGGCAGACATCCTGAAATCAGGCGGAACATACGAGTACGCGTTAAGGGAAATCGTTACAGCAGGCTATGGCCCAATAAGCAAGGAACTGGAAACCGTTTTGCGAAAAATGGAAGAAGGCGAAAACCTTGAGAACAGCCTGCGCAGCTTTGCTGGAAACATTGATTCCGTTCTGGTGAAAAGAACTGTTTCAATAATAATTGATTCAATCAAAGCAGGCGCTGGCCTGGCTGATGTGCTTGATGAAATAGCCGATGATGTAAGGGAACTGCACAGGATTACAAGGGAAAGAATAAGCGGAACAATGCTGCAGGTTATTTTCATTATTGCAGCCGGCGCAATTATTGCGCCAATTATCATTGGCTTGATTTCAACAGTAATAAACCTCCTAATGCAGACAGCAATTGGCTTGAATTTATCAAGCATTCAAATCCAAGATGCGATGGCAACAAACAGCATAATCATTCTCTTGCTGCAATCATACATACTGATTGAGGTCGTGGCAGGCGCCATAATGATTGCATTGGTGAGGGAAGGAAAAATGAACAAAAGTATTATATACCTGCCAATACTATTATTGATTGCATACGCGTGCTTTTACTTATCAGCATTCGCTTCAAGCGGATTAATCAGTGGAATACACGCGTGAAAGCCGTGGAAAAGCGTGAATGGGCAAATAACAGGTTTGGTGGATGAAATGGAACTGGGAGAAAAAGCGCAGGCATCAATTGAAATGCTGCTGTTGATTGGGGCGGCGGTTGCAATTGCCGCAATCGTGGGCGTAATGCTGAAGCAGGCTGCAACAGCAGCAGGCGAAGGAGCAACAACACCATAAGAAACAAAAAAATCATGGATTAACCCAAAAAAAAAGAGAAATAAAAGGGCAATACCAGAAAACGCCGGCAAGGGTTAAAGAAACAGAAAAGAAACAGCCCCAAAAGGTTAAAAAACATAAAAGGAATATTTATTAACCAGAAAAAAGAATAAATTAACATCAAAACGGAGAGTAAAATCTATGAATAAAAAAGGCCAGGGAGCATTGGAATACCTGCTGCTCATAGGAGGAGCAGTCTTAGTGGCATCAATAGTAATCGCACTAATAACAGGAATACCAACAACAACACAAAACCCAGAAGCAGCCACCAAATGCGCAATGAAAGCAACATACGCGTCATGCAGTGCACTTAGCTGCAACGTTGCGTCGGTGGGACCACCCGCAGTTCCTGTTTCGCCGTGTGTTAAAACAGCAGCAGGGCTTTGCTATGCGTGCCAGCCACTAAAAGCAGATATGACTAACGCCACTGCTACAACGGACTTTGCAAGCTGCGGTTTAGGCAATAAGAAAACCTGTACAACGGCTACGCCATAATAATTAGATAAAGAATGGTGGTTTGCAATGGAGCAAAGAGCGCAGGTTTCGATTGAGTATTTGCTTATGGCTTTGTTTGGCATTACTCTTGCAATGATTGCGGCGATTGTTGTTGATTCAATCAGGGGCGTTGCTTTGCAGGCTCAGGCAAAGATTTTGGATTACAGGGATAATTCAATTGCTTCACTGCTGCAGACTGCATAAGGGGGGCTTTTTTTGACCCCTTTCTTGTTCTTTTTTCTTGCTTCACTGATTGCGCTGATTATTGCATCCTACACTGATTTAAAGCAGAGGATTGTGAGCGACAAGCTCACTTATGGAATGATTGCGCTTGGTTTAATTGGCTATTTGGCGCTTGGCTTTCTTGAAAGCAATTTTTTTCTTTTCTTTAATTCCGTTATTGCGGCAATTGCTGCTTTCCTGTTCTCCCTGCTTTTGTACAAAGCCGGTGTCTGGGCAGGCGGTGACGTGAAGCTTTTCACCGGGATTGCCGCATTGAATCCAGTGAATCCAAATATTCTGGGCAGGCTTGGGGTTCTTTCAATTCCTTTGTTTGCGGCAATTGAGCTGCCAATCTTTTTCCTAACTTTATTCATTTTCAGCTTGTTTGCAATGCTGCCATATGGGATTTTCCTCGCATTGGGAAGGCTGCATAGGGACAAACGACACGGGAAAAAAATCATAAGGCAATTGCTTTTTTTTGGCATTGGCTTTGTGGTTATCGCTGCATTGGGCAGCTACGCGTTTTTGAACAAGGATGACGCCCTTTTCCAATTGTTGCTGCCGATTGCTGCAATCTGGCTGGTTTATTTTTTGTTCAAATTGCACACCATGTCAAAGGTTTTAATGAGAAAAACAATCAGGATAAGCGATTTGCAGGAGGGTATGATTGTTGGTGAAACAATTGTTGAAAGCGCTGGAAATGCGAAAAGGGCGCCTGAAAAGGGAATAAAAAATTTAATTAACTACTTTGTTGCTAATAGATCCAGCAAAACAATGCAGCAAAGGGAAATTGTTTCAAGCGCGAGGGCAGGCGGAGTTACAGTTGAGGAAATAAAAGAATTGCAGCAATTGGTCAAGGAAGGAAAATTGCAGGATGCAATAATGGTGAAGGAGAGCGCTGCAATGGTTCCGGCTGTATTGATTGCATACATTGCGTTGAATGTAGTTGGTGATTTGATTTGGGTTTTCTTGCATTGAACAAAAGAGGGCAAGCAATTGCGAAGCAATTGCCATTTTTCCCTGGGGTTTTTGCCAAAAGGCAAAAAGGCCAGGTCAGCATTGAATTTATTCTGCTGATTGTTATCACGCTTGTTTACATTTACGGAACAGTCTGGCCGCTGATAAATGACGCAACAGTTGCAGCAGAGGATGTACAAAGAGTAAGCGATACAAAAATTTCTGCCCAAAAATTGGCGAACGCTTTAAACGAAGCAGCTGCAAACAGCGGCGAGAGCAAGAAAACAATTCACCTGCTTGTTCCAAACAAGGCAAGCATTTCATGCAGTGGAAACCAGATTAATTTTACTGTGGATGTA
The DNA here is from genome assembly GCA_964354805.1 of uncultured archaeon. Lineage (GTDB taxonomy): Archaea > Iainarchaeota > Iainarchaeia > Iainarchaeales > CAYHBD01. The sequence goes on along the minus strand of CAYHBD010000016.1, from coordinate 78,709 downwards.
AACAAAATGAATGAAAAAAGACCGAAACCCCGGGGGTGCGAGGAAATAGGATCACCCCCTTACTTTGAGTGCAGCGCTTCAATTGCATTGCTGCAAACCGCCGTGCCGAGCAATTGTGCCAGCCTGAAAATCCAAGGCCCACTCCCACCATTTAAGGCATACGCTATAACAAGAGATAGCGCTGGAGTGATCAAGGTTGAATGACAGAGCGCAGACTAGCATTGAATTGCTTATAATCGCATTGATTGTTTTAGCAGGAAGCATTGCCATTGCAAGCTATTACACAAACATAAATGATTCAGTAACAGCAATGGAATTGCTGAAAGTTAAGGTAGTGGAAAACGCAGGCAAACTGGATTACTTTGTGTACATTGACGAAGTAAAGCCAGCAGTGAGCGGCTTAACAATTGATTTTAATTTGTCTGCTGAGCCTGATACACTAACATGTAGTGAATTAGGTTTAACCGGGAGTGGTGAAGGAACAATTAAAGATCTTATTATGGATAAAACAAATTTTGAAACAATTAACATTTATCTAAATGAATCACTAATCCCCTGCTAATAGCTTCGTTAAAGAGCGAATTATCTGCTTCTTTTAATACCTTTTCCTTAAAGCGAATTTTTTGAATGCTGCAACAGTATAACATTGCGAGGATTGCTTTGATTTCAGCAATCGCTGGAATTGCTCTTCTTTTCGCACTAACCTCTGCGTTTGAGCCAGCCCCCGCGAATATCGGTGAATTGAATGAGCAAATGGCAGGCAGCAGCGTGCTGCTAAAGGGAAGGGTTGATTCTGTTTGGGGCAGGCAAAACAATTTGTTTTTTCAGTTGAATGACGGCACTGGAAAAATGCAGGCGGTTATTTTTAACCCAAGCGAAGAGCAAAGGCAGCTGATTGCGAAAAACGCTTTTATTGCAGTGTCAGGAAAAGTGCAGGTGTACAAAAACGCGCTGGAAATAATTGTTGCAAAAGTGGAATCATGGTAACACCTTTTCTTTTAGGAAAAGAAAAGCTGTACCAAAAGAAAAAAGGTGGTTAAAAAAATGGTAATAGAGCTGCTGCTGTTTGTTTTGTTGGGCTGCGTTCTTGGAATAATTGCCGGGCTGATTCCGGGATTGCACGCGAACACAATCGCTGTTTTGGCTGTTGGCTTTGCTGCAACAAACAATCTGGGCTTTGTTCTGATGCTTGCAGCAATGAGTGTAACGCAGAGCTTTGTTGACTTTGTTCCATCAATTCTTTTGGGGGCGCCTGACAGCGAAAGCTTTCTTTCAGTGCTGCCTGGGCACAGGCTGCTGCTGCAGGGAAAAGGATTTATTGCAATAAGGATGACTATTGTCGGCGGCCTGGCAGCCGGCTTGGCTGCAATAGCAATTGCCCCGATTTTTATTTTGTTCACAGAGAGAAGCAAGCAGTTTCTTACAACAATAATCCCTTTTGTGTTGATTGCGGTCCTTGCAATAATGATTTGGGGCGAAAAAGGCAGGCAAAAGAAAGCATGGGCCTGCGCAATAATCGCATTAAGCGGAGTACTTGGATTGATTGCATTGGAAAGCAGCTTTTCGCTGCAGAATTCCTTGTTCTGCCTTTCAACAGGATTCTTTGGCTCAAGCACACTGATTTACAGCATCAGGCAAAAACAGTGCATGGTGGAACAGCATATTGGTGAATTTTTCATTGAAAAAAGCAGATTGCTGCGCAGCAGCGTTCTTGCATTGGTCGGGGCGGCAATTGTTTCTCTAATGCCGGCGATTGGCTCAAACCAGGCAGCGTTCATAATAAGGAAATTTGTTGGAAAAATAAAAACAGCGGATTACCTGCTGCTGCTTGGAGGCGTAAACACAGCAACAATGGTGCTGTCGTTCTTTGTTTTGTTTGCCTGGGGGAAAACAAGGACAGGGAGCGCAGCGGCAATGAAACAAATAATGCCATTCGGCAGCGAGGAATTGCTTTACGTTGTTGCAGCTTCATTGATTGCATTGGGCATTGCAGCGATTGCAACTGATTTGATTGCAAAAAAGGCGCTGAAAAAAATCCATTTGATTAACTACAAAAAAATAAATTCAATTGTGCTTGTGTTCCTGACGGCAATGGTTGCAATATTCAGCGGAGCAACAGGCATCATCTTCTACATAACCGCTACTGCAATTGGCCTTCTCATTCTAAGCACTGACACGCGGAGAACAAACAGCATGGCATTTTTAATGATTCCCACAATTTTATTCTACTTGGGGCTGTGAGTGGTCAAAATAAAAAAGCAAACCTTGCAGGCGCTTGTTGTTGCTGCGCAAAACACTTATCCGCACGAGTTCATTGCACTGCTTGGGCGCAGGGAGAAGAAAAGCAGCGTAATTGACGAATTTATTATTCTGCCCGCAACATTTGGCGAAACATTCAGCTCAATCAGGCTGGATTTGCTGCCTTATACAAGCGGGGCAATTGGCAGCGTTCACTCGCACCCTGGGCCAAGCGCTTCCCCTTCCAGGGGAGACCTTGCCGCATTCAGGGCAATGGGGGAAATACATTTAATAATTGCCTATCCTTTCTCTTTTGAAAGCGTGAGGGCATTTGATGCAAGCGGAAAGCAGCTGCAATTGGAAGTGGTGGAATGAAAAAAGTCATTTTAGTAATAAGGGACGGCTGGGGCTTTAATCCAAAGAAAGAGCAGAATGCGATTGCTGCAGCAAAAACTCCAAACACTAATAGGCTGATGCAAGAATATCCAAACACTTTGCTTAAATGCAGCGGTGAGGCAGTTGGCTTGGGAAAGGGCTATCAGGGAAATAGCGAGGTTGGGCATTTAACCATTGGCAGTGGGAGAATTATTTGGCAGCCTATGGAGAGAATAAACAACGCGATTGCAAAAGGCGAGTTTTTTAAAAATCCTGCTTTTCTTAAAGCGATTGAAAACTGCAGGCGAAACAAAACAAGGCTGCACTTGATTGGATTACTGCAGAGCGAAGGAGTCCACGCTCATGAAAACCACCTGCATGCGCTGCTTCTCTTATGCAAAAAGCAAAAATTTTCTGATGTGCTTGTGCATGTTATCACTGATGGCAGAGATGCCCAGGTGAATGATGGCGTGAAACATATTAAGCTGTTAAAGAAGAAGATTAAGCAGTTCGGAGTTGGAAAAATCGCGACATTGAGCGGAAGATATTACACAATGGACAGGGACAAGCGATGGGAGAGGACAAAAAAGGCATACGATTGCATTGCAAGGGGAGAGTGCGAAAGCGAGTTTGAGGAGATTGAAAAGGAAATCGGGCAATGCTATTCCAAGGGAAAAACGGATGAATTCATTGTGCCAAGAAAAGCAAAAGGCTACAAGGGAGTGCAGGAAAACGATTCAATCATTTTCTATAATTACAGGACGGACAGGACAAGGCAATTAACGCAGGCAATTGTTGAAAAAGAATTTCCAGGATGGGAAAGAAAGCCATTGCAGGTTTGCTTTGTTGCAATGACATCTTTCTACAAACCAATGAATGCACTGGTTGCGTTCGAGGACATTCAAATCAAAAACCTTCTTGGGAAAGTGATAAGCAAGGCTGGGCTGCGACAGCTGCGCATTTCGGAAACAGAGAAGTACGCGCATGTTACGTTCTTTTTCAACGGGCAGATTGAAGAGCCGAGCAAGGGGGAAGACAGAATGCTTGTGCCATCGCCGAAGGTTGCAACTTATGATTTGCAGCCTGAAATGAGCGCATTTGAAGTAACAGACAAATTAGTGCAGGAAATAGGAAAAAATTGTTATGATTTTATTGCAGTAAATTTGGTGAACGGCGACCTTGTCGGGCACACTGGCAAATGGGAAGCCTGCTTGAAAGCTGCGGAAACCGTTGACCAATGCGTTGGCAGAATTGTTGCAGCCGGGCTGGAAAAGGATTATGTTTTGTTCATTTTCGCTGACCACGGGAACCTTGAAGACAAAAGCAAGCAGTGGCAGACATCGCACACGGTGAATGATGTTCCATTTATTCTTGTTTCAAACGAGCCAGCGTTGCTGAAAGCGAAACTGCGCAAGGGAGCAGGCCTGCAGGACATTGGGCCAACTGTTCTTGAATTAATGGGAATAAGTAAGCCAAAAGAGATGACTGGCAGCAGTTTGATAGAAGGCTAATTCTTAAAAACAGAGAAAACATATTGTTTAACTGAAATGCGCGGCCAGGTCAGCTTGGATTTTATTCTCACAATAGTTGTAGCGTTAGTTGTATTAGGCTCAATTGCAGCAGTCGGCAGCACAATAATTGAAACCCAGAAAAGCAGCACAATAAGGCAGCAGCTTGACTCAATCGGAAACACGCTTGCGGCAATAATTTCAACCTCATCTGCATTAAGTGATGGGGCAGCTGGCACAAGCATTTCTTACACAATTCCAAAAATAGCTGTTCCCGGAGAAGAGAAGCTGCAGCCGTGCGATGTCAGCATTGACAGAGGCAATGGAATTATAACTTTAGGGTATGCTGCCGAACCAGTAGTGAGCGTATTAAAAAAATTTGTTAATCCAGCAGGAATTACAAACGTGCCTGGCACAGCAAAATGCGGAGAGTTAATAACAATATCAAAATAAGTGATTGAAAAATGCAGAAAGGGCAGTTATTCAGCTTGGATTTCATTATCTCAATGGTTGCAGTAACAGCAGCAATCGCCTTGCTGATTCACAGCATTGAAGTGAACGCATACAGCCAAAAAGAACAGCAATTGCATGATGAATTGAAACAGGTGGCGGAGACGGCTGCTGATTTGTTGGTTGCGAGCGATGGCACAACCTGCGAAATCCAAAGCCTTGGTGGACCGGCAAAGGTATTTTTGGTTAATTGTATAGATGAAAGTACAATTGGTAGTTTTGGGAACTTATTTCCAAGCGGGTACTGTTATAAAATCAGCAGCACTAGGGCGAATTCTAATTGCGGCACAGCTTATAATGGGGAAGACTTCTATGAAACAAAACGATTGGTTGTAACAAATAATGGGCCAATAACAAAAGAGAATTTTGAAAAGGGAACATTCACCTCTGCCGGAGCAATTCCAATCAGCATAAGGGTGTGGAAGATATGAAAAAGGGTTTTCTTTTTACAATGGATGCGGTTCTTGCATTAATTTTGGTTATAGTGCTTGCTGTAGCGCTTGCAGCTCAGCAAAATGCGCTGCCAGAGAAAGGAGACATTTCAAGCTCTTTGAGGCAACAGGCAGAGGACCAAGCAATCACTGGCTTTTATTTAAATCAGCTAGGTGAGAGCCATAACTTTAGTGGAAAAGAATACGGTGAATGCGTGACGGTCTATGAATTACTGCTAGATCCAAAAGCAAACGATTTGAGGAGCAGGGAAACATTAACCCCAAAGGTTTTTTGTGAGGATGCATGAATAGGAAAGGAGCTTACAGCGGAGTAATCGCATCGATTGCAATAGTGGTAATTATTGCTGTTGCATTCAATTCAAGTGCAATGGTTAGAGCACAAAGCGAAAAAGACTATGCCAAAGCAATAATTGATTTGAAAAGAGAATGGCTGACCGCCAGGTATTTGCTTGACAAAAGTGCAAGTGATGCAATAGCAGATGATGGCTTTAAAAATGGCTGCACAAAGAACATGGCTTCAATTAAAGCCACTTTAGGGGATAACACTAGCGGGTATTTTAGGTCAACACTTGATGATGCATCGCTAGAAAACTGTCATGTGGATAATGTTAATGTAATTGGAAATATACAGGTTGATGTTGATATCTATTGTGAAAAAACTCTCGATGGCATTAAAATTGAATACGAAAAAGACAAAGTACAATTTAACAAAAGTGCAAATTATGACCCAGCCCCTAGTTGCAAAATAGATGTTAAGGATGACAAGTCTAATCTGTGTGAGGTTGATAAGATACCATCTACTTCTGCGAACAACTTGTGCAATGCCCCTTAAAGCAGTCTCTTCACCACTTTGCTCACTCCGCTGTCGTATTGCACTGCTTTTTTTCTTTTGAAAGCGATTTCCTGCGGAATGCCAAATTGCAGCGCAAGGGAGCGCAGCGCGTGCTTACGCAGCAAATCGTTTTTGCCACGCAAATTCTGCTTTACAGGGAATGCAAGCGCTGCCTTCATAAATGCGGGGAAAAGAAAGGGGACATGCAAGCGCAATCCAAGCGCCCTTGCGATTGCGCTATCTCTGGCGAAATCCGTTTTCCAGAAGGAAGCGAGCTTTTCTTTCTGCAGCTTTTTAATTGCAGCGCTATTTTTGCCGTTAAATGCTCTTCTGAAGTAATCGTATCCGAGGAACAGTTCGTCCGCTCCCATGCCTGTGAAAATGTGCTTGAAGCCGGCTTTTTTTGTTCCCTGCATTGCAAAGTAGATTGGCAAAGCAATCTGCAGATGCAGGGGTGACTTTGTTTTGATTATTTTTTTAATTTTTGGAATTACGTTTTTCAGTTTTTTTTCTGAAAGAATTATTTTTCTAAGGGGCAGGCGCAGTTGCTTTGCTCCCTGCTCTGCAGCGCTTAACGCACTGCTCCCTGAAAAGCCTGATACAAATAAAGTGGTTTGGGTTACTTGCGCACTCACTGCTTTTGCAACCAGTGCTGAATCTACGCCCCCGCTGAATAGAACTGCTGCCTTTTGCACTCCCTTGCAGCTGTTTTCAATTGCAGTTATGAAAGTAAAGGTGAGCTTTTCAATTTCTGGATTGCAGTTTTTGCTTTTACGCATGATAGGGAATTTTGGGCGAAAATGGTTTAAAATAGTTTTTGGCTGCGATTTTGCTCACTTACAAAAGCGAAAAGGTTAAATTGGAGAAACGCCAATTATTTGCTGGTGATTCAATTTGAACAAGCCACAGTACATTATTGCAGGCATTTTAATTGCAGTGATAATTGTCTCTGCTGTTGTTTTAATCAACCCAACTGAAATCGAGCAACAGCCAGGCGGCAGAAGAGTTGACATACCGGCAATAGACATCAAGGAGGTTGCCTATGTTGTTTCAAGCGAAAAACCGCAGGCTGTTGTTGCAAGATTCGCGGCAGAAGAAACCAGTGACCAGAAAGAGGGAACAGAGCTGACAATCTACAACCAGAATTTTGCTTTAGTAAAGGAAATAAGAAACCTTTCCCTGAAAGAGGGCGTAAACCTGGTAAAATACACTGATGTTGCAGCAAAAATCGATCCAACCAGTGTTTTCTTCCAGGACATGCAATACTCTGACACGACAGTTATTGAACAGAACTATGAGTATGACCTTGTTTCAAGGGAAAAGCTGTTGCAAAAATACTTGGACAAAGAAATAACAGTGTTGGACTTCGATGGCGAAAAAACCAAAGAATACACAGGAACACTGCTAAGCTACAGTGACGGCATTCTTTTGCAAACAAGCGAAGGGGTTGTATCACTGAATCCAGCAAGAACCATTTTCCCAAAGCTGCCTGAAAACCTCTGGGTAAAGCCAACGCTCATATGGAAATTGTATGCAACAAAAGAGGGAAGCAGGCAAACCCAGACAACATACCTTACAGACGGCATACTATGGCACGCGGAATACATTGCAAAAGTAAATGCAGGCGACACAGCAATGGATTTCAAGGGCTGGGTAAGCATTGACAACAAGAGCGGAACAAACTATCCGGACACAAAATTGAAATTGGTTGCAGGAGATGTCCACAGAGTAGTGGAACAAACGTACAAAGAGGAGTACGCATATGACAGGGCGGTTTCAGGTGCTGCCCCACAACAGTTTGTAGAGGAAGGGCTGTTTGAATACCATATGTACACTTTGGGCAGGAAAACTGATGTAATGAACAATGAGGTAAAGCAGATTGCGCTTTTGGCTGCAGAGGGCGTTCCAGTGAAAAAGATATTCTACTATGATGGAGCAATGCAAGGGACAAAGGTTCAAACAAAACTTAATTTCAAGAACAGCGAACAACAGGGAATGGGATTGCCTTTGCCAAAAGGAAAGGTTAGGGTATACAAAGCTGACAGCGAAGGCCAATTGCAGTTTGTTGGAGAAGACCTGATTGACCACACAGCAAAGGACGAGGAAGTGAACCTGTATCTTGGGGATGCATTTGACATTGTTGGAGAGAGAAAGCAAACAGAGTCAACAAACCTGGCAGTAGGCTACTATAGGCATAGCTATGAAATACAGCTGCGGAACCACAAGGATAGCGAGGCAGAGGTAGTAGTGCACGAATATGTTGGCTCAAGCTGGGAAATAACAAAAAACAGCGATGCATTTGAAAAGAAAACAGGCAGCACAATAGAATTCACTGTAAAAGTGCCTGCAAATGGAAGCAAAACAGTAACTTACACAGTGGAGCACCGCTATTACTGGTAAAAGCAGTGCTCTCTTTTTTTCTTTTTCTTAAATAGCAGCAATAACTGGAATAGCCGAAGCCAAAGTAGGGCAAAGGTATTTATTTGTTCAACTCCCTTAACTTATTTTACTATGAAGCAGGACATTAGGCAGAGGATTGCTGTAATAAACTATGACAAATGCAATCCGAAAAAATGCGGGAATTGGCTTTGCGAGCAGGTTTGCCCAGTGAACAGAGCAGCCAAGCAATGCATTTCACACGCTGAAAACGAGAAGCCGAACATCAGCGAGGACTTGTGCATAGGCTGCCTAATCTGCGAAAAAAAATGCCCATTCAACGCAATCAGCATAGTGAATTTGTCGATTTCACTAAAGCAGCCTGTTCACTGCTTTGGAAAAAATATGTTCAGGCTGCACAGGCTGCCGTTGCCAAGGCAAGGGAATGTTGTTGGATTGGTTGGGCAGAACGGCATTGGAAAAACAACAGCACTGCGCATTCTGAGCACTGAGCTTGTTCCAAATCTTGGGACAGCGGATGAAAAGCCAAGCTGGCAGAAAGTGATTGAATTCTTCAGGGGAAAAGAAGAGCAGGCGTTTTTTGAAAAATTGAGCGCAGGCAAAATAAGGGCAAGCGTGAAACCACAGGCTGTTGATAAGCTGCCAAAGATTGTGCATGGACGAGTTGCTGATTTGCTGCGCAGGGTTGATGAAAGGAAAAAATTGCGGGAAATTGCCGCTGAATTGCAGATTGAGCCAATAATGCAGCAGAAGGTTTCCGAGCTTTCAGGTGGCGAGCTGCAGAAGACAGCGATTGCTGCAGCTGCATTAAAGGAAGCTGATGTTTATTTTTTTGATGAGCCAAGCAGCTATCTGGACATAAGGCAGAGGATGAATGTTGGCGCTTTTATCAGAAAGATTGCTGAAAGCGGGAAAAGCGTAATCGTTGTAGAGCATGATTTGATTTTGCTTGATTATTTGAGCGATTTCGTGCACTTAATGTACGGGAAGCCTGCTGTTTTCGGAATAGTGAGCCAGGTGAAAACAACAAGAGAGGGAATAAACACTTACCTGGATGGATACAGCAAGGAAGAGAATTACAGGTTCAGGTCATATGCAATTGAATTCAGCGAAAGGGAAGCCAAAAAAACAAGGCATGGCGACATATTAGTGCAATGGCCTGCTTTGCGGAAAAAATTAGGCAGATTTGAATTGCACGCTGACGCAAACAGCATTAATAGAAATGAAGTGGTTGGCATTTTAGGACCCAATGCAACAGGAAAAACAACCTTTGTCAAAATGCTGGCAGGCGAAATAAAGCCGGACAATTGCAAAGTGGATTTGCATCTAAAAGTCGTGTATAAACCGCAGTATCTTTCAGTTGAAAGCAGGGAAACAGTACAGGAAATGCTGTTGCGGGAAAAAGTTGATTTAAGCGATGCAGGCGTGCAAAGCAACGTAATAAGGCCTCTCGCAATTGATGCATTAATGGAAAAAAGCCTTGACACATTGAGCGGGGGAGAGCTGCAAAGGTGCGCAATTGCTTCAACTCTTTTAAAGGAAAGCGATTTGATTTTAATGGATGAACCTTCAGCGCATTTGGATGTAGAGCAGAGGCTGGCTGTTGCAAAGGCAATTAGAAGCGTTGTTGATGTGAAGGGAAAAAGCGCTTTCATTGTAGACCACGATTTGCTTTTCCTTGATTACATTGCTGACAGGTTAATGGTTTTCTCGGGAGAAGCAGCAAGAAACGGAAAAGCGGAAGGACCTTTTTCAATGGAGGAGGGCATGAACAGGCTGCTGCAGCAATTAGGGATTACTCTGCGCAGGGACAAGAACAGCAAAAGGCCAAGAGTGAACAAACTTGACAGCGTTCTTGACAGGGAGCAAAAAGAAAAGGGAAAATATTACTATGCTTGAAATAGGCATTGAAGGATAAGAAAGCAAAAGAAAAGCAATTGACAGGGAGAAATATTATTACGCTTGAAAGTAATGGAAAATTGAATTTTGCAAAAAAAAAGGAAAAAAAACATTGTGCTTGAAACTGAGTGAGTTGTTTTATGAAAATTCTGAAAATTGATGAAAAGAATCGCTTCCTGCATGTTGTGCCTGAGTCGAGTGATGATTTCTGGCACTTGGAGCGGGTAATTGAGAAAGGCGATTTGGTTAGCGGGGAGACTGACAGAAAAATCAAGCCACTGCATGAGGGGGAGAAGCCAAGAAGGGAAAAGCTTTTTGTTGAACTGAATGTTGAAACAGTTGAATTCCACAAATTCAGCGGAATGCTGAGGATTGAGGGAACAATTGTGCAAGGCAAGCCAAGTGAATTGATTGAGATTGGAGCACACCATAGCCTGGAGCTGCCATTGCACACGCCAGTGAAGGTGCAGAAGAAGCAGCTGCTGCGCTTTCAGATTGAAAGATTACGGGCTGCTGCTGAGGCAGGCAGGCAGCCAGATATTCTGCTTGTTGTTTTGGATGACGAGCAGGCAACTTTTGGATTGCTAAAGCAGTTTGAACTGCAGCAGAAAGCAACTATTGCAAGCGGCAAGAGCGGGAAGCGCTTTGCTGTTGACGAATCAACAGAAAAAAAATATTTTGCCGAGATTGCTGAAAAAATAAAGGAAACCAAGGCAAAGCAGGTTGTTGTTGCTGGCCCGGGATTTACAAGAAGCAGGTTTGAAAAATTCCTGCAGGAAAAAGGAAAACCAAAAGAAATGCGGTTCTTTTTTGCTGCAACAAACAGCACTGGCGTAACAGGTCTGCAGGAAATGCTGAAAGGCGGCACTTTGGTTAAGGTTGTGCAAAACATGCAGCTGGTTAAGGAAACCCAGTTGGTGGAAAGGTTTTTGGCTGAGCTTGGAAAAAACAGCGGCCTGGCAGAGTATGGTTTTTTGCAGGTGCAGAAAGCAATTGAATTCGGTGCAGTGCAGCAATTGCTGGTTGCCGATAAATTCTTTTTGCAGAACAGGGAGCAGGCTGAAAAAGCAATGCAGGATGCGGAGAGAATGGGCGCAGAGGTGCATTTAATAAACGCCGAGCATGAGGCAGGCCAGCAGCTATTCAATTTGGGGGGCATTGCAGCATTGCTGCGGTACAGGATAGGATAGCTTTAAAATATATTTCTGGTTCTTTATTTTATGGTGGGCTTTTTGGTTAAAGCTAAAGATAATTGCGGCCTGTTTGGCCTTTATTCTGATAAGCCTTGCGTGAAGAGAATTCACCTGGCTCTGCATTTTCTGCAGCACAGGGGCCAGCAGTATTGCGGAATTGCAACCAGCAATGGCAAGGAAGTGATAATTCAGAGCCACAAGGGCAGGGTTGACCCTACTTTCACAAGGGAGGACTTTGAAACACTGCAGGGGAATTTTGGCATTGGGCACGTGAGCCTGAGGGACAGGCAGCCAATGACACTGCACAGCAAGCTTGGGGATTTCGCTATCTGCTTCAGCGGAAACATTGTTAATGCAGAACAATTGATTGAAGAGCTGAAGAAAAAAGGGCACAGTTTTTGGCTGGATTCGCAGATTGAATTGCTTGCAAAGCTGGTTGTACAGGGAAACGATTTTGTTGATGCCATTGAGCAAATGGCAAAGAAAATTGAGGGAAGCTACAGCCTGCTTATTCTCACCCCAAAAGGGATTTTTGCTGCAAGGGACGGATTTGGATTCAAGCCATTGATTCTGGGAAAGAACGGGAAAGAGTTTGCCGTTGCTTCTGAAAGCAGGGCATTGCAGAATCTGGGCATGGAAATTGAAAGGGATGTAAGACCGGGGGAAATCTTGTTCATTGACAAAAACGGGTTCAAAACATTGAAGGAAATGAAAGGCGACAGAACTGCATTCTGCGCATTTGAGTGGGCTTACATTGCAAGCGTTGACTCTGTTATTGACAGCTTGTCTGTTGACAAGGCAAGGAACAATATGGGGGCAATGCTTGCGAAAAGGGATAAGGGAAAGCTGCAGGCTGATATTGTTGCACCTGTTCCAAACAGCGGCATTGGGCATGCTGAAGGATACCACTTGGAAAACAAAGTGCCGTTGAAGAGCGTTTTCCTGATTGACAGGTATGGGGACAGGAGCTACACACAGCCAACGCAGGAGGAAAGGGACTCAGAAGCTGAAAAAAAGCTGAGTGTTTTAAAAAACGCTGTTCAGGGAAAAAGAATTGTGCTATGCGATGATTCTATTGTGAGGGGAACACAGATAAGGGAGAAAGTGAAAGAGCTGAAAAAGGCAGGGGCAAAAGAGGTTCATGTAAGAATCAGCTGCCCGCCATTAATGCACCCCTGCAGGTTTGGGGTTTCAACGCGAAGCTATGAAGAACTGGCTGCAAGAAGAATGCCAGTGGAAGAAATAAAAAAATACATTGAAGCAGACAGCCTTGTTTACAATACTTTAGAGGACTTTGTTAAAGCCCTTGGAAAGGAAAAAAACCAGCTGTGCTTGTACTGCTGGGATGGTGTATCGCCTTTTGAAAAGAAAAAGGATTAGCCGAAGGCTGTTGTCCCAAGGCTTTTGCAAAGCAAAAGGCTTTGCCGTTAGGCAGTCTTTCCCAAGGATTTTTGCGTGAGCAAAAAGGCTTAGCGCAGATTGAATTCTTTCCACTTCACTTTTTTTCTTTCCACCAATTCCTTTATTTTGCGCTGCTTTTCGCTCAGGGTGCTCCCTGCTGTTTTGAATTCGCAGAAAATTATTTCATCCTCGTCAAAGGCAATGCCATCAATCGGGCTGCCAATGAAACGAAAGCGCTCTGCAGGGAAAGGAAATTGCTCGGTGAACGGAATAAACTGCTCTGTCATTTTGCCGTATTTTACTGCCTGGCTGCTTTTGTCAAAGCGCAGGGAATCAATCCGGTCTCTCAGCTTAAAGATTTTCTTAATTAAAAAAACAATGATGGCAATCAGGACAACTGCTATTGCAAGAAAAATAAGGTCCATGCTATTAAAACCGGAATCAGTAATACTTTGTTCCCTCGCCTGTCAGAACAACGATTTTGAATTCCCTGCCTGCTTCCCTTAAAGCAGCAATCAATGCCATGTGCTCTTTCCCAGAACCACTGATTAGGGAAATGCACAGTTCGTCCACATCAGGCAGCTTTTGCTTTATTGCATCCTTCAGAATGTTGAAGCCGGCCCTGTTGTTTACAATAATCCAGTCAACCTCTTTGCTTGGAGCGAAATTTTCCTTGCCCCAGTCGTTTCCAACCAGCAGCGCCTGGTCCCACTGCTCTTCAGCAATAAGCCTCGCAATGTGGCCCCAAGTGCCTCTCCCAATGCCCAAAACCGCAATCAATGCCCTGCTCAAAAAAATTCACCAAAATTTGTTTTATAGAATTCTAATTAATAAAGTTTTTAAAGGCAAAGCTTTTTTTGCATAGAAAGCCTTTTGCAATTGCGAAGCAATTGCCCTTTTCCCAAGGCTTTTTTGCGTTAGCAAAAAAAGGCTTATACGCTGAAAGAGCGCTTTGTTTTTTTATACATTTTAAGGAACAGCTTGCCTTTTTCTGTTGTCTTGAAAAAATTCTTTTCGCCAATTCTAATTTGCTCCACAACCCCTGATTTAACCAAAGCCTCCAGAATCAAATACAAGTCATTCCACTCAACAAAAGGGAAATCGTTATGAATTGATTCAGGCGACTTTGCCCCCTTAACAAGCGATTGCAGCATTGAAATGAAGAAATCGCTCTTTGATAACTCAAAAAACTCAGGGTGCTCCTCCAAAAACAACTGCCATTCGGCTATAATATCCATTGCAAGAAAATAGGCGCCTTTCTATTATTTAAAGCTTTTTTTCCACAAAACAGCCATCGCGCTTGAAACCCAAATCAAAATAGTACTGCTTTACCCCGAAACCGCTTAAAACCGAAAGCTTGCGCGCATCCAATTCGCTTTGCGCAATCTCTTCTGCTCTGCGCAGCAGCATTTTTCCAATTCCCTTGTGCTGGATTGCTGCATCGCTGCGCTTATGCAACGGCAGTGGTTCACCAAAAACCCGCAGCTCCCTGACCAAAGCAGTCCTGGCATCAATCTCTTTTCGGAAGGGAGCAAAAGGCTGTTGCGAAGCATTTTTCCCCCAGGCTTTTGCAACAGCAAAAGGCTGGCGCAAGCGCAGGAAGCCGTACAAAAATTTTCTTGCTTTATCCTCAAAAGAGATAAAAAAGTCCTGCCCATTGCTTGCATTGTATTTTTCAACGAAAAGCTTTGCACTGCTTAAATCAGTGCCGTCCTCAAAGCGCGCCCTTAAGCCGGCTTCCCTGCACCTGATGCAATTGCACTCAATTCCTGCAGCGGCTGCTTCCATTTGCACAAGCTGGCGCAGATTGCTCTTTTGAACGCCAGCAGCAATCAACTGCGATGGAATATCGCGCTGCACCCTCATTATTCTAATCCACCTTGGAACAAAGCTTTTCATTTCAGCAAGCAGCTTAACCGCTTTCTCTGTTGAAAAAGGGTCATATGAACCGCGCTGCCATTGCCTGAACAGCTCAGTGCCCTCAATCACCAGGCAGGGGTAAATCTTCAGGCTATCGGGCTTGAATTCTGGGCAAGAAAAAATTTTTCGCAATGCCTGCTCGTCTTCCCGGAAGCTCACGCCAGGCAGGCCCGGCATGTAATGGTAGGTTACTTTGAAAGCGCTGTCTTTCAGCAGCTGGGTTGCATTGATTACATCCGCAATTGTGTGCCCTCTGTTAATTTTTTTATAAACGCTATCGTAAATTGTTTGCACTCCAAGCTCGCATCTTGTGCCGCCAAAAGAAAGCAGGTTGCTTATTTCTTTTTTTCCGCAAAAATCAGGCCTTGTTTCAAAGGTAATGCCCGTGATTCTGTTGGCAGCGCTTTCAGCAGCCTTTGCAGCAGCGGCAATTGTTTTTGCTTTCTGCCCATTAAATGCATTCAGGCAACTCAGCATGAATTTTTTTTGAAAAGAAAGCTGCTGGCTCAGGAAGGTGCCGCCCATTACAATTAATTCAATTTTGTTTGTAGGATGCCCTGCTTCCTGCAGCTGCCTCAGCCTGTCCTTGATTTGCTGGTCTGGGTCAAAGTTTGCGCTTATTGCCCGCATTGTTGCAGGCTCTCTTCCGGTGTAGCTTTTTGGCGTGCGCTTACCAGGGAGAAGCGAGCTTGGGCAGTAAATGCATTTTCCAGGGCATTTGTGCGGCTTTGTCATTACTGCAACAATTGCAATCCCGCTCAGGCCCCTTGTAGGCTTGACTGAAAGCAGCCTCAAAAGAGTTTCACTTTTTTCTTGCGAAGCGAATTTCCCAAGGCTTTTTTCCGTGAGGAAAAAAGGCTTTGCAAAGGAAAGAATTACCGGGTTTTTTGGCATTTGGGGCAGGCTGTGCTTTTTGCACAATTCAATCTTTTTTTCATTAAGCTGCTGCCTTGTTTTTATTTCCCCTGATTCAATTGAATGAATCAAATCCAGGCAGTATGCGCGCAAAGTATCCAACAGGAACCACTTCAATTTGAATATGCTGCAATGTTTTTATACCAATTTATTATTTCTTTCCCCACAATGTCAAGCATCAAAATATTCTTTTTTATTTCATTGCTTGACATTGTGCCAAGGCTTTCTTTTCTAAAGAAAGGCTTCACGAAAGCAGCGCAAGGAAGGCGTTTACCAGGTAATTGCTGATCAGTGAAGGGGAAAAGAAGGGAAAGCCGTACAGGGCAGCGGTGTATTTTCCTTTCAGCGTTGGGTTTACGCTGAGCGAAGCAGGGAAAACAAATTTCTTTTCATTATGCGTTGAGCTCACAATCAGATTGAATCTTCTTTCACCGTAAGCAACAGCGTTGACATTCAAATCAATTTCTGTCGCAGCAGACGGATTCAATTTCACTGAAAAAGGCTGCAGCCAATAAGAAGGCAAATCGCTTGCAATGGAAACAGTGTGCTCAGCGATTGAATCATTGTTTGCAATCAGCCTGAAGCGAACCTTTTCTCCAACGATAGTCTGCTGGTTGAGGTTGTCAATTGTAACAGTGAGCAGGTTATCCCGAACACTCAGGTTGCCGAAAAAGCTTTCAGCAAACAAAGGCTGGCTCTTGTTGCTTAAAACAAACTGAATCCTCTGCGTGCTCACAACAGCATTTGCAGGAATTGAAATAAGGGCAATCAGGGTCTTGTCTGTTTCAACACTGCTGCTTTTCCAGCCCTGAGGCAATTGCCCAACAGCAATGCTGTTCCACTCAACTGAAAGCTCGCTTTTCTTTTTTAGAACAATGCGAACAGTTTCACCCTTGGCTGCCTTGCCCAAAGCAATCTCTTCGCCGCTCTGCACTTTTGCATCAACTGGCTCAACCAGAAAAACAGTACCAAAAACACTATTGCAAAACAGCAGCAGAATAGCCAACGCCAGCAATTTTTTAAACAAACTAGCACCCCTTTAAATAAATTAACAACAAACAATATAATATACCACTTCAAGAAACTTTTGGAAAAAGTTTCATCAAAAAAAGTGGCAATACATAAACTATATATGCCACAGAAAATTAAAAAAGGTTCCCAATATGATTGCACTGATTTTGAGCGATATACATAGCAACAGGGAAAAATTGGAAAAAGCAAATGAAATTATACATAACAGAAAAATTGGTTTGGTTATCCTGCTTGGGGATTTAACCCAAATGGGTGGAGCAAAGGAAGCAAAACAGGTGATTGATGCGCTAAAGCCGGCGCGCTTGCTTGCTTTTGCAGGAAACTTTGAATTGCCAGAGGTGCAGCAAGAGATTGAAAGGCAGGGAATTTCACTGCACGCGAAAAAACTATGCATTGGGAAATGGACGCTGGTTGGATTCGGCGGAAGCATGCACAATGACCCAGGCAGGTTTCTTTTCAGCGAGCAGGAAATAAAGGAAACTCTGCAAAAATTAATTAAGGGAGAAAAAAACGCGATTCTTTTAACCCACGTTCCGCCGTATGGAACAAAGCTTGATTTCGCGCACATTGGAAAGCATATAGGGAGCAAATCAGTCAGGGAAATAATTGAAAAACACCAGCCGGCGCTGCACTTGTGCGGGCACTGCCACGAAGCACCTGGCGAAGAAAAAATCGGTGCAACAACCAGCATCAATGTTGGCGCAGTGAAAGATGGGAAAGCCCTGCTGCTTGAATTGGACGGCAAATTGAAATGGGAGAAAATTGAACTGTAGGAAAAAAAGGGCGGCAAAATAATTGAATTGAAATGAAAAAGGATGAAATTGCAGGCAGGCGTTGATTGAATGAAGAAATTTGAAAATGTTGCCAAAGTGCGCTTCAGCGCTGTAAAGCAGAGGCACAGGGGCACTTTTGAGGAAGCTGTTGAGAAAAACCTCGCTGACGAAAGGCTTGTGCCATTGTGTTCTTTTGTTGCCGGTACAAAAAATTTTTTCACTTCAAGCGGATGCGCTGGAAGGATTCTGCTTATTCAGCTGCCCAAGGGGGAAAGCAAGCGGGACGCAAAATTCCATAGGCGGTGGCACAGGGAAATTTCTTTCAAGGAAGCACAAGAAGCGCTGGGGGAGAAAACAAAAGGCGAGGTGTGGCTGAAAATGGAGCCGTTCATTCTGCATATTGGGGCGAATTCGCTTGAGAATGCGAGAAAAATCCTCAGGATAATGTACAAAGCAGGCATCAAAAGAGGCGGCATGATTGTTGCAAAGGAAGGAAAATTCCTGGTTGAATTGCAGGGAACACAGGAAATGAGCGTGCCAGTAAAACACAGGGAAAAAATTCTGGTTGATGATGGTTTCCTGCGCTTTCTGGTAAAGAAAGCGAATGAAAAGCTGGGCAAAAACTACCAGATGCTTGAAAGGTTTGAACGAGAGTGCAGGGCAGCGTTGATGTAAGCGATTGCAAAGGGCTGTGAGTATTTTTGAATGATTTTTAATGCACAGGGCGAATGCGATGGATAAAGAATTGCGCTTGTTTTTTGCGGTGAATCTTCCGAAAGAAGTGAAGCAGGAAATTGCTGAAAAGATTCTGCCGTTGATTCCTGCGGATAAATGGAGAAAGGTTCTGCCTGAAAATTTGCATGTAACAATGCAGTTTCTCGGGTATCTGCCGAGGGAAGCTGTGAACAGAATGCAGGCAGATTTGCAGCAATTGCAGCGCTTTGAACCATTTGAAACAGAGCTGAACTGCGTTGGGCACTTCAGGGGCAAAGTGCTTTGGATTGGGGTTGGAAAGGGAACAGAAGAATTCAACCTGCTGAACAGGAAACTGCAGGAAATAATTGGAACGCATGATGAAAGATTCCATGCGCATGTTACGCTTGCAAGAAACAGGGGCGCGGGAAAGCAGGAAACAGATGCGCTGATTGAAAAACTGCGGGGCATCGGATTCAAAAAAAAGATTCAGGTTGAAAGCATTGAACTAATGCGCAGCATTCTGCACAAGGCTGGCCCAGAATACAGCGTTGTTTTCAGCGTTCCGTTTGGAGTAGTGCAAGAAGAATAAACCGCGCCTTAGTTAGGGCAATCTGGTCCTGTTTTCCATTGCCTCATCTTTTGCATTAGTGCGAGCATGCTTATTTCTCCTCTTTTCCACTGGGGAATGTACTGGTTCATTAATGTATCCGTGTCAACACATTTTTGAGCGCATACATTATCTTCATCTATTTCGTTGTCGCAGTCGTTGTCAATCGAGTCGCATATTTCTGTACCGTTGTTTGTTTTTTGGCAGTCCAGTTTGTAATTTGTTAGTTTTATTGCGTTCCAGTATTCTTGCCTGGCTTCTTCAATATGTGGGCAGCATTTTGTTTGCCAATAATAATCATCTGCACCCTGTTGGTTGGTGCAGCATCCAGGATCATTTTGATCTTGTTCACAATTAACAGGAATCCTGAACCCGCTTGCATTGCCTGTTAGGTCTTCGCATTTTCTAAACATCCCTGCGGAGCTAAATAACCAGTAGCCGTTACAATTTTCGGCAATTTCTAAAACTTGGTCAAAGTTTTCTGGTTTATAGCTGCTTAACAAAAAGCCTCCCGCGTAATATACTTTAACTGGGGGGAGGGGTTCTCTTTTGTAAATAAAATAGCCGTCGCCGGTTTGTGTTAGGTTGTATTTTTCTTTTTCTGGGCTATTTATTGTGTAGGTGTCGTGTCCAAATAAAATGCCTGGTTTTCCTTCTTCCCATCCTTTGAGGATATCGGCGGTCAGGGTATAATATTGGGTTGGGGAGGGATACTCTCCAATTAAAAAATTTGGGTTCGTTGTATTAATTTCTTGTTTAAATTTTCTTGCGAGTTCTTGTACTTTTTGTTTTACAAAGTTATTATAGTCATTTAAAAGGCGGTTTTCCTTAAGCCAGTCGTATCTTTTTTCTCTTTCTGCAGGTGGGTTTAATGAATTTAATTCTACAAATTTGTTAAAAGCGGTATCGTCAAAATTGCCGTAGTATCTGTAGTAATAGTATCTTTCCTGGTCTGGGTTACAATCGCTGTCGTCGTATAATTCAAAGTCTATTTTAATGCCGTCAATTCTATATTCTTCTTCTTTAGCTAATTCAGCAATGCCCTTTACTTTTTCTGTGAAATAATTCCAATACGCTTCATTTAACAAAGGCACCAGGATGCCTTGTTTCATTTGGTTGTCTATTCCACTATAATAAAAGGTTTTTTCTTGGGTTCCAGGAAAATCATGTGCGCAAATTCCAAAATTTATCACTGGAAAGAAGGCTATATTTTTATTTTTTGCATATGCTGCGAATTTTCTTATCATAATATTATCCCACTCATTTGGATCATCCAAATCAAAATCATCCACCCACCCAATTTTTGTGCAAAATGTGTTGATCCCGTTAGAAACTGTTAAATCTTTTTGTTCATCATTTACATCTTTATAAACCCACATGGCCTTTATCTTTTGAGGTACAGTTCCTTCCGGGGCCCCATTTGCGCTATAGCAATTTGTGCTTGCGAGCAGGAATGCTGCTGCAAAGGCAATCGCAAGAAGTGTTTTTTTGTTTTTCATTTTTAAACAATTAGAATAGAGGGCTTTCTTGAATAAAAATTTAACCGAATTCAAAAAAAATGGACTGAATTCAATCGCTGAATTAAAACCAATTTGAACAGCCTTATCGTTGTTCGCCGGCAATTTTTTGCAGAACTGCTGTCGGATTGAAGTAGTAGTGCTGGATTACTGTTTCAACGTCTTTTCCAGCGGTGATTCCCTGCTCTTGCATCCATTCGAGGATGCGCTGCCTTACGGCAATCTCCCGGTTCAGCTCTGGTTTTTTCATTCCGCACCTTTCAGCAAGGGTTTCAATTACATGGCTTGGGACGTCTGTTCTCTCAATGCTATCCTCTTTCTCCTTGTATTCAAACAAATTGCTCAGCAAAACTTTTTCCTCCATTCTGCCGATTTCCGCAACCTGCTTTATTCTCCTGACAATGCCCTTGTCTTTCTCAAAGCTTCTCTGCATTACCACAACCAAATCAAGCAAGGGCAGCATCTGCTCTGCAACACTCATTGGAGGGCTCTTCAAGCGCAGCATCATTTCCCTTGCAGTATTGCTGTGCAGTGTTCCAAGAATGCCCCTGTGCCCAGTGTCCATTGCAACAAAAAGAGTTTGCGCTTCCTCACCCCTCACCTCTCCAACCAGCAACCTGTCTGGCCTCATCCTCAGGCTGTTTTTCAACAGGTCATCCATGCTTATTGGCAGCAAATCCCTGAGAGCGGGCTTTGACTCCATCTGAATCCAGTTCTCTCTCTGCCCCAAATCAAGCTCGACAGTGTCCTCGATTGAAAGAATTCTCTCCTTGAACGGAATGAAAGAAGCAAGGATGTTCATGAAGGTTGTTTTTCCGCTGCCTGCGCCGCCGGTTATAATCATATTCATCGGATAGATTCCAAAGCCTTCAACCATGCACCACAAGAAAGCAGCCAATCCGCTTGAAATTGTCCCGCTCTCAATCAAATTGATTATTGAGAGGGGAATGCGCGTAAATTTCCTTATTGTAAGCGTGTGGCCAAAGGGAGTAGCGTAGCTGAAGGTTGCATTTGCTCTGCTTCCGTCAGGCAGCCTTGCATCAAGCAATGGGTGCGATTCATTGAATTGCTTTCCAACTGTTGTAGCAACTCTGTTAATCAACTGCGAAACAAAGCCCCTTTCCTCCGCAATCAGGCTTGTTTTGCAGTTCCCAAAGCGCCTGTGGGTGACAAAAACGCTCCTGTTGAACCCGTTAACCATTATTTCCTCAAGGTCTTCATCAACCATTAGCTCGCTTAATTCCCTGTAGCCGATGCTGTGGTTCAACACATATGACGCGAATTGCTTTGGGTTGCTTACACCAATCTTTTCAGCAATCGGCAGAAAATTCGCAAGCACTTTTTCAAACAACTGCTGCGATGGCAGCTTTGCCACAAGCTCGTTAACATCAATCAGCTGGATTACATTGCTTCTGAATTGCTCAATCAAATCCTTTTTGTTAGGCAGCTCCAAAGCAAGGACATTGATGCTTGTGTTGCGCAGAATTGTGCCAATGAAAAGTTTTGCCAGGCGCAGTTCTTTTTCCGAAAAGCGTGATATCACAATTTCGTAAGTGTTGTAAGGGAATTGCTCAACGATTCTTTTGGTTGCACTGCTTTGCAGCAGTTTCCCCTGCAATTCTTTTTCCGGCACGGCATTACCCCAAAAATAATATTACAACGCTATTATATAAAACATGAATTTATATATAATAATAATTAGTAATGAAAATAATTGGTTGATGGCATGCAGGCACAGAAATTGCTTAAAAACGTTCTGCAAGTGGTAAACCCGACAGCTGATGAAAAAAAGCGCGAGAAACAGCTGGCTGAGCGGTTAATCAGGCAGATAAAGCAGATGGAGGGAAAGCACATTGATGTAATGCTCTGCGGCTCAATTGCAAGAGACACGCATTTAAGGGGAGACAATGATTTAGACATATTCGTGTTATTCCCTGAAAAAATGGAGAGAAAAGAGTTTGAAAAAGAAGGCTTGCGCATTGGAAAAAATATTTTCAGGGGAATGCAATGGGAGAAAGCATTCTCAGAGCACCCTTACATCAGGGGCGTTATCCAAGGGTTTGATGTTGAAATAGTTCCCTCTTATAAGGTAAGCAAAGCGGAATTGCTGATAAGCGCGGTTGACCGTAGCCCGTTCCACAATGAGTTTTTGAAAAAAAGATTGAATGAAAAGCACAGGCAGGAAATAAGGCTGCTCAGGCAGTTCTTGAAAGGAATAAAGGCTTATGGGGCTGACATTAAGGCAAGCAGCGTTCCAGGCTATGTTGTTGAACTGCTTGTCCTGCATTACGGCAGCTTTCTGGACACAATTAAGAGAATAAGCAAATGGGGCCAAGGGCAGGTAATTGATTTAGAAAAATATTGGCCTGAACAGGAAGCAAGGAAGAAATTTGCCGGCGCTCCACTGATTATTGTTGACCCAGTGGACAGAAACAGGAATGTTGCCGCTGCTCTTTCCCTGAACCAATTCAGCAGAATTGTTGCAGCTGCAAGGGCATTCCTGCAAAATCCAAGCGAAGCATTCTTTTTCGGAAAAAAGGAAAGGCCTTGGAGCGTAACAAAGCTCAGGCAAATGCTGCAGAAAAAAGAGCTGGTTGCAGTAAAGCTCGGCTATCCAAAAGGCGCGCTGCCAGACATTGTCTGGGGCCAGATTCAAAGATTGGCGAGAAAACTGGAAACACAGCTTGCATTGAACGAATTCAAAGTAATCAGGAGCGAGGCATGGACTGACGAAAGAAAAACAATTGTAATGGTTTTTGAAGTGGAGAGCAGGGTGCTGCAGAGAAGCCATGTGAAACAAGGGCCATTTGTAACAGATGAGCAAAACAGCAAAGCATTTCTGCAGGCGCACAAAAAAATAATTGCAGGGCCGAGAATAGAGCACGGCAGGTGGATAATTGAAGAACAGAGAAAATACCCGCAAATTGAACAGTTCTTGCACCTCTTCCTGAAAAAAGAGAAGAGGGTTGAAAAAAAAATTCTGCGAAAAGCAATCAACAAAGAATGCCGCATATTGGAGGAAAAGAACCTGATTGAATTATTCAAGCAGAACAAGCTGTTCGCGGAATTCTTGACAACCTACTTAAAAGGAGAAGAGGAATTTTTGTGAATTACAGCTTTTTAATTACCTTATACACGAACATGTGGTCACAATATTTACCATCTTTCAATTTGCATCCCTTTGGCAGCCTGCCGTAGCGCTTGAAACCGAATTTCACATGCAGCCTTTTGCTTCTTTTATTTGGCGCAAAATAGGCTGACTGAATAATTTTGAACCTCGTTTTCTTTTTCGCTAATTCAATCATTTTACGCACCAGCTTGGAGCCAATGCCTAATTCAGTGAATTGTTCCAGCAAAATGATTCCAAATTCGCCAACGGCTGGGGTAGCATCAAAAGGATGAGGCAAAATTGTTGCATCGCCAACAATTTTGGCATCTATTATAACAAACAAGAAAAGTCCTTTCCTCTGGCGCATGTTTTTGATTTGCTCAAATAAAAACTTTCGCTCAGATTTTAGGTTCTCATGCTCTCTCATTCCCAAAAAAAGCGCTTCATCCCTCGCTTTGTTGATGAAACGCGCTGCCTCCTTCGCATCATTCATTTTTGGAAAACGAAACAAAACTTGCAGCACTTTGCCATTTTTGTCTTTAACAGAAAACCTTTCAACAACTTTTCCTGCCTTCATTTCAATCCCCTCAATCAATCCCTTGGCTTTACCTTAAAGCAATCAATTAAATTTTCTTTACATATTCAATCTCCTTTTCAATGAGCTGGATTTCCCCCTCATTGGAAGCCACGCATTCTAAAACAATTGGAACATTCACGCCCTTAATATAGTCCAATAGCTCCCTCATCTTTGGGTTGTCAAATTTGTGCAAAAACCAATGGTTTCTGAGCTCTCTATTCAACATTGCGAGGTGGATTTCAACCAATTTATCTTTGAATTTACTAATATACAAGGGAATATCATTCGGCGAAACAGTGAGCGCATGGGCAAAATCAAAAGTAAATTTGAGCCATTCATTTTCTTTCAATATTGCTTCAATTTGTTTAACAGCTTTGCCGCTGTCCCTCCTCCAATCCAGGTTTTCAATTGACGCCACGAAATTGTAATTATTTAATGCCCCAAAATCCATTCCCTGCCCTGTTGGATGAAAAACAACATTCTTTGCCCCAACCAGTGTACATAGCTTTTGCACTGCCTCCAACACGCAATCGGACACTGCATTCTCCCCATAGTTAACGTTTTTCCACGGCGCATGAATGGAATTGAATTGCAATTTCTGCAAATAATTTAGGTTTTCTTTGCTTAACTCAAAGTTAAAAAGGGATTCCGGGCAATCAAAAAACAATTCTATCCCCTGAGGCGAAAATTGCTTTATTTTGCCAATAACTTTATTTCTATCATTAAAAAGCCTGTAAAGAGAGCCTGTTGAGATGCAAATGGGGTTTTTCATTTCAATCCCTCTTCACTCAAAACCTTAATTCCATTCTTCATTAAAAGCTCTGCTGTAATTCCGTTTCCCTTCACAAGCTTGCCGGAAAAAGTTCCATCATACACTTTTCCTTTCCCACAGCTCGGGCTCTTGCTCTTCAAAATCGCCTCCTTTACACCGAACAATTTTGCTATTCGCAGAACTTCCTGCGCTCCCTTCCGCACTTGCTCGGTAACATCTTTTCCGCTTTCAGTGAAAACCCTGCAGCCCTTGATTTCCATTTTCTCTCTCGGGGTTGAAAACCCTGCAAGCTGCTCAGGGCAGACAACTATCGCTTTCCCTGCCTTAACCAATTCAATCACTTTCCTGTCTGCCTTATTGCTGCCATCATAGTATGTGTTGAATCCAGCCAGGCAAGCGCTTACAAGTTTCATTAAATATCACAGAAAATGTTTTTTCTTTTGATACAACTTTTCTCGGCGAATCCACTTTTTCTTTGATACAGCTTTCTTTTTAGAAAAAAGAAAGCTGTAGCGGACCCGGAGGGATTCGAACCCCCGACCTCTCGGTCCGAAGCCGAGTGCCCATATCCAGACTAGGCTACGGGTCCAAAAGAAATAGTGTTGCGGAAAAGGTTTAAAAAGAAGCCAAACATAAAATTGTTAGGTAGTTATGGCTTTATCACCTGCTGGCAAACCAAGGGGCAGAGCAGGCCCACTAAGAAAACCGTTTGTTGTGCCAAAGCAAGCAAAAGAGCCGAGCTGGTGGCAAAGATTGATGGCACGGCGTGCTGAAAAAAAAGTTGTCAAGCAGCCTGCGGAGACTCCGGCGGAAAGTAAAAAAAGGCGAACAGATGCAATGCTGGAAGCAGAATTAAGGCGAAGGCAAGCGGAAACAGCAGAGGAGAGACAAAAGGCAGCAGACCGTGAACGAAGAGCCGGAAATGCATTAAAACTGAAATTTTATAGGGATGCTTGCAATATAAAGGGTTTTGACCCGGAGAAAACTTTTTTAAAATACTGCCCGGGGCTTGAAACAAACCCAAGGTTTACTGAACTTGAAGTGGGGGTTAAGTTTGAATTAAAAGCAAAAAGAATTCCATTTAGCGGAACTATTTATTATGCCTCGCTAATTGCCGCGCTTTTGGGAACCGAGCAGCCTAATCTGGCAAGACTTCAAGCAGATATCGTGAGAAGACATGAGAAGATAAGTAAAAATCCAAGGAAAAAATAAACAGTAGCCTTTTTAAACCGTAAACCAGCCAATTTATTTTAAAGCTGGAAATTTGAAATTCTTTTTTTGAGCTGATTTAGAATGAAAGTATGCACTACATGCAACAGGGAAACACAGGACTTTGTTGAATTCAGGTGCCCTGCATGCGGCAAAAGCGCTATTGTGAGATGCCAGCAGTGCAGGCAGACGGCAAAAACGTACAAGTGCGAGGAATGCGGTTTCACAGGGCCGTAAATCCAATGGCTGATTTTGGAGCGCAAGGGCTATGGGCAAAACTGTTTTAATTTACCAGATTAAGGCAGCAGACATGCGCAAGCTGGATGCAACAATTGAAGCAATAAAGAAAGCCAAAAGCGGCGAATTCAGGGACGCAAAGCGCATTCCAATCGGCTTCGGGGTTGAAATAATTAAAGCCGCCTTCACTGTGCCTGAAAAGGATGACACTGCTGTTGAACGCTTAACAAAAGAACTGAATTCCCTGAAAGAAGTGGAAGAAGCGGAAATGCGGGAAATGACACTGCTGTAAAGCGGCATAGTTTTTATTGCTGCATATTGCTTTCTTTTTGCCTTTCGGTTTTAGGCACCAGATATTTCATTGCATTAATGACCGCCTGCATTTCTTCCAATCTAGCGCTAAGCCTCTGCACATCATCTTCATTTGCATTCGAAAGCGCTTTTCGCATGCCCTTCTTTGCTTCAAGCAATTTATTCCACATGGCAACCCTTTCAGGCATAGGCTGATTTCCCCAACGCATTTTCACCCTTTCAGAAATTGAAAGCTCGGCTTGCGCGCCAGCAGGCAGCCCCCTTGCATGCTTCAAATTACCAATGCTTCGCGCCATGATCCAGTGCCCTTCTCCCCGCATCTTGAGCGCAATTACTGTGTGGCTTGCATTTGGCAGTTCCTCTATAAGCTGCATTGCCCTTTCAAAAACAGCTGGCTGAAGCCTTTTTCTCAAAACATCCAATGACACAATCCTGCGCTTTCCTCTCGGCATACACTTTTCCTTTAATAAAATACGCACTGAAAGTATTTAAGCGCTTTTGCACCGGAAGCCCGCCATTTCAAATCCTTTAAAAAAACGCTCCCAGCATATTATTTTAGGAGTTGTTTTCTTTGATTGAAAGCATTAGGCTGCGCAGCTGGAAAACACATGCCGACAGCACTTTCGAGTTCGGCAAGGGCACAAACGTGCTTGTAGGGCAAATGGGCAGCGGGAAAACGAGCGTAATGGACGGCATATGCTTTGCATTGTTCGGAACATTCCCAGCGCTGCAGAGCAGGAAGATTGCTTTGCAGGAAGTGATTCAAAATAAGCCGAATGAAGCAGAGGAAGCTGTTGTTGAATTAAATTTTGATTACGCCGGGAAGAAGTATGCTGTTGAGAGAACTATTAAGAGAAAGGGCAGCAGCGAGGCAAAACTGCACTGTGACGGCAGGCTTATCGCAGGGCCAAAGCCAAGCGATGTAACAGCTGCAGTAGAGAAAGCGATTGAAATAAATTTCAACTTATTCAGCAGGGCTGTTTACAGCGAGCAGAACGAGATTGATTTCTTTCTGCGCTTGGCTCCGAGGGAAAGAAAACAGCGCTTTGATGAACTGCTTGATTTGCAGCGCTATGAAACAGTAAGGGCAAATGCAGTAAGCGTTGCAAACAGGTTGCGTGGAATTGTTAAGGACAGAAAGGCATTGGTGCAGGAACAAAAGGCTTCTTTGGGCGGTGAAGAGGAACAACAACTGCAAAAAAAGATTGAGGAAAAGGAAAAAGAGGCAGCGTTGGCCGAGAAAAAAATCAGGGAGAAAGAAAAGGAACTGCAGGCATTGCAGAAAGAAGTGGCTACGCTTGAAGGAAAAGAAAAAGAGAGCAGTTTTTGCAGGGAGCAATTGATTAAAGCAAAAACAAAGGCAGAGGAGCTGGGCAGAACTGTTGAAGAAACTGCAAAGCAGGCAAAAGGAAAAACTATTGCCTCACTGCAGCACGAGGAAAAAAGGTTAAAGCAGGAAGTGGAGGAAAATGAAAAAAAACTGAAGGAATTGCAAGCGGAGGAAAAAAGCCTGCGCACAGAAGAAAGCGCTGCGGAGAAAACAATTGCATTAAGCGAAAAAAAGCTGGACGAGCTGGGAGAACATCAGCAGCAGCTGCAGGGGATTACTGCTGCCTGCCCTATATGCAAGAGAAAGCTGGAAACAACAACAAGAGAACAATTGATTGCAGAGAATAAAACAGAGCAGAAAAAAGCTGAAGAGGATAAAAAGAAGGCTGAAAAGCAGCTCGAGGAAATTGCATTAAAAATAGAAAAAGCGGAAAATGCAGCTGAAAAAACAAGGGAAGAACTGCAGGCTGTGCACGAAAAAGATATTGAATTAAGGCATTTGGGTGAACAGCTGCAGGCGCTTGCAGAAAAGGAAAAGCAATTGAAGCAATTTGAATCGGAAGCGGAAAAGGCTGCTGAAAAGCTGAATGCAATCGGCTTTGATGAAAAGCTGCTGAGGGAGAAAAGGCGCTTGTTGATTGATGAAAATGTGGCAATTGAAAGCAGCAAAAAGGGCATTGAATCAGCAGCTGAATTGGTCAAGGAACTGCAGAAAAGATTGCAGCAGATAAAGCAGGCAAGAGAGCAAATGCATGCGCTTGAAAAGAAAATTGCCGCAATGGAACAGAATATTGAGAAGCTGAGTTACTTCAACAATGCACTGCAGGCAGCGCAGAATGAACTGAGGGAATTGCTAATCAGCACAATCAATGAGGCAATGCAGAACATTTGGCAGAAAATTTACCCTTACGCCGACTTCAAGACAGCGAAAATGTGCATTGAAGAAGGAAGCTATGAACTGAAAGTACTGGATAACACAGGCAATTGGGTCAGGGTTGAAGGAATCCTGAGCGGCGGGGAGAGAAGCGCTGCAGCAATATGCATCAGAATGGCATTCAGCCTGGTTCTCACAAGAAATTTAAGCTGGCTTATTCTGGACGAGCCAACGCACAACTTGGACAGCAATGCTGTCGGCACCTTGAGCAGAATGATGCAATTGCACCTGCCTGCATTGGTTGACCAGGTTTTTGTAATAACGCACGACAATGAGATGCGGAAAGCGGCATCGGCAAACCTTTACCTGTTGGAAAGAGACAAAGACCAGAATGGAGTAACAAAACCAATTCTGCTGCCAATCCAAGAATATGCCAAATAGTTACAGATTGGTTTTTAGGATTGACTTGCTTTCTTTTTTTCATTCATTTTCTTTGTAATGAAACCAGCAATCTTGTTTCTGTCGAATCTGCTGAAAGGCAATTTCAGTTCATTAATTACCCGCTTGTTTGCCTCAAAATCCGAGCCGAATCTTTCACCAAATTTCTGCAACAGGATTTCAGCCCGTATTTTAATGCTTTTTGGAACAGCCTTGCCCATCAGGAAAACCCTTAAGCGCTTATTCTCTCCACTTGCCCGTTAGGCAGCCTGCGCAATACAACCATTGGAAGAACGCCCTGCTGCAATTCCTGCTTTGACAAATCATAGGCAGTGACATCCTTACCTGGCTTAACCAAAGGCGGAGCACCCAAGGCTAACTGCAAAGCTCTCGCACTGATTAACCTCGTTCTCTCAAACCTGGTTATTGTTACCATAAAAATCAGAAAAAAAGCTAATATAAGAAAATAGGGAAGGGAAAATTTAAAAATGGGTATTAGAGAAGGGTTTTCGCTCAATTCCGCAGCCTGATCAAAGCAGGGATTTTCTGCACCATGCTGAACTGCTCAATTAAGCTCAGTGGCTTTTCGCTTTTTACAAGAGCGTTTCCCTGCTGCAGCAGAACAACCCTGCTGCCCTGCTGCTGCGAGAATAGCTGGAATTCGCTTAAAATAAGGGCAGCAATGCCTGCAACGGCATTGCCCAGGTTTTCATCAAAGAAAGCGCTGTTTCTATCCTGCAAATGCTGTGCAATTGAGGAGAGAAGCTGTGCGCAAACCTTTGCCTTTGCTTTATTGAAAAGAAAATTGCAGTCGTTATTCAACAGCTGGATTGCATTCAATCCGTGCTCTTTCAAAAAAACGCTCTCGGTTGCATTGGCTTCCTTTTCAATCAATGCTATTTTTGCCTGCAACAAGATGATTTGCTTTGCCACAGCAGATTCCTGCTTTAGGCAAAACCAGTGCGTTTCATTCAACGAAATTATTCTTGCCTTGTTTCTCTGGGTTAAAGCAATTGCATCATTCAACGGAATTGCAGCAATGCTGCCCCTGTCAAAGGGCCCGATTGGGGGAAACGGCAGGCAGAATTCCCTCATTCTCCGCTCCCTCCTCTCCCTGCCCTCATTTTCTGCGTGAAACCTTGCGGCGAATTCAGGGAACGAACTGTCAAAATAAAAGCCGTCCTGCAGGAATTCAGCCGAAACAGTGCTGCTCGGCAGAATGTTTCTGGCATCAATTCCAATTGGCTCGCCGAAGGCTGCTTTTCCCATCCTGCAAAAGCTTTGCTTTTGCGGGACCTCGCAAAACCCTTGGTTTTGCAAGGAGGCTTTTGCAACAGCAAAAGGCTTGCAGCAGTGGCAGTCAATTGTTTCAAGGGAAACGTTATAGAACGGCTTTGTCAGAATCGTCGGCCACAACTGGCTGAAATCGAAAAACGTTGCATTAGAAAAAGAAGGCACATGCCATGCGGGTGGTGAGCCTAGCCTTTTGCACGGCAAGTGCCTGCTTTCTCCATTAAACCAGAAAATATTCTCAAACAGGGCCTCGGCATGCGTGTCATTGCGAGGCGATAAATTGGTTAAAGGCAAACGCAGCGCATTGCTTAATGCAATTGATTCAAGGATGCGCATTGCGCTGTTCGCATCCACGCCCAGAAGCTGCTGAACTGTTTCATTCAATGGCTCTGAGAAGAAAGGCAGATTTATGCCAGGCAATTCATTGCATTCAATTTTCTGCGGTTCTTTTTCTGAAGTAAAGTGAAAGCAGTCAAAATAGCTCCAGTTTTGCTGCAGCAGAAACTGCCGCTCCGGCTGCAGGACAATCGGCGAAAAATTCATTTCCTGAAAAAGCGCGTTTGCAGCTTTGTTCAAATCAGCGAAAGTGGCAGCGGTTATTTTGAATGCGCTTTTTTCTTCGTTTAATTCAAAGGGCTGTTTTCCCAATGCAGATAGAGCGGAAAGCAGCTGCTCTTTTTTAACGCGTTTTTTGCTTGCAAAAAAAGAGGGAACGAAGGGCAGGCATAAATTTCTCCTAATGTTGAGCCTGGAGAAATCAGCCAGAACCGCCCTTTTGTCCTCCAAATATTTAACATCCGTTAACCAAAAACTGTCGGGGGTGGGAGCCATACTGAATAAGGAAGCAATTCAGGGTATTTAAACAACCAAGGAAGAGAGTGAGCTTCCGCTGGTTTGCTCCCTAATGCGCGTTCCGCTGCCTAACAATAAGGGAGATTATTTTTCTCATTTTTTAATCATGAATCTTTTGTATGCGAAGTAGTCGTTTATCATGTAGCGCTGCTTGCATTTTTCCATTACGCACAGGCTTGAGTACTGGGTGCAGACTGCTTTGCCGTTGATGTTCTTTACATACTGGCATTTCTGCCAGGTTGGCAGCTCTGGCTCTGCTTCGCTGCCGGCTGTTACAGCATCAGCATCAATAAATTTGGGTCCAGGCTGTGCTTGAATTGCAGTTGGAGACATCTGGGCCGTGGCTGGCTGTGCTTGGACTGCTGCTGGCTGTGCTTGCTCAACCATTACTTGTGCTTGCGCTGCTGCAGGCTGCGCTCGAAATAGTGTCGGCGTATTTTTTTTCGCTTCTGTAACAAGACGCTGCAAAGGCATGTGCTTAAATAATACACTTTTTTATTTAAAAATTTTTCGTTGGCGTGTTTTTGCGGAAAAATCGGGATTTTGGCGAAAAATTGCCGATTTTTGAAAAAAAATTTCCGCAAATTTTTGAATTTTTGAAAAAATTTGAAAAAAAAATTTTGCGCTTAGTAATCTGGGCACTCGTGCTTCATTTTTATTCTGTATCTTGTTACCCGGCTTTCTGCTTCTGCAAGAGTTATTCCTTGCGCTCTTGCAATCCGCTTGACCAAGTCATGACCTGCTCTGCTCAGTTGCGACTTCTTTGTTGTTATTCTAACGGGTTTTTTAATTGCCATAAAATTTTCACCAGTTGAATTGCAGCAAATCACCCCTCTTGACATCAGCTTTTGTGATTCCCTGCAGATTGATGCCTACGTTTTGCCCTGCATAAACAATGCTGTGCTGTTTGTGCTGGGCTTCAATTGATTTGATTGTTGCAGTTTTGCCGTTTATGGTTGCGTGCTGCCCTAGGGAAAGCGAGCCGCTTTGAACAGTTCCAACAGGCACAAGCCCAACGCCCTTTATTTCAAACACATCCTGAACCAATAAAGCGCCGCTGCCTGTTGCTGTTTGCTGCTTGCCCTCTGATGGCAGGGGCGCTGTTGCGCTTGCTTTCTCCTGCTCCATTCTTTCTTTTCCGAAGAATTTTGACATCAAGCCCATATTTTTCACCCATTCATTCGATGGTATCTAAAAACTTTTTTGCCATTTCAGCAATGTTTGTTTCGGTTGAAATGCCTGCCCATGGGTCGCCCGGCCTTACGATGTTTGCAACAACTATGTCCGCGCCGTTGAACACCGCGCTTGCTGCTTCCCGCAGGTCAACGCCGCCTGCTGCTGAAATCAGGACATCGTATTTGCTTTTCACTTTCACGACCTGCTTGTATCTTATTACCGCGCCGAAGCTTGACTCCTCGTCCCTGCCCTTGTGGATTACCGCAACCGAGGGCGGCTTCTTAAGGGGCCACAAAACAGCCATCACTTTTTCAACATTCAGCAAATCAACCATTGAGTCCATTCCAAGCTCGTCGCATTTTTTAATGAACAAATCGATTGTCTCTTTGCTGGCAGTGCCGATTACTGTTGCGGCTGAAGCTCCGGCGTGGTAAGATTCCTCAACCTCTTGCTCTGCTCCGTCAACTGTTTTGATGTCTGCCACAATAATGCCCCTCCATAAGCGATGCAGCCTGCTGATGCCGTTTTCTCCGTATCTTTTGATGAAGGGAGTGCCTGCCTCGATCAGGATTCTGTCGCTTTGTGGCAGGGTTGGGATAATTCGCTCGGCCAAGCCAATGTCGTAATTGAATGCAATTTGCAGGTACCTTTTGTCTGAATCAAGTTTGTGCATAAAAAGCTATTTACTTTTTTGAAAACACCCTGCGCAGCATGTCCTCTGTTTCGCTTGGCAGGAAAACAACGATTTTCTCGCTTGGGTCAGCTGAAATCTCCCTTATTGTTCGCAGGGTTCGCAAATGCAGTGCGCCTTTTGTTTTTGAAAGGTTCTCGGCTGCTTTTGCAAGGTTCACGCTGCTGAGCAATTCGCCGTCTGAGATTATGATTGCCGCCCTCTTCTCCCTTTCAGCCTCAGCCTGCTTTGCCATTGCCCTCTTCATTTCAGCAGGCAACTCAATCTCCTGTATTTTAACCGAGTTTACATCAATTCCCCATTCGCTTGTTTCAGCGTCAACAACTTTTTTTATCTCCTCGCTGATTTTCTCCCTGGCGCTTAACACCGAATCCATTTCACTGTTCCCGATAACGTCCCTCAGCGCCCCCTGGGCGTATTGCCTTAAAGCGTAAGTGTAATTTGAAATCTTTATTATCGCATCGGCGGCGTTTTCAACCTTAAAGTAAACAACGGCGTTTACAAGCAGGGTAATGTTGTCCTTTGTTATTACCTCCTGCTTTGGAATGTCAACAGTGTTGATTCGCATGTCAACCTTTATCAGGGTCTGAAAAATCGGGATAATGATATTCAAGCCAGGGCCTCTTACTCCGCTGAACCTTCCAAGTGTTAATAAAACGCCTTTCTCCCACTCGGTCAAAATCCTGATGCCTGCCGCCAGAATGAAAAAGATTACTACAACCGCGAAACCAAGCAAAATAAGCCAAGGCATAAAATCATTACTATAATGAATTAGGTTATTTTTAAGGGTTTCGGCGAATTAAAATAAAAAAAATTACAGCAGTTCCTCTGTTTCTTTTTCCTGTTTTTCTTCCCCTTCCTCAAATTGGATTGCAGCCTGTTCCAACGAGATTTCGTGCCTGCTTGGAGCGCTTTTCCTCTGCCTTACTTTGAAGAAAACAGGGTAGTGGGTTGCCTCGCCGACAATCAGGGCTTCTCCAACGCGCAAAGAGGTAATCATGTCAAGGCTTTTGCTGTCCAAGCCTTCGCTGCTCTCGCCAATGTGCTTCAAATCATAGGGGTTTGTGATCCGCAAAATAATATGCGTGTTGCATTGGCTAAGCGCTGTTGTATCCAATTGCACAGGTCTCTGTGAAACAAGGCAAAGAGATGCGCCGAATTTTCTTCCCTCTCTTGCAATCGTCCTGATAATGGAGCGGGAAATTGCTGTTTCTGCTTTTGCCATCTCTGGGCAATTGCCAGTTATGAAAACTTTTCCGTTTCGCCTAGCTACAAAAGCCCCGTGCTTTATAGTTATGTCCCAGACTTTTCCCGAAAAAAATTCTTTTTTAGTTTTTCTAATATAGGCAAACTTTCTTTTGAACGAAACCAGAACTTTGGTCTGCCCATTTGAAGGAACTTTTTTAATAACAGCGGAAAACCCGAGTTTTGCACAAAGCTCTTGAAAATCATCAGCCAGCTCAGTGTTTTTGCCGGCATAGAACATTACATATTTGTAGTTGTTTTTTGTTGTTTGTACGTGACCGTCCCCCTGCACAAGTGCATCAAATAATATTTTTAATTGCGAATAGGACGCTTTTTCCAGAAATTTTCTTGGGATACGATGAGTCTGATCCACCAGCCAAGGCCTGATTTCGCGGCTAGCTTTTGCGCCCAAATAAAAAATGAACTCTTCACTGCTTTTAATCCGCCTGGAATTTAAAAACCGGTCTGCCCTTTCTCTTGAATGGATGCGAGCTTCAGAAAAACGGCGCGTAATGACTTCTTTCATCTCGTTTAAAATCTTGCCCTTTACTTTTGATTGAAATATTTCATAATAGGAATGCCGGCCACGGAAAGAATGCAATGTTCCATCAGTTATTATCCAACCGAACACTTTTATCAAATCAGTATCCAAGTCACATTTTGAATTAGAGTGCATTGGTGCCGCGACAGGCACTTTCATTCCACTAGGGGAACACTTGGCAGGAATAAACTTTGGCCCAGACCACTTCCACTTTCGATCTTTGCCTGTTGTCCTAGTGCAACACAAAACACGATGGTCACCGGTAACCAACGAGTCTATGCTGTCTTCATTGAACAACTTTACCAGATCACCAGTATGCTCTCTTATAAGAATTTTTTTGATTTGATTCAATTCCAGCCTATTTTCACGCGTATTGTATGAAAAGGCTTTATCCCCCTTCCTTACCTGCGTGTATCGCATCCACCCCTTGGAAGTAAGCAACTCCGTGTCTTCACTCAGGCAGAACTGGTGCGCTTCCTCCAGAACAAGCAGGAATGGCGGAACATTCTTCTCCCTTCTCTCGTAAAAAAGGCGCTGCGCGAAATAGCTTACAATTATCTGCTTTTTCCGCAAATCAATCAGTTCGCTCAAATCAATCACTGTCAAATGCCCCGGCTTCACCAAGTCAACAACACTTGGATTATCCGTTTTCCCAAACAAATGCATTTCCCGCAAACTATCAATCCAGCTGATTAGCGGACCCTTGCTGTTCTCTTTGATTCCTTCATCCCTTGCAATCGCATCCCTCAAATCATTCAAATCAAAAGGGCCAATGCCCTGCCGCATTTCATCCTTCAATTTGCCTATTAACCTGTTCAAATCCCTCTTCTGCGGCTCGCTCAAGCCTGGAATTATTCCTGCAACAACGCCAACGCTCAGCTTCGGCACGCCGATCTGAATATCCCTTGCCCTAACCAGCTTTGTTTTGCCGCTGTAGTCCTTGAACTCTTTTCCCTTCACCGGCTCTGCAAAGCTGCTGTATTCCCCGTGTGGGTCTAAAATAATCGCGGCAATCCTGCCCTGCTCTTTTTTTCTCTCAAGCAATTCCTCAAGCAGAACAGAAACCAGGTAGCTTTTTCCCGCTCCGCTGAGAGCCAATATTGCAAGGTGTTTTTTGAATAGCGCTGACATGTTCAGCTTCACGGGCAGCTGGTGGTGCTCTATTTCTCCCAAGTGCAGCCCTGCTTCGGTATCAAAGTTGAGGAAGTGCTGCAGCGATTCCCTTTCTGCAATTCTCACCCTTGATCCGGGGGAAGGTGGAAAGGTCGGCCTCTTTGTTGAACCGTCTGGCGCAAAAACACCGAGGGGCCTTGTTTTTGCAACAAGGTATTCCCATTCCGCTGTTGGAAACTGCTCGAATAAAGCCGAGCCACTGCTTTCAAACTCTTTCACTGAGTCAGCTCTCTCAAAGTAGCGGTTTGTTTTGATTACATCATTCACAAGCGCAACCATTGTTCCCTGGTTGCAGTCCATTTCAACAAACTGGCCCCGATGCACAATGCCCTTGCTTACAACAAAGTCAACGCTGCTCGGGCTAGGCGAGTCAAGCGTTGAAATGATTGTGCCGATTTCCTCTTTCTCTTCAGCCATTCAAATCAGTTCCCTTCTTTTGCAGTTTCTTAATGAACCTAATGTTTCCCTTCAATGCAATGCCCTGGTAATTGCAGTTGGGGCACTTGTATTGGTCGCCTGTTTGACCGCCAAGCAGCCAGTGCAAATCAGTTGAACCGCACTGGGGGCAAACCAATAATTCTTTTTCTTTCATTCTCTCGCCTCAAAATGCTTTGTTATAATTTTTTTCCCTTTTATTCCTTTCACCTAAAACGGCCTGTTGTCGCGCCTCATCCTTAACTTAAATCCTCGCCCCAATTTGTTTAAAATTTTGTCGAAAACAACCTCAATCTCTTGCGGAGTCAGCCTTGCATGCAAATCGGCTTCAATCAGAATTGCCGGAAAAGCGTATTCCCTGTGCATGCTGCTCTGCGCAAAAACAAGGGATGCAATCGCATCTGCATGCGTTGAAATGCTTTCTCCGTTCGGGTGCAGGAACTCAACCCTCAATGGCCTGTCAAATGCTGCCGGCTTGATGTAGAAAGCCCTGACTGCCTTTGCCCACTTTTCATCAAAATCCATCAGAATGGGGTGCTCTTTCACATCAGTGGTGTAAGCGAACGCGCTGCTTCTCTCACCCTTTTTGAGCAGGTAATCCAAAAGGATTGCATCATAGCAGCTTTCAAGTTGTTCAGCCATTCCCTTTTGTTCTGCAAGCAGGTGTTGCTGCATTATCTGCCTGAAGCGCGAGCCCCTGCTGTCTTCAACGCATGCAACCAATTCACAATTATTTTTTTCGGCTGTTTCGTAAAGCGATTGGAATTGCCGCAGCATTTCATGGTAAGCACTCTTTATTTTGCTGTCCTTTCTGGGCTTGTCAGCGTACTGCGGGACAATGCTTCCATCTAAAAAGCAGTATTTTGGCTTGAATCTTTCAATTAGTTCTTTTGCTGTATCCACTTCCTGCATCAGGCGCTGTATGCTTTTGCTGCACTGGAATTCGTCAAACTCAAGGCCTGCGCTGCTCAAATGTGGTTCTGGAAAAGCGTAAGCGTTCGGAAAATACTGGGCTTTTGCAACCTTGCCCTTTTTGTAATCAAACACCGCTCCAACTGTCCTGATCAGGATAAGGTCTAATGCAAGCAAATCCTTTCCAATAAAACCGGAGTCAACGCCAGCAATGCTGCAATTCAATTCAGCTTTGTCCACTGGTGAAATAAGTTTTTTTTCAAGCAATTCATTATTATTTAGTTTAAGCAGGTC
This sequence comes from uncultured archaeon, assembly GCA_964354805.1. GTDB lineage: Archaea > Iainarchaeota > Iainarchaeia > Iainarchaeales > CAYHBD01. Next base: position 40,975 of record CAYHBD010000016.1, on the reverse strand, counting down.
TTGATTGCACAGCGGCAGCAGCTGGGATGCAAGCTGCCTTCTCTTCCTGTCCATTGCAGCAATGTTGCTGACTGCTTCGCTAATCACCTGGTGCAAGTGCATGGCAGTAAAATAAGGTGCTCAGGGCATTTAAAAAGCTGCTGGAAGAGCGGGCTTCCGCTGCTTTTTTCCCAAGGCTTTTTTGCAACAGCAAAAAAGGCTTTCCGCTGGATGGCTACTTTGGCCTGAATGCCCTATTTTTGCGTCGCATTGAAAGCGCAGGCTTAACCATCTTTTTCCGCACGGAACGGGTTTTTGCACCGGAAAGATTTTTTCTTCTCGTAATGTTTACTGACAGCCCTTCTTTTAGCAGGGCTGACCGCAGCAGCCCGGCTTGTATAATAGGGCATTTTCCTTTTCTTTCGCCCATTGGATTTATCCTTATTGACTCTTTGTTCAAAAACAGGATGTTGTTGAATGGGGGATTTCCTAATGAAACTGGCCGGTGCCTTTCTTTTATAATCTGGCTTAAGCTAAATGGCGTTTCTCTGAATTTTGCAGAGCCAAGCTCTTTTGTTGCAAGTCGCTTCAATTGCCCAAGTGCCTTGCGGCATTCGGGGTTTGCAAGCGGGTAGCTTATTAAAATAAACAAGTTGCCCTCTTTCAATTTGGCGCTTTTTATTGCCCTGGCCCAAACTGACACAAGGCGCCCAAGGGATTGCCTCTGCTTTGGGGATAACTCATTGTAACCTGCTGCTGTTGAAATCTCAAAAAAAGGGTGAACAAGCAGGTCAACACTTTGAATAGCTATCTTGGCCATCGATAGATTTGATGGTGGGTTCTGCTTTAAATAATTTCCCTGCAATCAAAAAGAGCACAACCCCAAAAGATAAATTGAAAGAAAAAAACCAATTATGTAGCGCCCTTAAACAGAAAGCTATTTAAATTCTGGGCAACCTATTTTTTACGCTGAATTTCAATTGAAAAAAAAACGTGAAAAAAATAAGGAATGTGTTATTTTTGCCGAAAGCAGTATTTTTTTTGAAAAGCATGATTCACAAATGGCAGCCGCCGTTCAATGCAACTGTTGCAAGCAACGAAGTGGCTGTGGAGGAAGGCGAAAGCTTTGACCAGATGCAGACGCCGAACTGCTTTGTGTTCAAGCTGGTTAAATGCGACAGCGACAAGGCGCTGGTTGAATTCCACAGGCTGTTCACACTGAAAGGGCACGAGCACCCGAGAAACAGGCAAATCTGGGTTGGAAAAATAGACGAAACAAACTTCACCTACTTGTGGGGAAACGACGGAATAACAAAAAGCCTGCGGTTGAAAGAGATAACTTACTGAAAAAGCGCTATTTGGGGAATTGCCGGGTAATTGCACGCTTTTTTACTGACTTTTTCCGCGAATCCCGCTGCAAAATATTTTTAAACACCGCGCATTTTTTTAATATGCAGTTTGCTTGGTGTTGCCTTGATTGAATTCGTTTTTGTAATGAGCCTTGCCGCGATTGCTTTTGCGGCTTACACTTCTTTTTCAATTCTGAGAAAGGACCAGGGCACGGATGAAATGAAAAGAATAAGCGCAGCCATAAGCGAGGGCGCAAAGGCTTTTTTGCGCAGGCAGTATTTAATCATTGCGCTGTTCTTTGCTGCTGTTGAAGTGATATTAATTGCGCTGGTGTTTTTGGGGCACTTAACTGTTTTTGTCCCGTTTGCATTCCTGACCGGCGGATTCTTCTCCGGCCTCTGCGGCTATCTTGGCATGCTTATCGCAACAAAAGCGAATGCAAGGACAACAAACGGCGCGAAAAAAAGCCTGAACAGCGGGCTCAGGATTGCTTTTTCAGCCGGAGCCGTAATGGGTATGGTTGTTGTCGGCTTTGGCTTGCTTGATTTGAGCATCTGGTTCATGTTTCTCAACTGGTTTTATTCAGGCTTGGATGTTGCAGCAAGAATGCAGTACATTACGTCAGCGATGCTGACTTTTGGAATGGGGGCGAGCAGCGTTGCCCTCTTCGCAAGGCTTGGGGGCGGGATTTACACAAAGGCAGCTGACGTCGGCGCTGACCTTGTTGGAAAAATAGAGAAAGGAATTCCTGAGGACGATCCCAGAAACCCTGCTGTAATCGCTGACCTGGTTGGGGACAATGTCGGCGATGTAGCGGGAATGGGGGCTGACTTGTATGAAAGCTATGTGGGTTCAATAATTGCGACAATGGCACTGGCTGTTGCAGCAGGCTTGGGAGTTGAAGGAGTTTCTGTCCCATTAATGCTTGCGGGCGTTGGAATAATTGCTTCAATAATTGGAACTTTTTTCATAAGAAGCGGCGAGGAAGCAAATCAATCGGTTCTGCTGCTGGCTTTGAGAAAAGGCGTGTTCAGCACGGCAATCATTGTGGCAATAATCAGCTTCTTTATTGTCCAATTCACTCTGGGAGCAGAGCACATCGGGATTTTTTTCTCGATATTGAGCGGCCTTGTTGCAGGGCTTGTGATAGGAATCTCAACAGAGTATTTCACTTCAAACAAATACAGGCCGGCAAAATCAATTGCTGAAAGCAGCAAAACAGGGTCTGCAACTGTAATAATAAGCGGGATGAGCACAGGCATGCTGAGCACAGCAGTGCCAATAATTGCTGTTGCTGTCGCAATTCTTGCAAGCTTTTACCTTTCAGGCGGCTCAGCAAACGCGAATCTTGGATTGTACGGAATCAGCATTGCTGCTGTCGGAATGCTGAGCACACTTGGAATCACCCTCGCATCTGACGCTTACGGACCTGTTGCAGACAACGCTGGCGGCATTGCGCAAATGTCAAAACAGCTGCCGATTGTGAGGAAAAGAACAGACGCCCTTGATGCCCTGGGAAACACTACAGCAGCAACAGGAAAGGGGTTTGCAATTGCCTCGGCTGCGCTGACAACCCTTGCCCTTGTTGCAGCATACAAAGAGCACGTTAACCTGCTTGGAAAAGAATTTAGCCTCGATTTGATGAATCCGCAGATAATTGTTGGATTACTCATTGGAGGCATGCTTCCTTTCCTTTTCTCCTCCCTGTCAATGAGGGCAGTTGGCAACACTGCTTCAAAAATAGTGCTTGAAGTAAGAAGGCAGTTCAGGGAAATAAAAGGCCTGATGCAGGGAAAGGCAAAGCCGGATTACGCGAAATGCGTTTACATAACAACAAAAGCAGCGCAGAGGGAAATGATTCTGCCTTCCTTGATGGCAATAATTGCCCCAATTGCAGTAGGTTTGCTGATTGGAGTGGGCGCAGTTGTGGGGCTTCTTATTGGCGCACTGGTTAGCGGCTTTGTTCTCGCAATATTCATGGCAAACGCCGGGGGAGCATGGGACAACGCAAAAAAATTCATAGAAGAAGGCGGCTTGGGCGGAAAAGGCAGCGAACAGCACAAGGCAGCAATAGTCGGAGACACTGTTGGCGACCCGCTGAAGGACTGCTCAGGGCCATCACTAAACATACTAATCAAACTAATGTCAATGGTGAGCATTGTCTTCGCATCATTCATCATCGCATACGGATTGACGCTGGCGTAGAAATGCAGGGCAAAAAATTCATTGCCCAGGCGCAAGCTTTATAAACCTTATATGAAACATATTTCATATGAAATCTGATTCAACCCCTTTTCATTTGTGCTTTGAGGTTCTGGGAAACCCCCTGAGAATTAAAATAATCCAGCTGCTGAGGAAAAGGCAGCTAAGCGTTGGAGAGCTTGTTAAGGAAACAGGCGAAGAGCAGAGCAAAGTAAGCCACAGCCTTGCAGTGCTGAGAAAATGCAAATTTGTGGAAACAAAAAGGCGGGGAAAGAAAATTGTTTACTCGCTGCGGAAGGAATTCATGCAAAAAATAAATGAATGCGATATTTTTACAGCGCTTGAAAAGCACTATGCTGACCACGGCTGCAAATGCTGGAGGGAATAAAATGCGAAGAATCTACTTGGATCACGCTGCCACAACGCCTGTTGACAAGCGCGTTTTGCGGGAAATGCAACCATATTTCAGCCAGCGGTTTGGAAATGCAAGCAGCCTGCATTTGTTCGGGCAGGAGGCAAAAGAGGCAATGGAGAAGGCAAGGGCACAGATTGCGAAGGCAATTAACGCAAGGCCAGAGGAAATAATTTTTACTAGCGGCGGCACTGAATCCGATAATATTGCATTGCAGGAAACAGCTTATCCCAACAGGAAAAAGGGCAATCATTTGATTACAACAAAAATAGAGCACCACGCTGTTTTGCGCACCTGCCAGTTTCTTGAAAAACAGGGATTTGATGTAACTTATCTCAGCGTGGACAAGAACGGGTTTGTTGATTTGAATGAATTGCGCTCCGCAATAAATGAGAAAACAATTCTTGTGAGCGTAATGCACGCAAACAACGAGATTGGAACAGTGCAGCCGATTAAGGAGATTGGCGAATTGTGCAAAAGCAAAGGGGTTTTGTTCCACACCGATGCTGTGCAAACGGTTGGAAAAGAGCAGATTGATGTGCAGAAAATGGACATTGATTTGCTTTCTGCTTCAGCCCACAAATTTTACGGCCCAAAAGGAGTTGGCTTTTTGTATGTAAGGCAGGGCACGAAAATCAATCCGCTGATGCACGGCGGCGGGCAGGAGAAAGGATTGCGGAGCGGGACAGAGAACGTTGCAGGAATTGTTGGAATGGGAGCAGCGCTGCGGATTGCATTAAAGGAGATGAAAGAGGAGAATGCAAGGGAAAGAAAGCTGCGGAACAAGCTGGTTACGGGTTGTTTGCGGATTGAAAACAGCTGGCTGAATGGGGCGGCTGAACCGAGAATTGCAGGCAACGCAAACCTCGGGTTTGATTTCGTTGAAGGGGAAAGCATGGTCTTGATGCTGAGCGATAAGGGAATTGCTGCAAGCACTGGGAGCGCCTGTTCAACCAGAGACCTTGAGCCAAGCCATGTGCTGAGAGCGCTTGGCCTGCCGCATGTGAAATGCCACGGTTCATTGAGATTTACGTTGGGGAGAAGCACTACAGCGAAAGATATTGAATTTGTTCTGAAAGTGCTGCCGCCGATTGTTGAAAAGCTGCGCTCAATTAGCCCACTGCACAAGGGCGTTGACATAAGCAAGTTTGAGAGCGAGGTAGAGCACAGGCATGAACATGGGCATGAATTTTAATTGGAGGAATGAAAATGTATTCGGATAAAGTTTTGGATGAATTCAGGCACCCGCATAATATTGGTGAAATACAAAAGCCGGATGGATTGGGAAAAGTCGGCAATCCTGTCTGCGGCGATTTGATGTGGGTTTACATTAAGGTTGCTAAGAACAAGAAGGGGGAAGAGATAATTAAGGATATTAAAGTGAAAACTTTCGGGTGCGTTGCAGCTATTGCCACCAGCAGCAAGCTGACCGAAATGGTTAAGGGAATGACTTTGCAGGAAGCGCTTGAAATCGACAAGGGAAAGATTGCAGCCCAGCTCGATGGCCTGCCGCCGCAAAAAATGCATTGCTCTGTTCTTTCAATGGACGGCCTGCGGAAAGCGATTGAAGACTATAGAAATAAAAAGGGGAAAAGCGTTAAAAGTAATTAATGAAAGCCAATGTAATTGCCACCATTTTATTTTTCTTAGTTTTAACCAATGCAGCGAGCGCGCTGCCGGAATACTGCCCTGTTGTCACTATTGACCAAGGTAACATTGCTATTAACAGGCAGGGGTTTTTTCCAATCGGATTCTGGAGTTTTTACAGCTGGGGGCTAAATAAAACCCTCACAGAAACCCTCAAAGATTACGAATACAGCAGATATTTCAATTTCATAATACATGACACGCCATATGCTTTTGACTACATTAAGGACCCGGCTGTAGGAAACAAGGTTAAAATGGTGGCGCAATCGGCTTTAAAGGTAGTAGATGGAAAATTAGAATTGGACACGTTAGGCAGCCAACACAATAACCCAAACGTAATAGGCTGGGAAGTTTACGGAGAACCAAATTTGTATACAGATATAAGGGGGAATGTGCGCTTGTACAGTGATACAATTAGAGCCAACGACCTCTGCAACAGGTTTGTTTCCATTACTCCAACAATAACTGGTGCACACGGGCCATACCTAGCAGAACAATACCCGTATGTTGACATTGCTCAAGTTCAAGCAGGGTATAGAGTGCCCAGGATGGATGTAAAAGGCTGCGGGGAAAGCATGCAGGGCGCTGTAGAAAACATGAAGGAAAAACCTGCAATAGTTGCCTTGAGTATAACCGGATACCAGCCAGATAAATATAGGCGGTTTGAGAGGGAGCCCACAGTTGATGAAATCAGAGTGCAGGCATATGATTCAATTATTCACGGAGCAAAAGGTGTTGTGATGTATGCGTTCAGAAAAGCTGACGGTGACAGAGATGACGATTTTGAGCTACCAGCCTCAAACTATAGCATTCTGGATTCGCCAAGGCTTTTTGAGGGCATCAAAAAGTTTGCCCTAGATATACAACGGCACAGCAATATATTTCTTTCACCATTCTCAACAGGGATTTCAATCACATCACCTGGAAACATTAACTGCAAGGTATGGGATGTAGAGGAAAACGGAAAAACAGCTAATTATGTCATTTGCGCAAACGTTGCAGAGGAAACCTCAAAATACTTTGATTACACAGATGGCCACGAAACCATGCTTTTAAAAGCGCACTTTTTTGACAGTTTGGGCAATGTTTTCCCTGCATTTGAATGCAGTGATGGCATCGACAATGACTGGGATAACTTAATAGATTATGGCAAAGACCCAGACTGCGAAAGTGCAGAAGATGATGAAGAAACTGGTGAGAACCCCATAGGGCCAACAGAGCTTTTAACCAACAAACTGAACATTGCGGTTTTTTCAACAGGCGTAACAAATGAAGACAAGAGAGTAAACAAATTTAACCTCTACTTTGCTGAGCTGCCGCAAGCAGGCATAAGCTTTAAGTATGCAATTTACAGCGATGGAAAGAAGGGATATGTGAACTCCAACCCTAATGAGGACCAGCACTTTGACCCAAACAGGGACGCGGCTCCTGATACAAAAATTATTGAAGGCGAAGCACAAATTTCCGGAACTGGGCTGCAAGAATTTACATTGCCCAATGGGGGAATTGAGCTAGAACACACCAGAACCTACTTTTTACTAATTCAAATTTCAACCCCTGGTGTGAAAGTCTATGCCAGGGATGTTAGAATCGGCGTCATAAGCTTGGAAAATAATCTTGAATTCCTAAAATTAACGCAGCAGGCAGACGTCCTCAGAAAAGGAAAAACATTGGCAGGCAACCTAAGCTTTTCAGGCATTACAGCAAACAAATATTGTGTTCAAAAAACAATTGACTCAGGCAAAGAGCTGGGAAGCTTAAATGCTGGCAGTTTAACCGAAACATTCGGCCCATACGCTGTCCACATATACAAATTCGCCAGCTACATCGGCGATGAAATCTGCGACAGCAAAGACAATGATTGCGATGGCGAAATAGATGAAGGCAATGTATGCCAGACAAACTGCAACAACAACGGAATATGTGAAACAGGCGAGACATTTGCTACCTGCCCAAGCGACTGCCCAGAATGCGTTAACACGGATACATTAATGAACCTGTACATTCCTCAATGGAGAAGGGGAGAAATGAGTATGCTGGCGCTGATGCAGAGAATGAGATTATGGAACAAAGCAGGATGCCCAACGCCAGCATAGTGCCGGCAATGGAAGAAAGAGGGGTAAAAGGCGCAGGGCAATTAAATTTTTATTGAGAGAAGTGGCTTATTTTCTGTAAGAAAACCAATATTTGGAGGCATGGGAAAATGTCTTTGAAACAGGCAATCGTTGTCAGAAGCGATTTGAAAATGGGCAAGGGGAAGATTGCAGCACAGGCAAGCCATGCAAGTGTCTCTGTTTTGAATGAGCTGCCGCCAGATGTTTTTGAAGAGTGGAACACAGATGGAATGAAAAAAATTGTTTTAAAAGTTGGCAGCGAGCAGGAACTGATTGATTTGTATAAGAGGGCGAAGAAACACTTTGCTGTTTCCCTTGTAAGGGATGCCGGCTTCACCCAGGTGGAAAAGGGCACTGTTACCTGCATTGCAATTGGCCCGGCAGAAGAAAAAGAGATTGACAGGATTACAGGAAAGCTGCGGCTGCTTTAAGTTTTAGCCCCAGCTTACTGGGCTGCCTTCTTCTTCCTCTAATTCTTTAAGACAGCGTTCTTTGTATACTGCTGGCATGCTTTCGCACAGGCTGTAATCCATTTTTTCAGCTGCAACAACAGTGATGCAGTGGTACAATCTGTCGTTGTTGTCTGTGAATTCCTGCCTGCATATTGCTTCGTCAAGCAGTTCAATTGCAACTGCCTCAATGCAGATTATTTTTTTGCTTTCGTTTATGGTGCCGCCTGCCCCAGGCTCACCTTTGATGTTATCGCACAAGCGCACGTTTTTTTCATCCCCGGCCTGCCAACTCCAGCACAAGTCCTTGTCCTCCTGGGTTGCCTGGTTGACGCAGTTTCCTGCTGTCGGCGCAAGGTTCCCTGGCTCAACAACAACGCCCGGCACTGGCCCGAAGTCTGGCTCAAAATCTTCTTCAATCGGCTGGCTTTGCTGCTGCCCGTACAAGAAAAAGAAGGCTAAGCCTATTGCAATGAAAACAATTAACGCGATTACAATTTTGTGCTGCATTTCATTAGATAATGGGCGAAATTGTATTTAAGCATTACGCCCCCGGCTCTGGCAAATGATTTCCAGGGGGTTGCACATATATAACTATTCAATATATGTATGCAACTGGCTCGGTTTTAACAAGGGAAACTTTTATTAATTTGAAAGCGCTAAATAATTCCGAGTTAAAAGAGATTTTATTAACTTGAAAGCCAATAATTCCAAAAAGGAAATTCAAAAGAGGTTTTGTTAAATGCCAGCTGCCAAGAGTGCTTCAAGCATTATTACAATAATCCAGGACATGGTTAAGGCAGGCGAGCCAGAGGAAAAAATAATCAAAAGCCTGGCTGAACTTGGGGTGAAGCCTGACCAGGCGCGAAGGCTTTTGTTGCTCGGGGAAGCAAACACCTTTGCCCTGCTGCAGAACGAAATAAACAAGATTGTAGGAAACTATTTTGAAGCGGAAAAACCGAGGCTGTCTGAATTCATTAGGGAAGAAGTGGGCAGAATAAGCGATGAAATGCTTGACAAGGTTGAAAGAAGGGCGCTGAACGCGTTCAAGGAAGACCAGCGCTTCATCGAAAACCAGGCAACAATGTTCCAGGCAAGGGTAAACCAAAGCGTGAAAAACGTCGTTGAACTGCACGAGGAAACAAAAGCAAAAATCAATGAATTAAACGGCAGGTTTGCCGGAATTGAAAGGGATTCCTGGGCAATAAAACAAAGGGTATTCGGAAGCAAGCTAATAAAAGCGGCGTCAACAGCCTTAATTGCAATGCAGCTTGCCCTGATTGCAGCAAGCTTTTACCTGCTATTCACAACACCGCTGGCACTGACACCGCAGACCCTGATGCTGATTGCAACAATCGGCGTTGTACTGGTAACAATGATTTACCTGGCAGTAATAAAGCCGTAAAAAAGGCAGCCGAACAGCCAAAAGCCGATAAAGCAATAACCCCAAAAAAAAATCAGAGGGGTTTCTCATTCACTCTCTTAAAATCCTGCAGTGATTTCAACGCATCCTGCAACAACACCTTATTGTGCAAGCCCTTTGTTTCCTGCAAGCGCAGCTGCAGTTCAGCAATCATATCCTCAACAGAAAGACGCATAAAAGAACATTCCCTAAAAAAGATTTAAAAAGGCATGGAAAAATCAGCCGATTAACTCCTGCAGTGTTCTGCCTTTTTGCATTGCATCCTTCAGGCTTATCAGGAAATACTTTCCGCTGTTGTGCAATTGCTCTGGTTTCAAAAAAAACCAGCCTCGGTGCGGAACCTTCCAACCGATTGATGCCTCTGCTCCAGCCCTGCTGCACCACTGCCTGAGTTCCTGCATTTGCTCAACCGGAATGGCAAGGTTTTTTGCGCTCCAGGCTTTGCACTCAAAAGCAATAACCCTGCCCTTTTTCAGGGCAATGATGTCTGGTGCTGGCAGGCTTGTTTTGCCACTCCCTGCAATCCTCACAACAGAAAAACCAGAATCAAAAAGCACGTGGATTAACTCTCTTTCCGCATTCGCTCCCTTGCTGTACTGAGCCATAACGCAAGAAAGAAAGCGCAAAAGGGATAAAAAACCGTCTTAAATTTTTTTCATTGTTCGGCGAAAGGGCTTTTTTGCTTTTGCGGTTGCGCGCCTTTGCAATGCGGTTAATCTTCTAAGCCGTTGGACCTGTGTCCTAGTTAGCGGTTGCTCCTCAATAACTGGCAAAGACGGACCATGCCAAATAACTTTGCGGGGTCGCATTTTTTCTTCCAAATACGTTGCATGACTCTCTGAAACAATTGCCAAAATCTTTTTGCCCAGTGGCACTTCCCTTGCAATTGCTCTCCGAATTTTTGTCTCAAAAGAAAGATTCCTTCGCGGACCAACTATTTGAAGCAACCTTTCACTTGTTTCAGCGGAAAATTTAGCTATGCGCCTGGAGAACCTACTCCTTGGAATGAACGGGCTTGTTTCGAGCGATTCAACAATTCGCCCATTGCGCTCGGCATACTGTCTTAACTCATAATAAAAATTTTGGTTCTGCATTATGCCATTCTTCCATATCTTTAACAATTTTGGCGAGTTTCTTTTGCCAAGCAGTTTAAGGAATGTTTCATACGTGAGCTTGTACGAACCCTCAAGCAGCACCAGATCCCCTGGCCTTGTTTCGGCTTCAATTGTTTTTTTTCCCATGAGAAGCAAGCTTTTCAGTTTGGCCTTAACCAGTTCATGGTCAAAAAAGAAGTCCACTTTCGTTAAATGCGACAATTCACACAGGCAAAAATCGCTTTTTTTGCCAACATTTTTTACCATAAAAAAAGCCTAATTATTAAAAAGAAGAAAGGGCATAAAAATTAAACAGGCGGTTGAAGCAAAATGACTAAAAAACATGGGGAAGGAAAAGTAGGGCAGTGGCTGAAAAAAGGGCGGAAAAGACTGCACGCGCTAAAAGAGAAACAACGCATTTTTTTGACAGGCAGCTGATTCTTACCAGAAGGGCTGTTAGGCTGAGGCTTAATGCAGGGGGTTTGGATGGAATAAACAAAGCGCTTAAGCCTTTGTTGGAAACCCTACCTAAGGAACTTGCAAGCCCCAACCCAAATGTGGGGTCCATAATGAACTGTGAATCCTTGCTCAAAACAAGAATCGGCAGCGCAGGCAAGAGGCTGCTGGAACTGAATAAAAGCATTAGAACAGCGGGAAGGTTGCTGAAAACTAATAAAAGCAGGGGAACAGCCAAAGCAATCAATAGGTTAATGCTGGAAGCAACACAATGTGATGCTGAGAAGTTTTACCAAAAAATGATTGAGAAAGACACTGCTGAATTGGAGAAAATTCAGCAGTGGAAAAAAGAGCATGGGATGGCGTGAAAGGGCAGCTTTTTAATGCTTTCCTCTACATAATTATTTTGGTAGAATTGGGCGGCTTTTGGAAAGTTGCCTTTTAAAGGAATTAAAAAATTTGGGAATTTATCAAATTGCCATATTGCAATCATTTCATTGAAAAAGCGTTTGTTTGATTATTTGCTTCGAATGGTTGCAAGGGATTTTGAAAAAAATTTGGTGAAAACAGCGCAGGGCATTTTAATGCCAGTGCGCGTTGCGCCAGGCTGCAAAAAATTTGCGGTCTCTGGCTTTGATGAATGGACAGGCAGCCTGAAAGTAAGGCTGCGAGAAAAACCTGAAAAGGGAAAGGCAAACAAGGAATTGCTTGAAAATTTTGAAAAAATTTTTAACACACATGTTGAAATTGCAGCTGGCGAAAAACAGCGCGAAAAAAAACTGCTTGTTTTTGCACCAGCCGAAAAAGTAACTGAACACCTTTCCCGCCTTTTGGGCAACAAAAAAACCTGATTCTACACAAAAAATAGAAAGGTGATTTACGAAATGGGAAAAACTTATCTGAGTACTGTAAAGTACCTGATTAAAACAAAATTCTCGATAGAGGGAATTGTTGACAAACACGACATAATCGGCGCGGTTTTCGGCCAAAGCGAAGGCCTGATGGGCGAAGAAATGGACCTGAAGGAGCTGCAGCAAGGCGGAAAGCTGGGCAGAATCGATGTTGAAGCAACAACCCACAACGGGAAAACAAGCGGAACAATAACAATTCCAAGCGGAGTGGACAAAGTCAAGACATCGCTGCTTGCGGCGGCAATTGAAACAGTTGACAAAGTCGGCCCCTGCGACAGCAAATTCGAAACAATCGCAATAGAGGACACAAGGGGCGAAAAAAGAAAAACAGTAACGGAAAGGGCAAAAGAGCTGCTGCAAAAAATGGGGGAAACAATGCCGGAAACCAGCGAGCTTGCCTCGGAAATAGTAGGCGGCATGCGGGGAGCTGAAATGCAGGAATACGGCGAAGACAAGCTTCCAGCCGGCCCGGACATTGACAAAAACGAGGAACTGATTATTGTCGAAGGCAGGGCCGATGTTTTAAACCTGCTCAAATACGGGATAAAAAACTGCATTGCATTAAACGGAGCAGCCGCGCCAAAAACAGTGATTGACCTAAGCAGGCTGAAAACCACAACTCTCTTTATGGACGGAGACAGGGGCGGTTACCTTGTTGCAAGGCAGCTTGCCCAAGTGGCAAAAATTGATTTCACAGCAAGGGCACCAAGCGGAAAAGAGGTTGAAGAATTAACGCAAAAAGAAATCCTCGCCGCACTGAGGAAAAAAAGGCCTCTTACCGAAAGGTCGGCAATGAGCAGAATGCCGGAAGGTATCGAATCCACAGACGATTACGGCGAAAGAAAAAAACCATTTGGTGAAAGAGGCCCAAGCAGGGGCTTCAGAAGCGAAAGAAGCGGAAGCAGTTTCAGGGAAGGAAGTAGCGGAAGAGGGTTCAGAAGCGGAGCAGGCGGCAGATTCAGAGGCGGAAGAAGCGGCGGTTTCGGGGAAGGAAGCAGAGGCGGAATGGGAAGAGGATTCGGTGGCAGACCAAGCGGAAGGTTCGGCAGGGGAAGACCAGGCGGAAGCAGGGGCAGCGGAAGAGGCTTCGGCGGCAGGGGAAGAAGCGAACGCTTTTCAGCGCCAATGGAACCATATCATATTGAACAACAGCCCAATGACCTGGGCGAATTTACACAGCAGATGCAGGAATTAAGCAACAGCCTCAGGGCACGCTTTTTGGATGAAAAAATGCAGGCAATAAAAGAAATAAGCGTAAGAGACCTGCTGCAGGAAATGCAGAGCAGCAGCAATGTTCACGCAATCGTTTTTGACGGCATTATTACAAAGCGCTTGGCTGAACAGGCTGCCCAAAGCGGAGTAAAAGTTTTGGTCGGAGTAAAAAAGGGAAAAATAGAGGAAACAGGGCAAGTAAAAATCCTTTCAATGTACTGAAAACGCCCCCATTTTTTTCTTTTTCCAAAAAGTCGTTCTTGCAATTGCTTTGCAATTGCATTTTTTTCTTTCACAAGGCTTTCTTTTTTTAAAAAAGAAAGGCTTAAGGCTTATTTTCCGTGTTTGACCTTGTGCTTCACTGGCAGCGCTTGCTTTACTATTCCTGTCTGGTAGAAGATTAAGCCAATGATGAAGACAGTTGCCCAGAAAAGCAATTCTGCCACAGGCGGAAGCAGGGTAACAACAAACTGCCTTGTGGAAATCTTCAGCTGGTCTGGTCTCAAATGCAGGCCTGTTATGTCAGCCAAGCTCTGCTTGCAGTACTGGGTATTGGCAAGCGTGTCTTTTGGGCATTCGGGGTATTTCTTCAACGCATCCCAGGTGTCAAACATTTTTCCGCTTGCAACAATGAACATGAAAAGCGCTGCAATCAGCAGAAATGCGCCGGCAAGCTTTGGCAAAAAGATCCTGTTCCTGCCAAAAAAGTAATATGACCTAACCATAACAAATCAGTTAAACAATAACGCATTTTAGTATTTAAATGTTAGGTTTCATTAAATTTTTTCAGGGGCTCGTGGTCTAGTGGCTATGACATCACCCTTACAAGGTGGAGGTCGCCGGTTCGAATCCGGCCGGGCCCATATACTATTAAGGAGCAGCAAATGATGCACGCTGGAGCCGCGGGCTTCGCAAACATTTCCCAAAAGGTTTTTCAATTATGGTTGGACCAAAAAAATTAGTTGCCATCTCATTATTTTATTGCCACCGTGGCCAATATTGCAATTATTAGGAACAGTATTGCTATGCCGAAGAATATTGCCCAAAAGCCAGCCATTGCCCTGAGGAACCTGAATCTGTTTCTTTCTTTTTGACTCAATTTGGCTCTCAGCAGGAATACTGCGACAATGAAGCCGAATATTGTTAAAAAGTTTGAAAGAGCAAGTAATGCCATTCTTTTCCTATTCAAAAAGTTTGCAAGAATTATTTTGTTTACCAAAAAGAGCGATGCGAAAGACAAAGCGAAGAAAATAATTATTGCCAATAGAAGCCACAGCGCGTTTATTACTTCAAGCGCGGATGCAGCGATTGAAGCATTGTTCGCTATCCATAAATCCTGAACGAAATATCTTGCTTGGGTATTGATGCTGATGCGTGTGAAACGCAATTGCTGTGGAATTGTTCCATTGAATACCGTTCTAATGCTTTCCTCTTCATTCAAGCCATATTGCAGTCTGTCGCTGAAATAATAGCCAACCGCTGTTTCCTTTGAAATATTTTGATATATTTCCGGCTCCCTGTAGTTTATGACATCAATTTCTGTTAGAATGCGGTTTTCTTGGTAAACGCTGGTCATTTTCATGGGGTAATACATTTGTTCTGTTGGAAACCGAACAAAAACGCCAATCGGTTCATCATAATATGTGCTTGACCCCTGATTCCTGTATTCCTCTGGATTGCTTATCCAGCTCACAATGAAAGAATAATCCTTTCCAATGTATTCGTCAATTCTTTGCTTTGCATCGCTTGAAAGATTTGTGCCCCGAGCGGCAAGAAAGCGGTAAAATCGTTCACTGTCATAAGCGGTTACCACTTCGGTTGCAATGCCAAATCTGTCAATATGCTTCCAGATTTCATATCCCGGGCCCCTAACGCCTTCTGCTGCCTGGTAAGAAGGTCCCCCACCTGCAGGGCTGCTGACAATACCAGTAACTAATGCCAGCAGAGCCACTGGAGGAAACGCCGCAACAAAATTTGACCCAGCAAGAATCATTAAATTGGTTTTGAATTGCCCTTTCTGCTCCGTTCCATAAAAGTTTGGGAATCCCTTCAAATTCATTATTTCAATTTGCTCTGGTTTTGACGGAACGGGAAAAATCCAAACAAATTTCTCGGTTCCCGGATTGCCATATGTTTTAACAAAAAGCAACAAGTTCTCGTAGCCATTTTCATAATTAATTATTGCTCTCTGGTCCGATTCCCTGTAAGGACCCCACTCTCCGTTTACCGGCCTAACAACCATCCCATCCGCGCAAACACTCGCACTCAAAAACAGCAAAGCTAATGCGATTGCAAAAAAACGCTTTGCCATACTTTTACTATTGTTTTAACTCGTTTAAAAGCTTTTCCCAATTGTTAGCAGCACAAGCGCCGAACTAAAAACAATTAAATAGCTGTTTCAACCACTATTTTTGCATGCCTGAAGAGAAGCGAAAGGTTACGATTGAAGTGCTTATGGAGGGCAGCGGTGGAGACCTTGTTTTCCAGCCGATCAAGGCATCGCGAGATGATTTGCGCGATTTGATTGACGCAAGCAAGAACCCTGTAATAAAGCACAACATTGAGAGCATGGCAAAAGAGAAAAAAATGAGGATGTAATTAGTGAAGCAATGCTTTGCATGCCAAGGCAAAAGGGAAAAGGGTGCGGATTTGATGGAGAAGGGGAAACTTTTTTTTATTGCAATTGCGAAGCAATTGCTGTTTTTTCCCCAGGCTTTTGCGAAGCAAAAGGCTGCCACACTTGCTTTTCTGCTGCTGATTGGATACTGCTGCGCTGTTGAAATCGAGGACACTACCCCAATTCAGTCGGTTAAGGCAACTGTTACTTTGAGCGGGGAAGGCGAAATAACTGGCGATTTGCAGGGGAGGAATGCTGAAATCAGGCTGTTTTCTTTCATGGAAAACAGCAACCAAGAAATTCTTAGCCAGCAAGAAACACTTTCAATAAACGGGAGAACAATCTATGCAACAAGAGAGCAGGACGGGCAGGGAAACAGCTATGCAGTTTTCATGGTAAACGAAACAGGGGCATTCACCTACAAAATCAAGGCACTGGTTGAAACAAATTACCAGCCCGGGAATTTGCAGGAGTATGATTTAAGCAATAAAATAACCCAGTTTGCTGAATTCGCTGCTCCAACAGAAAAGGTCGAATCAAACAGCGAGCAGATAAGGACAATTGCTTTGAACAACTTTGATTCAAACAGCTGGCTTGAAACAGCAAGGGATGTGACAGAATGGGTTCACGGATATGTAACATACGATAAATCATTTTACCCTGCAATCAAAAGCGCGATTGAAACATTGGATGAAAGAAGGGGCACGTGCGATGAATTCAGTGTTCTTGCGGCAGCAATTCTGAGGGCAAGGGGCATTCCTGTAAGGTTTGCTTCAGGCGTCAGCTTTGGGGAAGGCAACTGGGGAAACCACGCTTGGATTGAGGCATTCAATCCGGAAAGCGGCTGGATTGCAATCGACCCAACTTTTGGGGAAGCAGGCTTAATCAATGGAACGCACTTTTTCATAGGCAATTTTTCCGACCCAACAGGCGCTGTTGAAAAAATTACCACGCCTGAAACAGCAAATGTTTCTATTTCTGAAAAAGCAGTGGATGTGGAACTGGAAAAAATCGAGTATTTTTCAAACATAGTGCAAATAGATGCGCAGGAAATCAGCTTTCCAGCAAATAGCTGGTTTGATTTGAATATTGAAGTGAAAAACAATCTGGACAGTCACCTGATTGTTCCAACCACTTTAAGCGAAGTGCAGGGAATGCTGATGGAGGAACGAAACAAATTGCTGTTGTTTGAGCCATTGCAACAGCAGCAGGTCAGCTGGCGAATCAGAATGAACAAAAATCTGGCCCAGAACGAATACCTGAGCGGAACATACAAAATAGTTTCATTGAATATGGCGATTGAAAAAAAATTGACAGTAACAAGCAGCGCTGCTGCAGCAGAGGAAGCAAAAATTGTTCTGCTTGACCTGCTGCCGTTAATCAAAGGGAAAAACCTTGAAATAGAGATAACCCTGCAAAACCAGGGGGCAGAAAAAGGCACGGCAACAGTGCAGGTAGGCAATGGAAAGGCAAAAGAAATAACAGTTGAACCCCTGCAAAAAAGCGTTGTTGCAATAACGATTGAAAACTTTTCAATGCAGCCATACGCTGTCTCAATAAAAGGCCCTTCACTGGATTACGAAACAACGGTAACAGCAAAAGAGGGGATTGCAGTGGTGGAAACAAAGCCAAACGGTAGTGCATCGCAGCCAGGCAGCCTGCCATTCGAATTGCCGGATTTATCCTCAATTGCAAAAATTGAAAACATCATAATAATCGCCATAATAATCGGCGTTGTTGTAATTGGGTTTCTTTTAAAAGAATTGTTGTCAAAATGAGCCTTTCTTTCTAAAGAAAGAAAGCCTCGTGAAAGAAAGCACATTATGCAATCCCGCTTCTTTTAAAAGAATTGTTGTCAAAATAATTCTTAAATCGCCTGGCGTTTGGGTGCGCGAGCCCGAAGGGCGAGCACATTGGATTGCCATAAGGCAATCCGATTCGTACCAGCCGGACGAGACGGCTTGCGACCGTAGTCTAGTGGTAGGACTCGACCTTGCCAAGGTCGTAGCTCGGGTTCGAATCCCGACGGTCGCAAAACCCATTGAGCGAAGCGAAATGGGTTATCGGGGTTCTGTTTTTTCCCAAGGCTTTTGCACAGTAGTGCAAAAGGCTTTTCGAATCCCGACGGTCGCAATTTTCCTTATTTTAAATTAGTTTCTGAACCGTTCTCCAAATCTCTTCGCTTATTTCTTGCCTGCTTCTCATTTTGCCTGCTTTAACGCAGTTAATTCGCACAAAATTCTTTTTGCACATTTGCAAGTAGATTGCCCTGACTTTGCGCAGAAACGCGACATCCTTTTCATACTCATCCCTTTTTCTTTTTCTCCCATGCATCAGCCTCTGGCTGACGCCAATCGGAACATCGAGGAAAAAGCAGGCATCCGGCTTTGGAAGCCAGCTTTCAATCTGCTCTAGCCACTTAAAAAAACACTCTTGCTCTTTCTTGCCATTAACCCTTGCTGTCTGGTAAGCCAAATTGCTTGAGCTGTACCTGTCGGCAACAACAATCCTGCCCCTGCGCAAAGCAGCCTCAATCTCTGGCACTGCATCAGCCCTGTCCAAGGCATAAAGCAAAGCAACAGAAGCAGGGTCTGCCTTGCCCATAAGCCCCCCATCCAGATATTCCTTGATCATTTTCCCGAAAAAAGAGCTATACCTGGGAAAGGAAATCAATTCGGCTTTCCTTCCGGCTGAACGCAGGCGCTTTAGCAGCAGCTTTGCCTGCGTTGCCTTGCCGGCAGCATCCATGCCCTCCAAAACAATCAGCTTGCCCTTCATCCAAAAATCCTGTGGCAACAAAGTTATTTAAATGATATTCGGGGGTAAAGAATTCTTATAGTCGCGTCCGTCGTCTAGTGGCAGGATCTCACCCTTCCAAGGTGATGACTTGGGTTCAAATCCCAACGGACGCAATTTATGAGAATAGTGCTAGACATACACATGGGCCTTTTAATGAGCGAAGAAACGCTCCAAAGGCTTTTGGAACACCAGTTCAAGCAAGACCCAAAAACATACTATCTCTTGTTTCCAATGAGTAGCTTACAAAAAGAGATTCTAAAAGACTTGGCAAAAAAATTTCCCGCGCAGAGGGACAAATTTATTTTTGTTAAGCCAATTGGTGATTACGCGGCACGCCCTTGGTTTTCGCCATATGAAAAAGAATTTTTGAAAATTGTCAATAGCCTTGTGAAAAAATGCGGTGCGCGTGAGATGGTTAATGTAATCTCGTTTGGGGGGGATAAAGACATATGCTATGCCACAATAGCACCCGAGGCCAAGAAAGCAATAGTGGAAGCATTCAAAGGAAGGGAGGTAAGGGAATACCACTACAGGCCGCTCATCCACCCAAAGCCAGAAAAGCCAATCCCAAGCATACGATGGCCGGCAAACAGAACGAATAGAAATGAGCGAAAAGAACAGCAGAAGCCAAAAGTCAGGAGAAGAAAATAATGCCAAGCAAGAACAGCAGAAGCAGGATAGCTTTGGAGAGAATTTACAGGCTGTTTGAGTTAGCGGAGCAAGAATTCGCTGAACACTCTGAGAGAAGCAGGCGCTATGTGGAACTGGCAAGGAAGTTGAGTACTCGAAACAAGGCGCCGATTCCAAGCGAACTGAAAAAGCAATTCTGCAAAAAATGCGGGGCTTTTTTGGTGAAGGGAAAGAACGCGGAATGGAAAGAGATCGGGCCGTTGATTGAAATAAAATGCACTGAATGCGGGTTCGCTTTCAAGAAGGGAAAGTGACCAATAGCATAAGTTCCAATTTGGCAATAAATTAAACAGCTTCAATTTAGTTTGATTTTCGCGTTCAATAACAAGTCTTGTATTTTGGGGTCAACCGAAGTGTTATTCATTTTTAGTGCAAGCGCCCAAGCAGCATATTCCCCAAACATTAAGAAATATGATATTTCCTCTTGGTTTTCTAATTCAGAGTATTGTTTTATTGAATCATAAACCTGAATTAGTGTATCGTCTTTGGTTTGGGGGTTTTGGTTGGAAGAAACCCCAAAAAACGGGAGAATAATTAAAACGAAGGCATTTGTTGCCAATAAAATAAAGATCCCTGCGATTAACCCCGAGAACAAGAACGCAGAAAGAACCAGAATGAAATATATTGCAAAAAAAAGTAAAAAAACCCAAACAAGAAGGCGCTCAACTTTCTTTTTGTCTTCGCTATCAAGCAAGCGATACTCTGCGTCTGTGGGGAAACTCTTGTTTTGGATTTTGCTTATAAAAAAAAGGAGAAAAAACCCGATTGCGTATATCGCAATCCACAAGAGAATAATTGAAACGAAAAACCCAAAAATCGTGCCTGTTAAGAAATATTTTAATGATTTTTTTGTTGCTTTTATTTTGCTAAGCTCAATGTCTAAACGGTTTTTTATTTCGGGGGCGGAATCTACTGCTTCTTTCCAGGTAAAAAATGTTTTTTGCAGACCGTCTTTAAGTGTTTGTAAAATCAGCTTCTGGTGCTTTGGCAAAATTCCAGAAGACTTGCGGTTGATTTCTATTTCCAGCTGGTCGCCCTTAAGCTTTAAGAATAAGGCCTTTTTTTCAGCAAGCCTTATTAGTTCGGCAAAAAACCCGTTGAAAGTTGCTTCGCCGTAAACTCTCCCACTAATGATGCTAAGGTCGTATCCCTGCAATTCAAAAGCTAGCGGAAAACGCAGCAAAAATTTTTTAAAATTAAAGTAATAGCACAATGCTGAAAAAAAATCCAGTAATCCAATCCCTGCAAAATAGAATAGCCAGAAACCGTCAACAAGCAAAGTTAAAGCAAAAGAGCCCAATGTGCCTACCAGAAAAACGACGGTAAGTAATGCAGATGGTTTCTCAGCCAAAACATCACCAAACAGTAATATAAGCGTTTTCTTGTTTAATATAGTTTACCCCAAAACAAGCAATACTCAAAAGAGAAGCGGAAATAGAAAGAATGGCAGGAAAAGGAAAGCGGCGTTTTATTCTGCGCAAAAACACTGAATTAACCAAAAAAACGGGTATATATCAACATCGGACTACTAATTTAATATAAAGACAAAGAAATCCGAAAGACAAGGGGGTGTCATTTTGACAGCTAATGCAAGATTAAAAGGGCCAGAAAAATGGGTGGCAGCAGCGGAAATCAGGAAAAAGGAAAAAAAAGGAATGGAAAAAATCCAAACAGCGGTGGTCCTAAGAAACTACAGATTAAACTCAACAAGCGGAAGCCAGTATTTCGTGGACAAGTATCCGCTAATAGAAAAAACACACGAAGAGTGGAGAACCGTGCTGGAAAAAAGAAGCGCCTTACAGCTAAGACCACGGCTAATTGCAGCAATATAAAAACAAAAAAATAATATTCGCCGAACCCAAAACGTGATTCTCTTTCAAGAGGGGGAAAGGGGCGAAAAAGTAGCATTTTTAAAGCTTTCAGGCGGGAAATTGGTATAAGCTTCTATTTTTGGAAGCTTGTCCCTGCAAAATGCGGGGATTTGAGCAAATGCGCCGCGAGGCGTTTTAAAGGTGATGATTTCTGGGAATTTTTGATGTTCCGGCAACTGCATTGATTGATGAGATTGCTAAGGACTTTAAGCAGCAGGGCATGCATGCGCCTGCCTGGAGCGTGTTTGCAAAAACAGGCATGCACAGGGAGAGGGCCCCGGACAGGGTTGACTGGTTTCAAGTTAGGCTTGCAAGCGTTTTGTACAGGGTTTTCAAGGACGGCCCTGTTGGAACAGAATCACTGCGGACATACTACGGCGGCAGAAAGGCAAGGGGAACCCAAAAACACCATTTTTACAAGTCAAGCGGCAAAATTGCCAGAACCTGCCTGCAACTGCTGGAGAAGCATGGTTACATCAAGAAAGTGAAAAAGGGCAGGGTTGTTTCAGGAAAGGGCCAGAATTTTTTGAACAAGAAAGCAAAACAGGTTGAAGCGATTTTGAAGGAAGCGGCAAAAAAAGAGGCTGTTGAACAGAGAAAGCCCGTTGAGAAAACAGCAGAAGAGAAAATGGTTGCTGATGCACTGAAAAAAATAGAGCAGCCCCACAAACCGGCTGAAGAGAAAGAAAAAGAAAAGCACCATGCTGAGAAAAAGGAGAAGGAGGGCGAAAAAGCGAAAGAGGGCGCGTGAGTTGCAATGGATGAAAATAACTCTGAAGAAGAACAGCTCGCTGGGCTGCGCAAGCAATTGCTTGAAAGGCAGAAAGCGCTTGAAGCCGAAGCGCAGCTGAACAGGGTTGTTAAAACATTGCTTGATGACTCTGCCAGGGAAAGGCTGAACAATGTAAAGCTTGTTAACAGCGAGTTGTACATGAAGGCAGTGCAGGCAATAATTTACCTTTACAACAGCGGAAAAATCCGGGAAAAAATCAGCGAAGCACAACTGCTGCAATTGCTGCAAACGCTGCGCAACAAAAGGGAAATAACGATAAGGAGAAAATGATTGGGCAATTGCAGGGGAAAAAAGGAGAAAATAAAAAAAAATGCGCAAGGGAAAAAATGAAATAAAAGGAAAAATAATTTTTATTAAAAAAAAAATGAATGTGATTTTTTATGGCAAAAAATAAGGATCAGGAATTCAAGGATTTTTTGATTGCCAGCAGGAAAAAAATAGGCCCTGGCTTCACCAACGCGCCTGTTTGGGTGCTGCAGAAGGCGGGCAAGAGAATATGGAACCCAAAAGCAAAGAGAGCCTGGAAAGAGGTTGACCTTGGAAAAATGTACAGGCGGAGAAAGCACAAGGAAAAAGCCGCGCTGCGGAGACAGAACGAGTAGAGGACAGCAAGCGAGGGAAAAAATTTAAGTGAGGGTTATGGCTGAGAAGAAAAAGGAAAAGGGGTTGCCTGCGATTGAAAAAAATCTTACTATCAGCTTGAGGCATGTGTTCCATTTCAAGAGAAACGAGCGGACAATAAAGGCGATTTCTTTCATTAAAAGAACAGTTACAAAGCACACGAGAATCAATCCGGAGTTTGTTCTGCTGAGCAACAAGGTGAACGAAGAAATATGGAAGCACGGAAGGGAGAGCGTTCCAAGAAAGATTTCAATAAAAATCATTTTAGACAAGGGCAAGGCAAACGTTTTCATGCAAAACGAGAAAATCGAGCTGCCAAAGGAAGAGAAAAAGAAGGAAAAGAAAGAGGAAAAGAAAACAGAGGACGAAAAGAAAGCTGAAGAGGAAAGGGAGAGAAAGAAAGGAGAGAAAAGGCTTGTTGAAAGGGCAGCAGATACAAGCGCAATAAAAAGAGGGAGAATGTAATCAGGGTGCGGGCGAAAGGAAGCAATTAAAAAATAGGGGTTGGCTGATGCGAAGCAAATTTTCCCAAGGATTTTTCACGGAGTGAAAAAGGCTTATGAAGATAGAGCTTGGGACAATCAGGCAAAGCCCTTTTGTCGGGATTTTCGCTATTGCAACCGAAAAAATTGTTTTTGTTCCGGCTGCAACAACAAAGCGGGAGATGAGTACGGTGCGGCAATTGTTTGATGCGGAGGTAATGCAGGCAACTGTAGCAAACAGCAACCTGCTTGGCGCGCTTGCAATTGCAAACAGCAGGGGCATTGTTTTGCCGAAGATTGCCGAACAGTATGAGGTGAATGCGCTGCAGCGAAACGGGATAAGGGTAAAGGTGATTGAAGAAATCAGCGCGCTTGGAAACCTTATAGCAGTGAACGACAGCAAGGGAATCTGCGCAAAGCACGCATTCAGCGAAAAGCAGCGGAAAGAGATTGCTCGCTTTCTTTCAATTGAGTTAATGCCTGCAACAATTGCTGAAAGCGATTTGGTTGGCGCAAGCTGCCTTGCAACAGACAAGGGCTTTCTGCTCAACCCGCACGCCCAGGAAAAGGAAACAAATGCAATAAAAAAGCACTTTGGCTTGCCAACTGCTTTCGCAACAGCAAACCACGGGGATGCATTCATTGCAAACAGCGTTATAGCAAACAGCCAGGCAGCACTGGCTGGAGCGCATACAACAACGCACGAATTAATGCGGATTGAGGAAGGATTGAGCGGAACTTGAGGGGATTGAAGAAACAACAGTTTTTGAATTGGCGAATGATGGCGGAACACAGGGTGAATGGAAAATGGCTGAGGAAAAGGTTTTTTTGGTTGAAGGCGAAATAGCAGTAAAGGGAAAAAAGCAGGCTTTCAGCAAAAAGGTGAAGGCAGAAAGCAGCGCTTTTGCAGCTGAAAAAGTGCTGTGCCTGTTTGGAAGCAAAAACAAGTTAAAAAGAAACAATGTATTCTTACGTGAGGTAAAAGAGGCAGAGGAAACAAAGAAAAAAGATGCCAGAAAATAAAAGAATTTAAAGAGGCGAAAAAAGAAAAAAACAGAAAAATAAAGAGTATTTAAAAGATGTAAAAAAACACGGAAAAATAAGCCGGAGAGTAAAAAAAAAATTAAAGGGGTTGAATAAAGATATGTCCGAGAAAAAAGAAGTTAGGTTAAGCGAACAGCAGTTGATGGATTCCTACAGGAACGAGCAGGCGAAAATGGATTTTTTGCAGAGAAGAATGCAGGAAATGCAGCTGGTTTTAAACGAAATCGTTACAGCCGAGGAAGCTGTAAAAGAGCTGAGGAAAACAAAGAAAGAGGAAAACATCCTGGTTTCGCTCGGGGCAGGGGTTTACGCTGAAGCAAAAATCGGCGGCACCAGCAAAGTGAAAACAAGCCTTGCCGGCAATGTTCTCTTGGATGAAGAAAGCGAGGCAGCGGAAAAAAAACTGCAGGGTGAAAGGGAAAAAGTTGAAGCAAGCATCAGAGAAACATTCAGTGAACAGCAGGCAACACTTAGGAATATCCAAAACTTTGAGAACATCTTCAGGCAGGTAAGGCAGAAAATTTCCGAACAGAACGTGAAACGCCAGCCTGCACAGGACAGCGACCCAAGAAGCGTGAGCTGAATTGTTCGACCTGCTGAAAAAGAAAATCCAGCAATTTGCGCAAAGGGTATCTGAAAAAGTAGTAAAAAAAGAAGAAACCGCCGAAAAGGAAAAAGTTGTTGAAAAAGAAGCGCCTGAAAAAGAAAAACCGGCCGCCAAAAAAACTATTTCTGTTAAAAAAGAGAAGCGGGCAGCTGAAATTGCGGAAGAACTAACGGAAGAGGAAAAAGAATCTGCAATTGAAAAAGAAATTGAATTGGAAGAAAGCGCTCAGGCAGAAAAAGAACCGGCAATCGAAGAAGAGCCGGAAAAAGAAGAACAGCTTATTGAAGAGGAAGCACCTGCGAAAGAGGAAAGAGAAGCAGCTGCCATTGAAGAAGAAGAAATCGCTGCTCCGCCTGAAATAGAGCAGCCTGCTGCAATTGAGAGGCCTGCTGAAAAGATAAGGGAGATAAAGCCCAGGGTTTCAATTAGGGGGAAATTAAAAGCAGCGATAAAGGGGGCAGTTGAGTTAGAGGAAAAAGAGCTGCAGCCGCTTTTGGAAGAGCTGCTACTTGCGCTGCTGGAAGCCGATGTTGAGCAGACAACAGCGGAAGAGATCTGCGCTGAAATAAGTAAAAGGCTGGCTGGGAAAAAAATCGGGAGAAAAGAGAACCTGGAAGCTGCGATAAAAAAAGAGATTAAGGAAATTCTGCTGCAGATGATGCAGACAGAGGAAACTGATTTATTGAAGGCAGTGCATGCAAAAAAAGAAAAGCCTTACAAAATTCTTTTTCTTGGCCCGAACGGTGCTGGAAAAACAACAACGATTGCAAAGCTCACCTACCTGCTTCAAAACAGCGGGCAACAGGTGATTTGGGCTGCCGGCGATACATTCAGGGCTGCAAGCATTGAGCAATTGGAAAAACACGCAGGCAAGCTTGGGGTGCGGGTTATAAAACACCAGTACGGTGCTGACCCAGCAGCTGTTGCATTCGATGCAGTGAAAGCAGCTGAGGCAAAAAAGATTGATGTGGTTTTGATTGACAGCGCCGGAAGGCAGGAAACAAACAGGAACCTGATGATGGAGCTGCAGAAGATTGTCAGGGTGATAAAGCCAGACCTTAAAATTTACGTTGGGGAAGCGTTCACAGGGCAGGCGCTGCTGCAGCAGGCAGCGGAGTACGATAAAATGGTTGGCATTGATGCTTTTGTTTTGACAAAAATTGACTGCGATGCAAAGGGGGGGACAACAATTTCACTCTTATACAAAATGCGCAAGCCTGTTTTGTTTGTTGGAACAGGGCAGCTGTACAAGCAATTGCAGAAATTTGATCCGGAATTCATTTTGGAAAAGGTCATCGGGTAAACGGGTAAAGAATATTTAATAACTTGCATACTTTTTTAATAAAATGCAAAAAAAGATTTTGGTTGCGCTTTTGCTTTTCCTGCTTTTATGCACTGCCTTAAATGCGGCAGCGAAAACATACTCGCTTGAAAAAGCAGATGTTTACTACAAAATAAATCCTGACGGCCTGGTTGAGGCAAAAGAGGAGATAACATTCAATTTCAACGGCAACTTCACTTTTGCGTAC
Source organism: uncultured archaeon (assembly GCA_964354805.1). GTDB lineage: Archaea > Iainarchaeota > Iainarchaeia > Iainarchaeales > CAYHBD01. The sequence continues at coordinate 14,673 of CAYHBD010000016.1, read as the reverse complement.
AGGGACATAGAAAAGGGCGAATGGCAGCTGAACAATGTGCAAGTGCTTGAAGGCTCAATGCCACTGCAATTCGATACCATTGACCAGGGCAGCAGCACTAGAATAAAATGGTATTACAGCGCACAGAATGAAACAAGAACGTTTACAATAAAATACGATTTAAGTGGGGCAGTGAAAGCGTACAGCGATGTTGCAGAATTCTACTGGAAGGTCTGGGGCAGCAGCTGGGAAAACAGCCTGGCTGAATTGTACGGCGAAATAGAGCTGCCTGCCGCCGTAAATGACCCGAAAGAGGTTTACAGCTGGGGGCACCCAGCGCTGAACGGAAAAATCGGCTTGGTTGAAAACAGGAAACTTATTTTCCAAACATTCAACGTGCCAAGCGGTCAGTGGGTTGAAATAAGGATTGCTTTCCCAATGCAGCTGCTGCAAAGCACTGAACAGGCAATTGCTTTAAACAAGCCAGGGCTGCAAAGCATAATTGAAGAGGAAAAAAACTGGAAACCAAGCGCTGCACTCGGCAGCTTTGATGCCATATTTAAGGGCTTTGATTTTTTCGCCGGCATTTACATGATGATGTTTGTGCTCATAATAATTGTGGGCATTCTGTCAAGGATTTTCTCTGAAAAAGTTACGATTATTTCAAGGGCATTTTTTGCAATAATCGCTGGGTTGGCCATGTGCGCTTTGTTCCTTTTACCAGTATTTTTGTTCGCTGGAGCTTTTCTTTCCATTTTATTCTCGGTGGCTGAGATTATTGTTTTTGCGTTGTGCTGGCATTTCTTTGGCAGGGAGCCAGTTGTTCTGCACGAGGCAATTTATGAAAGGGAAGTACCATACGATTACAGCCCGGCTGTGGTTGATGCTTTAACCCACCAGCTCAGCAAAAAGCCAAAGCTTGAATCAATTACAGCGGAAATCCTTGATTTGTGCCTGAAGGGAAAGCTGCAGATAACGCCGATAAAAAAAGAAAAATTCTTGGGTGTGTTCGGAAAGGACAACTTTGAAATACGCATTCTGGACAGGTCAATGACTGGCCTGCCTGAAAGCGAGCAAAGGATCTTTGATTTGCTATCGGAAGCGGCTGCAACAAAGTATGAGGGAATCATTTTCAAGAAGCAGGTATCTGATGAAACGCCGGACATGGTTACGCTTGAGGAACTAAAGAAATATCTTTTGGCTGATAGGCTCAGAAGCAGGGCTTTTGCCGAGCTATGGCAGAACACAGTCAAGGAAGAGGCAGAGGCAGAGGGCTTTTTCGGCAATAAAACTGCTTTCCTGCCGTTCATTGGCGGAACAGCAGCTCTTGCGGCAGCATCTTTTTTTGTGCAGCCTGTTCTCATATTTTTTATAGCAGTTGAGGCGGCTGCGCTTGCAGCTGCTTTCCCAGATGCCCTGCCGAACAGGACAGAGAAGGGAGCACTGCATTACAAAAGGTGGAAGCTGTTAAAGAAATTCCTGGGCGATTTCAGCAATCTGCGCAACATGCCACCTGACGCAATTATCCTGTGGGAAAAATACCTTGTTTACAGCATCCCTTTGGGAGTTGCAAAAACAGTGCAGAAGGCAATGGACCATGCATTTGAGGGACTGAAAGGGCAATACCAAGGGCACATTTTTGCAGGGCAGTATGCTGCGTTCAGCACAATGGGCATTGGCTCAATGGCAGGCGCTTTTTCCTCTGCGTTTGCCTCTGCCTCGGCTACAAGCGGCGGTGGCGGTTTTGGTGGCGGTGGCGGAGGCGGAGGGGGCGGTGGAGGCGGAGGAGCAGGCTAAAACCAAGGCAGCAAAATTTAAATAGGGCAAAATTGTATATGTTAGTGGATTAATATGGGCACACCACAGGGAAAAAAGATTTTGTTCAGCATTGACGAATTCGTTATAATGATTGCATGGCTTGCCAGCCTTTTCGCAATCCTTTACTTCAGGGCATACCATTTAATCCCCTTGAGTATCGGAGCATTGGTCCTGCTGAATGCAGCATTGGGGGCATGGATTCACCATGGCGTTGGAGCGCACTGGCAAAAAGGCTACAAGATTTATTTAATAATGCAGACAGCTTTCCTCGCAATATGGTGCCCGCTGCTGATACTTATTCTTACAGGTGACAGATATGAGCTGATTTCAATCTGGGTAAGCGTGCTGATTATTTTCTACCTTGGAGTTGGAATCGCAAGCAAGGACAAAATAATGGAAGGCATAAAACAGGCAAAAAAACCAAACAAGAAAAAATAGCTGCAGCAGCATAACTCAAATAAGCCCTGTTTCAAAAAAACTAAATCCCCAGTAATTTTTTCAGCCAGACCAACTAATCCTACAATTCAAGCCACGCTACATTTTCTGCAGCCTGGCGATCCTGTCCTCTATGGGCGGATGGGTGCTGAACATGCTCTTCATCCAAAGCTTCTGGCCCTTCAGGGGGTTTGCAATGTACAAGTGCGCTGTTGCCTTGTTCGCTGCCTCCAGGGCTTCCTTGTCATTCATTATTTTCTGCAGCGCGCCTGCCAAACCAAGAGGATAGCGCGTAATCTGGACAGCGCTTGCATCAGCCAGGTATTCCCTTTTCCTGCTTATTGCGAAATTAATCAGCTGTGCAATCAACGGGGTGAGAATTGCAAGAAGCAAAGCAACAACGATTCCCACAATAACCAAAGCACCGCCTTTTCCCTCGCTTTTGCCACCGCCCCTGAATCCGCCGTACAAAAACATTCTCAGCATGAAATCGCTTAACAAAACAGTTATTCCAACCAGAATCGCAGCCATTGTCATTACCTTTATATCCCTGTTCCTGATATGGCTCATTTCGTGCGCTACAACCCCTGTTAATTCCTCCCTGTTCAGGAACTGCACTGCGCCGGTTGTAACGCATATTACGCTGTGCGCCGGATCCCTGCCTGTTGCAAAGGCATTGATTGCAGTGTCATCAATTACATAAACCCTTGGCTTTGGCAAAGCGGCTGCAATAGCCATTTCCTCAACAATGTGGTGCAGCTGGTGGAATTGCTGCTCGTCAGCCGGCTTTGCGCTGCTTATTGCGACAACAATCCTGTCGCTGTTGTAATATGAAACAAGAATGTAAATAATCGCAATTATGCCAAAAAGTGGAACAAACAAATAGCTGCCAAAAGCATAGGATATGGCAATCCCAAGTATGAGTATCAAAAAGAAGAAGACAATGAAAAGAAAAAAAGTCATCCTGTTGTTTGCACTAATCTCTTCATAGAAAGACAAAACAGCTCACCTTAAGGAATTTATTGCAAAGCTTATGCCTTGCCATCGCCTGAAAAAATTTAAGCAAGGCCTGAAAAGAACCTTCGCGGTTCATGCAATTCAAGCCTTGGCTACAGCAGCTTTTTATGCGAGTTCGCTGAAGTCCGCTTTCACCGGCTTTTTCTCTGCTTCTGCCATCTCAAAGAACTCTTTTGGCTTGCTCAATCCGAAGATGCCTGAAACAACGTTTCCCGGGAACTGTGCGATTGCCGTATTGAAGCTCATTACTGAATCGTTGTAGAACTGCCTTGCGTACGCAATCTTGTTCTCTGTCGAGGAAAACTCTTCCTGCAGTGACTTGAAGTTCTCGCTTGCTCTCAGCTGCGGATAGCTCTCTGCAACAGCGAAAATTGTCTTCAATGCGCCGGCAAGCATGTTGTCTGCCTTAGCACTCTCTTTCGGTGACTTTGCGCCCATCATTGCTGTCCTTGCTGCTGTTACATCTGTTAAAACCTTTTTCTCGAATCTTGCATATCCCTTCACGGTTTCTATGAGATTTGGAATCAGGTCAGTCCTTCTTTTCAGCTGAACATCGATCTGCGACCAGGCGTTTTCAACCCTCTTCTGCAATCCAACCAGGCTGTTGTAGATGACTATCAGTGCCACGACGATTATGACTATTACTGCAACAAGAGCCAGCAGAATCAAATCTAGACCAATTAAAATCAAACCAGACACGATTTTAACCTCCTTGAAAATTAAAAAAAAATTTAAATCAATTAAAATAGGGCGAAAAAGGTTTTAAATCAATGTTTTTGAAAAAATTGCAAATTCCTGCCTGCAACAAAAGCTGCTAATTTGAAAAAAAATTCATAAACCTGTGTTGCCTGCTATATTCTCCTGCTTACAGCAAGCGCTGCTGTGCTCAGCAAAAAAGCCGCAATTATTGTTGCCCTGAAGCCGAAGAAAAAGGCGATTATGCCGCCAAGCAGCGGCCCTAGCATCATTGCCAGCCTTATTGTGTCTCCAAGCAGGGCTGTTGCTGTTGCCTTTTCAGGGTTTTTTTCAGTGAGGTTAATCAGGCAGCCGATGTAAAGGAAAGCCCAGGCCACTGCAATCAGCAGCTCTGAAACCAGCAGGTGCAGGAAGTGGGTTGCAACAGCATAGCTGAGGAAACCTGCTATTGAGAAAACCAGCCCGTATTTGATTAATTTGACCTCGCTTGTTTTATCGCTCAGCTTTCCCGCAAACTCACTAAAAGCAACCTGCGCAATTGCGTTCACCGCATACAATATGCCGACCCACAAAAGCGAAGCGCCAAGCGAAATCATGTACAATGGCAGAATAACCCAAACCATGTTCGCGCCCAAATGCCTCAGGAAAAAGGTTGAATAAACAGCCTCGTTGTTTCTAATCAGCCTTACAGGCAGAAGTGAAATATTCAATTTGAGGGATTTTGCTTTAGGCAAGTGCAGGGCAAAAAACAAGCCGATTAAGCAAAAAAAGCCTGACAGAAGAAAGATTGTGGCAAAATCCAGCACCAAGCCGGCTGCAATGCTGCCGACGAACGCACCCAGGCTGCCAATTGCTGAAAGGAAAGCAAGCGCCCTCTTTTTCTTGCTATACTCTGCAACCAACGCAACCAAAGGAAAAGTGTAAATTCCCATTGCAAATCCTGCTAAAAAGCGAAGCACAAGCATTGAAAGAAAGTCGGCAATAAAAATTTGCAAAGGAAAAACAAAAACGCAGGCAAGCAATCCAAAGATGACAATGTGTCTCCTGTCGCCAGTTAAGTCACTCAATGCGCCGAAAACATAATAGCTTATGAAAGCGCCCAAGCTGAATGCAGCAGTAACCAATCCAAGCATTATGAAATTCAGGCCAAGCTGCTCAGCCAGAATTGGAATAAAAATAGCCGCCACTGTTACTGCAAGGCTTACAAAAAACTCCACGAAATAACTGTTCCGCATTTTCAAATAAAGAAACTAAAAAGGTTATTAACCCTTTTCCCCAGAAATTTAGATAAAAGTGGTTCAAAATGGGTCTTGGAGAAAAACTGCGTTCAGCAATTGACGCTTTAAGGAAGGCAACTGTCTTTGACAAGGGCACAATCAAGGAAGCTGTCAAAGAATTGCAGAGAGCGCTTATTGCGGCAGATGTTGAAGTGCAGCTTGTCCTTGATTTAACCAAAAAAATCGAATCAGACGCAATGCTGGAAAAGTTGCCTGCTGGCCTGACAAGAAAGGAGCATGTGATAAAGGTAACTTATGACAGCCTGGTTGAACTGCTTGGCGGAACGGAAAAAAAGGCGCCTGAAAAGCCAAAACGGATTCTGCTTGTCGGATTGTACGGAATGGGAAAAACAACCTCAACAGCAAAGCTTGCAAAGTATTTCATGAAAAGGGGGCACCATGTGGGTGTAATCTGCGCTGACTCTTTCAGGCCTGCTGCATTCGAACAGCTGCAGCAGTTGAGCGAAAAAGCAAAAATACCATTTTACGGAAATAGGAAAGAAAAGAACGCAGCAAAAATTGTCGAGCAGGGATTAAAGGAATTCAAAAAAGCCGACACTGTAATTGTTGACAGCGCAGGAAGGGATGCCTTTGACCGAGAACTTGTTTCTGAAATAAAGGCAATTGACAAAGCCCTGAGGCCTGACGAGAAATGGATTGTAATCGGCGCTGATGTTGGGCAGCTTGCAAAAAAGCAGGCAACTGCATTCCACGATGCTGTTGGAGTGAACGGAGTAATCATCACGAGAATTGACGGAAGTGCAAAAGGCGGCGGAGCATTGTCAGCATGCCATGTTGCAAAATGCCCTGTTTACTTCATTGGAACAGGCGAAAAGCTTGATGACTTACAGCAATTTGATGCACAAAGGTATCTGGGCAGAATAATGGGGTATGGAGACCTGCAGGCGTTGCTTGAGAAAGCCAAGGAAGTGGGAGAAGAGGAAGAGCTTTCCCCTGAAGAACTGCTGCAGGGCGAGTTTAATCTGGATGTTTTCTACAAGCAGCTGAAGGCAGCGAGGAAAATGGGGCCGCTTACAAAGGTTGCTGAAATGATGGGAATGCAGATGCAGTTGCCGAAAGAAATGCTTGAAATGACGGAGGAAAAGCTTGACGGGTTCAGGGTGATTATGGATTCAATGACAAAACAGGAAAAGCTGAATCCAGATTTGATGAACAGAAGCAGGATTGAAAGAGCTGCAAAAGGCTCGGGAAAGAACGAGGCAGGGGTAAGGGAGCTGTTAAAGGCATTCAAGCAGATGGCAGGGGTTTTCAAAAAATTCAGGAAGCTGGACGAGAAAATGCTTGAGAAAAAAGGCGGCTTGGACATGCAGAAGCTCGCGCAGATGTTCGGAAGGAAGAAAAAGAAAAAGTTTAAGATAAGATAGGGCGGGGAAAAAAACTGAAAAAGAAGTTTAAGATAAGGTGAAAAAAATGCGGAACCCCATTAGTAGGAAACCAAAAAGCAGAATGAAACCAATTGCCAGAAAAGGCACAATAAAATTCAATGGCACAAGCCAGAGGCTAGAGCGGGTGGCAGTTGTGATGAAATTAAGAGGCACCATCCCGAATTTGAAAACAGCGGGGTGGAATTTTGACTTGGCTGCCAAAAAAGGAGGCATCAGGCAGCTACTGTTGGAGAGAACAGCGCACAGGGCTTTGTGGTCAATGGTTGACTCATACGGGGTTTTCAACAGAAAAACAAACCACAGTATTAGAAGAATAATAAAGGACCTTTACAAGAAGCGAAAAATTTCTTTAAGCGGAGAAACGCGCGTTAATTGGGGGGCAGCGGAAGCAAAGCTCGGCTTGCTTATAGGCAAAAGAGGCGCAAGGCAGTTTATGCACTATTTTGAACAATACCTTGAGGATGAAACAAATTATTACAGAAGCCACAGGGGGATGGTAAGCGGCAAAGTTCTACTGGAGAAACAGTGGGCAAAAGACAGAAAGAAAAAAAACAAACGGTGAAAAAAATGCTCGTAATCGTCGGCTCAAAAAATCCTGCAAAGGTCAAGGCAGTTGAAAACGCTTTCGCGCACTTCTTCAAGGCGCTGAAAGTGAAGGGCATTGAAACACAAAGCGGAGTGAACGCGCAGCCACTGACTCTTGCTGAAACAGTCCAGGGAGCAGTCAACAGGGCAAAGAACGCTTGGCGTGCGGAACATGGAAAATGCGATTACAGTGTTGGAATTGAAGCAGGGTTGTTTAAGGTTCCCCTAACGAAAACAGGGTATATGGATGCTGCTGCTGTTGCAATCTTTGACGGAAAGCAGGTGCACCTTGGCTTAACCCCCGCTTTTGAGTATCCGAAAAAGGTTGTTGAAAAAATTCTGCGCGAGGGAAAAGAGGTAAGCGATGTTTTTCTGGAAGAGTGGAACGAAGATTTGCGGGATGAAATGGGCGGTGTTGGCAGGCTTACAAAAGGAAAGGTGCCAAGGCACCTGCTGCACGAAATGGGCCTGTTCATGGCTCTGGCGCCAATAGTGAACAAAAAATATTATGGTGAAAAATAAACACACTTGAAAAAATGGTGAGCGAAAAACAAAAAATATTATGGTGAAAAATAATGGATTTATTTATAAGCGCAAGGATTGCCGTTTTGCTTGCGGGCTGTGCTGCCGGCGCTTACACTGATGCAAGAACCGGCTTGATTTTTGACAAAATCACCTATCCGATGATTGCTGCAGGGATTTTGCTGGATTTGATTGAATGGAACCTGCTTTTTCTTGCAATCGGCGCAGCTGTTTTCGCAATCGGTTACGCTGTTTATTATTTGGGAAAGATTGGCGGCGGGGATGTGAAGCTTTTTACCGCAATCGCTTTCCTTCTGCCCTTTTATGGAAAACAATTGTTTTTGTTGAATTCCTTGTTTGTTGCAGCGCTGTTTGCAGTAACCTTTTACGCAATCTTTTTTGTTACAAAATATGCGCGAAAGGGCATAAGCTGGAAAGAGAACAAGGGCAGCACGCAAAAGGCAGCCGGGTTTGCAATAATCATTGTGGCATATTTGGTTGCACTTGCCCAATTGGGTGCGGTTGCACTAACAACGATTGCACTGCTTGCTTTGCCGCTAGGGCTCGCGCTGCTATTCATGGCTTTTGAACATGGAATAAGACGCTGTTTTTTCCTGCGATACGTAAAGCTGAAGGAATTGGACGAGGATGAAGTGATTGCCACAGAGTTTTTGAACAAAAAAACAAAGCACAGGCTGAGGCTGCATTTGAAGGGCGTTTTTGGAAAAAAAGAAATTGCAATACTGCGCAAAATGGGATTGAAAAAGGTTCCTGTTTACAGGGACATGCCGCCATTTGCGCCGTTTGTATTGCTCGGGTGCATTGCTGCACTGGCAGCGCCTGATTTGATTAGCGTTTTGTTTTTGTAAACGCAGAAAAAACAAGCCACCGCTGTCTTTTTCATTAGGGCAGCGTTGCCTGTTAGTTAAATTTTTATTAAACAAAATGCTTATTCTAAATGAATGAAAATGAAGCAAAACAATGCAATTCTTGCAATTCTCTGCGCAATGGTGTTCCTGCTGACAAGCAGCGGCTGCTATGCAGCGCTGCCAGACAAGATAATGGCGGCTTACACTTATTCTTGGGAAACAGAAGAACACGACATAGACGAATTGATAAACCATGGAATAAACACAATTGTAATAAAAGGAAAAGGGTACGGCACTGACGCTCAAGCCTACTATAGTAACAGCGTAGACTACTCAAAGCTGCCATACGCTGATAATGTGCCTGATTCTGTTAAACAGTTTGCTTCTTGGGCAAAACTAAAGAACATAGCGAATTTCGTGGGACTTAATTTTGTCCATTGCGTTGGAACCGAGGACCCTTTCGCTGTTAACACAGTTTTACTTTGCGATAACAGCAGCTGCAGGACGAGCCAACTCGTTAGCCCTTGGGATGCAACCTATTGGCAGCATTTGACAGATCTTGTCGTCAACCTAGCAAAATTAGACCTAAAGGAAGAGTATAGGGTAGATGGCATACAGTTTGACTTTGAATTGTACGACTGCGGTAAAGAAACCCCCCACTATTTTGATAAAACGGTGGGATTCGAAGACCACATTTTCAATAAGTATATTAGCACCAAATGCAGCGGTTGCCAGCCTCCAACAAATCCAGGGGAAAGATACAATTGGCTGGCATCAAACGGGAAATTGGATGGCGACGATGGCTACTATTCATTCCTTGGGGAGGAATTGAAAAGTCTTGCTGGAGCCATGAAAGAGGCTGTAGAAAAAGTAAACCAAAATTTTTTGATTGGAACCTACCCTTCACCCGATCATGCAAAATACCTCAACAATATCTTTGACGGGTGGAGCGACCCAGACAAGCCAACTGTTATTTGGGCAACGGAAACTTATTATGGTGGCGGTGCAGAAACAATTCCTGCAAATTTGAGTGAAAATAAAATTGACGCTTCACCACCGTATTATAATTTGTCTGAGGTTTATGGAGAAGAAATATACGCATACTATGTCAGCGGGCTAATTAATTACTATTATTCCCCAACAAATTGGGCATACAATCTTTTCAACACGGCTAATCAGACAAACGGCTGTTGGATTTACACCACCAGGACATTTACAGAGAGTCTTGACGACATCAAAAAGTCTTGGGCACCATCCATAGTCCTAAAATGCTATAACCAAAGAAACGACACTTTATACAACTGCCAAAACCAAAGCCAGTATGATGAAACAGTTGGAGTTTATTATGATCAGATGGATATTGCAAGGGATGCACTGGACGGAAAGATTCCCCCCCGTACTATTGAAGTATCAGAGCCTCAAATGTACGAAGACCCTGCGATAATAGGGTTTGATTTTGACAGGCTATGCCCAGTGGCACAGCATACGGGGGAGCTCCCTGTTCTATCTCTTGAAGGTAAAGAATTGTGGCTTAGAGGGCAACATAATTTTATAATCAAAACTGAAAAAGGAAAACCTGTGGAAATAGAACTAGCAAGCAAGAAAGTATGGGTCTATGACATGGACGGTTTAACTTATTCAGTAATTGACTCTGAAGGAAACGAAATAACAAAAGGGCATGTTAAAGCAAACGAAAGTGGGAATATTTCATTTAATGCCCCAAAAACAGGCTACTATCTGCTATTAATAAACCCAATGCGAAATGCCTTTTCAATAACAAAAACAAATGCCCCCCTAATGCTATATTCTAAAACCGCGGTCCATTCGATCAATCCAAGTTACTTCTATCTCGACCGAGAAACGCGAAATTTCGAAGAGCTAACTTTCTGGGTCAATGGCAGCACGCCCAATTTTAACATTGAATTTAAAGACGGAGGCAGTGGAGCAGGAATCTGGGCTAAAGTTTTCAGGCCCGCAGAAACAACACCTGCAGCTGAAGGCAGCATACCTGCATCCAGCAACCATTTTCCTTTGAGTATTAATAATGTCCCTGATGAAAGCAAAAATAAAATATGGAAGTTAAGTATAGCTGGTGACGCCAATATAACATTTGATAACAAAATCAACCCTTACTTTGGCTTAACAGACGACCAAGGCTATTTTATGATATTATGCTGCGGCAACGGCAGATGCGACACAGCTGAAGAGGAAAACAACCAAAACTGCCCGGCAGACTGCCCACAAGGATGCATTACCCCCACAAAAATGGGGGAATACATCGACCAATGGAAAAGAGGAGAAATAAGCATGCTAACACTAATGCAGAAACTGAAGCAATATAAAACTGGAGCAGGATGCTAAACGCGGCATAGCGCCAGCAATTGAAGCACAAATTTTTTACCCAGGGAATGCCACACCCTCAACACTTATTTTCGCTGGCTTGCCCAATTCCCCCTCAACCGCAAATTTAACAGGCAGGAATTTTTCAACGATTGCAATGTTTGTAAGGCAATGCTGCGTAAGCTTTGTGCAGCGCAATTCGCTTTTTCCTTTGGCAAGAGCCATGAATGGAATCAATTGGTCTGCCAAATGGGAATCGCAGGGCTGCTTTGGACCCAATTCGCTTAATAGGTTGCGAGCTGCTTCTTCGCCAACGCGCTCTGCCGGCTTTCCCTTTTCGCCCAAAGCGCTGCCGCTTAACACAGCGCCGCTTGAAAAGCAAGCGAAAGCGGAAATTGCCGAGCCGATTGTTTCCGCGTGCTCGCTGCTTTCAATTGATTCCCTGAATTCAATGTTCAAATCGGCATTCAAATGCTGCAAGGCGCGTCTTGCTGCTATTGCCTGGGTTCTGCTTACTTCTTTTGGCAGCGAGGCGCTGCTGCTCAAAATCTCAATGAATTCAAGTTTGCCCAATTCGGTTAAATTGATTGCGCGCAGCGGAAGCTTTGCCGGCTTGCTTGAGAAACTGACCATCCCCATACCCTTAGGAAAAAAACCCTTCTTGTTTACATACAAATTAAACCTGGCGCCCATTTTTTGCAAGGAATGGAAAAGCACGCGCTGCATGAACTCAATCGGCGGGCTCCATGCAACATTTGTTCCGCCGATAACGCGCAGCTTTATTTCATCAACCAGGGCAACTGGCAGAATTTGTTGAAGCAGAAGGGCAACGCTTCCTGCAGTTCCGATTGAAACATTCAAATTAACCTGGCGAATTTGTTTCGGAGAAAAAAGCAGTTTTGTTGAATGCAGCTGCGCTCCCTGCAGCTGTGCACCGCAGATTTCCGCAAGCGTTTTAACAGCAGCCAAATGCTGCTGCTGCAAGCCAGGCTTTGGCCTCTTTGCCCTGATGTTCACAATTCTAATTTCCTGCTTTGTTAAGGCAGCAAGGGCAAGGGCTGTTCTGGTCAGCTGCCCGCCGGATTCACCCTCTCCACCGTCGATTTCAATCATTTTAACCAAAAAAATAATGGCTGAAATATAATTAAAAATCGATTAAAGCTAATTATAGCAGTGTTTTGCTTGAATATTCTTGTAACGGGCTCAAAGGGCTTTGTTGGAAAAAGGCTTGTTGAACAATTGCTTGGCAGGGGCCACAAGGTGAGGGAATTTGACCTAGCAATAGGCGACGATGTAACTGATTTGGGGCAATGCAAAAAAGCAATGCAGGGAATTGATGTCGTATATCATCTGGCGGCGGAATTGGATGAGCATAGCAAAAAATTGTTCGAAGTGAATGTTAAAGGAACGGAAAACATGCTTGAGGCAGCAGCAAAACAAAGATGCAAGCAATTCATTTTTTTAAGCACTGTTGGAGTGCACGGAAACAGTTCAGGGAGAATTGACGAAAGCGCTGAAATCGCGCCTGCAACAAAATACGAGCAAAGCAAGGCACATGCGGAAAAGCTGGTGCAGGAATTCCAGGAAATGATTCCAATAACAGTGCTGCGCAGCGCGCTGGTGCTCGGATACAATAAATACTGGCAGCAGATAATAAAATTAGTGAAAAAAAGCTTTCCATTGCCAGGAAGCGGAAAACAAATATGGCAAACAATTTTTGTTGATGATTTGGTGAACGCGCTGTTATTTGTTTTAATGCGAAGCGAATGCTTTGGAGAAACGTTCATTGTTGCGGAACAAGAACAGCACTCGCTGCGCGAGCTTTATGCTGAAATACAGAGGCAGCTTGGAATGAGAGTAAAAGTGAAAACAATGCCTGTGATTGCGGCAAACGCCCTGAGCCTGCTTTATTTGCTCAGGGGCAAAAAAAGCATTGTAATAGCAGAACACATTGAAAGGCTGGCAAGAGAAAGAAGCTACAACACAGGCAAAATAAACGCGCTCGGATGGAAAGCGAAAACTGGAATGCAGGAAGCGATTGCAAAAACGATTGCTGAATTGAAAAAAGAGGGAAAAATTTAATTTTGTAATGGAACTGGCTTTGCTATTATCATTATTGCATTTTGCTTTCCGCTGACCATGTATTTTATTGCAAACTCTTTCTGGAAGCCGTTCTCTTTCAGCGATTTGAGGACTGGCTCTTTTGTTTTCTCTATGTCTTTTGTTGTAAAAGAAAAAATGAATCTTGCATCAGGGCTTTGCTTGATTATCCTTCTAACTTCCTTAAGGATTGGCAGCCAATGGATTTCTTCAGCTGACACCGCCTGGTTCAAAAGAACCTTGTCCTGTGAGGCACCCGGCAACCCTGTCCTGCGCCCGCTTCTTGCAGAAACAGACATGTTGCTCACTTGCGCTTTTTCCCTTGTCTGCCTTGCAAGCCTGCACATTTTAAGCGAAAGGTCAATGCATGAAACCCAGCCGTTTGGAACAAGGCGCTTTGCAATAAAAGCCTCCTGAATGGCAAGACCGCTGCCAATGCTTGCAATGCGGTCAGTTGGGTGTATTCTCCCGTGCATTTGAATGCACTTTAGCCCATGCTCCATTAAATCAAGAGTGACCATTTTTTTCCAGAAGGGGGCCGCCCGGTTCCAAATGAAACGCAGCCTCTGCAAAGAAGTCGTCGGGCTTTCAAGCTCTTTGCCAAAGCGCCGCCTAAGCATCTTTGAGATAGCAGCTCTTTCGCCGGGCGCCTGCTCGCCAACAACCTGCCTGAAAAAAAGCTCAAACTCGGTTGGCTGTGGAGAAGGCCGCCCAGCTTGACCGTGTCTCCTAAGCCTCCGCAATCCACCCATAACAAAAGAATTAGCGCAGAGGAAAATTTAATCCTTACCTTTTTTCCTTTCCGGCTTTTTCCACAGCAGCATTGCCTGCCCTTTATTTCTTTTCCTTTCCCGCCTTTTTAACTGCGCTTGTTATTTCCTTGAAGTGCTTCGCCAATAAAGCAGAATTTGGTTGTTGCCTCTGGAAGCAGGGCTTATTTTCTTTTTCTCTTAGCTCTCTTGGGATTCTTTGCAAGGGAATAAATTACTTTATTTCGGAGACCACTGCGTTTCGCTGGATCGCTGAGTTTAAAACTTCGATAATGTGCCCTACGCTGAGGCCCGACATAAATTGGCCTTGCTACTTGATCGTTACCTTTCTGGGCAAATTCTGTTACATCGAATACCGCTATTTTTCTGCCCTTACTCACGCCCCATCCAACCCGGGCCCTTTTCCAATGAAACCCTTTGCCAGCATAAGGCATCCTTGCATGGGTTGCCCCATCCCCCGTCAACCGGGGGGCTAGCTTTTTTAGTATTGCCATATCTTCTTCAGGTATAATATAGCTGCACGCGTATAAAAACATTTCTAACGAATGCACTGGGTGCTGTGTTGCATAATTCACAGAAGCAGCAGGGGGCAAAGTGATTTGATTGTTTGGGGCAAAACAACTAAAAATAATGTTGCCAATTAATTAAAATTTGAATTTTGCGAAATAATTGCGCAACACTGTAGACTTTGGCACAATAATTAAAATCAGCAGTGAATTAGCGAAATTTTATTTCTTTTCCTTTCCCGCTTTTTTAACCGCTGTTGTTATTTCCTTGAAGTGCTTTGCCATCTGCTGCAGGTTGCCTTTGTCTGATTCAAAGGCTGTTCCAACCTGGACAATGTCAGCGCCTGCCCTGA
>CAYHBD010000015.1:0-1533 GCA_964354805.1 uncultured archaeon | reverse complement strand
TTTAGAATCGGGAATGAATTGAAGCAAGTCTTTCAACAGTGGCGGATAATGATAATTGTAAGACCATCGCCAGTCGACGCAACCAGTTGAATAATATTTAAATGTCCATTCCATACCTTCTAGGTAATTGGTACATATTTTTTTGCATTCAGATGCTGTAATTTTGATATGGAATAGCGTTTCATAATAGCGGCGCTCCCAATTATTTGTAAATGGGTTTATTTGTTTTTCCTTGTTTCGATATCTGATGGGACACATGTTAAGTTCATCAATGCTGGACGGCAGTTCATCGTTGGACCATTCGCTAACAATGTCGGAAATTTCGGTGAACGACGAACTCATGGAGTTGTTATTGCCATTATTATTATGAAGGAGCTGTTGTTGCTGCAAGCGGTCGCGCTTTTTATATTCTTGACGAAAAAGAGAGTCTTCATTATTTGCCAGGTGTTCAACGAATAATTTGTAGTTGGCCCAATTGATGTTTGTATTTGCATCATTATTCTTTTGCTGCGTCAAGCAAATGAGATACTCGCCCGGATTGCATCCAATGGTTTTTCGGTAAGCTTCAAGCAGTGTATCAATTCCGGTAGTTCGGATGTTAACAGCTGGAAAGTGGGGCATGAAGTCATTTCCAAGCATGAAACAAATAAAAATGTAGTCAAACATTCTGCATTTTTCATTTTGAAATTCTATTTTTTCACTGACTTGTCCGCACTGGTCGTGCATGCAATTCATGTATTTGATAATGGACTGCGCCAGGTCGGGAATGTCGACAAAGTATTGGCACGTTTCGTCGAGGGTTCTATCGACCGATTTTAAAAATTCGGGTGTTTCGCGATACAAGAAGATGCGTTCAGAAATGTGCAAATGGTTGAGACAAAGCATAATGAGGTCGGCATCGAGTCCATAAATGATGGTGGTTTGATTTTTGTGCGCATCGGGAAAGTTGCGAATGTGTTGAAATATTTTATGTTCGCCTTCTCCGGATTCGCAGCTCGAAGAAACGATAACTTTTGGATTGAATTTAAAATGCGCGGTAACGAGGGTGTGAAGTTTATTCATAAAGGTGGTTCCGGGTGTAATGGAGCTAGTATTCCAAACTGCAGATGTGTCCGGATTTTGATTTACTGCATTCATATTTTTATTTGCATTTTTATTTGGTTTAGTTGCATTATTTTTATCGATACGTTTTTGCAAATCGCCGGTAAGCCAAGACTTGTAGCGACGTTCGCGTTGTTGATTCAGTTTTGCGACAGGTGCAACGCCATCAAATGCAATAATAATTTTTTCTTTAGGTTGAAACATGTCAATATAAGTTTGAATTTTGTTGCAAACGGCAAGAATAATTTCAGCTTCATATATGTCAATATTTTTTGTTCCGATTACAGTTTCATAAACGGCATTGTAAATGATGCCATTGCAGTCTGCATAAAAATTATCAATATTGGGTCCGAGCAAGGCAATTTTTTTTAGAATAGCCGGGTGGCGTTTTACAATGTGTAAAAAGTAAGAAGGTATTCCCATTTTGTTATG
>CAYHBD010000014.1:0-2102 GCA_964354805.1 uncultured archaeon | reverse complement strand
ACAGTATTTTCGGTATTCATAAAAAACCTCATTAAAATTATTATTTATAAGCTATTATAGATAAGATAAGCAATATCACCGATAATGCCTACCATACAAACAAAGAATGAAACAATGGCAATATTGCCACTATAATAGCTGATACTGTTAAAGTCTATCATATTGGTTGAATATGATATTAGAGTGGATAAGACAAGGGTACTGACAATAATATTAAAAAATAGTTCCATGATAATCACCTATGCTAATTCTAAATGGATAATAACAGCTAATGGGTAAGCATTAAGGCATTGTTCCACCGCATGGTCTTTATCCTCTGCCCAACATTCAAAGATTATTTCATCTTCGGATATATCAGCATCTTCTACTAATGTTACAACGTATTCGTTTAAACCTTCAAAAAACTTATTCATTTTTAATTCTCCAAGATTATTATTGATGCTACCCTACCATTGATTTTATAATGGTAAGGTAGCATAGGGGGATTATGAATAGATGGTATCATCTGGGTAAAAATATCTTACCATTTTACCATCTAATCCAGTGTACCATTCTTTTAATTTACTTTTTACTTTTCTACCTTGTTCGTAATTCCATGTTAAACCTGCACTATATAATATTTCTGCTAATGCTATATCACAATCAGCTTTCATAATTTTATTACGTGCTTTAGCATCTGACCATTTCCATGTGGTAGTATCAACAACATCACCCTCTTGTACTTCTATAATTTTTCTTTTTTCAAAACTTTCCAACCCAAGAGTAGGAATTACTGATTTGATTGCACTATAAACACCAGTAGATACATTAGTATAAAAATAGGCTACCTCTACCCCATTCTTAGTAAACCATGATTTACCATTAGAACCATCAGTAAACAATGATTGCATATCGTTAAATAATGCAACATTGATAGCTATTTTAGCCGATATTGTTTTTTTCAATGAATCTTCTTTATATGGTAAGAATTCACCCTGTCCATATATTTCTATATTACCGTTATTTTCCCATACATAACCATTGATAGGGGCGTGTAAACGGTCATTACTATCCTTATTAGGTGGTACAGCATTATTTCCATTTTTTCCATGTTCTATAGCTAATGCCAACAATTTGTCATAACGTGATTGTTCTGCTACATAAGCAGAATTAACAGCATCAGCCAAAGTTGCGAAAGTAATTGCAGTCATGTTATTCTCCAAGATATTAAATTTATAAATTGATTCATTTCTGAACCGTTGGATAACATTATAAACAGTTAATATAAATCGTACATTTTATACGAATTCTATTTTTGTTACATCGGGGACTGTAAATTCCCAACCAATAAGAATATTAACCACTTCTTATCGACAAATTATATCATATATACCACGACATAATTGTGTGCATCAACCAATATGTGTTTGAATTGTTAAATTGTTGGCTAGAAGTGAGAACATCTCACCCAAAGGACTTACTTAACCACTATATTGGTCGATTCTATTTATTACTTAAAAATCATAACATACAAATTTATACTAAAACAAATCATATCTATTGAATATAATAAACACTTTTTTTAGAATAGCAACACTTTTCCAATGCTAAAAATAATTATCCTTAATTATCAATAGCATAGAAGATTATTTATTTAACAATGGGGCGGCTATTGCCGCCCCATTGGATAGGATTAAACAGGTTGTAAGACTTTAATATTCAATGATGATGTTGGTTCTTGTGTTAGGATATAACAATGAATATCATCAGATAGTGGAAAGAATCCACTATAGAAATGATAATCATCATCGGTTTGCCCATCTTTTAATAGTGTCCAAACATTGTTAGGATTAGATTCTTGGATTATCTTATAATCCTGTTCATCATTAGGATTATATCCGAACCCTGTAAAGAATCCTGTGCTATTTGGATTAGGGTTAGGAATCCAATTATAGTTTAAGAATTCTTGGAATTGGATTGTTGATGCTGGTTCTATTGTAATCATTGTTTAATTGTCCATAGTAGTAAGTTGTCTAATCATGTATTCTTTTAACCATCTGGTACAGATAGATGTAATATCATCATCACAAAGATGTTCATCTATTGTGTAATTTTGGAAATGT
>CAYHBD010000013.1:0-1804 GCA_964354805.1 uncultured archaeon | reverse complement strand
CGTGACATCCTCCCCGCCCTAAAGGGCGGGGCTTCCCTGGATGAACTCCTGAATACTCAGCTGGTGGATATCCCATTGCCTTCGCACATATGCTCTGGCTGTTTCTGAGTCCACGCTCACCGTTCTTGAAAACTTGCCTGGGCTCCAAAAGTGTCCTTTCCTGTATCGTTTCCTGAAGTTTGGATGACTCTTAAACAGCTCATGCGACGATGCTCCTTTGAACCTGAACAACAGGTATGATGGGTTACAGGCTCTTTTGGAAACGACGATCATGTGCACATGGTCAGGCATGACAGCTATTTCAGGCACTTCAACATCAATCCCCTTAGCTATTTTCAGCAGTATTTCCTCACACTCTTTTCTGATGTCTTCCCTGCGAAGCATATTGTACCTGTATTTCGGACACCACTCCAAGTGATACTCCCAGTAACCTTTATGATGATTATGGCTATACATATCTCTAGACGAATCCATTGTAATCTTCCTCCTGAGCCGCGCGTATATATATCCACGGCTCAGGAAGATTACACAAAACAAAAAGAAATAGGTTGTGGCTCGCTTTCATCTACAGCTTAAAAGCTGTAGGTTTCCCGCTCGCCGACTAAATTCTTGAAAACATTATGAGCAGCATCAAACGGCAATTCAAAGCCGGCATGCAGCACTATTTCTTTTTCAACAAGAACCTGGAAAAAGGCAATTCAACATAGGCTGCTGCATTACTTTTTTTTCAGAAAAAAAACCTGGAACAAGTCGAGCGTCGGATAATGCTTTCCTGCCCAGGTTGTTGGAAAATCTTCTGCAACGGAAAAGAATTCCGGCAGAATTATGTTCCTCCATGCTTTTGCTGTTGTAAGCGTAAGGTGGGAATCCATTGTTGTGAGGAAAGAGTGACCGAGAAAAGCAAGCAGATGATGCATCCTTGAGGCAACAGGAACAGCAACAACCAGCACGCCGTCATCCTTTAACATTGAGTGAATGTTTTGCAGCGCGCTCCTGAGATTCAACACGTGCTCCAGCACATCAAAAGCAGTGATGACATCAAACTGCTTTTTGAATGGCTTTGCATCGGAAATGTCGTTCACCGCAAATTTTGTTTCAGGAAAATTCCGCTTGGCTGTTTCAACCGCAAATTCGCTTATGTCAGCGCCGTATTTTTCAAACCCTTTTGGAAAAAAACTTAAAAAATATCCAAGGGCGCAGCCAATGTCCAAAATTGTGCCATCTTGTTTTTCATCAATAATGCGCTTTACCAGAAAGCCCCAAGGGTGTTTTTTAATTGCCGACCTCTTTGCGTAATCATCATAGCCATCAGCCCAGGCCTTTCCGCTGAAAAAATAGCTTTTCCCGTAAATTTTCTGCAGATTGCTGCTTGGCATACAACAACAGTAATGGAGAAGTATTAAAAAAATTGCTAAGGCTTGCTTTGCGAAAAATAGAGCTGGCAACAGCAGGGCTTAAACCAATGGCCTTTTTACTGATGTGAGAAAAGTATATCCTTTGCCTCCCTTTCTTCGCACACCAATTCCTAGAGCAGAGGTTCTTACCTCAAAACCCTGCGCTCTCAAAGATTTAAGAATTTGGGATTTTGGGGCTTTGCCTGTCTTTGGATCCATCGGCACGCTTGCAATTATTTCAGCCACTTCCGCCCTTATGCCAGTAAGAGGAACAGCAGAAACCTGTTGAAGGCGTGATCTCCTTCCAGCGCTTCCATACTGCCTTTTGCTCGAAGTTCTCACTGTCCTGACCATATAACGATAATACACCTTTACCAATATTTAAAAGTTACCCAAAGACGACTTTTATT
>CAYHBD010000012.1:0-1709 GCA_964354805.1 uncultured archaeon | reverse complement strand
ATAGGCGAGGCGCACCGACGGTACACGGTGCGTGTGAATAGTCGGGAGAACTGGCGCGGATATCTCTGGCAAGGGCGTTTCTCATCATACCCGTTGGATGAGCAGTACCTGCTAGCCGCAGTTCGGTACGTGGAGCTGAATCCGGTACACGCGGGTCTTGCCGAACGACCATGGCAGTATCCTTGGTCCAGTGCAGCGGCCCACGTCCGCGGCAAAGACGACCTGCTGGTGAAGGTGAAGCCGATGTTGAGTCGGGTGGCAGACTGGCGTGAGTATCTCAAGACAGAACCGGATAGCACCGAGACGGAGGACATCCGGCGTCACACGCGCACCGGTCGTCCGCTGGGCAGCAGTGAGTTCGTCGAGTTGCTTGAGGACAGAATCGGCCGTCCCCTTGTCCCTCGCAAACGAGGCCCCAGACCACGCAAGACGCCTCGGTCGCGAGTTCAACAATGAAGCGCAACACTTGGGAGGCAAGATGGCTGAAAGGAGCTATCCTGAGTGGCTATGCACAGACGCTATCGACACCTGTCGCGCATCGAGCGCGGCAAGATCATGTACCTGAAGACGTGGGGCCTGAATGTATCGCAGATCGCACTCGAGCTGAGTCGGGACAAGGACACCATCTCGCGCGAGCTGCGGCGCAACCGCCAGCTCCTTGTCGAGTACTACCTGGACGAAAGCGCGCAGATTCGAGCCGACCGGCGCCGCAAGCAGGCGAGTCAAGGCTACCGGCTCAAGAACCGACGCATCCGGTCCTACGTGGAAGGCAAACTCCGGGGCGGTTGGTCACCTGAGATTGTCGCCGGCAGAATCAAGCTCGATCTACCTGGCTGTTCTATCAGCCACGAAGCCATCTACCAGTACGTCTACCACCTGGACGAGCCGAAACGAGGCGAGTACATCAAGTACCTGCATCTGAGCCATCGGAAGCGCCGCCAACGCAGCAGCACGAAGGGCCAGCGTAAGAGCCGCATTCCCAATCGGGTATCGATAGAAGAACGGCCGGCTGCAGTCGAGACTCGGTGGCAGTCCGGTCACTGGGAAGGCGATAGCATGGTGTCGAGTCATAACTCGGTTGTGCTCTATTCGCTGGTAGAACGCAAGACGCGACTACTCAAACTGGTGCGGGTCTGGGGTCGAGACGGCAAGCGGACTGCGGCGGCGATCATCAGCCGGCTGGGACCACTGCCAAAGAAAGGTCGCCGGACGTTGACGATGGACAACGGCTTCGAACACACCCGCCATGAGTGGATAACCGCAGCCATCGGCATTAGCTGCTACTTCTGCGCCCCCTACGCGGCCTGGCAGCGTGGGACCAACGAGAACCGGAACGGCATGGTCCGCCGGTGCTTCCCAAAAGGCACCGACTTCAGTAGACTAACCAGCACCGAGATCCGAAGGGTCGAGTCGACCATCAACAACCGACCCATGAAGTGCCTCGACTACAGAACACCGACAGAGGCTGCCTCACGCTTTGTTGCACTTCGACGTTGAATGCGGGGACGGACTAGGAGTTAAGTAATGTGTCCCCGAAACTCCCCCGGATGCCGTGGCCATCGCCTGTCTGGTCGCGGCCGTGGCGAAGTACTCGCGGCATGTCGTTCGACAGCGCGCGGCGCCGCCGAAGTTGGTTGCCCTAAACAATGCCCTGCTTGGAGCGAGCGGCGGCGCACTTCCTGACCCTGAAACCCAACCGGAACGGTGGG
>CAYHBD010000011.1:0-12294 GCA_964354805.1 uncultured archaeon | reverse complement strand
ACGAATTGGTGAAGGCAAAGAAAGGCATCTGGGTTTTGGTTGAAAAACAACCTGCCGCTGAAAAAATTGAAAGCCCTGTTGACAAAAAGATTTTTGCACTGCTTAGGCAGAAGAGGCTGCAGGACAGGGTTGAAGGAAAATTCGAGAAGCTTTTGAATAAGGAAGAGCTGCAGCGCTTCAAGGAAATGCTTAAAGAGGGCAGCGTTGTTGCATTCAAGCTGAGCGACAAATACAAAAAGGCTGTTTACAAAACAAGGGCAGAGCTGGAAGAGGAAAAAAAAGACGGCAATCAGGCAGGCGATGCAGGCAATCCTGCAGCTGCATGCGGCGTGCTGGAAAAAAGCGGTTTCCTGCTGTGCAAAGACGAGCAGTCTGCAAGGGCAGTCAGCCAGCAGCTGCGCAAAGAGATTGAGGAAGGAAAAATAAGGGGAATCAAGGGCTTTGACGGATTCTTTTACGTGATTGAAAGCCAGGTTTACAACAAGCACAGGGCAAAATTGCTCTCATTAATTAAGCAGAGGAAAAGCATAACAGTGCAACAGCTGGCTGCAGAAGCAGGCTTGAGCACAGCGCTTGTTAAAACAGCATGCGAGTTTTTGAAGGATGAAGGCGAAATAATTGAAAAAAGACATGAGCTGATGCAGGCTGTATAAAGTGCAGGGAAAATATTTTTGGCAAAAAAAGACAAACGTAAAAAAACAAGGTGAATTGAAAATGCGCGTCTTGGTTCCGCTGCTTTCAAAAAAAGAGGACAGCGAGGAATTTGTTGAAATGATTACGGCAAAAGCAAAGGAAATAATTTTGCTTATAGTAATCGACACTGCCGCAATGTCAGGGCAGTTCGGCTTTGCCGCAGGAGAAATAGCGCAGGCAAACGCTTTAATGCAGAAAATGAAGGCAGCCATTGGAAAGAAAAGGAAAACATGCGAAGACATAATCGAGTGGGGCGACACAGCAACAAAGATTGAGCACTTGGCAATGCTCAGGCAGGTTGACAAAATTTATCTGGTACGACAGGACAACCAGTTCAGCAAAAAGCTTCTGCGAGAGCTGGAAGAAAAGCTGCCCAAACTGGAAATTGAGGCAGTGAAATTGGAAGAGGAAAAGAAATAGCAGCAGTCAGCCGAAAACAAGCTTTCTTGCTTTGCCCAAATTCTTTTTCGCTTTAGCTTGGTGCTGCCGCAGGAAACTGTTCAGGTATTCGATTGTCAGCTGCTTGCACTCGCCGCACAATCGCTTTCCTGATTTGCATTTCTCAAAAATGTCGCGCAGCTTTGCATCGCTCTCCAGATGGAAAAGGTCAATTTCGTATTTTTTGCATATCTCAGGCTTGCCCCCGAGCTCTCTCTGCTCTTCTGCCGTGTTCCTGCCTCCAGTAAAGCAGTTGCCAATCTTTCTCTTTACATCTGCTTCGCCATCGCTTAGGAAGATTGCTGTGTCAGGCTCGCTGCTGCTCATCTTGCTGCCTTCCTTCAGCCCTGACTGGTGCCTGAAGTAAATGAAGGAGGGCACTTCCAGTTCATAAGGAAGCCTTTTTGCAAGGTCTCTTGTTGCCCTTGCATGCGGGTCCTGGTCCAAGCCAATGCCTGTAATGCTCGGCATTTTTCCGCTGTATGCTGGCAATTGGCAGTGCAGTATGTCTGCATACTGCAGCAAATTTGCGCTAACTTTCCCCAAGTCAAGGTGGCCGTAAATTGCCTCGAAAGTGCTTGCAGTAATCTTCTTTCCAAGCTCGAAAGCAAAACCATAATATTCTTTCTCCCTGCTGCTCTGCACCCTGATGTCTTTCTCGCTCAAGCCAAGCGCAAGCGCGTCAGCCACGTTCTGCACTGCAATCTCTTTCGCTTCCTGCATTGTTTTTATCTTCTCCCTGCTTGAGTATGCATCCAGATCGCAAACGCAGAAATAGTTTTTTGCGCCATGTTCCTTGAAGAAAAGGAAGAGGTCAATGTCAACCTTGTGCCCGAGATGGTATGGGCCTGATGAGGCAATGCCTGTGATGTTAATGAACGGCTTTTTTTGCTTTATCCGCTCGGCAACTTTTTCAAAGTCCCTGTGGGCAATTATTATGTTCCTCTGGAAAAACCTGTGCTTTAATTGTTTCCGCATGCTTTCAGGGAATTTGCTCAGGCCGAATTCCTGGAAGACGTGCTCGTAGTCTGTTATTGCAGCGCTTCCCCAGGGGTCGATTTTTGGCATTTTTCAATCACAAAGGTTTTGTTTTAAATGTTTACTATATTGTATTGTTTAATTATATAAATTCTTTTGCAGCAGGCAAAAACAGGTTTTTTTGTTCAAAACAAGGCAATTGCATAAATTTGTTTGCAGGGTGAGCGAAATGTGCATTTTGGTTCAAAACAAGGTGATTGTGGAAAAAAAGCGCATAGAGAGCCAGCTGCAGCAGAAGGGCTTTGGCGAGAGGACAGAACGAGAATTTGTTCTGGATTTAAAGGAAGCATTGTATCTGCTTGAGAAGAAAAGCATCACATTGAAGGGCAGCAATGGAAAAAAGCTTTCAAAAAAGGCTTTGCTCCAGTATGCCGAGAAAAAGGAAAAGGATTTTTACACCAAATTCATTGTTTTCAGGGATTTGAGGGATAGGGGCTTTTGCGTTAAAACCGGTTTCAAATTCGGCTTTGATTTCAGGGTTTATCCCAGGGGAAAAAAGCCTGGCCAAGCTCATACGCAGTGGGTTGTGCATGTTGCAGCCCAAGAGGAAAGGCTTTCAATGCCTGGCTTTAGCAGGATGGTCAGATTGAGCGGAAACATCAGGACAATGCTTATTGTTGCGGTAGTTGATTCGGAGAATGACATCAACTATTACACTATTGAAAGGATTACGCCGTAAAACAGATTTCACGATTTTTGAAAAGGGCAATAAAAAAAATAGTTGTTGGAAAGGGAGCCTGTTGCTCCCAATCCAAAAAAAAAGAAACGTCACAAATCCGCTGCCCTTACTGTTTTTCTTTTGTTTGCCTTGCATCTTGCTATTGCTTTCTTGACCATTGCCTCTACTTCCTTGCTCAGGCCTGACACAAAGTCCCCTGCAGTGTTGCAGCCGCCTGATTTGACTGCGCCCTTTACCTTGCTCCCTACAACCAAAATCTCCGCCATTTTAAAACGCCCCCTTTTGCCTTTAAACGCTATTTTAAAGCAAATTTAATATTTAAAGCGCAGGAAAACTTATTTAAATGCAACTGTGGAGCAAGCGAAAAACGGGCATTTCGACAAAAAACCCTTTTTAATTTTTATAGAAAAATTTTAAATACTGGATTGCACTAATTAAATCAGCGAAACAGCAATTGAAAACAAGCCTTGAAATTTTAAATACGGCAATGCATTAATTTAAATTGGTGAAACGCGCTTGAAACCAAAAGTCGAATACAATCTGTTTGCAACATTGTATTTCATTTCCACTTTCATACTGGTCGGCTTCAGCATTGTTACACTTGTGCAGGGATTCTTCATTCAGGCAAACGGCTCAATGCTAATTGCCCTGGCATACTACGCTGCAACGCCCCTGATGATTTTTGCAAGTTATTTCACGTTCAGCAAAGGCTACTACAAGCTGCACGTGCTTGCAATGGCGAGAACCTGAACTGTCCGCTAACCGCAAATTCACTCCTTAACCGTATTAAAGAAAAGGTTTAAATATTGCCCCTGCACAATATTATCATATGGCACAGCTGTTTGACGCTGACGCGCGCTACCTGTTTTACGGAGTCATTTTAATAGTTTTAAGCGTGGTTTTTCTGTTAAGCAGCCTTGGCTTTTTCCGCTCCGGCTATTATATTGTAGGGGAACAAGCTGACTTTTTGCTCGCATTTTTCTTCATAATCGTGGGCTGCGGCATGGTTTTCAGCGCAGCAGGAAAGCCTGGAAAGCCATCCTTTAACGTAAAGCTAAAGGAAGCAACAACAGGGCCGTAAGCCCAAAAAAGCAACTTTCTTTAATTGTTTTTTCTTATTCTTTAATGCACGCGGGAGTCGGATAGCAGCAATTCCGTCAGGTTTAGGACCTGATGCCCTAGCGGCTTCGGAGGTGCGAGTCCTCCCTCCCGCACAGCTTTTCTTTTAGAAAAAGAAAAGCTGTACCAAAAGAAAAGGCTTCGCGAGAAAAAGTGTATTAAAAGAAAACAGCTTCGCTGGAAAAGCTGTACCAAAAGAAAAGGGCTAATTGCTTCGCAATTGGCAAGAAACATTAATCTTACTTTTTGCCTATCGATTCGGTTTTGGTAAGATTTAAATATTGTTTGCTTCCATATCTGTTTGGTGAATTACTATGCAAACTGTGACATTGTCTGAAAAATTCCAGATAGTTATTCCGAAAAAAACTAGGGAAGACCTTGGCTTGAAACCCGGCCAAAAGCTTGTCCTGCTTGAAAAGGGCAACAGTATTGAGATTGTAAAAATAGGGAGCATTAAGTCTGCTGCCGGAATGGCGAAAGGTGTTTCGGCAAAAGGGTTGAGGGATGAAAGTGAACGTTTTGGTTGACAGCAGCCTTTGGATTGAGTACTTTTCAAAGGGCCAGAAAACAGGCAGGGTTGCGGAAATAATCCAAAGCGCCAACAAAGAAACCTATAAGACAGCTGCAATAGTCCTGTTTGAGGTATACAAAAAAATAAAAAAAGACCTGAACGAGCAGAGCGCAAACCAGGCCATTGCCCACATAGTTGATTTGACAGAAATTGTTGCATTGGACGAAAGAATCGCCGTTCATGCGGCAGAAATCAGCATTGAAACAGGCCTTTCATTGGCCGACTCAATCATCAAGGCCACAGCTGAGTTAACCAACTCTGAACTAAAAACAATGGACAAGCACTTCAAGGGCATGAAGAACGTGGAAATCATTTAACGAAAAAAATGGTGAAAGAGATGGAATGCAAAAAAGAAAAGAATCTGCAAAGCTGCCCCTGCACTTACGAGCCTTGCAGCAGGAAGGGCGTTTGCTGCGAGTGCATTAAATACCACTGGCAGAACGGGGAATTGCCGGGCTGCTTCTTCAGCCCCAAAGCAGAGAAAAGCTACGATAGAAGCGTTGAGAAATTTGTTGCAGACTGGAAAAGCAGAAAGTGATATCCGGTACACAACTTAGTTGATTGATATGTATTCAAGCAAATCAGCAGGAAAAATACCAAAAGCAAAAAGCATTCTTTGCAGTGGAGGAAAGCCGCTTAAATGGAAACCAAAAAAAGGGCTGGCAAAGCTTTCCAAGGAAAGAGAAAAATTATTCAAAGAGCTTATGAAAATCCCAGGGCATACCTCGCTTGAAAGACTGGTTCTGCCGAACGGCAACAGGCTTTTTGTTAAAATGGAGTTTGAAAACAGGCCGACTGGCAGCCACTATGACAGGGTTTACCCTGTTCTGCTTTGTGCACTGGAGAGGATTGGAATAAATCCGGAAAAGTTTGTTTTGGTTGAAACCTCTTCCGGAAATGCAACTCCTGCTTTTGGTTACTTTGCAGGCAAGCTTGGCTATGAGACAATTGCTTTTCTCCCGGCAGAGATTTCGGAGAAAAGAAAAAACCTGACAAGAGCACAGTGCGGCAAAACAGTGATTGCCGATCCTGAAAAGCAGGGCTGGGGTGTTTTTGGGGCAGCCAATGCCATGAGGGAAGCTTTGGACAATAATAAAGAAGAAAGGCTGCAAAACCCGGGTAAAAAAGCCTTTTATTGCGTGAACCACTCGCAGGTAACAGAGTCATTGCAGGCAATACAGACTGCGGCAAAAGAAATAGTAAAGCAGCTTAAAGGAAAAAAACCAGATTATTTTTTGGGAATAGCAGGCAACGGCGTAATACTGTATGGAGTTGGCTTGGAACTGAAAAAGCATTTCCCAAAAATGAAAGTAATAGCAATAGAAGCATTTGAAAGGCCAGTGCTATATCCATTAAAATATCCTGGCAGGTATGAGAAAAACTACCACAGAAAGCCGCCTTCAATTGAAGAAATGCAGGGCAAAGAATTCTTTGCCCCCGGAACAGGCGCAATAGGCGTGCAATTCCCGCACCTCTATTCAGCAGCAGAAATCACCGATGGCATAATTCTCATAAAAAAAGAGGAAATGCAGGAGGCATTGAAAGAATTAAGCGAGAAAGGCTACAAAGTGGGGCACACAAGCGCCATGTCCTTTTCGGCTGCAAAAAAACTTGCAGAAAAAGAAAGAGAAAAATCAATGCTGATAATATTTTATGACACAATAGACAGGTATTAGATAAGCTATTTTTTAATCAAATCCCCGAAGTGGAACTTGTGACTTTTTTCCTGCACTGGCCTTTCAAGCGCCCACTTGCCTGGCTTTGCTTCAGCGGCAAGCCCTTCGGCAGCAATTACGCCATCCCCTTCTCCAATCGCTTCACCCAAATCATCAGTGCTCATGCGCTTGCTGTAAAGGCTGCGCTTGAAATGGAACAAGTGCCTTTTAGAATAAGCAACGGCAATCACAATTATTGCAGCAATAAAAAGAGCCGCAATCAATCCAATGCCCTGCCATGATTTGCCCAAGCCAAAGAAGCCGCTTTCCATTGATTCGTTCAATTTGGCTGCCTGCTGCTTCAATGCCTGTGTTTCAGCAACCAGGCCATCTATGCTCTCTTTGTTCTGGCTTTCATCAGCTGCAACAGAATCAAGGCTTGACTGCATTGAATCAAGCTTTTCTTTCAGTGAATCGATTTCAGCCAGCAGCTGGTCTTTGTCTTCTTTCCTCAGAGAATCAGCCTGCAGGGCATTCAGCCTTTCCTCCTGTGCAATAACAGTTCCCCTCAGGCCGCTGAGATCTTTCTGCATTTCAGCAATCTGCTCTGAATCCAGCGGCTCGAAAACAGTTATTTCCCTGCTTTCTGTTTCAGTGCCGTCAACCTGCACTTTCACTGTGTGAGAGCCGCTTCTCAAGGCAGCAATTGAAAGGTAAACAACGTTTTCAACAACAGCACTGCTCACTACTTTTGTTTTATTGAGGCTGTCCTCATCAATCTTGACCTTGCTCTGGAAAGTGTAAACACCGATAAGCTCATCTGAATCCAAAAAAACAATTGCCTCCCTGAAAGAGCTGGCAGAAGGCAAAGAAACACTAAAGCTCAAAACGCTGTTTGCCGCAACGCTGCCCTGCAAATCAATTGCCGCGCTTGCGGCAGAAGCCAACAGCAAAAACAACAAGGCAAAGGCAAACTTTTTCATTAAAACCAATAACAATTAAGCGCATTTGGTATTTAAATTTTTGCATCGAAAAAGCTATTTAAGGCTGTTTTCATTGGACCTGTGGTCTATTGGTATGACGTATGCTTCACACGCATAAGGTAGCCGGTTCGATTCCGGCCAGGTCCATACACCTTTTCTTTTGGGAAAAGAAAAGCTGTACCAAAAGAAAACAATTAAACAGTTCTCATTTGAAGTGATTTGCTGTGTTCAAAATAATTGCAACAGACGGAAAAGCAAGGGCAGGGCTGCTGCACACAGCGCACGGCACAATTCAAACTCCTCTTTTCATGCCTGTTGCAACAAAAGCGGCGTTGAAATGGATTTCGCTTGATGAATGCAGGGCAGCTGGCGTGCAGTGCTTTATTGCAAACGCTTACCTGCTCTCCCTGCAGCCAGGCTTGGCTGTAATAAAAAAAGCAGGCGGACTGCATAGCTTCATGAACTGGAGCAAAGGAATTTTCACTGACTCAGGCGGCTTCCAGGTGCTAAGTGAAGAATTTTTGTTAAAAATAAACGATAACGGGGTTTTTTTCAGAAACCCTTTTGACAAAAGCCGCAGCTTTCTCAGCTCTGAGAAATGCATTGAAATACAAAATGCCCTTGGCTCTGATGTCGCAATGTGCCTTGATGATGTTCCATTGCACGGCAGCAATGCAAAAAGAATTGCTGAAAGCGCTGCAAGAACATTCCAATGGGCAAAGCGGTGCAGGGAAGCGCACAAAGCAAAAAAGCAGCTTTTGTTTGGAATTTGCCAAGGGGGAACGATTGAAAAGCTCAGGAGGAAAAGCGCTGAACAAATCAGTTCAATTGATTTTGACGGAATTGCTTTGGGCGGACTGTGCATTGGAGAGCCAAAGCAGAAAATGCTGCGCATGGTTTCATTGAGCAATAAAATAATCCTGGAAGAAAAGCCCCGCTATCTCATGGGCGTTGGCTCGCCCCTGGAATTGCTGCAGTGCATTGCCCTCGGCATTGATGTTTTTGACAGCTGTTTTCCGACAAGGACTGCAAGGCACGGCCTGGCTTTCACTGAAAAGGGAAACATTGATGTGTGCAAGAGCGCGTTCAAATTTGATTTCAGGCCGTTGGATGCTAAATGCGCCTGCCCTGTCTGCACGCAGCACAGCAGGGCATACCTGCACCATTTGTTCAAAGTGAAGGAAGAGAACAGCAAAATGCTTTTATCGCTGCACAATTTGCACTTTACTGCGAATTTGGTGAAGCAGGCGAGGCAAGCAATAATTGAAGGAAAGTTCGAGCAACTGGGAAAAAGATTCCAACGATTTTAGAATTCGAAAGCTTTAAAGCATAAATTTATATTTTTCTAATCCCTTCTTTTATCAGTTGATTTTATGGCTGTAAGTGAATTGGGAATTGGCGAGAACATTGTTGGCAGGGAGTTGTCTGGAATTGAAAAATACGGCAGCGTTGGCTGCGGCTATTTTGGAAAGGTTTTGATGTCAAGCGGAGAGAGACCTGTTTTGGGCAGCAAGGTTTTGGTTGACCTGGCTGAACCTCACCTTATTTTGATTTGCGGAAAAAGGGGCTACGGAAAAAGCTATAGCCTTGCGGTTTTGCTGGAGGAAATGGCAAGGTTGCCGCTTGAGCTAAGGCAGCGAATTAGCGTTATTGTGATTGACAGCGTTGGAATTTTTTGGAGCCTCAAGCTGCCGGCAAGGGAGCGGTTGGAGGAACTGGCTGAATGGGGCCTGCAGCCTTCTGCAACAAATGTAAGGGTTTTGGTTCCGGCAGGGAGAACAGAGTTCTATAAGAGCAGGGGCATTCCTTTTGACAGCGCTTTCACCTTGAAGGCAAGCGAGCTTGAGGCAGTTGAATGGATGGCTTTGTTCAGGCTGAACTGGAGCGACAAGGAAGGCATTCTTATTACAAGAGCAGTTGAAATAGTCAAGGAAAAACTCGGAACATTTTACGGAATTGAAGACATTATTTCAGCAATAAAGCATGACAAGGAGTCAGAGCCAGGCACAAGGCAGGCACTGATTAACAGGCTGCAGGCTGCACAGAGCTGGGGCCTGATTGAGAAAAAGGGGACAAAGATCAGTGAAATAGCAAAGCCTGCTACAATAACAGTGATTGATGTAAGCGCTTACAGGCAGGCTGTCGGAATGGAAGGCACAAAGGACATCATTGTTGCACTGCTTGGAAAAAAGCTTTTTGAGGAAAGAATGCTGTACAGAAAAGAAGAGGAAATGCGCCTGGTTAGGGGAGAGAAAAAGCAGTCAGCAATGCCTATTGTCTGGATGTTTATTGACGAAGCGCACATGTTTATGCCCAAGGATGAGGAAACAATCGGCTTAAAGGTTCTGCTGGAATGGGTTCGTGTAGGAAGGCAGCCTGGCCTGAGCCTTGTGCTTGCAACCCAGAGGCCTGAAAAATTGCACCCTGACGCAATCAGCCAGTGCGATTTGTTCATTTCGCACAGGATGACCTCGCAGCCTGACATTGAGGCAGTGAGCGCCCTGAGGCCGAGCTATATGCATCAGGATTTCGACCACTATTTCCAGGAAATGCCCAGAAGCAAGGGATATGCCTTAATCGTTGACGACAACAGCGAAAAGATTTTAATGGTCAAAATCAGGCCAAGGCTGAGCTGGGATGCCGGCGTAACAGCAAGCGCTTTTGTGAAATAGGGAAAAATTTTAACCCACACCTCTTTTTCTTTTGATACAGCTTTTCTTTTTCCAAAAGAAAAGCTGTGCCGAAGGCTCTTTGCGAAGCAAATGTTTTTCTTTCACAAGGCTTTCTTTTTTCTAAAAAGAAAGGCTTAGGCAAAGGAGGGGGCATTTAAGGCCGGGGGGATTTGGCAAAGAAGGTGGGGTTGGGAGTTTTTACAAGAAGGCAAAACTCTAAATGATCTTTGCCAAGTATAATACCTTCCTCCCGGCTTGAATTTTTCTTAAATGCCCTTCCTTGAATAAGCGGTTTAGGCGCTGCGATGCAGCGTTTTTTCCTTTGTATCCTAGTTCTGTTTTGACCAGGTCTGCGCCTATTTGCCCGTTTGCTTTGGCTAGGTGCATTATTATCTGGTCTTGTTCCGCAAGGGGAGCGTTTGTTTCTGCTGCTGTTGGCATGCTTTCTCTTGCAGCACTGCCTTGCTCTGTTTTTAATTTAAGCATTATTGCATCGAATTTGTCGAATATTTGTTCAAGCATTTTGTTGGTTTTGTCCCTTTCTTCAGCCAGTTTGAACAATAGCATTGCCAAAAAAACTGGGTTTTCGCTGTATTTGCTTATTTCCTGTGCATCAAGGCTTAGCTCGTTGAAGCGCGGGCTAATCTTTTTAACCAGCTCGCTGTCATTCAGGATGTCTGACAGCTCCTTGACAGAGTCATGACCCACCATGATGTATCATGATAGTATCATGATATTTATATACTTTTCGGTTTTCGGAAGCCTGAATAAATGAGAGCCAAAAATTTGGATTCCAAACCAAGTGAAGTATATTATATATAATAAATTATAGAATTTATACTATTTGAAACTCTTTTTTAGCCAATAAATGGAATTCAAAATAAAAAAATAGAAAAAGAAGGAGGTTAAAATTAAAAAGCCTTTTTTCCTTCGGAAAAAACCCTTGGGAAAAAAATGCTTCGCAGAAAAACCCTTTCCAGATTTATTTCTTTATTGTTATTTCAATTGCTGACAATTTTAGCGGGGTTCCCTCTTCTGTGGTTATTTCCTCTGTTGCAGTCTTTATTTCCGTGATTTTTGCATCTGTCACGAACTTGTTTTTCACTATTTCCGCTACGTCAACTGCCCTGCTGATTGCCCTGCCCCTTGCCTTGATTGCTACCTCTTTTGCCCCCATGTTCATCTGGGTCACAACAGCAAGCACATAGCTCATTGTCCCCTTTTTTCCAACGAAAACAACGTTCTCTTCTGCCATCAATAGCACCTCCAAGTTTATGCAATCGTTGAATTAAACTGTTCAATGAATGCCTTTAATTAAATCTATTAAATGGCAGGTTTTTTAATTATAGCGAACTGCCTATTTTTGAACTTTTTATTGCAGTTTGCTATATGCAACCTTGCAAAAGCATAGCTTTTGCGAGGCCTCACAAAGCTTTGCTTTGTAAGGAAAGCAATTTAGTTATTCAATTATCTGGGCTTTTCGCCATAGTTATGCTCTGCCTGCCTTTGCCAGATTTTTTAGCAGCCCCCGCCTTTTTGGCAGGCTTTTTCACTGCCACAACTTTGAGCTCTTTTTCACTGCTTTCCTCTGCGCCTGCCTCAAGCACAATTGGGTTTTCCTCTCTCACCTCAGTTATGACCAGTGGCTCGCTTTCCTCAAAGCCGATTACAACAGGCAGTGGAACAGTGTTTGCCTCGGGCTGCGAAATCAATTTGTCAAAGCTGTAGGAGACTGTTGCACTCTGCATTGCCCTGACTTTTTTCAGCGTGAACTGCAAAATGTCGCCGTGCCTTTCAACCCTTGTTTTTGCATCGCTTGCTATTGACAAAACATTGTTTCCAAGGAATTTCGGCAGCCTTGCAACTGCAACCATATTCAGCCAGTTCCTGTTTGTATTGTTTGCAACGGAAAATGAAACAACTGTTTCAAAGCCGCTGCTGCAAATCTCTTTGCTGACAACATAGCATTTCACTGTCTGCTGCAGCTGAACCCTGCCCACAAAAGAGTCCAGCGCTTTTTTCCTTTCAGCTGCTTTCAGCCCTGCACCATCAAGCAGCCTGCTTATCTCAATCTCATCAGGAATTCCGCTCGATTGGCTTTCAAACAAAAGCAGCCTCTGCACAACAGGCTTTAAAATTTTTTTCACTGGCGCCTCTTCCCTAAAAGCGGTTTCAGCAGGCACAACAGGCTGCCTGCTCAAAACTCTTCTGGGCGCAATGAACCTTGTTGTTATGAACACTGCTGAAAACAAAAGCAGGAGCAAAGCCGCTGCACTGACCACCTGCAGCAGCGGAAAAGGCAATGGCGCTACAGTGAATTCCCTTGCAATCTCTGCAGATTCAGTGCCGTGCACTGCCTTTACAACAAGCGTATAGGTGCCTGGCGAAAGAACAGGCCCAAAGCGCTTCAAGCTGGCTGAACCATCTACCGGAATGTCCTGTAATG
>CAYHBD010000010.1:0-72419 GCA_964354805.1 uncultured archaeon | reverse complement strand
CCAGGCAAGTTTTCAAGAACGGTGAGCGTGGACTCAGAAACAGCCAGAGCATATGTGCGAAGGCAATGGGATATCCACCAGCTGAGTATTCAGGAGTTCATCCAGGGAAGCCCCGCCCTTTAGGGCGGGGAGGATGTCACGGCTCCTTTGTTTTTTTGTTATAGCAAGAACATAAATAAATTTATGCACCCTTTTTTATTGTGGGTACTGTTATGCTTTTGCCAACTTATTACAGGGCTTTGCGCTCCTATTTGCTGAACCAGGTTGGTGTTCCGGCCCCTTTTTTTATTTCCCATGTTGTTACCCTGAAATGCAATATGCGCTGCAATTATTGCAGTTTTTGGAGGGAAAAGCAAAAGGAGGCTGAGCTGTCAGCCGAGGAAATTTTTTCTTTTTTGGATCAGTGCAAAAAAATCGGTTCGGTTATTTACGGCATCAGCGGCGGTGAGCCTTTGCTTAGGAGAGATCTGCCTGAAATAATGCAGTACAGCAAAAAAATCGGGCTGTTGAACAGCCTTACCACAAACGGTTTGCTTTTTGAAAAAAGATTGCCTGAAATTCTGCCTTACCTTGACCATGTCGGGATTTCGTTGGATGCTTTGGATGAAACTCACGCGAAAATAAGGGGCTTGAATGAAAAGCGTTTGCACAGCAAAATAGTCTCTGCGATTGAGCTTGCGTCAAAACAAAAGGGGTTGAGGGTTGACATCAACACTGTAATCAACGGAGCCAATCTCAAGCAAATAGTTCCTTTGGTGCGGTTTGCTGAGGAAAACAATTGCACTATTAGTTGCCAGCCTGTAATTGAAGGAAAGGTAACCCCTGCTTGGCTGAGTTTGAATGGAAAGGAGGCAGAGTTTAGGCAAACAATTGATGAGCTGATTTTGCTTAAGAAGAAAGGCGCCCCAATTCTTAATAGCCTGAGTTTCCTGAAAATAATCAGAGACAGGCTGCAGTGGGATTGCAGGGTAGCAAGGTTTATGCTTGAATTGGCGCCGAGCGGCAGAATAATATTCCCTTGCGGCAGCCTCTGCCTTCCGGATGGCGGCATAGAAGAATCGACAATTGGCTCAATTAGAGAAAAGCCTGTCAGGCAATTGTGGTTTTCAAGAGAGGCTGATGAAATGCGAAAGAAAGCAGAATTCTGTCCGCATAGGCAAAGGTGCTATCTGAATTGTTACGTTGAAATGAGCCTTTTGCTCACAGATAAATCAACTGTTTTCAATTACCTGAAATTTTTATAGAAAAAGCTTTTTTCCCTTCTTTAAGCACCTAAAAATCTTTCCTATGGTCTTGCCAGGTCCAACTTTTTTTGAACAAAATAAAGCCCAGCCCATTCCAAACATATGCATGCAATGGAATTTGGCGCAGCCTTCTTGTTGATGTGTGGACAGCCATTTTTTTGCTGAAAGCCACTTTTCCGGAATTTTTCAGCTTTTGCCCAAGCTCAATGTCCTCTGTTGTAATGTCCCTTGTCGAGAAACCGCCAACTCTGTCAAATTCTTTTTTTCTCACGCCAAAATTGAACCCAGGAAAAATAGGGTAACGTGCCATTACTGACAGCCTTGACTGCAGGCCCCACCATCTGTAGAACAGCCTGAGCTTCAAACTGTCCTTTTCAAGCGCAGAAATCGACCCAGTGCAGGCAATTCCCTTGTCCAATCCCTCTATCAGTGCAGCAACCCAGTTTTTTTCCACAATTGTGTCAGCGTCAACAAAGCCGAGCAGTTCGCTGTTTGCGTGCCTTGCCCCGAAATTCCTTCCAAAGCCAGCCGAATGCCTTTTGCATACAACAATTTTATCAGCGTATTTTTTTGCAATTTGAACAGTTGCATCAGTGCTGCTGCTGTCGCTTACAATTATCTCATAGCTTTCCCTTGCAACTGTCTGGTTATGCAATGACTGCAGGCATTGCCCAATGAATTTTTCCTCGTTCAAAGTTGGAACAACAATTGAAACAATCGGCTTTTGCATAAAAGAAATAAAATGCAGGGCAATTCTTTTAAACTCGTTTTCACTTTATTTTAGCTACATGAAATTGGCACATTTTCTTTTGGGCTTGCTGCGCCTGACCAGGCCAGCTGAATGGAGCAAGAGCTTCGGCAACATGGCTATTGCGGCAATAACAGCTTCTTTTGTTTTCCCAGCTGATGTTAAATTGGATTTGTTTCTTTTTTTGTTCGGCTTTGCTGCTGTTGCCTTGTTGTGGGGCGGCCTGTATGCTTTGAATGATTACACAGACAGGATGGCCGATGCTTTGCACCCCGTAAAAAAGCGCAGGCCGATTGCAAGCGGTGCAATTCCGCCTGCTGCTGGGCTTGTTTTTTCAATTGCATTAATTGCATCTGGTTTTTTGATTGCATTCTATCTGAATGCCGGTTTTTTGTTTTTGCTTTGCATTGCAGTAATGGCCATAAACCAGCTGATGTACACAATGCCGCCTTTCAGTTTGAAAAAGAGGCCTGTTGTTGATTTGATAAGCGGTTCGCTGGTTAACCCTGTTTTCAGGTTCTATGCCGGCTGGGTTTTGTTTGTGCCTGCATTCAATGCGCCTTTGCTTATACTGCTCTTTATTCTGGGAGTTCAGTTCGGCGGCTTTGGCCTGTACAGGATGTCCTCAAAAGGGCATGAGCAGTTACTTGGCTTAAGAAGCAGTGTTGTGCTGTTTGGAGAGAAAAAGCTGAAATGGACAGCGTACTTTTTCCTGCTGGTCGGCGCCTTGTCCTACATTGCGGCCTGCTTCACCATTCTGCCATTGCGCTATCTATTGCTTGGAATTGCAATGCTTTTGCCAGCGCCCCTGTACAAAACAGCCCTTAAGAGGCCGCAGGAAATTGACATGCGCAAAATGTACAGGGTAATATACCTGCATTACCTTGGCTTCATAATCGGGTTTATACTGATATACTTTGTGCCGATTTTTTAAGCACTTCTTTGGCCATGCTTAAAGCTTAACAGCAAAAATTTTGGCATGTCCGGTCATTCAATTTGCTTTTATTCTCCGGCCCTCTGCCTCGGGAAAAAAACCTTCAGCCCCTGCCTTACTTTTGCTTTTATCCTCTGGCCCTCTGCTTCAGGTAGCGCTTCTTTCTCTTCTTTCTCCGCATTTTTTTCTTCTTCCATTTCCAGCGCTGCCTTGCCCTTGTCTTCTTGAACCTGCTGCTGTCCCTGCTTCTCTTGCTCATAACCAGTCACGAAATAGAATAGAATTACAAGAGAAATTAAAGGGAAAAAGTATTTAAAAAGGCTTTCCTTCAGTTCCAGCCCATGCTGAAATAGAATCCTGGCTCAAAGTAGTAAGAGCTGTAGTCGTAGTAGCCGTAATAAGGCGTATAGTAGTACACGCTTGGGCTAGGATAATACCAGTAATTCGGAGTTTCGTAATAACTGTAATAGGAATAATTTGCTGGATATGAATCATATGCCGGAACATAATATGCTGGGTTTGAATAGTATGCCGGCGTATAATATGCATTGCCATAATAGCCGTAGTCAAAGTAATAATTGTAGTAATAGTTGTTTGGGTAATGCAAAGGGCTATAGCTGCCTGTGCAGCCATATCCATAACCGCAGGCGCTTGCATTAGAAGCTAGAAAGAACATTAAAGCAAGCCCAAAAAACCAAGCTGCCTTCATAATAATAATTGCTGCCGAAGTTATATATAAACCTAACTGTTTCACTGAATACAGTTAATTTAAGGCAATTCCTGCCTTGCCCATTATTGCCTTTTGGGGCAGGAATGCGATAGGGAAATGATTAAATACTGGCTGAAACCAATTTATTTTGGTGCGCTATGGTCAAAAATATTTTGCCTTCTTTTAGGGGAAAGAAGAAAAGGCCTGTTCCTTCCTTTGGGGCAAATCTTGCGCCGATTGAAACAGTTGGGCAAGCCAGAGAAGCTATTGCAGCTGCTCTTTATTTTACTAAAGGTAAAGGCACGAGGCAAAGAATGTATGCGCTTACTTCTCTTTTGAACAGGGCTGCAAAAGCAAGAAACCCTGAACCATTTGCGGTAATTGATGCTGCAAGGCAAAAAATTATTCTTGAGCCAAAACCAAGTGCCATAAAGCCAAAAAAGATTCAATTAAGCGCAAGGACAAAAGGCTATATTAGTAGAGCCGAGTCTTTGCTGCGAAGTGGCAAAAAATGGGATTTTGTTGATACATTTTTAGAATTGCCTAAAAAGATACCGAAAAAGGAGTGCGGTGTTGTTGCTCAATTTTTTGAATCAAAGGCAATAGAATTTAATGGAAAAGTTCGAAGAATAAAAAAACGGAAAAAGAGAGATGCCTTTGTGGGAACTGTTTCAAACCTTTACATGACAGCAGAGCTGTTATATGCAAAAGCCGGGTTGCGAAGCAAAAAAGAATCTATTTCTATGAAAAGGTTGCAATTGGAAAGGGATTTTCAGTAATTTTTTCCAGCGAAAGCAGCCTTTTCGCCTAATGCTTCCTCTATTCTCAGCAATTGGTTGTATTTTGATGTTCTTTCGCTTCTCGCTGGCGCGCCGAATTTGCACCAGCCATTGCCCGACCCTACAACCAAATCAGCAATGAATGTGTCCTCTGTTTCGCCGCTCCTGTGCGATACAACCGAAGAGAAGCCTGCTTTCTTGCAAAGGTTCATTGCGTCAATTGTTTCGCTTATCGAGCCAATCTGGTTTATTTTAATAAGGACTGAGTTGATTGCCTTCTCCGCAATCGCTTTCTGGATTCTCTTTGTGTTTGTCACTGTAAGGTCATCGCCGATTACCATGACTTTTTTACCGATTCTTTTTGTCAGTTCGCTCCATCCCTGCCAGTCGTTTTCATCCATGCCGTCTTCAATTGAAGCAATCGGGTATGATTCAACCACCCTTGCGTAATAGTCAACCATTTCGCTGCCCGAAAGGTTTTTGTTCTCTGTTTTCAGCATATACTGGCCGTTGCTGTAGAACTCGGAAGCAGCTGAATCAAGCGCAAGTGACACTTCCTTTTTAGGCGCATACCCAGCTTCCTCAATCCCCTTAATCATCAAATCAAATGCCTTCTCGTTTTTGCTCAAGGTTGGCGCAAAAGCCCCCTCCTTCCCCACATTTGTATGGAAGCCCTGCTCTTTCAATTCTTCCTTTATCGAATGGTAAACAGAAACCCCTGCCTCAAGCGCTTCCCTAAAGTACTTGAATCCATGCGGAACAACCATGAACTCCTGCAAATCAGTTGATTTATGCGCATGCTTTCCGCCCTCAATAACAACAATCTGCGGAATGGGCAGCGCCAGTTTCCCGCCATCGGATATGCTGGCAATGTATTCAAACAATTCAGCCTGCTGCTGGGCAGCAAAAGCCCTGCACCCTGCAATTGAAACGCTCAAAATAGCGTTTGCACCAAGGCTGCTTTTATTCTCGGTTGCATCCAATTCAATCAACCGCTTGTCCAATTCCCTTAAATCATTGAAGCGTTTTCCGGCAATTGCCTTTGCAATAGGCTGATTAACATTCCTTACTGCCTTATCAACCCCTTTTCCCTTGAATTTTTTCCCGCCATCCCTCAGCTCCAAAGCCTCATGCTCGCCTGCGCTTGTCCCGCTAGGCACCATACCTCTAAAACAGCCTTTTTCAGTAACCAGATCGCATTCAATTGTCGGAATGCCCCTCGAATCCCAAACCTGCCTTGCCCCAACCTTTCTAATTTCAATTGCCATACTTTTGCTCACCTCGCCCAAACCAAAAAACAAGAAAAAAACCCAGGTATATGATTAATTGGAAAAGACAAATTTTTATAAAGCTATTTGGCAGCTATTCCTTCGCGATTTCCCACAATGCCTTGAAGTAAGCCATGAAGCTTTCAGCAACCCGCCTGTTTTTCACCAGCAGCATAAAGCTATTATCCTCTTCAATAATGCCAATCGCTGTTTTTTCACCGTAAATAAAAATTGTTGCAGGGCTTATCATCTCTGGCGGAAGAAAGCGAATCCTACTGTAAGGCCTTTTCTTTGCCTGCTCACTGCCCCTTGCAAACTCATTGAAAAGAAGGGTTCTCCAAATCCTTTGCCTAGCCCTTTCCTGCATGAATTTCGGCATAAAAACAGGCAAAAGCTGGAAGCTTTTTCCAACACCGCCCAAAACATAGTAATCCTTTCTCTCAGCAAGAATATCCTCCAACAATGCCCTGTATCCCTCTTTGCCCCTCAGCACTGTTGCCTCCTGGTTTTCCACCTGCCTGACATGCACAGCAAGCAGCTTTGGCAGAACGCCCTGCAATTGCTCCTGCCTTTCCCTCAAAATCGAAAGCAACTGCATCGGGCTGCTTGCCTGAAAGAAGCGCTTCTTTCCCTCTTCAATGCTGCCGGCAAAGCCCCTGCTTTGCAGTTTCTCTAATGCCTCGTAAACATTCGCACTATACAAGCCTGTTTTCTGAATCAGCTGCCTTGCGCCGGCCTTGCCCAAGTTAAGCAGCGCCAAGTAAACCTTTGCCTCGTTCGGGCTGAACCCGATCTGCTGCAGTATTTCCTCTTCGCCCATAAAATAACTGTATTCAAACTACTATAAAAACCTGCTGTTTTTGCAGTAGTAGCCACTGCACTTTTCGCTTAATAACCCAGGAGAAAGTAATTATTAATAGTGAACAGGTGAAAAAGTATGCTTTTTGAGTGCTTGACAAGGTTGTTTGCCTTTGACATCGGCTGGTGGACACAGCTGTTTCTGGGCAACCTGCACTGGGTTTTTGCAATGGTTGCGTACTTTGTAATAACAAAGGGCGAGAAAGCCAAGATATTCCCTGGCTTTATTTTTTTGATGGGAATGCTGTACGCTTTGTTTGATTTCTTTGCCCTCTCGGGAAAAACCTCTTTTACCAGGGGAAACATGTTTGTTTGGATGCTGTTCAAGATGCCATTGCTTGTTTTCATTTCCGGAACTGCTTTGGAAAAGCACAGCTCAAAACTGCTAATTTTCTTCCTAATAACTTTCACCTTCCTTTTCTGCTAGCAACAATTATCCTTTTAAACAAATTCCCTTTCTTTTTCTTTTGGTGCCCTGTTTGAAAGACCATGAGATAATGATTTTCAGCGGAAGCAGCCACCCTGCACTTGCAGGCGCAATAGCAAAATACCTTGGCATGCAGCTTGGCGCAATTGATTTAAAGAAATTCAACAACGGAGAAAGCTACGCGCGCTTTCTTGACAACATCAGGGGCAGAGATGTTTTCCTTGTCCAGAGCATGCACGGCCAAATTAACGACTGCCTGATGGAATTGCTTATAATGCTTGATGCAGCGAAAAGGGCTTCAGCTGCAAGGGTAACTCCTGTTATTGCACACTATGCCTATGCGCGGCAGGATTGGAAGGCTGCAAGCAGGGAACCGATTACAGCAAAATTGGTTGCCGATTTGCTTACAAAAGCAGGTGCAGACAGGGTAATTGCGCTGGATTTGCACTCGGAGCAGATTCAGGGCTTTTTCAACATTCCGGTTGATTTCCTTACAGCCCAGCCAAAGTTCATTAAGCTTGTTAAAGAAAAGAAATTCAAGAACCCAATTATCCTCGCGCCTGATGCAGGCAGCGCGAAGAAAGCAACAAAGGCTGCGAGGCTGCTTGGCATTGATCTGGCAATTGTTAATAAGAGAAGGCCAAAGCCGGGCGTTGCGGAAGCAGCGCACTTAATCGGAGATGTTGAGGGAAAGGACTGCATTATGTTTGAGGACATGATTGACACAGGAGGCACAATCTGCGCTGCAGCAGAGGCTGTGAAAAAAGCGGGTGCAACAAGCGCGACAGTATGCGCCACCCACGGCATTTTCTCAGGAAACGCATTGCAGAGAATTGAGGAAAGCGAAATAGACAAAGTGATTGTGAGCAACAGCATTCCGCAGGAAAAGAACAAGAGCAAAAAGCTCGAGGTAATGGATGTAAGCGATTTGCTTGCCGAAGCAATAAAAAGAATCCACAACAACGAGAGCATCAGCAGCCTTTTTGCGGAAGATAAAAAATAATGCCCCGACCGGGATTTGAACCCGGGTTACAGGCTTTCTTCATGCTACAGCTTTTTCATGCGAAGCTGTTTTCTTTTGATACAGCTTTTCTTTTTCTAAAAGAAAAGCTGTGTTGAAAGGCCCGTGTGCTTAGCCGGGCTACACTATCGGGGCAAGAAATTGGTTTCTTGTTAAAAAATATTGAAAAGCAACTTATTTAATTGGCTACTGCTACTTAGTTTCCTTTCTTCGAGCCCTATTTCTTCTTCTCTTTGCCATTGCTTTTATCTTACGAAAAGTACTTACAGTTGTTATCGGCGATCCCCTTTTTGACCCAGTATGCATAACGGTAGGATGGCCCATTCGTCCTGCGCAGCCAATCTTATTTGCCATGCTTTTTCTTGCACTGCCCATCTTGTAGCCTCCTGTTATTGTTTTAATCTCTAATATTTAAATAGTTTCTTGTTTATAAGATTAATTGAGCCTGTTTCGAATTTAAATCGATTTCTGGGCATTAGGTGTTTTTTATGGCAAGGGTTGAGGAAGCTGATGCAAGGCTGTTCAAGAACCAGTGGGTTTGCATGCGGTGCAATGCAAAGAACAGGAGCGGCACGGGAAAGCCGAGAAAATGCAGAAAGTGCGGAAGCAAAGCACTCAGGCTGAAGCACAAGGTAAAGAAGGCGTAAAATCGGCTTGTTCTAAGCAAAGTGGTCAAAGCCCGCCTTTTTTAATTCTCTCTTAATTCCGCCTTTTTTCAGGTAAATTTTCCTTTCTCCAATTATTTCGCCAACAACAAAGCCAGGAACTTTTTTCGCAAACCTGCGCGGCACTGTTGCAATCAATTCAAAGTCTTCGCCGCCGAAGAGGGCAAAGTCTTTTGCCTCTTTTCCAAGCGCTTTTGCAGCTTTTTCTGTTTCCCTTGAAACAGGCACTTTCTCCCATTCAATTACCGCACCGCATTTGCTTGCATTGCATATGTTTCTGACCTCGCTTGCCAGGCCATCGCTGCAGTCTTCCATCGCGTTAGCGTATTTTGCAATGGCATATGCTTTGCGCAGCTGGGCTTTTGGTTCCAAGTGCTTTTTCTTCACAGCATTGAATCCCTTTATTTTTTTCAAAAACAGGTTCAGGCCTGCTGTTGATGCCCCAAGAGTTCCGCTTGCGATAATCAAATCACCTGGTTTTGCATTGCTTCGCAAGGGAATTTTTCCCTTTGCCTCCCCAACCAGCATTATATCAACCACTATCTGGGTTCCATGAGCCATGTTTCCGCCAATTATATCAACTTTATATTTTCGCGCAGCGCTGTAAATCCCTTCATACAAGCCGTCAACAAACGCAAGCGGGGTATCTTTCCGCAGGCAGAGTGAAACCAGGGCATACAATGGGACAGAGTTCATTGCGCCGATGTCCGAAACGTTTATTTCAATTGCCTTCATTCCAACCTGCTTTGCTGAAAACCATTTAAGGGAAAAATGGTCATCTTGCACCAAAGTGTCAACAGTAAGCACCAGCCGCTTTCCGCCAAACCTTACAACAGCGGCATCATCGCCAATTCCAACCAGCACTTCCTTGTGCTTTGGTTTTCTTGCAATCCTCTTGATTAAAGCCATTTCGCCGATTTCCTTCAGCTGCATTTTCATTGCCCTCTTTTGCATTTTCTGCCCAAATTTTCACATCCCCTTCATTGCACAAAATTCACCGCACATTGTGCATTCCTTTCCCTTTATCTTTGACCTCTTCCTGTAAGCAATTGCTTTCTCTTTATCGATTGCCAATTGAAACATTTTTTCCCAATCCAGTTTCTTCCTGTAAAAAGACATTTCATTATCCCAATGCTGTGCCCCCTTCAAGCCCTTTGCAATATCAGCAGCATGCCCTGCAATCCTTGCTGCAATGACGCCATCTCGCACATCTTGCGCGTTTGGCAAGCTCAAGTGCTCGCTTGGCGTAACATAGCAAATGAAAGAAGCGCCATAGTATGCTGCTA
The DNA here is from genome assembly GCA_964354805.1 of uncultured archaeon. Lineage (GTDB taxonomy): Archaea > Iainarchaeota > Iainarchaeia > Iainarchaeales > CAYHBD01. The sequence continues at coordinate 62,480 of CAYHBD010000010.1, read as the reverse complement.
ATGCGCCTCCAATTGCGCTTGTGATATGGTCATAGCCCGGCGCAATGTCTGTAACAATAGGACCGAGAACATAAAAAGGCGCGTTATTGCACAGGCGCTGCTGCATCTTCACATTTCGTTCAATCTGATTCAATGGAACATGCCCTGGTCCTTCGATCATTGCCTGCACTCCCTTTGCTTTTGCCCTCTTCGCAAGGCTGCCGAGCAGCCTCAGCTCCTGCAATTGCGCCCTGTCGGTTGCGTCATGCAGGCAGCCTGGCCTCAATCCATCGCCCAGACTGAGAGTTACATCATTCTTTTTTGCAATTTCCAGAACATAATCAAAGTTTTTGTAAAGCGGGTTTTCCAGGGCATTGTACTGCATCCACCTCAAAAGCAGCGAGCCGCCCCTGCTTACAACTCCGGTAAGCCTTTTGCGCACGAGCGGAATCGCTTTTCTTGTCACTCCGCTGTGAACAGTAATGAAATCAACTCCGTCATTGCAGTGCTTTTCAATTGCATCGAACATATCATCTTCGCTTACAGCACTCAGATTCTTTCCAACAAACGCCTGGTAAATTGGAACTGTTCCAATTGGAACAGTCGCTTTGCGCAGAATTGCTTTTCTTATTGCATCAATGTTTCCGCCAATGCTCAAATCCATTACTGCATCAGCGCCTGCAGCAACAGCAACCCGCATTTTCTGCAATTCCTCTCGCAAGCTTGCCTTAAGCGGCGAAGTGCCAATGTTCGCATTCACTTTTGTGCGCAGGGCGCTGCCGATTGCGATAGGCTTAAGGTTGCGGTGCCTGCTGTTTGCTGGCAGAACAGCTTTTCCTGTCGCAATCAGCTTTTGCAGCTGCCTTGCATTAACAGGCTCGCTTTTTGCAGCTTGCTGCATTTCCCTTGTCGTCTTTCCTGCCTTTGCAAATTCCAATTGTGTTGTCATTCAAATTCACTTATTTTTTTAATAATCCTTCTTGCTGCTTCTGCAGCATTGCCAGCGCATACAATTGCTGAAATTATTGCAACACTGTCAGCGCCTGTCTGCAAAACCTGCTGCACATTCTGCTCATTAATGCCGCCTATTGCAACAACAGGCACTTTCACCGCTCTTTTAATCTCTTTAATCAATTCAATGCCGACAGGCTTTCCTGCATCCTGCTTTGTTGCTGTAGAAAAAATCGGGGAAACACTTACATAGTCAACACCCTGATTTTGCGCTTGCGCTGCTTCTTCAACACTGTGCACTGTTAAGCCAATGGTTTTATTTTTCCCAAGCAGTTTCCTTGCAATTACAACAGGCATATCCTGCTGACCCAAATGAACGCCATCAGCATCAACAGCCAAAGCAACATCAATCCTGTCATTAATTAAAAACAAAATTTTGTTCTTTTTGCACAGGGCAGCAATCTGCTTTGCCTCTGCAACCATTTCACCTGTTTCCTTCTCTTTTTCCCTGTACTGCACAATGCTGCAGCCTGCTGCTATAACCTGTCGCACATCAGCAAAAATGCCCTGTTTGCTAAGCCTGCCGTCTGTGATAAAGTACAGCCCGGCAATTTTTGCCTTTGCACTCATTTTAATTCCTCTATTTTCTGCTTTTTTTTAACAACCGCTGGCTTGAGATTGTACAATTCATCAAACAGCTGCTGCTTGAATGCAGCCGGTGCCTTTGCTTTTTTTGCCGCAAGCTCGCCTGCAATCCCAAAGCAGCTCAAGGCAGCAGCGCTTGCTTTTGCATAATCTTTTTCAACAGCAGCAAAGCATCCAATCAAAGAGGCAGCCATGCAGCCTGTTCCAACGAATTTGCCCATTAGGGAATGCCCGTTCTTCACCAGAAAATTTTTCCCTGCAGATGCAACAATGTCTTGCGCACCTGTTACAACAACAGTATTTTGCCTCTCTGCTGCAAGTTTTTTTGCCAACTCAATAATATTTCCTTCAACGGCACTTGCTTCAACCCCCCGAGTGAGAACATCAGCACCGGCCAATTTTGCTATTTCGCTTTTGTTTCCTTTCAATACATCAACACGAACTTTTTCAAGAATCTCTTTTGCTTTTTCTGTCCGCAGCCTTGTTGCTCCAACTCCGACAGCATCCAATACAACAGGGAGCTGCAATTCATTCGCCTTTTTTGCAGCAGCAATCATGCTTTCAACCAATGAGGGGGTAAGTGTGCCAATGTTCAGAACAAGCGCATTTGCTATAGATTGCATTTCAGCGCTTTCCTCAATTGCGTGAGCCATTACAGGCAGGGCGCCGATTGCCCTCACAATGTTCGCGCAATCGTAAATAGTTACCCAATTGGTTATATGATGCACCAAAGGTTTCTGGGCGCGCACTTTTTCGAGCAATGCAGCTGAGTCAATCAAATCGAATCCCCTTTTATTAATTTATAGAAGAATGATTTAAAGCTTATTTTCTCAGCCTGTCGCCTGCATGCTGTTTTTTCCAAGGGTAATCTGGCAATTGCTGCAGTTCGGCAGCATAAAAGTCAGCAAGATGCTTGCTCTCGCTGTTAACGTAAACAGCGGCTATTTTCACTGCTGCGCCTCTTTGCTCAAACTGTTTCTTTATAAGCGCTGGCCCTATCCCAGTAGGCAAATCATCCTCTACTATAAGAACCTTTTTTCCTGCAATGCTGCCCTGCACATCGTATGCAAGCCTTCTCTCCATTCCTTTTCTCTCAATGTCAATCGGCCTTACATCGTTTATTCCCAAAGCTTTTGCAATTATTGCGCCTGGAATTAGGCCGCCGAGCATGCAAGGTACAATGACATCAGGCTTATAGCTGCCAAAGCCAGCTACCAATTTCTTGACATCGGCATGGAATTGCTGCCATGTTTTTTTCGACATTACTGCAACAGCCCCTCTTTTATTTCTTTGCTGAAGCGCACAATATTTGTTTTTCCAAGTGTTTCCTTTTCTATTACGCCCCTGTCCATGAGCCTTTGGATTATCCTGTGGCTTTTGACCTTGCTCATGCCAGGCAGCCTTGTCAGTTCAGCCTGCAATGCCTTTCCGTTGTTTTCAATCAGCAAATCAACAAGCTTTCTTTCATCAGGGTTGAGGAATTTTAGCATTACGCTTGACAGTTTCTTAACATTCCTCTGCTTGTCTTCCAGCTTTGATGTCACGAAAAAGAAAACCACTGCGCCAATGACTATGCCCCCAAGCACAAAAACAGGCACAAGCTGGGTTAAGAACGTGAGCTGTTTCTCATGCAGGCACACCCCATCGACCGTGCATACCTCTGATTTGGTTGCCGAAATCACGCTTGGCAGATACAAGGCAAGAGCTATTACGCATGCAAGGGCAATCAGGCCTGCGATTGCCTTCCTGTTGCTGAAATCTATTTTCAGTTCCATCAAGAAAACTTGTGCTACCTACTGTTTTTAAACAATTTTCAATGGTTTCATGAAACCATATATATGGTTTCAGCTGCAATTGTTGCAGGTGATTTTATGCAAGACATTTCAACGGAAAACAAAGCAAAAGAAAAAACGAGCATAAGGCAGGGAATCTTGTTTGGGTTGATTCCGCACCTTGGCTGCATTGGGTTCATTGCTGCTTCGGTGCTTGGAGCAACATTTGCTGTTGAATTATTCAAGCCCCTGCTGCTGAACCCGTGGTTTTTTTACATTCTAATAGCAATCTCAATAGGTTTTGCAACAATTGCGTCTGCTTTTTATTTGCGCAGGAACGGCATTCTTTCAATTGCAGGAATTGCAAGAAAAAAGCAATACCTTGCAACAATGTACGGAAGCACCATTGCGGTTAACCTGCTGCTTTTCCTTGTAATATTTCCAATGACAGCAAACTTTGATACAGGAAGCCTTGCTACATTGCCTGCTGCAAACGCAACCAACCAAACAATTTCACAGTTGAGGCTGCAGGTTGAAATCCCTTGCAGCGGCCACGCACCATTGATTTCAAGCGAGCTGCGCAAGCTTTCAGGGGTAACAAGCGTTGCATTCCAGTTCCCGAATTTTTTTGATGTAACATTTGATTCGGCCAAAACAACAAAGCAGCAGCTGCTCTCAATCGAGGTATTCAAAACTTACAGTGCAAAGGTTGTAAGCGAATCGAATGCGGAAGGCTTTAATAGCGGCGGAGTACAGCTGAGCGAAGGCATTGCTGCAAAGCAATTGCAGGCTGGCTCTGCTGCCGCCCAGGGCGGCAGCTGCTGCGGAACAGCAAGCTGCGGCTGCGGGGCAAAATAGGGGGCAATTGTTTAAAGCAAATCGCAATAATTAACATAATGGATTTTGTTTGATTTTTATGCAGGAAGAAAAAACAATCCTGGTTAAGGGAATGCACTGCGCAAGCTGCGCTGCAACAATAGAGAAAGCACTGCGCAAAACCAAAGGAGTTCGCAGTGCCTACGTTAACTTTGCAACAGAGAAGGCGACAATTAGCTTTGACCCAAGCATTGCTAATGAAAGCGCGCTTGAAGAGGCGATAAAAAAAGCAGGTTATGCTGTTGTAAAGCCTGATTTGGAGAAAGAGGCAAGGGAAAAAGAAACCAATTCTTTCAAAAGGAATTTCATAATTTCACTTTTGTTCAGCCTTCCCTTAATGTATTTTATGGCTGCAGCAATGCTTGGTCTGCCACTTCCAGAAATAATAATGCGCAACGAGGCAGTGCTGCAGTTTCTGTTGGCAACGCCTGTAATTTTTGTTGGCAGGGGATTTTTTTCAAGGGGCATTAGGGCTTTGCTGCGAAAAAGCCCTTCAATGGACAGCCTTGTTGCAATGGGCGTTGGTTCTGCATATGTTTACAGCGTAATCGCAACTTTTTCAATTCTTTCCGGTTCAGCTATTTTCTCAGAAATGGGATTGTACTATGAAACAGCTGCTTTCCTGATAACCTTCATTTTGCTTGGAAAGTATTTGGAGGCTGTTGCAAAGGGCAGGACAAGCCAGGCAATAAAAAAGCTGATTGGCCTGCAGCCGAAAAAAGCAATTGTTGAAAGGAACGGAAAAGAAATTGAAATACCAATCGAAGAAGTGCAGATCGGAGACATTGTTGTGGTGAAGCCAGGCCAGAAGGTGCCTGTTGACGGAACAGTTATTGCAGGGCACAGCAGCGTTGACGAAAGCATGGTTTCAGGTGAAAGCATTGCAGTTGAAAAATCCGCCAATGACAAGGTGATTGGGGCAACAATCAACAAAACAGGCTCATTCAAATTCAGGGCAGAAAAAGTCGGCAGCGAAACAATGCTTGCGCAAATAATCAAATTAGTGCAGGATGCCCAGGCAAGCAAGGCCCCAATACAGCAGCTTGCCGACAAAATTTCCGCATACTTTGTCCCTGCAGTCATTGTGATTGCGCTTGCAGCAGCCTTATTCTGGCTTGCAACAGGGCAGGGCTTTTTGTTTGCATTAACTGTTTTCATTTCAGTGCTGATAATTGCCTGCCCCTGCGCAATGGGGCTTGCAACACCGACAGCTGTAATGGTTGGCACTGGAAAGGGCGCAGAGCAGGGCATTCTGATCAAGAGCGCTGCCGCGCTGCAGAAAGCAAAAGAGATTGACACAATTGTTTTTGACAAAACAGGAACCCTTACAGTTGGCAAGCCTGTTGTTACAGAGGTGGTTGTATCTGGCTCAATGCAGCAAAAAGATGTTTTGCTTTATGCTGCAATTGCCGAAAAAAGAAGCGAGCACCCGCTTGCAGAAGCCATAGTTAACAAGGCCAGGGAAAGCAGCATGCAGCTGCCTGATGCTGATTCATTTGATTCAATCACAGGAAAAGGGGTGGAAGCAAAATTCAGGGGGAAAAGGATTCTGCTTGGAAACCGGAAACTGATGCAGGAAAGAAAAATTGATTTGAAGGTAATTAATTCAACCCTTGAAAGCCTTGAAGCACAGGGCAAAACAGCAATGGTTCTTGCATTGGATGGTAAAGCAGCAGGCGTTGTTGCTGTTGCCGACACGCTGAAAGAGCATAGCAGGGAAGCTGTTGCCGCATTGCAGGCAATGGGAAAGCAGGTTGCAATGATTACCGGAGACAATGCAAGGACTGCTGCAGCAATAGCAAAACAGGCTGGCATTAACACAGTGCTTGCGGAGGTGCTGCCTGCTGAAAAAGAGAAAGAGATAAAGAAACTGCAGCAGCAGGGCAAAAAAGTTGCAATGGTTGGCGACGGGATAAACGATGCCCCGGCGCTTGCCCAGTCAGATTTGGGAATAGCAATCGGCTCAGGGACAGATATTGCGATTGAAGCAGGGGACATTGTGCTTGTAAAGAACGATCCAAGGGATGTTGTTGCAGCAATCCAGCTCAGCACTTTTGCAATGCGAAAAATAAAGCAGAACTTTTTCTGGGCATTTGTTTACAATGTTATTGGAATCCCTGTTGCAGCAGGAGCGCTTTACCCTTTCACCGGCTGGCTTTTAAGCCCGGTGATTGCAGGCAGCGCAATGGCATTCAGTTCAGTAAGCGTTGTAACAAACTCGCTTTTGATTAAGAGATTCAAGCCGAAAATGAAAACCGGTAAAAAATAGCCCAATCTTTTGGGCAATGGTTTGTTGAAGAACTTTTTTGGCAAAAAAGCCAATTATGCAAGCAACCCAAGCAAAATGCAGGCTGCCAGCGCAATTGCCGCGCCTGCATACTGGTGTTTTCTTATTTTCTCTTTGTTTATGCAGACTGCAAGCAGCAGTGCTACAGCAGGATAGCTTTCCGTTATTGCTATTGTGATGGCAAGCGGTTTTTCGAAAACAGCTATTGCAAAGAAAACCCAGGCAATTGTGTCAAAAATGCCCATTCCGAGCAAAGTGAATTTGTACTTGGCCGCGTTTCCGGCAAGCTTTTTGAAACCTTCCCTGCGCCAGATGATTGCCAGGCAAGGGATTGTGAAAACAACAAATGGCGCCCAAACTGCCATTATTGGCGAAACTTTTCTGCTGGCAACTGCTGTGAAAAAGTTCAAAAAAGCCAGCCCAATGCCGGATATTATTGCCAGCAGAATTCCTTTTTCTAACCCTTTCAAGAACTGCTGCTTTGAAATATTTGAAAGCGAAATCAGGGCAACACCCAACAGAATAAACAGAATCAATATTATTTGCTGGGTTGAAACAATTTCGGCAAAGAACAAAAACCCAAGCAGCACTGTTGCAGGCAGCTCTATTTCCAGCACAATTTCCACAACGGAAAGCTTTCCCTGCTTCAATGCCTCAAAATCAAACAAGGCAACAACAAGAGTTACAATTCCAACAAAGCAAAGCAGGGCAATATTTTCAAAAGAAAAAAGAAGCGGCAGCTCAAGAACAACAAAAGGCAGGAGAATTATTGAGCCGATTATGCCAATGAAAGCAAGCGCCTCAATGTCACCAACCTTTCTCGCGCTTTTCTGTATTAAAAAGTCACCAAAGCCCCAGCAAAGCATTGCGCCAAACGCTGCAAGAACACTCAACTCAACAGTCAAGCAAAAACACCGCTTTTCCTTAATTCATCCATTGAATAATAAAATAATAATTTTATAACCCTTTTCAGCAATACTTGATTCAGATGTCACTGCTGGATTTCGTTTCAATCATCAGGCCGTTGAACTGCACAATGGCTGCTTTTGGAACATTCATTGGCAGCAGCATTGCAGGCAGCGCAATTCAATTGAACCAAGGAATTGGCATTGCAATGGCTGTCGCTTTCCTTGTTTGCGCTGGCGGCATGGTGATAAACGATTACTTTGACAGGAATTTGGACAAAAAGTTGCACCCAGGCAAGCCACTGCCAAGCGGAAAAATAAAGCCAAAAACAGCGCTGTGCTATGCAATTGTGCTGTTCATTGCAGGCAATGCGCTTGCATTAAATTATCTGCCAGCAGCAAGCACTGCAATAGCTTTTGTTTTCACTGCCCTACTAATTGTTTACAGTGCTTTTCTTTCAAAGACAAAGTATATCGGCAATTTTGTTGTTGCTTCTGGAACTGCCTTCACGCTTGTTTTCGGCGCATCATTGATTGGCAAATATGAGATTGTTGCATTTCTTGCGCTTGCAGCTTTGTTTGCGAACCTTGCTCGAGAGCTGATAAAGGATTTGCAGGATGTGAAGCAGGACAGGGGCTTTAAGAAAAGCCTGCCAATGCTGTTGAGCGAAAAAAAGGTTATTGGAATTGTTTTCCTTTATTATTTGGCTGCAATAATTGCTGTTTATGCCCCTTTTGCCCTGCTTGGCTTTAACAAAATTGCTTTTCTTGCCATTGTTTCAATCGCGAACCTGCTTTTTTTGCTCTCTTTTGCTAAAGCTGTTCAAAGAAAATTTGGCAGGGCACAGGTGCTCTCAAAAATCGCAATGCTGGTTGCATTGCTCGGCTTCCTTGCAGGAGTGCTGTGAAACTGAACACTATAAAGCAGAAAAACTTATTTTGGTTCGGGACGCTGTTTTCTTCCAAACAGTCTATCGCGCAATCTGCGACGCCTATCAAAAGACACGAATTTACTGTTTGGGGCTGTTTGGATTTCATACATCCCCTTCACACCCTGGACCCCCTTCCGTACTGGCACTCCAGGGGAAACACCAGGGTAATATGGCCTCTCCTTTCCCTCTCTTCTACCCTGCAAACCAATCTTTCTACGAAACGCTTCCACTCTTTTTCCCATGTTATTTCACCAATAAAACCTATGCTTTCAAAGAATTTAAACCTTGCTATTTTACGATGCGTGCTGTGAAATTGAAAATTCGAAATTCATTTTTTCCAAAACCGTTCTATAATCCGTTGTAAAAAGCCTTTTTTCTTTGCAGCCTGCCCTCTTCTTTCAAGCAATTCCACTGTAAACGCGCCGCCTCTAACTACAGCGGGCGTTGGTTCAGCCATTTTTGGGTAATCGGCTTTGTAAACAACAAAGGTCGGCTCTTTACTGATGCCGCTTGGCAGAACATTCAAAGCCCAGTTTTCTTCCCTTCTGTCAATATGCTTCCTTGGTTTAAATGTTTTCCCAGGCAGCAATGGCATTTTCTTTCTTCTGAACAGAGGCATTGAATACCATTAAAAAAGGGTTTTTAACTTAATTTAAATATTTGCTTTGGCGATGCGAAATGCGGGAAACGATTTTGTTGAGGGCAATTGCTTTGCTCAAGGAGAACGGTTTTGATGTTGAGGGCTTTCTGCACAGCAATGCCTGCTTTGATTTGGTTGCAAAAAGGCCTGATTTGACTCTTGTTGTGAAGGTTTTCAACAACATTGATGCAATGAGGGAAGAGCACGCTGCAGAGCTGCGGAAGATTGCTTCCCTGTTCAATGCAACTGTTTTGATTTTGGGCGAAAAAAGCAAGGCTTTTGCTTTGAGCAACGGCGTTCTGTATGAGAGGTATGGCCTGGCTGCTTTGAACATTGATAGCTTTAAGGGGCTGCTGGCCGAGAGGTTTCCCTCAGTGCGCTACTTCAAGGGAAAGAGCATTGTTGAATTGGACAAGGAGAAGCTCAGGCAGAGGAGAAAGCAGCTTGGCTTGACGCTGCAACAACTTGCAGAACAGGTTGAAAGCACTGTTGAATCAATCCACAGGTATGAGAAGGGCGCAACAGCTTCGCTTTCAATGGCTGAAAAGCTTGAGGACGCGCTTGCAACTGCTTTGATTAAAAAAATCGATTTGTTTGCAGCTGCTCAGCCGAGCGAAAAAGAGATTAAGGGCTTTTACAGCGAGCACATTGACGACAGGGCTTTGGAGCAGGTGCATGAGCTTGGCATTAAAATAGCTTTATTCAAGCACGCTCCGTTCAAGGCATATAGCAGCCCGGCTGAAAGCCTGTTAATCGGAAAAGTAAGCCATGGAATGGAAATTAAAAGAAAGGCAATTGACCTGGAAAAAACAAAAAAAGTATTCAAGGCAGAGCCCTTCATTATTGCAAAGGACAAAAAAGTGAAGCGCTTTGAGCAAATCCCGATAATTGCGGAAGAAGAGCTGAGCACATTAAGCAAATTCCGGGATTTAATGCAATTGATTAGGGAAAGAGAGCGATCTAGTTGAGCGAAAGCTTTGAACAGAAAAGAAAGCGATTGGTAGGGGAAATGCAGGCAGCCTGCAGCATTCAAAGCGAAGCAGTGCGCAACGCTTTTCTCGCTGTTGCAAGGGAAAAATTTTTTCCAGCAGCGCTGATTGATTACGCTTACGCTGACAGCGCTTTCCCAATTGGTTCAGGGCAGACAATATCGCAGCCTAGCACTATTGCAATAATGCTTGAAATGCTTTCAGCGCAGAAAGGAAACAAGGTTCTGGAAGTGGGGGCAGGAAGCGGTTACGTTGCAGCACTGCTTTCAGAGCTTGTTGGGAAAAAAGGGGCTGTGTTTGGTATTGAGCTATTGCATGCCCTGCACCAGCAGGCAGTGAAAGCCCTTGCTCTGCTTGGCTGCGAAAACGTTTTTTTGCGCTGCAGCGATGGAACCCTTGGATGGAAAGAGGAAGCGCCCTTTGACAGAATCTTAATCAGCGCTGCGTGCAGGCAGATCCCAGAGCCATTGATTGAACAGCTGCGTGAAAAAGGAAAATTGGTTGCACCGCTTGGAGGCAGGTTTTCGCAGGAAATGGTTTTAATTGAAAAGCAAAAAGGGAAAGCTGTTGAAAAAGAAAGCAAGTGCTGCTTTGTCTTCGTTCCGCTGAAGGGAAAGCACAGCTGATTGGAAAACTCCAAGTTGTTGTTTTTTTATTAATTAGTTCATTAATGTACCCAAAAATGTCACGAATCAAACTTTAAATACAAGTTTAGCGTTAATTAGAATTGAAATGAAAAAATATTTCGCTATGTTGATTTGCTTGGTTTTATTATCCAATATTGCTGTTGCGATATCAGTGGGAACAGTTTGCAGTACTTCTAATCCAACTAAAATATTGCTAAAAGACTCCCGTTTTATAAGGCCGGAGGAGGGGGCTTCTTTTGTAAAGTTAATTAATAAAACGGAAGGAAATATTACCATAACTTCGATTGAATCTAAAAGCGATGTATTCGTAATTGAAAAACCGCTTGAGGGAGTGATAGGCTCTGGGGAAGAATTTCAAATCGAAGGGAATTTACTTCCTGGAGTTACTTTCCACCACAGTGAAATTTTAATGACTTATATACCCCAGTCTGGTGAGAAAGAGATCTTAACTATTACTTGTGTTGGCTCTTTGAGCACTTCCCTAGAAGAAGCAATCACAAGAGGGCAAATGGCGTTCATCTTTCGTTTGCTGTCTTTTCCTATCTTTTTCTTGGGCATGGCTTTTATCATAGCTGGGCGTTTTAAAAGAAAACGCAAACTCAAACTTTTGGGCCCATACATAATACTCTTAGCCGTATTTTTCTATGCATTAGCTTTATTCCTTGCATAAAGGCTTTTGACGCCAAAAAGACAAAGACACCATTCAAAATGTGTTGCCCGCACTTTTTTTGCTTAAATAAGTTTTCACTATTATAATAAGGGCGATTAGCAGGCAACCTAAAAGCATGACAATTGTTTTATCGCTACCGAATACTATCAATCCTGTTATTGTTTGCGGTTTCATTTCGCTGGTTTCTTCTATAACCCCTTTTTCTTCCCCAGCTTCAGCAATGACCCCCATTTCTTCAATTTGTTTCTCACTTGGTTCTTCCTTCTCTATAATGCCTTTTGCAGAGTCACCCAATTCGCTTTCAATGTTTTCAACGCCATTTGTTTGCTTGTTAGCAATAATTCCAGACCCGCCGCTTACGCCACCACCAGTGCTGCCTCTGTCTGCTGGCGTCGATGGCTGAGTATGCTCTAGCTCGGGTTCCGGGTTTTCTTTCATTAACGCAAACAGCGTGAAATGATTGGTTGTTGTGCTGATTGTGTTTGCTTCTGTGTTTCTTTCGGGCTCTGTTATTTCTGTCCAGCCTTTTTCTTCTTTGTAATAGTATACGTTCAAATTTTGTTCTTCTATGTTTGTTCCGTCTACTATTCCATCGTTGTCTGCATCGTTGTAGAAGAATGCCAGGGTTGCTGAGAATGAACCGTCATCTATGTTTGGGTTGATTATTTCAAAGTATTTGCCCAAGTTTGTAAAGCCGTTTGATTCTGGTGGCACAGTAGCAATTTCAATGACTTGTGTGTCTGCTTTAGTAGATGTAGGTGGCAGAATTTCGTACAATTTTCCTTCTTGTGTTGCAATCCATCTGCCACCCCCCATTTCTATTACCCAGTATGGTTTGAACGGGCTTTTGCTGTAATTATTCGGTTGCCATGCAAGCTGTGCGCTTGCTTCAGCAAATGAATTGAATTCAACTGCCAAGCTTTCTGTTGGCTTTGGATTGATTTCTTTTTTTACGAGTGAGACAGCATTTTGTTCTTCAACTGCAGGATACTGTTCTGGCTCTGTTGTCCAGCTCGCTTGCTTAAAGTACCCTTCTTCTGCATCCAACATTATTACGCCTGATGTCAAGCCTTCTTTGTTGAATGGCACTAGATAATAGTCCCTGTTTTCCACTAATTCATGCACCTGCAATGGTTCAGCCATTTCAGCGCCCTCAAATGCAGCAACCGCGCTTTGGTCTAACAACAAGTGGGAATCAACCAAATCTCTCCAGCTCTTTTTCTCTTGCATGGGCTCTTCTTCCCCTGCAGCAGCCCCAGCTCCAGCATTCTTTATGGACATTGTCCTCATTTCTGGCTCTACTTCACTTTCAACTCCAACAAAGCGCAAGTTAGCTTGTTGTGAAACAGGCGCTGGAATTTCTGCTTTAAACTTGTTGCCTGCTTCAATTTCTAATCCGCTTTCCTCTGGTGGAAGCACTGGCGGCTCTGCAATCTGCAAATACTTTCCTTTGAAAGAATCGTTTGAATCCATTGGCTTGAAGTAGACAGCATTTGCGTCAGCTGCTGTAACAAAAACATGCTGTCCTATGCCTTCTTCTGCCGGGTCAGTCAACCAGAAACCATAAATTGTAACTGGGTCTGACTGCCAGGGGTTTACGCTTGGGTTTGGCACTGGGTTTCCGCTTGCTGCAAAGCCGTTTACAACTGCCCAGTGAGCATAGTTGCCATATAATGGGATTGCTGCTGGCGTGTTTGGTTTTGCAACCAATTCACTGTCAAACCACCACGCTTTTCTTTTCACAGGATAAGCCATCCAATGGGCAATGCCACTCATATAATTGCTTGCAGCTTCCGGGTCGGTGTTTGCATCAAAAGTGTCAATAGTAAAGCTATAACCCTGATATGGGTTGCCGTCTGCGAGCGAGTCATAGAGGTCATAAGGTTCGCTTATAATAAAATCGTATGGGTCAAAATGCCCTAAAACAGCATTCATTGCATTAGCATCCAATTCCAGTAACTCATTATTATCTGATAAATTGTACTTGTGTCCATAGTAGTAGATTGTTTCCTGTGGAAGCTGTGGGTATCCGGCAGCTTCTCTCATGTAATTCAGAATCATTTGAGCTGAGGTAGCCCCGCTATAATGCACTTGTTCTTTTAGGTATGAATTCATGTCTGCTAAATGCAGGTTTCCATCCATTGTTTTGGGTGCAAAAATAGTGCCCTCAATAAAAAAGTGTTTTTCCGATTCATTTGGGTCATTTGAATAAAACACTGCATTTTCATCAATTGTTCCATCCAACAAAGCAGTGTTTAATTCAACATTGAATTGAATGTTTTGCCTAGGCGACAACGTCAGCGGAAGCTGCAGCCCTGAAATGACTACATTTGCCGGCGCATTGAAGTTATACAATTCCAAGTCAGCGTTTCCAGAGTTTGTTATGCTAAATTGTTTTGAGATAACGCTTCCTTGTGCAGCGCTTCCAAAGCTCCAAATGAATGGCTGGATTTCAATGCCTGGGTTTTGAATAGTAAATGCGCTGGAGCTGCTTTCCCCAGTTTTCACTCCATCGCTTGCAGTTACTTTTATTTTGTATGCGTTTCCTGGTTGGACGCCATCAGTATTCCAAGCAAAACTTTTTTCTTTGTATTCAGTTGTTATCAGATACCATTTTTCTCCGTTGTCATCACTGTATTCCAATGTGTAGCTTAAATCTGTGTCACCGTCCGCATCGCTTGCGTTCCAGTTTATTGTTTGCATTCCACTCCAAATATCTTCATCCTTAGGCGAATAGATTTCAACAGTTGGAGCGTTTGAGGTAATGATTCGCTCGTCTTTTACTTCATTAAAATATTTTCCAACAATTTTATGTGCCCTAGAATCAAATGGAATAGTGAACGCAAAGCCTGTTGTATTTAAATCAGAATCACATCCAAAAAAGGGGTCTGAGAAATTGTAATCCTGAATCACTTGCCCGCTGCCATCCTGCAACTCCAATACATAGTTTCCATCCAAAGTGCCGGTAACCACGCTTTCAGCTAAATAAAAAGTGAAAAAGTTTATGTCCCCTGCCTTGTCAATTGTGCCGCTGACTATAATTACTTGGTTTAAGTCAGTGTGAGGAGTCTGAAATTCCTTTAGAAGATGCAAGTAATCCGAATCCGAAATCCAAGCCCTATCATTATTGCCCCAAGCACCCATCATGCTGTAATAGTACTCTCCTTCATCAACCAGCGTTTTCCTTTCTTCTTTTTTCTCAACCCAAAAGCCATTAATATCAAAACTGCCCGAACACTGTGGGTTTTGTGAACAATAGGATGGATACTTATTTGCACAACCCCACCAATACCAAAAATTCTGAGTATCATACAACGATTTTTGGGATTCATCACACAAGCTATATGTATGCCCTAATTCATGCGCAGCCAATGCCATATAGTACTTTTGAGGCTGTATCACCACCACAGAAGGCATTACCGGCATCCATGCGTCACCAGAAGATTCAGACATCCAGTTTTCATGAACAATCCCCACAACTCTATCAAATTGGGGATAATTTTTCATCTTATAACCCCACAACGCAGATTCTAACTTTCTGACATCTGTACTAGTATGCGAGCCAGACCTTTCAGCAATCAACCAACTGGTAAATTGTTGAGATTGTGGCCAGATATGTAGTTTGTTGTTTGGTATAGGATAAGTGCCTAAGAGAAACTCATAATTTATGAACCAGTCTTTCACATAATCGTCAAAAGAAGCCCCATACTCAAAATAATAAGCTGGAACAAACAATACATCAAAATCCAAGACATCAACCACATTCACGTCCACTTCTTTTGTGTTATTGCTTTCGTTTATTTCTGAAATATTTTTTAGTGAATCCACCTCTGCGGTTATTTGATATGCTCCGGCTATGTCATACGGTGTTGAATAAAAATCAACTATTTCGGACGAAAAAGCCCTTATAAGAACAGTCTGAGTTTCCCTGCTGCCACTATTACCATAGTCTAATGCAATCCCTGTCTCCACTTCAGGCCCATTGTTCACTACCTTCACTCTTACAACAGTTGCCTTGCCTGCAACTAGGTTAACATCCTCAATTACTTGAATCGGCTTAACCCACTCAATGTACAAATCGCCTGGCACATCACAGATGTTGTACAAGATATTGCAGTATTGGCTTATGCAGTCACTATTTTGCAGGCAGCGCCTTCCTTCTTCGCATGCCAAGCAACTGCCACCGCAGTCGATGTCTGTTTCGTTGTAGTCTTTTACGCCGTTAAAGCAGGCAAGACTTTCTTCAAATGGAGCCATCAGCCAAGGGGTGTAATCAACAATGCCGTAACGATTATAATCAAAATAATCATATATATTCCTGGCTATTTTGTTTTCGTCTGTTGCCCCCCACCAATTGTACTCTGCTTTTACATTATATGGCAGGGTATTGACAAAATTGTATCTAATATTGTTAAAAATGTCGTTATAAGCTATTTTATTTACAATAGGTGGAGTTGCCGTATAAAGCTCAAAAAAGACCCCATAATTATTATCTGTGATAATGTTGTTAGTTAAAGTTAAGAGGGGGCCTATTGTGTATTCTCTTAAATGTACCCCATATGCGTTATTTAAAATCCAATTGCCCGTAACAATAGTATCCATAGAACCCCTAAGATAGATTCCATCTTCACTGTTTGAGATAGCATTGTGGGCAATAATGTTATTGGCACCCCACACAAAAATTCCTGCCGATGTATTGGATATATTGTTATCAACAATATTGTTATGAGAAGAATCTGCGATACTCACGCCCCCACTGCCAATAGAACTAATGGTGTTGTTAGAGACTGTATTAAAATGAGAATTTGAGAACCAAATTCCATCCGTGGTCCATCCAACGCGACTAATGTTTGATATTTTATTATTGCTAATATAGTTATGATTAGCGTCGGCCAGACAAATTCCATTGTAGTAACCATTTAAAATATTGTTGTCATTAATAAGATTGTTTCCAGTAGGTTCTGAATAGGACCCCGTCAGATCTAACCAAATCCCACAATACCTACTACGCTGGATGTTATTATTCGTGAAAGTATTATTGGCACCATTAGCCACCAATATTCCGCTATAAACATTCGAAGAGGTGTTGTTATTAACTTTATTATAATTTGAAAGCTCCAATCTAATGCCATAGTTAGATCCATAGACGTTACAATCCTCTATAACTATCCAATTTTTTTGGCGGACAAAAACACTGCCATTGATGCTGTGTTGGTTACAGCTCAATGTAATATTATTTGAATCGATTTGTACGGTTTCTGTTAAATCAGTCGTTAAAGTACATGTTTTTGTACTTAGATTCCAAATTCCAATTGACTTTCCTTCGCAGTCTCCGCCAGTTGCGTCATCTCTAATAAAATAAGTATTCGATTCTAAAGTTTGAATCCAAACACTATGCTGGGTGGACAGATCTTGTTCGTAGGAATAAGTCCCTTTTGAATCTGTTGTAAACGGTTTTTCATTCATATAACTGTCTTCGTACATGTAATAGGTTGTGTTTAGCGCTAAGCCATCAAGCGTAATTGTTGTTTTTTGTTCAGTTGTTGGTTCTGCATCGCTTGCATCTATGCTAAGTGGGAGCGTCAATGTTCTACTAATTGGCCCAATACTATATTCAATCATGTTTCCTGCGGAAAACAATCTTACTGAGATAGAAACCGAACTCAAAAGTCCGGCATTTAAATCGCTGTTTTCGATTTTGAAGTATGTTCCGGTTCCGCTTACTTCAGGTAATTGCTTGAAATGAGTTTCTCTCAAAGCTTGTTCATTTAGGTCAATATTTTCAACGCCCATTGTGGGAAGAAGTTGTTCACTGTTTTGGTCATAGCTTAAAGCAACACCGCTGATTAAAACAATGGCAGTTATTAATAAAAAATAGATGAAGACCCTGTTTGCTTCAAATCCATTCAAATTTATTTTATTCATTCAACCCCCAACACCTAAACTAATTCCCTCAAGAAAATGAATAAAAGACTTTGTTTCAGCAGCGGTTGTTACTCTTAAAAAAGTTGGTTATTTTTTCATCTTCATTCGGTTGCTGTATCAGTCTTTCACTGTTCTTGCGTTCCATTCCCAGTCTTCTTTGTCATAGAGGAGCACGCTGTCTTTTTTGGCATCGTATACTCCAACTCTTGAGATGTTGATCATCTTCAATCTGTCTTCCTCGTACGCAAACCATATTGCCTGCTGCAGTGCTTTGGTGTCAAGCTTTGTTCCCTTCCTAAGCTCTATTACAATGGTGTTGTCATAGCGCCCGCCCAAAGGGCTGTATTTGAAGTATTCGGCTTCTGAAAGGATTGCGTTTTTCAAATCTTCCCATTTGCGCAGTTCAGTGCTCACTGCCCTTGCTTTAATGTAATTCTCCCTGCTCCCAACATCAAAAAGGCCATCCACTTTTTTGCTTTTGCTTGGATTGTACCTGTCCTTGATGATTGTCATTGGGTGGCCTTTCTTGAAAAAATTCTTGAAATCGCCAGCGCTGTCTAATTCAACTGCTTGTTTTACCAAGCTGTCCGTGTACCACTCTTTTTTCATTACATTAATCACGGCATTTCCAAAACCTGATGGGAACTCTTTCAGGAATTTGCAATAGCCCTGCAATTCATCGTTGCCCCATGCTGAGAGATATTTTTTTCCAAGCGAGGTTGCATTAAGCAATTTAACGCAGCTGCTGCTCAAATCCTTTTCAGCCGTGGATTTTGCTGTCGGAAGGGAAAAAACTCCGCTGCTTTGAATTGCGCCCGGCTTAAAAAAAATCGAGAAAAGGTCGCTGAAAGAAAAAGCGCTTGCCTGCAGCGCAAAGCACTCGCTGAATAACAGCAGGATTGCAAGAAAAGCAATTGCGCTCTTGGCTTTCAGTTCAGGTCAACTCCACTAACAGCTTCTTTAAAGAAGAGAGTGCTGAACCCGATTAATATTAGTTTGGTTGAAAAAAATCAACCGAATGGTTGAGCTATTTATATGGCATTAGCCCCCCTGGTCCAATCTGCTTTGCAGGGGGGTGATTGAGACAGATAGCATTAGCCCCATTGGCTCAATCTGCTCTGCGCTCCTTTTTCCAGGGCCTTTTCCTCCAGCTTGCTTAATGCGCTTTTAACCCTCTCTTCCGAGAAATCGTGCTCTTCGCACAAAAAGCTCAGGATTTTTTCTTTTTGGGGCAGAGAAAATTTTATTTCGTATTTGTCAGTTGCATTTGGGTGCAAAAAAATTTCCTCAATCTCTTTGTAATCAAATTCAGGGCGGTGCTTTGTTTCCTTTATTATTTCCTCAAAGCTTTTGTGCTTTTGAACAAGCTGCAGCGCTGTTTTGGGGCCGATCTTCGGAAACTTTTCATTGAAATCTGTTCCAATCAGAATGCCAATCCAAATCAGCTTTTTCCTGTCAATGCCAAGCGCTTTCAAATTTTTTTCCAGCTCAATCATCTCTGGTTTTATCTCATAATAGAAATCTTTTCCCGGCGCTTTCCTTTTCCCGCTTACTGTAATGTTTCGCAGTAGCTTTGGTGTGCCGAACAAAAGCGCATCAAAGTCCTGTGAAATGCACCCATACAAATCTCCTTTTTCAACCATTGCTGCAATCTGGGCCTCGCCCTCGCTCGGAGCCTGGACAACAGGCAGACCCATTAATTCAACCAGCTTTTTTGCATCATCAATCATTTCGCCCTTAAGCTGAACAGCCTGCTGGGCATACTTTCTTGCCTCTTCCATTTTGCCCTCTTTTTTCGCTTTCTCAAACTTCTTTTTTGCCTCTGTCCTTATCTTGTGCCTTTCCCTTATGGTTTCGCCTTTCAGTTCGTGGGGCTTTCCGTCAAAAACAAAAACAGGCTTTGCCCCTGCCTCAAGCAGGTTTATTGTTCTATATAATAGCCCGGTAAGGTGCGAGGTTATCCTTCCCTTGCTGTCCATTAATGGAGTGCCGTCATGGCTTCTTATGCTTGAAAGAAACTGGTACAGGATATTGAAGCTGTCAATTCCAACCTTTCTCCCGCTCAAAAAATTCAGGTCGATTTCCTCTTTCTGCAGCAGTTCGCCAATTGCAGTTCCCATAAGCAGAAATGGAGCGCAAAACAAATTAAAAAGGGTTTTTTACGGAAAATTTTCAGCCAAATTGCCTGCACAGGTTTTTTTGTATGAAAAACCGAGCCGAGTCAATAGTTGTAGTATCCAGCTTTTACAAAAGCGTACGCTGTACTGTCGGCGAATGAGTTGTCGAACCATGCACCTGTTCCAAAAACCTTCATCAAAGCCACTGGCTTTCGGCGACTTCAACAATCGTTTCTTCAAGTCTTTTAACTGGCTAACAGCCAAGCGATTGTGCCGCCCAGATTTTGGCAAAGACTCGGCAGCTTGGATGCCATGCTCCTCAAAACGATGCAAAATATCATGCACTGCACGCCTGTGCAACCCAGCTGTGTCTGCAATCTGGTCAATGCTTTTTCCTTCTTTTCGGTTTAATGCAACCAACAACCGCAAACGCGGTTGCGCTTTCTTCTCTGCCGTAGCGTATTGTTTCAACTCGTTAAGAGAAAAATCCGGCAGAAACTCTTTACCACGAGTCAAATTCCAAGTCATGCAATAATAAGAAAGTTCAAATGTATAATAGTTTCGCTATAGACACAGAAACAACCAACAACAAAGCAGAACGAGCATTGCGAGAAACGGTGGTACAACGAAAAATCTATGGTTGTCTTCGAAACAAAAAAAGGGACCAAAAACCACGATATATTGACAAGCCTCATAATCACGTGGGAACAACGCGGACTCAACCCCTACAACCAGCTACTGGTCCACCTCAAGAGCTAAACACGTACAGATTTAAGTTATCATATACCATTATATTTCCTTTAAGGGTTAGCATTATTGACCATCTCCGTGTTGGTCTTTTATAACATAGGGGGCGGTCATAATATTTATTGCTGACCACAAAATGTTAACCAATTAGCGGACACAACCAAAAAATTAAAAAAAGGGATTGAGAAAATGGAAACTAAAGCATCAAAGAAACAATTTGTGCCTGCGTTCAAAGAGACCTTATAAAAGGCATTTTTGGTTGTTGAAGTGGTGAAGATGCAAAATTGGAAAAAAGCAAATCTTGTGGATTATCCAAAAAATGCGGAGTTTGTAGACTATTACAAAAAGGGTCTGATTTCTGCCGTTAGCTTTCTGGAGGCTGAAAAGTTTGCAGTACTGGCGGAACTTATTCTTAAAGCAAGAGATTCAAATGGGACAGTTTACATCATGGGAAACGGCGGCAGCGCTAGTATTGCAGCACATTTTGCCCATAACCTGAATTGGGATGCAAGCGCCAAGCTTGAAGACAGAAAAAGGTTAAAGGCATTGGCTTTGCATGAAAACCTTTGTCATTTAACAGGCTTGGCAAATGACAGGCACTACGACCAAATCTTTGTCGAACAGTTGAGAAATTTTTTGCAGAGAAACGACATAGTTATAGGAATCTCTGCAAGCGGCAATGCAGACAATGTATTCAACGCCTTAAAATATGCAAAAGAGCGAAATTTCACGGTTTCCTTGTCTGGAAACGATGGAGGCAAAATCGCAAAAGTGGCTAACCTGTCGTGGGTTGTGCCAAGCTATGACCAGCAAATAATTGAAGATGTTATGCAGATAATCTGTCATGTTATTGTAAGAACCATTTTCTACAGGAAACAGGGTTTTATTAAAAACCATTTGAAGTTTGCAGATATCGCAATTCTAAGGGAAAAGGAGGCCTATTTGGCATCCAGGGGCAATGGGTGAAAAGATGGCTTTCTCCAAAGGCAGTGGTATAAAGCAATCATTGCAAGCTATGGAAAAAACATGTGGAGCTTGGCTGGTTACAGGAAGCAATGCAGTTGCAGAAACAATGGCACTTGCTGGTTTTGACTGGCTCTTAATAGACTGCGAGCACGCTCCAAATGATTTTCAGACCTTGTTGTCGCAAGCTCAGGCAATAAACGCTGCAGATTGCGCTTGCTTGGCGAGAGTCCCTGAAAACAGCAAAACCGCAATTAAGCGAGTGCTTGACATAGGGGTAAACGGCATCGTAATTCCGTCAATTAGCAACAGAAAAGAGGCACTAGAAGCCGTCGCTGCATGCAAGTATCCGCCGCTTGGCTGCCGGGGGGTGGCTTCAACTATTACAAGGGCAGTATCCTATGGCTTAGATGCGGGCAAGTATGTTAAAACAGCCAATGAAGATATTGCAGTTATTTTGCAAATTGAAACAATTGAGGCAGTTGACAACATTGCCAGCATCCTAACGGTTGAAAGCATCGATGCTATTTTTATTGGGCCAACAGATCTTTCAGCTGAAATGGGTCACATTGGAGACAAAGACCACAAAGAAGTGCAGTCTGCCATAAGCAAAGTCGAAGAAGCCGCAAAGGTTGCAAATGTTGCTCTTGGAAGAGCGGCTTCTTCTTGGAAAGAAGCAAAATCGTATTATGACAAAGGGTACTGCTTTGTAAGCCTTGGAGCAGATGCTGTAATTTTATCAAGAACAGCATCAGAACTTGTGCAAAATTTTAGAAGAGAAATCAGGGGCGTAAAAAATGGGATGGAATAAAAACGAGTGGCTTGAATACTACAAAAAAAGAATTCTAAACGAAGAACGGTTCAAGGAATACATGGCCATCTACAAGCCCTATTATAATACCGTGCTGAAATATGCGAAGCCACCCGCAAAACTGCTTGAAGTTGGATGTGGTGGAGCGAGACTTGCAATATGCCTTTCAACATTTGGTTTCAAAGTAACTGCCGCTGAACTGGATGCAAAGGTATTGGAGATAGCACGCATGAATGGCAGAAACTTTGGAAAGGACATTTGCTTCATGCAAGCAGACGCTTTCAAAATCGACGAAAATTTCAAGCCAAACAGCTTTGATGCCTGCACTCACCACGGCGTCATAGAGCACTTTGAAAAAAAGCAGATTGTTGAACTGCTGGAAAAGCAGTTAAAGCTGGCAGACTACATCATATTTGGTCTACCCATACTTTCAGAATCAAACATTAAGCAATTTGAAGGAGATGGCATTTATAGAAATTTGTGGAGCATTGACAAATGGGTGAACGATATCCTAGAGTCATTCAATGTGGTCGAATACTACCAAGTGAGGCACAAATCTGATGATATGGTTTGCGTGATAAGAAGGATAGAAAAAGCCTAAGCAAATAAAAATGTATTTATGCATTGATTAAAAAGCAAGAAAGGGGGTTACTGAATGTCCGGAATGGGAAAAGAAATAAGATTAGAGCGGATAACAGACAGGGAAACAAAGAGAACAGTCATAATTCCATTGGATCATCCTGTTGCATATGGCCCAATAAAAGGGCTTGTGGACATACCAAAAATCGTTGATGCAGTGGCAAAAGGGGGGGCAAACGCAGTTGTTTTGCATGTAGGCTCTGCGCTGAGCGGGCTAAGAGGCTACGGCAAAGATATTGGATTAATTTTGCACTTGAATGCTGGAACAAACCTTGCTATTGACACGGAAAGGCGTGTCATGGTAAATACAGTGCAGCATGCCTTGAAGCTTGGAGCAGATGCAGTTTCAATGCAGTTGAACATTGGTTCAAAAACCGAGCCAGAGATGCTGCATGATGTTGCAATGGTTTCACTGCAATGCAGAGAGTGGGGTATCCCATTGCTTGTAATGGCTTACCCAAAGGGCATGTATGCAAAAGATGATAAAAATGTGGAAATTATAAAACACATAGTAAGAACTGCAGCAGAGCTGGGAGCAGATATAGTGAAAACCAATTATACTGGCAGTGTTGAATCTTTTAAGGAAGTGGTTGAAGGCTGCCCAGTGCCAGTAATTATCGCAGGCGGAAGCAAGGCAGATGAAATACAGACTCTCAAAATGATTGAGGAAAGCATTAAAGCAGGCGGCGCAGGGGTTGCGATGGGAAGGAACAGTTTCCAGCATGAGAATCCAACGGCTTTTGTCAAAGCGGTTTGCGCTGTTGTCCACAAGAACAAAACAGTGGAAGAAGCAATAAAATTGCTTAAACAGCATTTGAGGCAGGGAGTGAAGTAAATGTTGGAGGTTATTGTTAGTCGGCATAAGAAGTTGAATTTGGGGAATTATTCCAATGAGAGTTATTTTGGCTTCTGGTTCTCCTAGAAGGGCTGATTTGTTAAGAAAGATTCGCTTGGACTTTATTATTGTTCCTGCAAATGTCAAAGAAATCAATGAATTGAATGACTTGTCTATAGAACAAATAGCGCAAAAAAATGCTTTGATGAAAGCAATGGCACTAGCAAACAAGTTTACAAATTCTTTGATTATTGGCGCTGACACAATTGTTTTCTTTGAAAACAAGTTAATTGGAAAACCAAAAAATGCTGAAGACGCAAAAAAAATGTTAAAAGGCTTTAGTGGAAAATGGCACTCGGTTTACACTGGAATCGCACTTGTCGAAACAAATACAAAAAAACAAATTGTTGATTTTGAAAAAACAAAAGTAAAATTCAAAAAACTGAGTGAAAAAGAAATAACTGATTACATTGCAACACGCGAACCCAGGGATATGGCGGGAGCATACGCAATACAAGGAAAAGGAAAATTTTTAATAGAAAAAATCGAAGGAAGCTACACCAACATTGTAGGATTGCCCATGGAAAAACTTTGTGCACGGCTAAAAGAAGCAGGAATAAAAAATAGCCGGGCTAAAAATGAAGAATACTATAAAAAAAAGTTTTTTCGGCAATAAATGTTGAGCAGATACTTATAGTAAAAGACATAAATAATTGGACAAAAAATGTCTTTTACAAATAGCAAATGGCAGTAAAATGTTCAAAAATTAAAGTCATTTGCCATAAGTTCAAACCAATTCTATTAGTTGTGAAGGAAACGGTTTCCAAACCCTTTCCTTCCCTAATTCCTTTTTGCTTTTAAAATAATTGGTAATCTTATTTCCTATGGTGGAATATGGTTAGGGCGCGAAAGTCCTCTGGTCGGTTAGGGCAAACAGCTCGAAGTGCAATTATTCAATCTCTAAGAATAGCTGCTCGGAAAGAAAGGGCAAACATAACAGCTGCTCGGAAAGAAAGGGCAAACTTTGCAAAAGAAATTGGAATGCGAGGAATGCATAAAACATTAGTTAACACAGTTTTTCAGCTTAGCAGGAATGATTTGGGCATTAGGGCGCATGGTCTGGGTTGGGTTTGCAAAATTAGGGATACTGGCGGTGTAAAAATTAAACCCTTTCTAATAAAGCTGTTGGAAAAAGAGACAAAGCCAGAGAAAAGAGCATCGCTTTTAGGCGCACTTGCACAATTGGGAGAAAAGCAACATTTACCTGAATTGATTGAACTGATAAAAAAACTTGATAACCCACTTGAAAGAAAATATGCAATATTGTATTTACCACTTTCAGCAGATTTGAAGGTAATAAAATTTCTTGAAGAGATGAAAAATGACCAAAAAATGGAAGTAAGAGATGCTGCACAGAAAGTATTGGCTGCTATCAGCAGGGGTAATTGACAAAGCCATCGCAGAAATAATTAAAAACATGAAAAGCGTTATTTTGCTGTTTCTAATGAAGCTTATTTTATTGCTTGCAAGCGCTTTTGCGCTCTTTTTGCTTTTCGGCTGCACTGCGCAGCCTCCGCCCTCTGCTGCCATTGGTTCGGCCCTGCAAGCCGAGATAGTTTGCAGCAGCAGTGAGCCAACAAAAATAATGTTCAAAGCCCACAATTTAAGCAAGAGCGGAACATTGGTCAACTCCATGCCGCTTGGAACAATAAAGCTGACAAACTTAACAGGCGGCGCTCTTACAGGCATTAGTTGCACTGGCAGCAATGCCTTTGCTGAAAATGTGCCAGGCTGCCCAAGCAGTGTTGCGCCAGGCATTGACATTGATTTGACGCCAATTGCAGGCACCATAGGCAGCCATAGTTATAGTTCAATTGAAATAAATTACACTGATGCCTTTGGATTCAACAAAAGTGCCACAATCAGCTGCAGCGGGGAAATAACAATCAGCTGATTCCTGCATTCTGTTTAAAAAATTTCTTTCCTTTATTCAATCTCATGCAGTGCTTGAGGGAAAATTTATTAATATGGTTAAACAAAAATTAATACAAGAACCTGTGTTGTTGTGTTTGAAATGGGCATTGTAAGAAGAGCCAGCGCTGCTGTAAGGCGCTCTTGTGTGAAAAGAAAAATAAGGCGGCGCCTTGAGAACCGAATGCCTGGTTTGAAGCAGGCTCTTGCAATGGCTCAACAGAGTACAGCTGTACATAGACAAATGCATGAAAGAGTGCAAGGGATATGGACTGACCTTAGATTTGGAAGCTCAGAAGGGACTCTAAAATCGCTGCAAGAAGCTCAAGCAAAAGAAGACAAAACTAAGAGAATCCTTCAAAGAAAAGAAAAGCTGCTTAAAAGGCTCACTTGAAATTGATTGCCCATTTCATTTTACTCTTTGTTTTAATAAAATTTCTTTCCCTTATTCAATCACATGCAGTGCGAGATTTGCGGTGCTGAGGCAGGAAAAGGCAGAACAATTGAGTTGGATGGCAGCATGCTGATTGTCTGCTCTGAATGCGTTGCCTTTGGAACGGAGAAAAAGCCTTTGGCTGGGCCAACAGCTGCTCCTGCTAATGTGCCTTGGCAATCTGCCGCAAAGCCGGCCCAAACAATTGGTCAGCCATTTTATGAAAGGGAAGAATTTAATTTGGGCCTGGACATTGTGCCTGATTTCGGTGCAAGGATTAGAAAGGCAAGAGAGCAAAAACAGCTCACTGTGCAGGAATTGGCTGCAAGGGTTTTTGAAAAGGAATCATTACTGCACAGGATAGAGGCCCAGGCGATAAAGCCAAACGATGCATTGATTGCAAAGCTGGAAAAAGCGCTTGGCATAAAATTGAAAAGCGAATGACCCTGTTTGCCTTTGCGATGCCAGCTTGGCATAAAATTAAAAACTGGAACATGCTAATTTTGCTGATGCAGCTGTTTTTTTTGAACGCATTCACTGATATTGGTTCGCTTCTGCTAAATGAAATAGTGTTGTGGGCAATTGGCATAATTGCATTCATTTTTGCTTCAACCTATTTGCTGAAAAAAAGCGGAAAGGCTGAAACATACTATTTTGTTTCACTTTTCAGGACAAAGCGCTTTGTTCCCTTGTTTGACAAATTCACCAGGCACAAGCGCGCCCTGAACTGGTTCGCTGACATTGGCTTGATAATGGGCTTTGGCGCTGTTGCAATTGATTTCCTGTTCTGCAGGAAAAAGCAGCGCATTGAAAGGATTGCGATTTTTTTTGCATCAAGCGCAGCCCTGTATGTTTTGATTGAAGCGCTTTCAGCGCGTTTTTATTTTTTCCAGATGCTGTTCCAAAACCCTTTCACTGAAAACTGGGATGCTGTTGCAAAAATTGCTTTCGGCGTATTTGGCCTGGCTGGCACAATGACAATTATCCTGCTTGCATACGGCCTGTTCATAGTGCAGAGCATGCTTGCCGGAAAGCAGGCCTGCCCTGGAGTTGCTCCAATAATTCCAGGCGTGCAGATCCCAAATGTTCCAATAACAGTGCCAATTCATGCATGGATTAGCTTTGTAATAATTCTTGTATTGCACGAAGGGATGCACGGAGTGCTTGCGAGAAAAATAAAGCTTGCAATCAAGAGCACTGGCCTGCTTTTAATTGGCATATTCCCAGTTGGGGCGTTTGTTGAGCCTGATGAGAAACAGCTGCAGAAAGAAAATGAAAGAGAGCAGGCTCGTGTTTACGCTGCTGGGCCGGCAGCGAATTTGTATGCAAGCATGGCAATTACATTGCTGATAACTGTTTTTTATCTGGCTGTCACTATCCCATTCTTTGGCGGCTGGGCGAATGAAATAAGGCAGAACAGCGTTACAGGCGTTGTAATAACCAGCGTTGACCAGAACATTGACATCTGTGGGGAGAAATATGCAAATCCCGCTTTCGGGAAGCTGAAGGCAGGAATGCAGATATTGCAGGTGAACGACAAAAACATTTCCTTCCAGGAGGATGTTTCCAACGAATTGAGCAATAACAGGAAAAAGCCTTTTACAATGCTGCTTGATGTGAACGGTGCCTTGCTGCGGGAAACAATTACCCCAAACGAATTGGGCTTGGCGCGTTTTGAAATAGAGGAAAAAATGAATCCAAATTATGCAATCCCTGAATCATTCAAGCTGTTTTCCACAGTAAGCAATGTATTGATTGATTTCTTCTTCTGGCTTATCCTGCTGAACTTCCTGATTGCTACAGTGAACTTCCTGCCTGTTGTTCCGTTCGACGGCGGAAAAATAGCAAAAATCATACTCCTGCCATACTTCGGCTTTCTTGGGATGAGCAAAAAAGAAACAGAAAAATTCATTGGCAGGCTTTTTCTCTGGATTGTTGCAGGGCTGCTGCTGCTGAACGCGCTGCCCCTGCTGCTGTGAATTAATGAACTGAACTTGCAAAAATTAAAGAAACAGAAATTAAAATTTAAATAAAAAAAAGAAAAAAGAAAGGGGTAATTTTTCTGCCCCCTGCTTTTTTGTTTTCCCAAAGGCCTTTTTCCCAAGGCTTTTTTGCGGAAGCAAAAAAGGCTTATCTTAAATAATCTATTCCCAAATCGCTTTTTGATGCCGGTGTATAGCTCGAGCTCGGGATTGGATTTGGCCCTTTAATGTATGGGGAGGTGACTCCTGTGAAGATTGTTATTACCTCTATCTTGTTCTCGAATGTTGGGTCAACCCTTGCGCCCCAGATTACCTGTGCTTTCGGGTCAATCCTGTCGGTCAGCATTTCCCCTACAGCGTTTGCTTCTCCAAGAGTCAGGTCTGGTCCGCCTGTAATGTGGATCATTGCGCCTGTTGCACCGCCAATGTCGACATCAAGCAAAGCGTTCTTCAAAGTGTCTTCAACTACCTCGTTCACCCTGTCAACGCTCTTGCTTTCCCCGACAGCGATAACGCTCAGGCCCTTGTTGCACATTACTGCCCTTACATCAGCAAAGTCCAGGTTAATCAGGCTTGGCTGCGTGATTGTTTCAGTTATTCCCCTGACTGTTCTTGCTGTGACTTCATCCGCAACCTTGAATGCGTCCTGGATTGGCAGATTTGGAACCAGTTCAACCAGCCTGTTGTTGTCTATTACAACCACTGTGTCAGTAACCTGCCTCAGTGCCTCGATTCCATCTTCTGCTTTGATCAATCTTGCTTTTTCCAGAGCGAACGGGTATGTCACAATTCCAATAACGATTGCGCCCTGCTCTTTTGCAATCTCCGCAATTATTGGAGCTGCTCCTGTTCCAGTGCCTCCGCCCATTCCGGCTGAAATAAAAAGCATGTCAACATCGCTCAGCACTTCCTCCAATGAATTCCTGCTGACCTCTGCTGCCTTTGCCCCAATCTCCGGATAGCCACCTGCACCCAGGCCCCTTGTAACGCTTTTTCCGATCAGGATTTTTGTCAACTCGTCGTTGATCAATGCAAGGTGCTGCTTGTCAGTGTTCACTCCGACCAGCTGTGCGCCTGAAATTCCCATGTTTGCAAGCCTGTTAACCGCGTTGCAGCCTGCTCCGCCGACTCCAACAACCATTATCTTTGGAGTTCCAAATTCCTCGATTTTATCCTCATCCACTTTTCCAGTGGACTTGTCCATTGCATTTTCAATCAGACTCTTCAACTTACCACCCCTTTCAAAAAAATTTTAACAGCAACACAATGTCAAGCTAAAGAACATTTGTTTTTTGTTTTCGCTGCTTGGCATTGTGACAAAGCGCTGCGAAAGATAATAAAATTACACCCCTCTGCAGCACTTTGATCAAAATATTGCAAATGAAATTTTTTTATTCCCTAATGCAACACTTTGAAAAACTGCGCTAATATTATACCCAAAGTGCTTAATATAGGTTCCCTTTTATGTATAAAAGCAGGATTTTCTTCTTTTTCTGAAACAAAGCAAGAATAACGCCCCCCGAATTATGTATAATGCATTTTGCATTGGTATTTAAAAACAGCCATAACAAAACAGGGCCTGCATTGCATTAAGCAATTAACAAAGCCCTATTTTCTGAAAAAAGTGTTAATTTCGCTTCTTTGCACGTATAAGCGGGTTAAAGCGCTTTTTTTCTCGCTGTTTTTATTGCATCGCCTGCAATCAAAAGCAGTGTGCAATAATCCAATTTTTTTGCAAAACGCCAATTCAGCAAGCTTTTTATTTAAATCCAGTTCTCTTTATCATATTATTAATCCATGCCCGAGTAGCTCAGACAGAAGCAAGCTGTGAAAAAACAGTTTCTTCTGGGGCAACAGGTAGAGCATCCGACTGTTAAATCGTGTTTTAACGGTGGATACCTTCCTTGGAAGGCCATGCGGAAATCGGATGGTCGAAGGTTCAAGTCCTTCCTCGGGCGTAATGGCGTTCAGTTAAACTTTCCCTAAACCTTTTAAAAACAAAAAAAGCAGATGGAGAAAAAGCCGTTTTTCACTTTTTTATTCTCGGCATTTTTTGGTTAAATATCCACATTGCCATGCAGATCGCCAGCAGCATTCCGATTATTACAGCGTTGTTCAACGCGCTCAGCGCGCCCTCTTTTTCAACGAAGTATTTCGCAACAATTGTCGCCATCAGCAGGCCGATTACTGTTGTAAGCAGCTGGAAAGCAGGCTGGACTAGCAATCCAAAGTGCTTCTGTGCTTTCAAAACAAAGTGAATCGCCGCCACACCGGCTATGACTGCAACAACATCCAGAAACAAAAATTCGCTCATTCACTTAAATATAACCCTTTCGCCTTTTTATATTTTTTGCTTCCCTGCGAAACCAAAGATTTAACTCTTTTGCCTGGTTTGAGTATGGGTCAAATTCTTTCTTCACAAAATAATTTGCAAGCCTTCTCGCAAAAGCCTTGCTGTTTCCGCCTCTTAAAGCAAGCCTGTAAAATATTTTAAATGCCTGCCCTCGGTTTTTGCCAACAAGCGCAAGGGCCTTCCCCAGCGTTTCAGGGCGCTTTCCAACCTGGCTTGCATAACCAATCCAGGGAACAGAATATTCCAGAGAATTGCAAATCCCGCTGACTGCATCCTTAAACCTTGAACGCCTGGCTGCCATTTTTTTAGCAGGCACTCTGGGCGCCCGTGCTTTCTTTCCCCTTAGCACTCTAGGCATAAAGAAACTTTGCAACCGATGAATTTTAATTGTTTTCACCGTTAATATTTTCTAGCTGCAGGGGTGGCGGAGTGGTTTAACGCGCGAGCCTGCTAACAGCCTTTTTTGCTTCCGCAAAAAAGCCTGGGGAAAAGGGGTTTTGCTTTGCAAAACAAGCCTTTTCTTTTTGAAAAAGAAAAGATTCAGTAAAAGAAAATTGGTTTCTTTTTCAAGCGAAAATTGCGGCGAGCTCGTTCTCGAAAGGGAGCCTGGGTTCAAATCCCAGCCCCTGCGTCAGTGTTCGCAGTTCATTCGCAGTTGCCTTTTTTAAGGGTTGCGGTGTAGTAATGCAGCCCTAAAGTGAGGTGATTGCGAATGGCTGCGAAGCCTAATTCAAATGGTAAAGAAGAGATTGATATTCATAATAGGCGAAAAGAAACAGCAGGCCTGCTGCAAAAAATTCAGGACAGCGAATTGAGCGAAGAATGCAAGCAAGCTCTTGTGAGATACAACGCAAAAGACAAGGGTGCAAGAATTAACACCCAATGCAAAGACTTGGATGTGAGCTATCATTACCTGCTGTGGCACAACAAGCAAAACGTTGAAGCCATAACAGCAGCAGATAACGAAGCTTGGTTCAATTCCATGCTTGACAGAATGGATAAAGGTTCATTAAGCTGGGGCAGCGTAGAGAAATACTTTTGGCTGACAAAAAAGTTTTTGCGATACCATTTCAACATGAAAAAGGGCAAATACCCTGAGGCAATTGACAACATTGAGATGCCCAAGCGGCCTGATGTAGAAGATTTAATTGAACTGCCCACACAGGAACAGATTAAGGGCATAATAGAAAAACACGCATTGGTAAGCAAGGCACAAAGAGAAGGGCAAACAATAAGGGCATCAAAGCTGGTCAGGGCAAACAGCCCGCTCTATTTCCGCAACCAGGCACTGCTTTCAATTATGAATGATGCTGGATGCCGAATAACCGAAGCAGTTGGCATGAACGTAAGCGACATAAAGCAGGCAGAGGGAAAAAACTATCTGCTGCTGCACTTTCCTGTTTCAAAAACCAAACCGAGAACGGTTATCGGCTATCTCTGCAAGCCATACATTACAAAATGGCTGCAGAATTACCAACACGATAACCAAGAAGCACCATTGTTCCCTGACCGCTTTGGCAACAGGCTAAGCTATGTTGCTGCACGACAGCTGGTTCTGCGAGCCTTTGCAGCAGGCGGCGTTGAATTGCCTGAAAGAAAGGCAACCAGCGTTTTCAGGCACATGATGGCCAGCAGATGCAGCGGCTGGGGCGAGGATATAAAGTATGCTTGGTTTGGGTGGAGCAAAAGCAAAAGGATTAGCCTGAATTATACGCATATAAAGCCGGTGGACTTTGAGAAGCCATACTTTGAACTGAACGCAGGCAATTGCATGATGCCAAAAGAATGCCCGATTTGCAGCAGCACAGAAAGCAATGGATTTTGCGAGCAATGCGGAGCAACACTCGGATTGGACAACGTGCTGGCAAAAGAAAGCAAAGAAAACAACCTGCTGATTGAAACAATGCAATTGGCATTCAAAAACCCGGCAATGCAAAAAGAAGTTTTGGGATTCATGGTAAAAATGGCGCAGAAAACGGGGATGAATAAAAAAATACTGGCAGAAAACGGCTAATTGCCTTCTGCCACTTTCTTATTTTCCAAAAGCACCATTGTTTTCCTTTGCTCCATTGCAACGCTTAAAAGGTTGTTGAAGTTTTGCAAGCGGGAAACAATCTCAAAAACAAGGGCGTTTTTTGAAAGGCGTGATTCAACCTCTTGCAGCAGGGAAACAATAAAATTTATTTTATCCAAATCAATTGCCGGCGCTTGCTCTTTTGCAACATACTCATAAAAGCGGGTGTAGTGCTGAATAAATTCTTCAACAAGCAAGCGCTGCAGCATATGTGAAACATAATCCAAATGTGTGGAAAGCGTTTTTTCTTCTTTCAGGCTTGCAACAAAAGCCAAACGGCCTGCTTTTTTTTCCTTCTTCATTTCTTCCATTACCTCAATCGTTTTTTGATTAAGCATTTCCAAACCTTCTGCAGCGCCCTTTTTAGCTATTAATATTTTGTTTAAAGACGCATTTCCCAATTCTTTGCCAATGCTTTCAAAGTTTTGAGCAAAAGCAGGCAGTAGTTCTGTGTTAAAATCAACAGCCAGCTTTTGCCATTCCCATCTCGCCGCAATCTCTTTTCCAATTGCATCAAGGCAAGGAGAAAGCGCTTGCTGTTCTTTGCTCAACCCATTTTTGTTTATTATTTTTTCAAAGAAAAGCGCAACCGGGTTTTGCTTGCAAAAAAACCTCGAGCCAAAACGCAGGCCTGCATCAATATTTATTTCGATCAGCGCAGGCAGTTTGTTGCGCTCTTGCTGCCATGTTGCCCTGATTGTTTTTACGTTTGTGCCTTTTCGCTTTTCAATAAGACCACTTTCTTGCAGCAATTTTAAAGCATCCTGGGTGCCCTTGTCTTTTGGTGCGTTAAGCAGGGAAAAGAGGTCTTGCATCAGCAGCCCATTGTTTGAAAGCTCAATTAACTGCAAAACCCTGCTTGTTTTTGGTGTTCCCAAGCAATTTGCAAGGTCTTCCAGCTCTTTTCTTTCAGTAGTAGGCATACTACAAATAATAGGGGTTTCTCTTTATAAAACTATGGCTTTCCCATTAAAACCTTATTTTAGTAGTAGAAAAAGCAATACCTACCACAAAAAAAAGTAGTAAAAAAAAGAAAAACATTTATAAATTCCAACCGCACCATTACATTCAGGTGACAAAATAATGCCTTTGGTTCAATTCAACTGCCCAGCTGAATTACTTGGGCGCATTGACGCAAAAAAACAACAATTCAACACACGCACGGCCTTGCTGCTGCATCTGCTCCATTCTGCGCTGGAGGCTGAAAAAAATGCCGAATGAATTTTTTCAAGCGGTTTGCGCCGAGCTGCGAAGGCGAGAAAAAAAATAAAAAAGGTGAGGAAATGGATTGGAAACTTTTTCTTGGAAAATTTTGCAAGGTTGTTGTTTTTGATTGCGGACAACAGAGGGTGTATTCAGGCAAAATAATTTCTGTTACGGATGATAAGCTCGGCATGATTGATAAGTTTGGATTGCCCCAAGTTTTTGCTTTTTCCCTGATTCAAAAAGTTGAGGTGTTGCCTCATGCGTAGCAGCCTCAACACAGGCTTTTGCACCAGCCACCCTGCCCGCTCTTTTGAACGACAGCAGGAAGAAATTGAAGCCTTAAACTCCAGGCTGCGACAGGCTGAAGAAAGGTTAATGGATGTAGCCAGCAGGCTGTCTGCGATTGAAAACAAAAATGGAGGAAGCAGACATGAGCCTTAAAATTTTTCGTGCTATTTGGTGTCCTCGCTTTTGCCTTTTTATGCCCGAATTATGCGGGGAATGCGAAGTTTGCCGGGGGAATTTTGATGAGTGAATTTCTTTACCTTGTTGCTGAAGGCAACCTAAAAAAATACAAAGATGGGTGGAGCAAGTGGAGAACGCCTGAACAATGGAAAAAAGAAATGAAAAGTGAACCAAATTACGAATTAATCAGGCCAGAACAACTTTGCCTTGAAACAGATTTTGAACAAAAAGAAACAAACAAACAGGTCATGAATTTTGTTTGCTCGCTGCTCGATATGAAAGGTATTGCATACCAATATTATGATGGCGGAAATAAAAGCTTCCATCTTGAAATGGAATGGCAGGGGCTTGAATTAATTGAGCCAGAGATTCGCCCAATGGTAAAAAAAGCACTGACACTATGGCTGACGAATGAAGAACTTTCCAAAAGTTTCGATGAGGCAAACTTTGGAAACAAACGGATGTGGCATATTGCAGGAACACCACATCGCAAAACAGGCAGGTTAAAAATACTGATTCGAGAAGCAAAGGGAACGAATGTTTTGCCGCAGGAAATTGTTGAAGCGGTAAAAAAAGAGAACGAAAAAAAATTTATGTATAAGACTCCCTCAGGGAGAATAGATAATCAAAAACACTGCCCTTTTTTTGAATACGGCTTAAACAACAAAATTGATTTAAACAACAAACAACAGAATAGCCGCTTTTCTCCCAACGCCTTTGCATATTTTAGAGGCAATGAAACTTTGCTGCAAAAGCTTGTTGAAACCCAGCAACAAGAAAACTTAACAGTTGCTCGGTTGAAGTGTTGGGGCCAGTATAAGCCGGAATTTAATTGCAAGCAGATTCAGAAATTTGCTGGCTCGATTGGAAAGCGCTCTATTTGTGATTTGTGTTTGCTGGAGGCGAGAAAATGAGCAAAGTGCTGTGCAAAATTTTGAAATTTGAAGATTACACTAAACTCACTGGAGAACAACCGAAAGGTAGTATTGTAAAGCTTGATTACAAAATTGCAATGGTTTTAGTAAAAAAAGAGGTTGTTGAACTCGCTGAGTTGGAACGTGAAATGCAAGGAAAAAAAGAAGAGGCAATACAAATTGACTCCAACCCAGAACTAATAGCATATTTATCCCAGCCACAACTTTTAAATAACCTCACAATCGAAGTGCAAAAAAGTGTTGTCGGCGAAACAAATTCCATTAAAACAATTATTCTTATTTGTTGTCTTGCAAAAGTAAAAAATAAAAGAAGCACAAGTAGCAACCTCTGTGCTAATGCTGCCCCAGGAACAGGAAAAGATTTTGTAGTAAGTGAAACGCTTAATATTTTTCCTGAGGAAAACATTTTTGCAAGGCGAAGAGTAAGCGAAAAAGCGTTGGATTATGCGTTGGCTCGCCATCAGAACCGAGATTGGAATAACTATTTTGTTTATCTCGAAGATGTGAACAGCAAAATTTTAAATTCCGAATCAGTCAAAACTCTGATGAGCGCAAACCCAAACAAAATAAATACAGTTACAATCGTGCATGAGGGAGCAGCAAAAGATTTGAGTATTAAAGGCAAACCAACATTTCTCACAACCGCAGCAAAGGTAAAAGCTGGAGATGAAGCACTGAGGCGATTGCCTTTCTTGTACATGGATGAAAGTTCACAACAAACATTACAAATAAATTTAAAACAGGCGAGTGAGGATGCAGGACAAGAACAAGAAGAAAAAAATGAATTGGCAAAAAGATTTTATTACGGCCTTGATTTCATTGAAGTGATTATTCCATATGCAGAAAAAATAACCCACGCATTAGCTGAATACTGGATAAAAAAATCAAGGAATTGCCAGGTTATTCAACGAACAATTTTCTCCCGCTTCCTTGATTATATTAAAGGAAGCGCCTGTTTGCACCAACACCAAAGACAAAAAGATTTGCAGGGAAAAATACTTGCTACTCCGGAAGATTATGGAAATGCAAGAATTGCTTTATTGCAAACAACAAGCAATTCTTTGATGATTCCACTTGCGAGAGAAGAAAAGGAACTGATTGAAATTTTGATAAAATACTTCCCAGATGGGGGAACCCTACAAAACATAAATATACGATTTTCTCGATGGGAAGAACGCTGGTTACGAAATACACTTGACCGATTGGTTCAGCTTGGCTTTTTGGAAAAAACCAAAACCCATGTTGAGGAATCCAAAAAAGATGTCGCAATTTATATACCCCTTCCAGATGTTCTTACTTTTTCAATACCAAAATGGGAAGAAATAGAAATTAATGCAATTCATGCAGTTGATACAAATAATGCAATTAATGCAAATCATGCAAATGAAAATGAATTGCATGAATTGCACCGCATATCGGGAGTAACAAATTTTGGAACAATCGAAAAACAGGCTGTTTTGGCTAAAAAACGGAAGAAAAAGAGGGCAGAGCAATATGTCGTGGGTAAGAATGCCCAGAGTGGCAGACCGCCCACACAAAACGGAGAGGGAGTGGTTGCAAATGCCTGAAAAAACTGTTATTTTAGGCCACAAAGACGGCATTCCAATCGTTTTGGTTGAACCCAGGCAGGATTTTTTGGGCGGCTGGCAGTTTTGGTGCGATTTCTGCCATTGTTTGCACAAACATGGCCGGGGGCTTGGGCACCGGTGCGCTCATTGCTTTATTCCAAATAGCCCTTTTGATGCGACAGGATATATTTTGAAAAAAACGCAGCAGGTTGGTGTTTTGAATGGAAAGTGATTTGCAGTCAAAAATCAATGAGAAAAAACCGGTTCGCATTTTCGAACGTGTTCAAAAGCCATTTGCTATAGGGCAGCGCGCTTGGTTTTGCCTCTTTTCAACATTGCGCGCTGATTTTGCGCTCCAATCCATTGGTTTGCTTAAAAAAAGGGCTGATATTGCGCCTATTGTAATAGAATCTCAGGAGGTTTTTTTATGAGCAAGTTATTGCGAAGCGCAGCGGTTAGTGAGTTAATAAAAGAGTTAGGCATTCGGATATCAGGCAAATCCCGCTTGGCTTTAGACCGCGCAATGCAAAAGGAAACGAAACAGTTTTTGAAGTGCGCGGCTTTTCTCACCAGGCAACAAAAACGCCAAACAATTTTTGAACAAGACCTTGAGGCAGCAAAAGAAATTTGGCGCATGACCGCAGTCCCTGAATACTTACAGGGTTTGGAAAGCGAGCTAAAAAATTGGCTTGAAGCCAAACGCCAAAAATTAGAGTCAAAACAAAGTTTTTTGGAAGGTGAACACTATGCAACAGCAACTCTTGTTGAAAAAGATTCTTGAATTGCCAAAAGCCAAAAACGTGAAAATGCCGAATTGGAATAGAGCGGAAACGCGACCAAGCGATAAGCATTTTTTGGCTTGGGAGATTTATGGAAATCCAAACAACGGTTTTTCGGAAACCGAAACAATAATTGCTTTGCAAGAATTGCGTATCGCTGGACTTGTTAAAATTGAAGTTTCAAATTCTACAACCGTGTGGTGGGTGATGGTTGAATGAAAAAACTTTTGCTCGCTGTTGCCTGCTTGCTGCTTGCTGTTGCGGCCTGTGGCATTGGCCTGCTTTTTTCCATTTTGAATATTCTGCTGGCTTTCGCTGTGCTTGCAATTGTTTTCCTTTTTGGGGTTTATGTTTTTTATTTACATGGAAAATTTGCTGGGCGGGTTGCAAAATGAAACATATTTTAATTCGTGGAAAAAAAACCTCCAAGTTAAAAGGCAGGCGGCTCACTCCATCCCGCCGCCTGCCGCAGATGGTTTACCCGTCAGCCTTTGAGATGGCCGTGCCTAAAACCGAGAGTGAGCTGCGGGAATTGCAGGCGCAGGGTTTTTTTGTTTCAAAGATTGAATGCTGGCGTAGTGACTTTTTTGAAAGCCAGAGAGTTGTAATGAAGCGCCCAATTTTTTTTTATAAAAAAAAATCAATGAGGTGATTTAGGTGAAAAAACAGGAAGATAACGAATGGTCAGGTTTTAGCAGGAAGAATTTGGCGGAACGATGCACCGATGCGGCTTTGTGGGCTGCGTTGAACATTTTGCCAAAAAGCGCAGAACTCGGAAAGTTTGAGGATGGCATGATTTATTTTAGCGTAGCAGTGGACAACCTTGAAGCTATTGTTTTCGCCCGAGGCCTGATTCCTGACGAAAAAGGTTTTGAGCAGGCCGTTTTGGATTTTCGCCAAAACCAAGATTGCGAGGAAAAATTTAGGAATGTTCGGGCAGCAAACTTTAAACTCAAACTGTTGCTTGCAGTGGTTTTTAAGTCCGAGCCAAAAGGCTGCGATTTTTCGGACTTGATTGAAAAAGCGGAGGCGAAAACTAAATGAGTGAGGAAACGGGCTTTCTGGCGAGCATGAATGTGGAGGACATTCGCAATGAACGAACAAACCTGCAATACTTGGTTTTGCAGGAACTTGACCGTTATAATTTTTTGGTTTCTGTTTCGCAAGCGAGGCGCAAAACGTTTGACGGGCGGGTTGCGGTTGCAAGAGGAGCTTATTCTGCAATCAGAACGATTGAGAGCATGCTGAACTCTTTTTTAACGGAAGACTACAAAACAAAGTCCGCAAAACTGAAAACAAAAATGCACCAAAAATATGTATTGGAAATAAACGGGGCAAAAATACGGCTGCGGCTGCTTGAACAGGTTCAGGTAAACGGGCAAACGTTTTTTTTTAATGACGGGGTTGACCAATACCTTGATTTGTTGAGTGAGCTTCAAGACTTGCTCATTTCCCAGTTTGGAGCAGCAAATTTGATGCCGGTGAAAAGCAAAAACTTTGATTTTGAGGAATGAGTATGACGCAGGTAATGCCGTTGAAAATCAAAAGAAATTTCATTTATCGCCAGGTCTGGCGGGATATTTATCGCCAAAAACAAAACTGCACGTTCTTGTTTATTGGGAAGCCTGGCACGGGCAAAAGCACGGCAGCTATTCGTTTTGGGCAAGACTTGGATTCGGGCTTTAATAGCGACCGCATTGTTTTCAGTGTTGAAGACTTTATTGGGCTTATGCGAAACGGGGATTCAAAGGGAAAATTAAAGCGGGGCAGCGTTATTCTTTTTGATGAAATTGCTGGCAGCGAAAAGGCAGCGAGCGCCCGGAATGCGATGACAAAGGAAAACAAGCGGATGAATTTCACAGTTACAACCTACAGGGCAAAAGGGTTTATTGTTTTCATGTGTGCACCCATGATTTCACAAATTGACAGTGTTGTGCGCAAGGTTGGCATAACGGGCATTGCAAAGTTTGAGAGCATTGATTTTCGCAGCAAGCGCAGTTTTGCACAGTTTTACTGGAGCACTGTTTCGGCTATGAGCGGGAAACAGTATATGCCAAAGCCCAGGGTTAGGGATGTGAAAGGCGAGGTTTCAAGGATTGATAAAATATCTATTCCGCTGCCGAGAAAAGAGCTGGTTGACGCTTATGAGAAAAAGAAAGCTGATTACATTGATGTTAATCTTGCCAGGTGGCACGAGCAGTTGCTGCGGGAGAAAGGTAAGGCGATTGAAAAGATTGATTTCAAGCCATTGCTTGAGGAAGCCGTTCGGCAGATTAAAGACTTAACGGGCATTGATAAAAGGGGAAAGCCTTATGCTGACGTGGGTTTGATTAGAGCGCATTTCTCCTGTGGTGAAGTTGTTTCAAGGAACTTGCAGCGAGCATTAAATGCCCTGATTTCAACAGGGCGGCTAAAAGTGTAATGAATATGTTGGGTTGTGTTTAATTTAGATTGTTTATCTCGGGAAAGTGAACGAAAAAGGAGGTGGTTTGATGTATTTGGACTTTGAAAGCGTTTTTAGTTGTCTTAATCAGTTTGTTCGCTTGCAAAAGCGAGCTGCGAAGAAGAACCTGGGCAGCGAGGAGCGCAAAACAATATCAGGCTTTCAGAAAATTGAAGTGGGCTTGCTGAAAGCGCAAGTTGAGCGATGGCCAGAGAGTGAAATGAAAAAAACTACATTGGAAAAAATTGTGGCAATTGAAAAAAAAATCGGAGCGTAAAAAATTTTAATTGGAAGGCACATAATATGTGTGTTGGTGTGATGGCAAATGTTTGAGATAAAAAAATTAGGCGGCAGGGGCAGTGTTTCCTTGTTCATGGCTTTCGTTTCGCTCTCCATTTTCCTGCTGTTTTTGTTTGCCCTGCTTTTGCCATTCACCCAATTGATAAATATTTCATTCATGGCACAAGGGCAGTCGCTGATTGCTGATGCAGAGCAAAGCTTTTCAACAATTGAGGATGCGGGCATAAAGGCACAGCTGCAGGATGTTGTTCAAGCCAGTCAGGAAAGCTTCGCCACCAGCTTTGATGTTGTAGGCTTCTTTTTTTCTTTCGGCTGGATTATTTTAATCCTTGTTGTTGTCTTGGTTTTGTTCATGTGGTCAAGGCAGCTGGTTGAAACACAAATTGCCTGAAAGGGTTTTGTTATGCGCCACACGGGTTTCAATTTTTTCCCGGCTTATTTCAAGCAGTGCATTTAAATGGAAGAAATAGAAAAGACAAAGCAATTGCTTGAAAAAAAAGAAAAAGCAGCAGGCGTTTCAACGCCTGCTATTTGAAAAAAAAACAGGGCGGGTTTTTTTCTCTTTTTTTCCCGCCCCGCCTCCTTTTGCTTTTTTTAGAGTTTTATATAAAATTCAAGCAGCAGGCATTTGTTGCCGGAGCAGCGGGACACAGACTTTCACGATGTAGAGGGCTCGATTGTTTTAGCGAGAGCATGGCTGCAATCAAAAGCAGGCACTGTAAAACAGTTTTACAGTGCTTATAAATCAGGCAAACATGTTAAGGGCAAAGAAGGTTCTGCTCCCCAAAATGGTTCTGTTCGGGATATTGCCAAGTTCCTTTCAAAGCAAGGAAAAACAATCAGCTATTCAAAGCAGTGCCAGCAGCGGAAGGCTACTCTTTCTTTTTTCACTATAATAGTGCCTTCTTTTAGTTC
Organism: uncultured archaeon; assembly: GCA_964354805.1. Taxonomy (GTDB): domain Archaea; phylum Iainarchaeota; class Iainarchaeia; order Iainarchaeales; genus CAYHBD01. Next base: position 21,726 of record CAYHBD010000010.1, on the reverse strand, counting down.
CCGGCTGAGTTTTTGTTTTTTAGTGTTTGATTAAGAAGCAGGATTGATTTTGTTAAATCTTTGTAAACGTCTATTCCCTTGTATATTTGGTCAAAGGTTAATGAATGGCTGAATAACCCAATGTCAAGCACAAGCAGTGAATCGTTAAACTCTAATTCACTGATTTTGACATCAGGCTTTGGGTTTCCAATCAATCGCTTTAGTTCTTCCCTTTCGTTTGCTGATTGCTTTATCCATTCAATCAAATTGTCTTTAATATAGTTGTGGGCGTTTTTTAATTGGTCTTCGCTCCCTTCCAAAACAATTTCAACCCTGCCGTCAGGCAAATTGAATGCCCCGCCTTTAGTGAGCCCAGTGTGGATTAATTGTTTTGTAACAATTAGCCTGCAACCAATATGCTGCACGTTTTTGCCCTCAATATAAAACAGTGCTTTAGGCATCTTTTTTTTCCCTTCTTTGTTTTGTAACAAAAAGGCTTTTCTACTATAAAAACCTTTTTCCTCAAAAAAAGCTTTAAAAACCTGCGCTTTACAACGGCAGAAAACGAGCAGCAGGCCTATTTTGTTTTTGGCTTTAATTCGCTTAATTCAATGTTGCCCTGGGCGTTGAAATTGCATAGCAGGCGCTGGCCTTTCTGCCAGCCTTTTGATTCAACCATTTCAAAAGGAATGGTTAAGCTCCATCTGCCCTTTGAAAACTGTAGATTTGGCACAAAAACACCTCAATGTTACATTAAGGTAATAAGCGAATATATTTAAATAAGAATGGTTATTATATTACACTAAGGTAACTGCACTAAACTGTAAGCATTTCCTTACAGCCCCTGCGAAAAATTAAGGGGAAGAATAATTCGGGCAAAATTCCAGCTATTGCTCTTTTGATTTTCTTTTGTTTGGCTTCCACAACTCAAGAAATCGGTCAAAGTAAACCCTTCCCACAGATGGATGAACGCCGGTCATTATCGGTGGTCTAACTCTTCTGTCACCCGGAGTGTTGCCGGAAGCAGGGACAGGAATTAGTTTTCTTCTCCTGAAAAATCTAAACAAAGCATTCACCTAATTAATTATACGCCAAACCCCTATTTTATTCTTTCGCCCGAGTTGCCAGCCCTTTAACCCCAGTCTGTTTCAACGCACTTGTTTTCATCGCAGTTATAGTATTTCAGGGGCGTGCAGGAAAGATTGCATACTTGCCTGTATTCGCTGATTATTTTGTTTATTCTGGCAAGTTCGCTCTTGTTGACGAAAATAGTGCAGCCGAAGGGGCACTTGCTTTCAGCCAGAACACAGTCCTCTTTTACAGAGCAGTAGTTTGCTTTATCTATCTGGCCCTGAATGAATTCCTCCTGGCTTGTCTCAGGCAAAACAGGCGTGGGGCATGAGCAAGGGCAGCTTAGCTCGCAATTCACATCAGGCAATGCAGGGCAATCAGATTGATTTTCCACAACCGTGCCATCAAAGCAAACGTATTTGAAAACAGTAACAGACCCTGGTTGAGTGCAGCCGCTTAAAGCAACAGCACCAAAAAGAAAAACAATTAAGAAAATTTCCTTTTTCATTGCTTTACTTTATGTTTAAACTTGTATTTTATTCTTTCGGCAAGCCTTTTGCACTACGGTGCAAAAGGCTTGGGAAAAAATGCCTTCGGCAAGCCTTTCTTTAGAAAAGAAAGCCTTGGCACAATGCCAAGCAATGAAACAAAAAAGAAATATTTTGATGCTTGACATTGTGGGGAAAGAAAGAATAAATTGAGCATAAAACTTGCTTCGGCAAAGCCGTTATTTGAAGGAATAAGCCTCTGTTTTTTGCACCTGTTCAAACCATGCAATTTGTTCCTTTTGCATGTCAGGCGCAAACAACGGCCTGCTCTTCCAGGTGACAATGCAGAGCAGCAGAGCCCAGATTAAAAGCAGGGCTGAAACAATCAACGGGAAGGGCGTTGACTGCAGGCTGGCAACTGCGCTGAATACCTCTGTTGGCAGGATTTCAGATGGCTGGGTTAACAGAATGAAAAGTGTCGCAATCTGGTTTAATGCAAAAAGTGCTGAGAGGATTAAGCAAAGGTAAAGCCCTGCCTTTGACCTTTTTTTGAATAATGCGAATGCAGCAAGGAAAACAATAAGGATTGCGCTTAAAAAAATCGCATAAGGGTAGAAGACAAGCTTCTCCAAGTAGGTTAAGCCTATTACAAGTGACAATAGAATGAAGAACATGAATGCCCAGAAAAGGCCAAGGGCACTTCTCCAGTAAACAGCCGGTTTCATGATAATAGTAAGAATGGGCAATTTTTTAATCATTTAGGTATAACCTATAATATAAAGGTTGGGGAAGAGGAGAAGTTGTTTAGCCTCATGTGGGCGAGATTAAGTATAACCTATAATATAAGGGAGCAGAGGGTTGGTTATGGAGATTCTGCAGCGCCTTTTTGAAAAGGATAAAAAGCGCAGCCTTGGAGTGTGCATTCCTGAGGCAAGCAAGCGCAAGGCAATGGAAGTTGAGCTTAAAGAAAAGAAAAAGGTAAAGGACGAAATAGTTACAATTGCTGAAACGCCAATGATGGGCAATGCCTTTCAGGTTACCGGGGTTTTCCATGTGCAGGACAGCCTAATGCTGCAGGGCATTGTTGCAAGCGGTGTAATAAGCAAAAAGGCGAAAACAAAAGTGCAGGCTACGCAATTGCGCATCATTGATTTGCAGTTAGGAAGCAAGAGCCCCAATGCCATGGTGAAAGGAGAGCACGGTGCAATCTTTGTCAGGGCGGAAGGCAGGTTCCCGATGATAAAAGTCGGGGATTTGCTCGAATTTTGAGAAGGGCAAGCTTTTAATATTCCTTTTTCTTATTAAAATTATCTTAATGCACGGGTAGGGAAGCGGTCAAACCCGCAGGACTCAAGAAGCCTTTCTTTTTTGAAAAAAGAAAGCCTTGGGAAAGAAAAAGGGCTTCGCCAAGAAAAGCCCTGGGAAAAAGAAAACAAAGAGAGGGCTTGCGAAATCCTGTCGCTTAGTGCGTTCGGCGGTTCGAACCCGCCCCCGTGCATAGGGCTTCGAAGAAGCCCTGTTGGGTCGAACGGGCACAACCACGCCTACGTAGTGGCGTGTTGAAACCGCCCCCGTGCACTGGCTGTTAAATAGGTCAATAAACCAATGTGAGAAAATGAATAGTTTGCCGATAACAAGAGAAGAAGCAATTGTTTTACTGAAAAGTATGCCCCAAGCTAATTCTGATATGAACCATTATTTAGAAACAGAAGCGATTATGAGGGCGTTAGCTGAAAAATTTGGCGAAAACATTGAGTATTGGGGGATGCTCGGCTTATTACACGACGTTGATTGGGCATTAACAAGAAATGATTGGAGAGAACACTGCATTAAAGCAGTAGAAATACTGAAAGCAAAAGGTTTTGATGATACATTCATAGAAAACGTACAATCTCATGGGATTGGTTATGATGAAATTCCCCTGTTAAAAGACAAAAAAAGAAACTCAAAAATACAGCATTGTCTTACCGCTGCCGAAACATTGACCGGAATCATTTATGCATATGCCTTAATGAGGGGAAAAAGAATCTCAGAAATGGACGCAAAAGGATTAAAGAAAAAATTCAATGACAAAAAATTTGCGGCAAATTGCAACAGAGAGCTAGTCAAAGAAATAGAACCGGCTGGACTGCCTATGGACGATTTTTTTACTTTATCTATAGAGGCAATTAAAAAAATAAAAGACAGAATTGGCTTGGAATAGAAAATTTGAATTACATCCCGGGATAATTCGGGCTCTGCTCTGTTATTATGACATCATGCGGATGCGATTCCCGCAGGCTTGCTTCTGTTATTCTGATGAAATTTGTTTTTGTTCTCAGCATGGCAATGTTTTTTGCGCCAACCATTCCCATTCCGCTCCTAAGGCCGCCAAGCAATTGGAAAACTGTTTCGGCAATGCTTCCCTTGAATGGAACAATCCCTTCAACTCCCTCAGGAACAAGCTTGCTTTTCTCATCCACATGCCCCTGCAAATAGCGCTCGTTGCTGCCTTTCTGCATTGCTGCAACCGAACCCATTCCCCTGTATTGCTTGAATTTCCTGTTGTTCAGGAAAATTGTTCTCCCTGGAGTTTCATCGCAGCCTGCAAAGATGCTGCCAATCATTACACTGCTTGCCCCAGCAGCAATCGCTTTGGTAATGTCTCCGCTGTATTTCACTCCGCCGTCAGCAATAATTGGAATATCATATTTTTCCGCTGCCTCAGCGCAGTGCATTATTGCGCTGAATTGCGGCACTCCAACCCCGGTTATAACGCGAGTGGTGCAAATGCTTCCAGGGCCAACACCGACCTTTATCGCATCTGCTCCGGCAGCAGCAAGGTCATGAACAGCTGCTGCTGTTGCAACATTTCCGGCAATAACCTCTGCCTTAAACAGCCGCTTGAATCTTTTCACTGCATCTATTACCATTTTGCTGTGCCCGTGCGCTGTGTCAATGAATATTGCGTCCACATCCACTGCCAGCAATTTGGAAACCCTTTCGTCATCGCTTGGGCCAACAGCTGCTGCAACCATTAACCTGCCTGCCTTGTCTTTTGATGCTTCAGGGAATTTTTCCTGCTTTCTTATGTCTGTTGCAGTAAGCATTCCAACCAAGCGCTTTTCCTTGTCAACTATTGGCAGCTTTTCAACCCTGTGCTTGTGCAGCAATGCCTTTGCCTCGTCAACGCTCGGCTCATGGTCAATTGTTATCACTTCTTTTGTCATTATGTCTGCTGCTTTTTTCCTTAAATCAGTTTCAAACAGCATGTCCCTGCTTGTAATTATTCCAACAACCTTTCCTGCCTCGGTTACCGGAAAGCTTTTCACCTTTGTTGCCTTAACCAATTGCATGATTTTTTCAAGCGAATCATTTGGCTGGACGCATATGGGGTTGTTTATAATCAGGAATTCGCTTCTCTTTACCTTTTCAACCTCGGTTGCCTGTTCCTCAATGCCCATGTTTCTGTGCACTACTCCAAGGCCGCCCTGCCTTGCTATTGCAATGGCAGTCTCGCTTTCAGTAACAGTGTCCATTGCAGCGCTCAGCAATGGAATATTTAATTTGATTTTTTTGCTCAGCCTTGTCTGCAGGCTTGCATCCTTGGGCAGAACATCGCTTGCTCCTGGAAGAAGAAGAACATCATCAAAAGTCAGAGCCAGTTCAGGGCTATTATTTTTGCCAACCATACAATATTTGCTTTCAAACAGTTTAAAAAAGTTGTTTTTGCAGCCAAAAAACATTGCCCTGTTCTGAGTCCATCCCCAAGCTTTTAATACTACCTTGCTGTTTTAATTTACTGTTTATGGTTGATGTATTGAGCGGCTTCCTGCTGGTTGCAAGCGTGATTGTCATTGGCTTTTTTGGCCAGATTTTGTTCAAGAAAACAAAAATTTCAGACACTGTTTTGCTAATGCTGGTTGGCCTGGCAATAGGGCCCTTGTTTAATTTTATCGATGTTCCGACAATAGGTTTCTTTAAGACAATTGTCCCGTTTTTTGCTGCCCTGACTTTGATAATGCTGTTGTTTGAGGGCGGCCTGAAGCTGAATTTTTACAAGGTAATAAAAGAGGTTAGCCCTGCCTTTGGATTTGCAATATTTTGCTTTGCCCTGACTGTTTTGTTCACTGCCTCAATGATGTTTTTGCTTGGGTGGAACATGCTTGTCGCCCTAATGCTTGGGGTAATAATTTCCGGAACATGCAGCGCAATAATAATTCCTTTGGTGAACAGCCTGCAGGTGAAAGAGGAAACAAGGATTGTTCTAGCGCTTGAAAGCGCCTTAACTGACGCATTGTGCATTATTGCAACAATCGCATTGATTGAAATATTTTTGATGCAAACACTTGAATTAAGGCAGGTGGTTGAAAGCCTGCTCGGGGCATTCTCGATTGCGGCTGTCCTTGGCTTTGTTTTTGCAATATACTGGCTTGTGCTGCTTCGCGATTTAAGGGCAGTAAAAGAGCACCAGTACATTCTCACAATCGCAGTGCTCTTTTTCCTGTATTTTTTAACGGAATACGCCCATGCAAACGGGGCAATTGCAGCCCTTGTTTTTGGGCTGGTACTTGGAAACGCAAAAGAAATCACTTCCTTCCTGAAAATGCGGCAATGCCAGCTTGACACTGACATAACCCTTTTCCAAAAAGAAATAAGCTTCTTCATCAGGACATTCTTCTTCATTTACATTGGAATAATCTTTGAATTAAGCAGCGTAACAATTGAACTGGTTGCAATCGCCCTTGCATTAATGTTTCTCATCATAGTTGCAAGGGCTGTTGCAGCATGGCTTTTTGTGAAAATAAAAAAAGAGCTGCGCGAAGACAAGGCCATTCTGCAGAATTTGATGGCCAGGGGCCTTGCAGCAGCAATCCTTGCAACATATCCTGCAATAATGGGCGCGGCAATAGCAGAGCAGACAGCTCTTGTCCAGATAGTTTTCCTAATAATTTTATTCTCAAACATCGGCACAACGGTTGGCGTTTTTGTAGCAAAAAAGCCTGCTGTTGAGAAAACCGATGAAATGTTTGAAAAGATTGACCTGAAAGAACTGGAAGAAAAACAAAAACAAGCTGCCACAAAGCTGCTCAGCGCGCAAACCAAAGAAGATGTGGACAAGGCAAAAAAAGAGTTTGAGCAAAGCAAACAAAAATGGCTGGAAGGCATTACAAGCCAAATAACAAAATCCAAAGAAAGACTGAAAGAAGGAAAACAAAAAGAGAAACAGGCCTAATTTCGTTTTCGCTGCATTTATTTAAAAACCCTTTCTGTGTTCGCTTTCTATTGGTGAGTTTTCAAATGCCTGCTAGCGTTGTTATTGGTGCGCAGTTTGGTGATGAAGGAAAGGGCAAAATAGTTGATTTGCTTGCTGGCAAAGCGGATTTTGTTGTCCGCTTTAACGGCGGAAACAATGCAGGGCACACTGTTGTTGTGAAAGGCGAGAAATTCAAATTCCACCTGATGCCGAGCGGCGCAATCCAGGGAAAGAAATGCTGCATTGCAGCAGGGGTTGCCCTTGACCCAGCTGTGCTGCTGGAGGAAATGCAGGAATTAGAGGGAAAATGCAAGTACACACTTTTTATTGACCCGAGAACCCAGATTGTGATGCCCTGGCACAAAATGTTTGATGCAACAGCAGAGCAGGCAAAAGGAAAAGAGAAAATCGGCACAACAGGCAGGGGCATTGGCCCATGCTATGCTGACAGGGCAGACAGAACAGGGATTCGGTTCTGCGAACTGGTTGATGAAGGAAGATTAAAAGAGCGATTGGATTCTGTTTTTCCAGTGAAGGAAAAAATGCTGCACGCTGTTTACAACAGCGAAATGCAATTGTCAAAAGAACAGATTTTTTCAGAATATAATGCATTCGGGCAAAAATTGAAAGAGCATTTGGCTGATGTTTCAGTTGCAGTAACCGAAGCATTAAAGCAAAAGAAAACCGTTTTGTTTGAGGGCGCACAAGGCACTTTTTTGGATATTGATTTTGGAACTTATCCTTTTGTCACAAGCAGCCACCCGACTGCCGGAGCCATTTTCACTGGAGTTGGGCTGGGATTGCAGTCAATCCAGCGCGTGATTGGAGTTGCAAAGGCTTATACCACAAGAGTTGGCAGTGGCCCTTTTGTAACAGAGTTGCTGGACGAGCTTGGCGACAAAATCAGGGAGGTTGGCGCTGAATTTGGGACAACAACAGGAAGGCCGAGGAGGGTTGGCTGGCTTGATTTGGTTTTGCTGAAAACAGCCCAAAGGTTGAACGGCTTTACGGAGATTGCTTTAACAAAGCTGGATGTGCTCAGCGGATTGCAGGAAATAAATGTTTGCGTTGCATACAAGTGTGAAGAGAAAAGCATGCAGCAGTGCCCGACTGATTTGCAGCAGATCGGGCAGTGCAAGCCTATTTTCAAAAAATTCAAGGGATTCAATATTAAGGGAACAGAAAAGAAGTTCCAGCAACTGCCTCCTGCAGCAAGGCAGTATGTTCAGTTCATTGAAAAGGAAATCGGCGTTCCAATAAAGATTGTTTCAATCGGGCCTGGCAGAACAGAGACAATAATGCGCTAAACGGATTTTTTCCTTCCGGCATTGAACAGGCAATGGTCAGCTAAATAGCTTTTTCCCTTTTTTTCCGCAGGTAGTAGGCGATTGAGATGTCTTCTGCTTTTTCGAACATTGTGAAAAGCAGGGGCAGAAGAATTGATTTCAGGTATTTGAATGGTTTTTTTGCAGTAATGCCCCTTGTTTTCTGGATGCTTCTTATTTCAACCAGGTCTCTTTCCAGTTCAGGCAGAAAACGCAACATTACATAGAACGGCAAATAAATGCTTTCCGGAAAATGCTTTTTTTCCATAAACTTGGCTGCCTTGTACAAGTCTGTAGAGAAAACAAAGAATGTTGCCGCAAACAAAATCGACAGAATCCTCAGGTTTGAGGCTATTACCAATTTGTTCAGGTCAAGAGTTGTGTTCCAAAAGAAGAAGTAAAACGAAAAATCAACAAGCAGCAGGAACGGAAGCATGCCAAAGAATAATTTGTGCACCTCTTTGTATCTGCTGAGCAGCAGCACCATTAGGCTGAAAAGGAAAAGAAAAGCCTGCTGCCAAATCTCAGTGAACAAAAATGCGAGAACAGTAATTGCTGCAAAAATCCCGAGCTTCAGCCACTCAGGCTGCTTTGAAAAAAGCGATTTACCGCTGTATTGGAACATTGCCTCAACACCCCCTTTTCAACCAAAAAAACCCTGTCACAGTAGCGCAGCAATTCCCTGTCGTGCGTTGCAATTACCATCGGCTGCCTGCTTTCGTTAATAAAATTGTAGACCCTTGCTTTGCTGAAACAATCAAGCCATGTTGTGGGCTCATCGAGGAAAGCAATCCCGCTTTTCCTAATTGTTGCAATGCTCGCCAGCTTCTGCTGCCCCTTGCTCAAAGTGTTGGGCGCCTGCTGCAGCAGGCCTGTTATGCCAAGGGATTCTGCGTTTTGCCTGTTCAATAGCTCGCTTTGCAATGTTTCATTGAAGAAAACATGGCTAGGCACCTGCGGAACAAAGCTGATTGGCTCATGCGTTTCAACAGCACCTTTTCCTTTTTCAATCCCAGCAAGCAGCTTGAGCAATGTTGTTTTTCCAGAGCCATTCAATCCGATTAACGCAATCTTTTCACCCTGCATTAGCCTGAAATCTTTTACATTAAGAGAAAAGCCGTTCCTTTCAAAGGAAAAATCAGCCCTCAATGCAATTTTGCCTGTTTTGTTTTCCTTCTTTTCAGGCAAACCAGGCTTAACCGGCTGCTGCAAAAAAACCTTTTGAAATTTATTTGCAAATCTTTCATCCTTGTCAAACCAAAGCAGGGCAGCATCTTTTTCTTTTTCTATTATTTTCATGAACCTGTTGCATTCAAGGGGATCAAGCAATTCAAGCGGTTCATCCAATGCAAGGATTGGAAAGCCGGCCGAAAGGTTGACTGCAAGGTTCACTTTTTGCTTTTCACCCTCGCTTAATTCAAAAACAGTTTTTTCAACCAAGTGCGAAATGCCAAAGCGTTTACAATCAATGTTCAAGCCAGCCAGTTCCTCTTTTACCGAAAGCGAAAAGAACTGCGCTGAAGGGTTCTGCATCAGCAGGCCTGTTTTTTCCCTGAAATTGCACTTTCCCCAAACATTTGCCTCAATGAATTCTGGTATCACGCTGCTTAAGTACAAGGCAAGCGTTGTTTTGCCGCTGCCATTCCTGCCTATTACTGCCAATCTTTGCCCTTCAGCAAAGCGAATATTGAAGCCGCCGATTACCTGCTTTTTGCCGAAAGAAATCCCAATATTTTCAGCCCTGAACATTCAACTGCGCCCTAAGCCTTGTTTTGAAAACAATAAAGTAGGCTAACGCAAACTCTATTGCCATGAGAATAGCGTTTGCAACCAGAACTATTTCAACAGGAAATTGCTTCAATGCAGCCTCTGTCGGCACTTTGAAAAAAACAGGTATGGCAAAATAGTAGTTGAAAAAAACCATCAGAACAGGCCTCAAAACCATTGATGCCAGGAAACCTGCGAACAAAAGTTTTTTGTTGAACCCAAACCTTGACCTTACTGCGCCGATGATAACAACAGCCACAATTGTCGCAAAAAACTTCATTGCAGCCCCGACCCACTGCGTTTCGGCAATGAAAGCAATCCCTATTGCAGAAATGCCTGAAACAATCAAGCCTGCCTCCAAGCCGAACAGCATTGACGCAATCATCCATGGCAGGCCAACAATGTCAATGTCAATGAAAACAAACTTGTAGAAAAGGTGGTAGAACTGCAGCAAAAGGCTCAAAGCAGCCAGCATACCGGAAAAAACAAGCAGCCTTGTCCTGTTCATACCAAAATTATGCCGTGCATTACTTAAAAATGTTTTGCTTAACAAAAATGAGTTACAAGGGGGGTGGTAGTAACTGCTAACCGCTTATGGCTTTTTTGAGGGCAACAAAAAAGTTTTTATAGCACGTTTTCCTTACTAATAGCGATGAAACCGCTTAGGGAAAAAACACTGCGCAGATTTGTCATGCTTGGCAGCCTGATGCTTGGAATATGCTTTGCCCTGGCTATTGTAATGGCTTTGCTCACTTTCAATTCTTCCAAGCTCCTTGTCTGGAACAAAATGTATTACACGCTCTTCTGGTGCGTTATCGGGGTTTCAATTTACTTCGTTGCAATCGGCATTTTGGGCAGGCTTTTTTTAAAGAAAAAGAAATAGCACCTTACTTTGCGCATTTTGCCGCCTGGCTTTGCATTAAATTCAGTTCTTTGAGTTCCGCATCTTGCTGCTCTTGTAGCGGTGCGGCTCAAAAGCGCTTATTCTTTCAATCAGCGGGCTTAATCCAATTGCATTCAGTTCCTTTCTAAGCGATTCTATTGCAGGCCACTGGTCATAGCCCAATGCAATAATTGTTGGGTGAAAGCGCTGCACAATTTCCCAGCTTCTCATTTCCCTGTCTCCCAAAACAACTTGGTCAGCAATCCCTGTTCCCTCAACAGCTTTCAGCCTCTGCTGCTCGCTGTTGAGCGGCTTTTTGCCCTTTATTTTCAGCACGTTTTCGTCCCTTGCAACAACCACAACAAGCTCGTCACCAAGCGCTTTCGCCTCCAGCAGGTAATGCCGATGCCCTTTGTGCAGCAAATCAAAAGTCCCAAAAGCCATTACGGTGCGCATATGCAGAATTAATAAATAGTTCAAGTTTTATAATACTTACAGGAGGATTTATTTTGGCAAAAAAACCGCTTAGGCAAAATAAGTCTTGGGCAGTGCGAGCAAAAGAAACAAGGCGACAATTGCCTGCGATTCTGAAAGCATTGCTGGATCCAGCTTTGTCAATAAGCGAAATTGGAAGGCGATTCAATCGCAGTCAAACGACCATAAATCGGATTAACCAGCGCTATGGCGTCAGACCCCCGAGTGAAGTGATGCGGATCAGAAAAGAGCAGATTTCAGCAATGCAGCGCAGAAGAAGGCAGCGCTTGAATTTGTTTAAAGCAAAGCAGAAAGCAAGCCTTCTTGAAGAACATAAAAAAGGTCTTTCAATGGTAGTCGGCAAGTGGTGGAGGAAAGCCTCAGATACAACAAAAAGAGAACTTGGCACATTTGGCGACTTTCGAAACAGCGTGATTGCAAATGTTTTGGAAAACCTTGATTATTATGACCCAAACAGAAAAGGGGCTAAGGGCAGGGGAATGACTGTGTTCAGCTGGATGACAAATGGAGCCGACTTATTTTGCCGAAACGCAATTAGGGTGGCAATGGCAAGAAGCAAAGAAATGCCTATTATTTATGAGGGTGCTGGCGTAAGGATGACAAAGCCATTAGAGAGTGACGCTTATTTTACAGTTGATACAATTCCGGAATCTGCAAGGCATTTTTTAAGAAGGCTTGGTGAAAAAGGAATTATTAAAAGAACCGCAGAGCTTGGATTTGAAGACATTAAAAAGCAGATACTCAAGATTGCAGATAAAGCTGGCTTAAGTGAAAAGGAAAAACAGGTTGTAAAATGGCGTCTCGAAGGCAAAATGCTCCAAGAAATTGTAATGAAATTCGGGGCATCCTCAACAACAACTGTATCTTACTATGAAAAAAAAGCAATTGCCAAAATCAGGGCAGCAATTAAGCGGAAAACCGGTTTTAAATAAAATATTGCAGTCGCCACAAATTTAAATAAACATTTCATTTAATATTTAATGGTTTTTGGCATGGATGCGCAAAAAAGGCTTGCTTTGATAAGCGAGGTCGGCGAGGAAATAATTACGCTTGCAGATTTGCAGCTGCTGCTCGAGCAAAAAAAGCACCCGATTGCATACGATGGCTTTGAGCCAAGCGGGCAGGTGCACATTGCGCAGGGCTTGCTGCGGGCAATCAATATTGAGAAAATGCTTGCTGCTGGCTGCAGATTCAAGATGTGGGTTGCTGACTGGCATGCCTGGGCGAACAAAAAGCTTGGCGCTGACTTGGGCAATATCCAGACAGCGGGAAAATACCTGATTGAGGTGTGGAAGGCGTGCGGCTTGAGCGTTAAAAAAGTCGAATTTGTCTGGGCTTCAGAGGCAGTGAAGGACACTGAATACTGGAAGAAGGTAATGGCTGTTGCAACAAACAGCACTGTGAATCGCATTGTGAGATGCAGCCAGATAATGGGAAGGAAGGAATCAGATGCATTGAGCGCTGCGCAGATTCTCTATCCCTGCATGCAGGCAGCTGACATTTTCCATTTGCAGGTTGACATTGCCCAGCTTGGAATGGACCAGAGAAAGGTGAACATGCTTGCTCGCGAAATTGGAGAAAAGATAGGATTTTGGAAGCCTGTTGCTGTTCACCACCACATGCTAATGGGATTGCAGATGCCAAGCGCAGGCGAGGGTGCAGGTGTTGAGCATGAGATTGCAATGAAGATGAGCAAGAGCATTCCCGATTCGGCAATCTTTATGACTGATTCAGAGCAGGAAGTGCAGAGGAAAATAAACAAGGCGTATTGCCCTGAAAAGCAGGTTGAGCAAAACCCAGTGCTTGAGTACTGCAAATATATTGTTTTTGAACGAAACAAGAAAATGAAAATTGAGAGGGAAAGCAAATTCGGCGGAGATGTTGAATTCGCTTCTTTCCAGCAATTGCAGGATGCGTTTGCAAGAGGCGAGCTGCATCCGCTTGATTTGAAGAAGGCAACAGCCTTTTACCTGAATGAATTGCTGCTGCCTGTGAGGAAATATTTCAGCAAGGGCAAGCCTGCGCAGCTACTGCAGCAGATTGAGGAAATGCAGGTAACGCGATAGAAAATTAATTCAAATTTGCCGCCCTGGGGGTGTCTGTTCTCTTTCTCTAGCCTACCAGTCGCGATTGTAGATGTAAAATATGAACCACAAAGTGGCAAATACCACTATTCCGATTGCAAGCACGATTTGAACCCACTCGGACTCTGCCATCCACTCGGGTGAAGAATAAGAAAGTACTGCATCCATTATGGCAAAGAAAACATATGCTACTGTTGCGACAATAAGATATCTCTTCTCGTTGTGCAGAAGCGTATAAAGCCTCATTGCAAGAGATGGTTGTTTTGCCATAGGGGCACCTGCTAAACTAACCGCTTCAAAGTATTAATTCTTTTCTATTTGTGTTTTTGTTGTTTCTCCTTTGCAGCCCCAATCGCCATTCAAACAATAGAACCTGCAGGCGCTTATGCGTTAAATTTAAATAAAACAAAACGTTATTATATGCAGGTTTGTAAAACATGAATTTGAATATTCTTTCCCCTGGAAAGGCTGTTTCGTCTGCTTTTGAAAAGCCTAATGTGGCATTGGCTCTTGGCCTGGTTTTGGCTGCTGCAATTGTCTGGCTGGGAATGATTGCAGCTTTGAAAAAAACAGTGAGCATTGAACTGGCTGTAAGCGGAATTGCAAGCAGTTTTGTTTTCTTTATTGTTTTTGTGCTAATTATTTTTGCACTGTGTTTTATCCTGAACAGGAAAGTGCTGAAGGGAAAATTTTCTGGGCTGTTGTCGGCGCTTGCATTGCTGCAGATTATTTGGATTGTTGGTTACATTATTTCAACTATTGCCTTTTCGGTTATTCCGGCAAACGTTGCAGCTGAACTTGGCAATGTTGAGGGAGATGTTTTCGCAGCAGCTGCCCAAGTGAATCAAATATTGAGTGCAAACATTGACTCAATCAACATTCCGCTTTTCTATGCCCTTTTAGCAATCACTGCATTAATTGAATTGTTCGGCTTTTACATTATGTGCATAACAGTGAAAAAGGCAACAGACTCTGGAGCAATTGCTGCAATTCTTGTTTCACTGGTTGCATTCATAATTATTGGCCTGCTGGGAATTTAGCTTTCCTTTCCCCACAATGCCAAGCATCAAAATATTTCTTTTTGTTTCATTGCCAACACTTTGAACAATGAAACAATTTTTTTTATTCTCTTTGTTCAAAGTGTTGCTTGGCATTGCGCCAATGCTTTTTTGCTCCGTAAAAAAAAGGCTCTGCCGTCAGGCACTTTTTCCCAAGGCTTTTTTGCTGAAAGCAAAAAAGGCTTTGTTTTGCGGATGCAAAACTCTTTTTTCCCAAGGCTTTTGCACCGCAGTGCAAAAGGCTTTGCAGTGCAACAGCACTGCTTCTTTTCCCAAGGCTTTTTGCGTGAGCAAAAAGGCTTTTTTAATTCTTTCAAGTTTTCCGGTTAACCTTTTTCGGCAAAAAGTAGGCTTTAAAAACATTTAGGCTCGAAAAAAATCATAGGCTAATTCGCTGTTTTCCAGCAGCTGCAAAGGTGTTTTTTAATGGCAAAATTCAGGTGCCCTGACTGCAAGCAAAGCTTCGATTTGGAGATTGAGGAATACGATGAGGGCGATTTCCTCAACTGCCCAGAGTGCAACCTGGAACTGGTTGTTGAGATAAAGGCAGGAAAGCCAAAGCTCAAAATAGCCAAAGAAAAAGACATAGACGAAGAAGACGAAGCAGGCAGCTTTGACGAGGCATTTGAAGAAGAATAAGCCTCTTCCGAAAACTGTTTCTTGAATCAACTGGATTGCCCCCTGCTTAAACAATTAGGTCCGACCGGCATGGTCATGGCAAAGCAGCCGCCTGCCCAACCAGCACCATTTAAAAACCCTTGTGTCTAAAAGATATTAAAAATGACTAAATAATTTAGACATTTATAGTATTCTCTGGAGGTGGAAATATGGTTAATGAGCTGGATTTATTGGATCCTTTCAGGCCAATGAGGAAGATGCGCAGAAACCTGTTTGACTTGTTTGCTTTTCCAAACGAGTTTTCTGGCTTGCGCGAGCCTTTGGTTGATGTTGTCGACAAGGGAAAGGAACTGTTGCTGACAGCCGAGCTGCCTGGTATTGACAAAAAGGATATTGATGTTTCAATTGACGAGGACAGCCTTGCAATAAGGGCTGAGAGCAGGCAAGAGAAAAAAGAGGAAAGAGAGCAAGAGGGCTATTATTTTCATGAGCGGGCTTATCAGGGCTTTTTCAGGAAGATTCCTTTGCCAAGCGAGGTTGTTGCAGGCAAGATAAAAGCCGAATTCAAGGATGGCATACTTACAGTGAATCTGCCAAAAAAGCACCCTTTGGTTAAGGGAAAGGGCGTGAAAGTTGAAATAAAGTAGAAAATGCAAAAGGTTAATGAAAAGAAATTGAAATTTGAAATAAAATAGAAAAACGAGAAATTTGGGAAAAGAAATTTATTGAAATAAAGTGAATTTTTTTCAAATGGAAGGGAGTAAATGGAAATTGGGTGAATTTTGAAGGTTTCATCTCACAAAAATTACTTGAAGAAATTCACTGCGTTTCTGAAAATCTGCATGCCAGCGCTTTCAGCTGGCATGTAGCCCCCACTTCTTTTTAACAGTTGTTTCTGCATTGCCCAGTCATCCTGCTGTGTGAAGAAAATGTTTCTCTCCGGATGGGGCATTAAGCCGAGAATTCTGCCGCTCTCATCGCATATTCCAGCAATGTCCTGCATTGAGCCATTTGGATTGAACGGGAATTCGCTATTAGCTGGTTTTCCCGCTTTCATGTATTTGAATACAATCTGGTCATTGGCAGCCAATTGCTGCAGAATTTTTTCTTCAGCAGTGAACTTTCCCTCCCCATGGGCAACAGGCATTCTTATCTCATCAATCCCCTTGGTGAAAACGCATTTTTTGCTGTAATTTCGCAGGTGCACCCACCTGCACTCGTATGTTGCGCTGTTGTTGTGCGCCAAAGCAATTGTTCTATCGCCGTATTTTTTGCCGATTGCAGGCAGCAGGCCGAGGTTTGCAATCACCTGGAAGCCGTTGCAAATGCCGATTACAAGGTTTTCTTTTTCAATAAAGCGCATTAAATCATTCCACAAATTGTTCCTTATTTTGTTAGCAAGGGCATTCCCAGAACCGGTATCATCTCCATATGAAAAGCCGCCTGGGAAAGCAAAAATCTGAAAGCCTTGCAGCATCTTTGGCTGCTTGATCAAATCGTTCACGTGAACTATTTTTGCAGCAGCGCCTGCCTTTGCAAAAGCAAAGGCTGTTTCCTCCTCGCAGTTTATTCCATAGCCTGTCAAAACCAAAACATTTGGCTTCATCAATAACCCCTCAATGGTTTTTTGTAGGCTTCCTCTAAATCTGCAATTGCAGAATCAATTATTTTTTTGCCATCCAATCCAACTATCTCCAAATTGCCATGGGAAATTTCCCCAACGCACGCAAACGCATTCCCTTGCAAAAGCTGCTCAAATTTCTCTCTGTTCTCTTTTGCAATTGTAACAACAAGCCTGCTCTGGGTTTCGCTGAAAAGCAGCGTATCATTCCTTTGCACATTGCCTGATTTCGGCGCTTTCCTCAAGTCCAGCCTTGCGCCAAGCGCTCCTGCAATGCATTTCTTTGCAATTGCAATTCCCACTCCGCCTAAGCCAACTGGCTGAACAGAGGCAACCAATTCAGCCTCAATCGCCTTGCCCAAAGCATTGTATAATTTTATTGCCCTGCCTGCATCAACCTTTGGCACATTGTTTCCAATGCCTTGCTTTGAAGCAAAGTATTCGCTTGCTCCAAGCTCATTTCTTGTTTCTCCCAGAATATACACCAAATCGCCTGCAATCTTTGCATCCATTGAAACAGCTTTCCAGGAATCCTGCATTACAGCAAGTGAACTAATAAGCAAAGTTGGCGGAACACTGATTTTTATTGCCCTGCTGTCGGCATCAAATCCCTTGAAGTCGTTGAACATGCTGTCCTTTCCAGAAATGAACGGTGTTTCAAATTGTACAGCGCAATCAAAGCATGCCTGCACTGCCTGCTTCAGCTGCCACAGCCTTTCCGGCTCATTGCTGCTGCACCAGCAGAAGTTGTCAAGCAGAACAATGTCCTGCAGCTTTGCCCCAACAGCAACCAGATTCTTTATTGCCGAATCTATTGCACAGGCTGCCATTTCATACATTGAAATATCCCCGTATTTCGGATAAAGTGCCTGTGAAACAGCAATGCATTTTTCGCTTGAAAGAACAGGCCTTACTGCCGTTGCCTCTGCGTTCACCCTTCCTTTGCCCTGCAGTGGTTTGAGCACTGAGCTGCCCTGCACTTCATGGTCGTACTGCGTTGAAATGAACTCTTTGCTGCAGATATTCAGCCTTGAAAGCATTTTTTCCAATTCATCATTGTAATCGCCTGGTTCTGCAAAATCTGGTTCAGTGTGCTTTTGCAGGGCTTCTTTTGTTTTCAACACTTTTTTCGGCAAGCCATCGTGCAAAAAGCGCAAATCAATGTCCATTACTTTCTTTCCGTTGAATTTTACAACGCATTTTCCGCTGCCGTTGAATTCCCCGATTACAGTTGCCTCAACACCCCTTGAATCCATCAATTTAATGAATTTTTTCACTTTTTCCTTTGGTATTGCAATCGTCATTCTCTCCTGGCTTTCCGAAATCCATGTCTGCCATGGCTGCATTCCCAGATATTTCAAAGGAACCTTTTCCAATTCAACCAAGCAGCCGTTGCATTCCTTGGCCATTTCTGCAACAGAGCAGCTCAGGCCCCCAGCCCCATTGTCAGTGATGCTGTCATACAGGCCAAGGTCCCTTGCTTCTTTCACAATTGCATCGCTCATCTTTTTCTGCGTAATCGGATCTCCTATTTGGACAGCTGTTGCAGGGCTTCCTGAGCTCAATGCCTCGCTGCTGAATGTTGCACCATGGATTCCGTCCAAGCCTACGCGGTTTCCAACCATTACAATTGCATCGCCCTTTCTTGCCTTTTTTTCAGCTGCATTTCTCCCTTTGCTCTTCTTTGGAATCAATCCCATTGTTCCAACAAAAACCAGGGGCTTTCCCTTATACCTTTCATCAAAGTACATGAAGCCCTGCGGCGTTGGAATTCCAGAGCAGTTGCCCCCAACCTTTACTCCTTCAATCACTCCAAGCATTATTCTTTCAGGCGAAAGCATTGGATTCTGCCTGTTCTGCGCCTTGTATAAAAGCAGCGCATCTTTTGGATCTGCAAAGCAGTATCCATACCTGTTCACTATTGGCTTTGCGCCCAGGCCAAATCCAATTGCATCCCTGTTTACGCCCACAATGCCTGTTATTGCCCCGCCGAAGGGATCCAAAGCGCTTGGGCTGTTGTGTGTTTCAACCTTGTCAGACACAAGAAATTTTTCATCAAAAATTATTGCACCGCTGTTGTCAACAAAAACAGAAATGCACTGGTCTTTGCTGCCTTTTTTTGCCCTAACCAATTGTGTTGCTTTTTTTATTCTCTCCTTGAACAAGCCCCCTTTTATTTCATCCAGTTCTGCCGCAAAGATTGTGTGCTTGCAGTGCTCGCTCCAGGTCTGGGCCAATGATTCCAGTTCAACATCTGTCGGCTTTCTTCCGGCTGAATTGAAGTATTTTTTTATTGCGCGCATGCTCTCCAAGTCAAGCGCAAGTGGCCCTCTCCTGCTTCTGTCCGCATTCGCAATCCCTTTTTTTCCAATCTCAATCAATTCAGCATCGCTTGCATCCAAATCAACAATGTCTGCCTGCTGTAGCTGCTTCAATTTGACCAGTGGAACAACAATGCCCATGCCTTTCCCTTCAGTGTACTGCTGCCTGCTTTTAATGTGAATCCTTTCAATCAAACTATTTGCAAATCCTGCTGCAATGCTCTCTGCATTCTCTTTTGAAACATTGCCCTGCAGGAAAAGCATCTGGCTGCTGTAAACCCTTGTGCCTGCTGCCTTTTCCTTAAAGAAATCCATTATTGTTTCAGCAGCCGTGTTTCCGGCATTGTCCGTAACTCCGGGAAGGAAGCCTATTTCAATTGCGTGGCTGAAATCATGTGAGGGAACAAATGGCTTGCCAATAAAAAACCCCTGCGCTACCGGGTTTGAAAGAAGCTCTGCGCACTGCTGCAAATCCTTTTCACTCAAATTTTTGCTGCTGATTGTGTAAACATCCACAAGTTCAATTTTATTCACCTGCTTGCTACCTGCTGCGTGCGCTTTGCGCAGCTTTACCGCTGCCCTTGCGTCAGCTATTTTGCTGAAAACCTCAATTCTCGCTTCCAAAAAAAACCAGCCCCTGTTAAAGGAGATTAAATTCAAACAGGAAAAGTTTTTTAATTAAGAACTAAGGCACTATGGGCTTCAGCCAGCAGTGGTTTAGGCAACTAATCTTTTTCCCAGCTCCACGCTCTGTTGCCTTTTTTTGCCTCTTTTTTCCGGTTTTTCCCGCTTTTATTCACTTCGCTTTCTTCTTTTTCCGCTGTTCGCTGCCACTCTGCTTTTATTTCAGGGCCATCATCGGATCCTGCTGTTTCCTGCTTTGTTTTTTCCGCTCTATCCTGTTTTTCATCCTCTGATGGTTTCTCCTGCTTTTCGCCTTTCCGCTCTTCAGCATTTTCCTTCTCATCACTTTCCCTTTTTTCAGCCGTTTTCCGCTTTTCCGTTTCTTCCTGCTTATGGCTTTCCCGCTTTTCAGCCGATTCCTGCTTTTCCTTCTGCTCAACTGCCCTTTCCTGCTTTTCGCTTTCACTGCCAGTTGCCTTTTTCTGCTTTTCGCCTTCATGCCTTTGGAAAACCATTTCCGCAGCCTTTCTCGCAACCTTTTCGCTTTTGTCCAAGCCAATCAAATATGCTCTCAATTGGTCCTTGTTCATTTTCCTTTTTGCCACAACAACAAAGCCAACCCTTGGCACTCCAATTGCCCTGACAATGCCCATTATCTCCTCAATCTCTCCAGCAGTGCACCCCTCCAATGGGTTTGCCCTGACAACAATGCCTTTTCCGCCAATGCCAAGCGCTCTCTCCAATTCAAGCTGATGTGCCCGCAGCTCCCTCGTCTTCTCTTTGTACATTTCTTCGCTAACCCTTCTATGCATAAAATCGTCTTGCCAAATGGCTCTCTCCTTGAAAACCTCCCTCAACTGCAGCTCAAGACCGTCCATCTTGGCCCTTTTCCAGATCAGCCACTTCCATGAGATTAAGCCAACACTGCATAAAGCCAAAAGCAGCAAGCTGGGCATTAGGCTTGCCATGTTCCAAGGGGTTATTACCTGGGTTCCCAAAGAAATATCAAAGCCCTTCAGGTCATACAGCGGCTCGCCATCCAATTCAGCGCTTGCCTGAATAATGAAGCTAATGTTTTTTGTTCCGGTTTCAATCTGCTGCTGCTCTGGCAGCTTGACTTCTATGGAAAAGCGTTTTGTTGCGTTATCAAACTCAAATTGCTGTACAACACCGCTTTCCTTGTTTATCAGCACTGCCTGCAGGTTCTGCAATTCGCTCAATTTAGTGCTGTTCACCTGGAAAACAAGCCTTATTGTTTCCCCGAAAGAAAAAGTCATTTTGGTTGGCTCAACCAAGGTTACATTGAACCGCTCGCTTCCAATAACCGGCTTTGTTGGCACGCTTTCCTCTCCAGCCTTATCAACGGCTGTAACAAAGTAAAAATAGTCAACCATTGGGACAACGCCCTTGTCGACAAAACTCTTTTCCCTGATGGAAGCAATCCGTTCCGCGCCATCAAAGCTGTCAACAGTGTTCCTGTACACGTTGAAAACAAAATCGTTCAAATCATAGCTCCAGGAAACCCTTGCGCCATCAGAAACATCCTCAACCCTGATATTGCCTGGCGGCAGAGGCAAAGCAAAAACAGCCATTGCCAGCAAAAGCAATGCCCCAAAAAACAATGCAAACCTGCAATTCATTCCACAGTATATAAAACCAAAGCAGTATTTATTCCTTGTTTTTCAGGTTTTTTCAAACAAAAAACCGCTTTTTTTCTGAGCCAAACCGCTTTCCATGCCCTTCAGCAACATTTTTATTAACCAAAAACATAATAACTACTGTAAAATGCTCGCAAAAATAAAAACAAAAATAAGCCGGAAAGCTCAGGCCAGCTTGGAGTACCTGCTTACTTATGGTTGGGCCTTGATTCTGATAGCCACAATTGTGGGCATTTTGGTTTTAATAGTCGCAACCCCCGGAGGCTACGCCTGCAGCGGAACAGGCGACTTAATATGCAGGGCTCTTGGGGCAGAAGGGGAAGACCTTGTCCTCAGTTTCCAAAACAAACTGCCCTTTGACATCATTATTAACCCTTATACCGGCATCCGCTTTGATGGAAGGGCTGGATACGCATCAATAAAATACAGGGGCAAAACATACAGGTTTGAAGACGCAACAATCGGCAAAGGCGACCAATTCCAAGTAACAGGAATAGG
>CAYHBD010000009.1:0-180769 GCA_964354805.1 uncultured archaeon | reverse complement strand
GGTGTTTATACTGTGACTTATAATGTTCAGGATGATGATGGTGCTTGGGATCCTACGCCTGCTACTAGAATAATAACTGTTAATCCTGCTGCGAATAATCCTCCGAATGCTGTGATTGATACTCCTGTTGGGAATCAGACTATTACTGTTGGTCAGAGTGTTAGTTTTGCTGGTCATGGTGTTGATTCTGATGTTGGTGATGTTATTCAGGCGCATGAGTGGACTTGTGTTGTGGTGAGTGGTGGTCCTTGTCCGAGTGGTGCTTCTGGTTTTCCTGCTCTTGTTGAAGATCCTGGTAATAGGGTGTTTGGTGCTGTTGGTCAGTATACGATTAGTTATAGGGTTCAGGATAATCATGGTGCTTGGGATCTTTCGCCTGATACTAGGACGATAACTGTTAATGCTCCTGCTAATAATCCT
The DNA here is from genome assembly GCA_964354805.1 of uncultured archaeon. Classification (GTDB taxonomy): domain Archaea; phylum Iainarchaeota; class Iainarchaeia; order Iainarchaeales; genus CAYHBD01. Next base: position 180,349 of record CAYHBD010000009.1, on the reverse strand, counting down.
CCTGATTCTTTTATTGATTCTCCTGCTGATGGTGCAAGTATAACTGTTGGGGGTAGTTTCAATTTTACTGGTCATGGTGTCGATCCTGATGCTGGGGATATTCTTACTTATGAGTGGACTTGTGCTACGTCTGACGGCTCTTGTCCGGCTCCCCCCAACGGTTTTCCGTATAATGGTCAGAACCCAGGCAGCATAACTTTTGATGCGGATGGGGGGTATACAATACGCTTTAGAGCTCGTGATAATCATCTTCTTTGGGATCCTTTTCCTGCCTCAATCACTGTTACTGTTAATCCTGTTGGTAATAATCCCCCTAGTGCTGTGATTGATTCTCCTGCTTCGAATCAGACTATTACTGTTGGTCAGAGTGTTAGTTTTGCTGGTCATGGTGAGGACTCTGATGTTGGTGATACTATTAAGACTCATGAGTGGACTTGTATTGTTTTGAAAGGTGTTGGACCCTGTCCTTCTGGTTTTCCTTCTGCTGCTGAGGATCCTGGTAGTAGAACTTTTAGTGTTGTTGGGCAGTATGGGATAAGTTATACGGTTCAGGATAATCATGATGCTTGGGCTTTGTCGCCTGCAACAAGAACGATTAATGTGAATCCCGCTGTTCCATCAGAGCCTTTTTTGCAGATTACCGCTTTTACTGCTGACCCCCTGAATTTTGTTGCCGGCGAAACTGAATTGAAATTCAACAGCGTTTTTGTTAAAGTCAAAAATATTGGTGGCACTGATGTTGATGCCAAGGTCAAGTTGTTTTTGAGAGATGCGCTTACCAATGCGACCATTGTGGCGTTTGGTGAAATTGCACAACCAAATATTATCGCAGGCTCTGATGCACCATTTGATTTCGGTGTTGTTGATTTCAGTACTCGGGGAATTGAACCTGGTACATACAAGCTGGTTGCAGAGGCTTTTGATCAAAGCACAGGGGAATTGCATGATACTGAATCTTTGCCTTTTTCCATCATCAGGCCCATTCCAACCCCGGAGTTGAGTGAGTTTTTGCTGCCTTTGGTTGCTTGTGCGGTGCTTGCAATTGTTTTGTTTGGAAGGAAAAGGCGTTGAAGCGGTTAAAAAGCCGTTCTGGCCTGTTTTTTGAAGGGAAATGTTTTTATTCCCCCTTTTCGTTATAATAAATTAGTTTGCCTTTGCAATTTCAATGGTTATGAAAATGAAAAATAGAAGCTTTGTGCCAATTGCGCTTGTTTTGCTTGGGCTAGTCCTGCTGGGCAGCAATGTTTTTGGCAATGAGGTTCTTCCATGCCAATGCGCTCCCTGCCCAAATTGTTATAGCGCTTGGGAAGTAAATGAAACCCCTGCTGCTGTTGAAGTTGTTTTTGATGGAATACAACTTATTGATGGCCGAGAGCAGTGGGGCTTTCTGCCGCCGCCAAATGGCCGAAGTTTCATACTTAGAAGGTCTACTCTATCGTTGTCTTACCCTTGCATTGACCCCATCAATCCTAAGTGCAATACTTGCACTGGTCCCAATCCTGGCTGCTCTTGGAGTGGTTACTTTGATGCTGGCAATGGGTGGATTTGGCGCGTTACATGGCGTCCATTCGAAGAACTGCCGCCTCAAGCACCAGGGCCAAGCCCTTATGGTTTTTTGGAGTTAACGCTACTAGTGACAGGTGGGCTTGAGTACACTTATTTCTATACCCCTATAGACGCACCAGAGTGCAGTAAATTTTTGCAAAGTAAGAATGTCAACAACCCTGATGATTGGTGGAATGCAGCTTACGGCGGCACAGCAGAGGTTAATCTGCCCGAGGATGTCGATGTCCAGTGGAGCTGGATAGATTGCCCTAGTAGCTGCCTTAGTTTTTTGAGAGACTGGTGCTGTGTTCCTTACGATGCTGAGACAGTAGATTATGATGCTACTCCCTGCGATGATCGAGGCGGCTCTTTTTCTTGCAGTGGCAACTATGTTGATTTGACTCTTTCAACAGATGGCACCGAAGGTGGAACAATTGACTTGGGCAATTTATCTGTCGGCGAAGAGAAGAGCTTTAACATTAATTTAAAGGGATTGCAGGGCATTGTTGGCGATCCATCGCCTGCTGACCTAATGTTTGTTTTGGACAGAAGCGGTTCAATGAGTGCAATGGTGCAGCAGAAATCAAAACTTGAAATTGCAAAAGAGGCGCTGAATAAGATCTATGGGTATTTTAAAAGCGCTGAGGGGAGTGGTTTGCCCAACTCTTTTAAGCTTGGCTTGGCAAGCTTCAACCACGAGCCCCAAATAAACTATTTCTTAAATTACCTGACAGACCCGGATTTCAGCAGTGCAAGGCTTGGCTATTATGAAGAGCTCGGTGCCTGCGGCTGTACCGGCATCCACGCTGGCTTGGTAAGAGCAGTGATTTCAAATTTTTATCCAGGTGACTTAACCAACCCGAATGGCAGGGGCTTGAGCTGTAGAACTGACCCAAAAGTGAAAGAGGTTGTAATCCTTGCTTCAGACGGAATGCAGAATAGGAGTATATCAAACCAGAGGAACTATCGTTGCCCCGATATTGATTATACTGGGGGTGGCTGCGTAGATGAAATATGGTATCCATACGGCGACAGGAGCGAGTTATATAATAACTTTTGTGACATAGACTACCACTTCGGGATACTTCCAAATGGCCAAATAGTTCAAGATGACCAAAAAATTACATTTTATACCATTGGCATGGGAAACCCCGGAACAGGCCAGAGTCTTGATTCAGAGTGGGTAGCATTTTTAAAGGACATCGCTTATAACTGGGGCAGCAAGGAAGGAGCCTATTACCATGTTCCAAGCGTGGATAAATTGTATGATATCTTTAAGCAGATTGCAGACATTTACATCAACAACAAGCCAGCGAACAGCGCAATTGTAACAGTTCAACTTACTGACTACTTTGAGTTTGTCCGCTCTAACCCTTTGCCAACGAGAATCATTGCCGATTCCAAAGAATATCTCATTACCAAAGAAACAGACATTCCAGCAAACTGCGTTGGCTGCCAAATAATCTGGGAACTGCCTAAAGGAGTTGAGGCAGGCAAAACAGAAACAATCAATGTCACAGTCAAAGCAGTAAGCGGTTCAGGTCCCGTTGGTGTGATAGAAACAGGTGCTGCTTCAAATATTCAGATTTTCAACAAGTGCGGAAAATCCACGCTAAACCTCGGGGCAGTAACTGCGAACATGGTTTCTCCATCTATATGTACCCCTGCTTCTGCACCCTGTTGTAATGCTGATGGAACTTTTAAAGGTGCTGGCGAGGTTTGCGATTCTGGCACTGACTATCGATGTAATGGAGATTGCGATGGAACTCTTGAGAAGAGTCCTTTTACCCGCTCTTGCTCAGGTTCTTCTGCTGATTGCCCTGCTGCAAAGACTTACACTGGCTGGGTGTCAGCGCAAACTTGTGGTTCTGATGAGCGCTGCAATGCGACTGCCCATTCTTGTGACCCTGACCCTTCTTGCGCTGGCCCAGGCGCCGGCAATTTCAGGATTGCCGACTGCGCGATTGCTCCAGATTCAGCAAAGCCTGGCGGCAGTGTTACTGCATCTGTTGAAGTGATTAATGGCGGAGATGAAGCAACTGCGACTGTTGTGCTTTCAATGAATGGGGTGCAAGTTGGCAGTGGTAGTAGCCCTCAAATTCCGAAGTATGGCATGGACACTCTTTCAATTTCCCTCGGTGTTCCGGTTGACCTTGAAGACGGCATGTATCCGGTTGAGGTAAATATTATCGGACAGCCTAAACAATTGTGCCAGACTTTAACTGTTTTTGCAGCAAGGCCTGTCCCAGTGCCTGAGTTGAATGAATTGCTGCTGCCTTTGGTTGCCTGCATTGTTCTTGCTGTTGTGTTTTTTTCAGGCAGAAAGAGTGCAAAATAGGTCTTTTCCTTGCTGGTTTAGTGTTTATTTTTTTTGCCTGCTTTGGTTCATTGAAGGGCAATTGCTAATTAATTGCTTATATTCTTATTATTTTGCTTATTTTAATTAAATTCAAGCATCGATATTTTTTGGGTTTTTTGCATGGATTCAAAGCAGTTGATGGCGTTGCTGATTATTGTTGTGATGGCTGCTTCAACCATTGGCTTCACTGTTTTCTATAACTTTCCAGACCAGGAAAACAACGGCAACCAGCCGCCGCCTTTGGATGGCGAGCCGACTGAAATGGTTTTTACAGCCGAAGATGTGCCTGCAACTGTAAGCGATTTGCTGCCTTCGATCAGGATTAAGGCGGAGACAACCGCAACCGACATTTCTTCTTTGATGAAAGCCATTTATGCAATTGAAGGCGTTAGGAAAGCAAACGGCAGATTCCAGGCAGCAAGCGATACGGTTTTTGGAACTGGTTTTGTTTTTGTTGGGGACATCAGCTTTGATGCCGATTTGAACAGCAGCCACATTATTGAAAGGCTTGAGCAGCAGGCTAGTTTGAGCAATATTGATGGCCTTCAGTTTGCTTTGGTTGAATTGCCAAAAAAAGTGATTGTTTTCAATAAAGACATGAATATCAGCAGAGACTTGAATTTGAGTGAAAATGTAAGCGAAGCCCTGGTTGGCTTTGCCGCAATTAAGGGGGATGAATTGCTTTTGGGCATTAATGCAACCTTTTTCGGCGCAACTCTAAGGCAGCTTGATGTGTTTGAAACACTCAACATTACGGCTGAACCCGTGGCAAAAACAGCCCTGCTTTCTGTTCCAATTAAATCGCTTGAAAACAGGCTGCTTTTTGGTGCCCCTGTTTCATTCAGCCAGCTTGAGCCAATACGCGATTTGAATGCGCGAATTCGTTCAATCAGTGGCTTTGTTGATGCAAATGTAGAAATTCCTGAACTTAAGCCGGAGATTTCTGTCAGCAGCGATGTGAATTTAAGTGAACAAAATGCAAATGACCTGAACAAATTGCTGTATGATCTGAATGCTGTAAAAGTGGATATTTCAACAACCCCGCTTAGTGCAACTATTTTGTTCCCTGCTTCAATCACCGGAAGCGAGTTTGAACAAAAGTTTGCGATGGTTGGGCAAATATTTTATTTGAGTTCAATTGAAGCAAGCATTAAGCAAGATAGGGGCTTCTTATCCGGTCAAATCGAATTAAGCAGCAGCGATTCAAAGCAGCCTGTATCCGATTTAAACGCATTGCTTGGCGGAATTTCGGCTCAAGTACAGCAGCCTGCCTCGCTTGCTGTTAACGAAATTTTTGACAGCGATTCAGGCAAAACGCTTTTGGTTCCAAAGGAAGAGATAAGCGCTTTGCTGTTGCCAGGCCACTCGCTCAGCGAGCAGGTTACTGTGAGTGTTGAATACGATTTGGTCAGGGGAGAAATAGCATCAGCCAATGCAACTGAAGGATAATCTATTTAATTTGTTTTTTTTGAGAAATTAGTGAAACAAAAAGTTAATTAACAAAAAAAGAAATTGACGGACTTTAATCTGCTTCTCCCTTTAATTCCAAAATTGCCTGCGCAATGTCTCCATCGTTTTTCTGCAAGGCAGCCCTTGCCTTTTTCTCGCTCACGTTTGCCTGCTTTATAACCATTTCAATGTCTTCCTTGCTTATTCCCTTGCCTTCTTCCCTTTCCTCGCCCATCACTGTATAGGTTTTTTTCCCTCCCAGGTCAACGGCAGTAACTGAAGCAGGCTCTATTACAATTCTCTTTCCCTTTCCCTCAATTATCACTCTTTCCGCTTCGATTTCCTCGCTTTTTATGCCGAACTGCCTCATCATTGACTGCATTTTCTTCGGGTCCATATTCCGCAAATTCAATCCGGGAAACATTTTTTCACCTCAAGTTTTGTCTCTTTGTTTCTTTGTGAAAGAATGTTTGGAAACATTTCTTTCACCCTCAATCCATTGCCCTTTTTAAGCCCTGTAGAAATGGTTTGTTTCAAAAAGTTTATTAATAGCACTAACAATTAATTTTCTATGCGGAAGGAGATTGTAAGCAGTTTTGACCAGCTGCAGAAAATGCTGCCCCCAAAATTCGGCAGCGCTGTTGACACTGGCAGGGTTTCTGCCTTGCAGCACTATTTGTCAAAGGGCGGAGTGCTGCATGTTGTTCCAAGCGATACAGACTGGCCAAGGATGCTCTATCCGACAAAAAAGCATTTGAGGAAGCGGATTGATGACCTGCGTTTGCTTAGGGAGCAGTATTCCGACAGGCTTGCCGATTGGAAAAAAAAATTCAATGACGCCTCTTCCTACAGGGTTGTCCAGAACATAAAGAAACTAAAGGAGCCATTGTTCTGGAGGCATCTGGCAAAATGCGCGATTGACAGGGACTACAAAACAGACAGCGAAAAGGTACACCTGCCGATTGATTTGGTTGCCGACAAGCGATGGCAGCCAATGGTCAGGGTTTTTTTGGAAGACATCGATTACAGAAAGCAGCTTGTTCAGACAGTTGACGAAAGCATTGTCTACAAAAATAACAAGAGGGTTGCCCAGTACGCTAACCTGCTGCAGCAGTTCAGGATGGAGCAAAGCAACAGAAAGGTTGAGGAACTGCAGCAAAAAATCTCCGACCTTGATGCAGACATTGCAGCAATTCAGGAAATTGCGAGATGGGCGAGCTTCTGAAAAACCTGCTTTTGCTGTTTCTCTTTAATATCAAAGGACAATTTTATACAATTATTTTTGTCCTTTGATAAATATCAAAAGACATTCAAAAAATACCCTGATTAATGTCTTTTGATATAATTAAAAAAACCCGTTTTTTTTTCAAAACAACTTGGCAAGAGCCTTATAATTAGCTTTAAATATGACAAAAGCCCTTCTTTAATAAAATGAAGAAAATACTATTGCTTGCATTTGCCGTGCTGTTGTTTGCGCAGTTTGCAGCTGCTGCTACAAAAACATGCGGCAGTCACACTTGGACCTACAGCGTATTTGACCCGGGTGGCTCCCAGCTTCACCAGCTGCGAATCAGATGTAGCGTTGGCTGCTCTTCCTACGTAACTGAAGATTTAGCTGATGCCCCGTTTACTTTTCCTGATTTCCAGTGCAACGAAGCAAACCAATACGCTGCATTCATTATTGTACAAGACCCTGGGACAGCGTCTCCTAGATACGGGCTTGCTAAGGTTTGTGCAAACAGCAACAATTTAAATTGGCTGGAAGCCTACGGACCAGGCTATACTATTTCGAATCTTTCTTTAAATGGAAACACAATAAACTGGTATAGCGGGTATGATCGCACGTCGCGCTCAAACCAAGCTAACTGCGTGTGCACTTCTAATGCCTATTCGCAATGCTACCAAGATGACAGGTGGTGGTATAACAGTTGCAATGTAAAGGAAGGCATAAGGCAAGATTGCGGCGATGATGATTGGGGCAATTGGAGTGCAAACTATTGCAAAAATAATGACATTTATCACAGCAGGGACTATCATGACAGGGGCTGCTCTGCTGACCAGTGCTTTGATACCATTGCCCAAACTCAAGAAATGCTTATCCAAGATTGCGGTGCAGGCTGCATTTGCGCTCCCTCTGTAGCGTGCAATTGCCCACCAAGTGCAACCCTCAATGCTAATCCAACAAGCAGCAATGCGCCTTTGGATGTCACTTTTAGCGGCGGTTGCGCTGACCCTGAAAATAAATTAACAAGCTGTATAATTGATTTCGGCGATGGAAGCACTCCTGCAAATTTTACCAATGGAATCACCCATCAGTATAATAATAATGGCAGTTATCTTGCTGTTTTAACTGCTACTGACAATGTTAGCTTGACTGATGATGACAGCGAACTTATCAGTGTTAATGTTCCGCCGAATCCGGTTCCTGTTGCGCAATTAACTGCTGATATAACAAGTGGTAATGCTCCTTTGAGAGTTACTTTTACTGGAGGCTGCGCTGATAATCCAATGGCTGACTTGCAGAGTTGTGAGATTGATTTCGGCGATGGAAGTTCAGCAGTAAATTTCACTAGTGGAATAATTCATTTATATGCAGCAGGCCCTTTTGAAGCTGTCTTAACAGCTATTGACAGTATTAGGCAAAAAGGTGAAGCCAAGCAAGCAATCGCTGTTAATGACTTGCCTGTTGCTGACGCTGGCAATGACCAAACTGTTCTACTTACTGCTTTTGTTACCTTGACTTCAAATGTTGATGGGACTGATGCTGACAATTTGCCTTCTTATGACCCAGAAGTTTGCCCGGCTGGAGATGGTGATGGCTGTTTAAGCTATGACTGGAGTTGTGATACCTTTTCACCTGCTTCCTGTCCAACTCTGACATTAATTGGCGTTGGTCAAAGCAAGGGAAAAACAGCTACCTTTACAGCCGGCGCAGTTGGAGAGGTTTACATTTTCAAATTGGAGGTTACAGACATTTCAGGGGGGCCTGCTTTTGACACTGTTCAAGTTACAGTGAGCGCAGTCCCAGTTTCAAGCTGCACTTCTTTGACTGCTGCTCCAAGCGCTAGCTTTGGACCGTTTACTTCCAAGCTCACAGCAGAATTTGAGAATGCAGATAGGTTATCGGTTGATTTTGATTGCGGTAATGGAGCTACTGGGAACAGTACAATCAGTTCGGGTGTTGCGTCCTTCGATTGTTTATATGGTGCTGTTGCAACCCAAATCACATATTCAATAAGTGCAGCAGCTGGCAGTATCTCCTGTCAACCAGCAAGTGTAACTGTTAACGCTGCCCCGCCACCCCCAACCCCACTTTTGCGAATTGTTGATTTTACTGCTTGCAATAGTGCGCGTTGTGTTGTAGCTGGGGGGACGGAGCCTTTGCTGCTGGTTTCAGGCACTGATTTCAGCATGCTTTCTGTTTCTGTGCAGAACATTGGCTCTGCCCCTGTTGATGCAACTGTTCTGTTGCAGGTTTTGGATTCGCTTAGCAATTCCCCAATTGCAGGGTTTTCTGTTGTTGAAAAAAATTGTTCAGATTTAGCTGCCGGTGGCACTTGCCCTTTAGATTTTGTCAGCGATTTGGATTCTGCTTCTTTGCCTGTTGGCGACTATAAGCTGGTTGCTTCTGTTTATCAAGGCATTCCAGTTCCTCCTGGTACACAGGCTGATGACAGCGAATCTTTGCCTTTTTCCATCATCAGGCCCATTCCAACCCCTGAGTTGAGCGAATTTCTGCTGCCTTTGGTTGCCTGCGTTGTGCTTGCAATTGTTTTGTTTGAAAGGAAAAGGCATTGAATTGCCCTTTTCTTGCAATTATTTTTTTGCCGTGATTCTATTTTTCTTTTCACACACAATATCAAGCATCAAAATATTTCCTTTTCTTTCATTGCTTGATATTGTGTCAAGGCTTTTCTTTTCTAAAGAAAGGCTTAAAGAAAAGGCTTTTCAGCGGCACCCCGCTCTTTCCAATTCTTTTTATAGCTTGTTTTTCAATCAATTTAGTATTATGGATGTGGAAAAAAGGGTTTTGCAGTTGAGCGGGTTCAGCCAGTTCAATGAAATGCAGTTGGCTGCATTGAAAAAGAATTGGCCTGAAAAGAACCTGGTAATCAGTGCCCCAACTGCAAGCGGAAAAACACTGATTGCAGAGATTGCTGCATTGAACTGCATTGTTAACAAGAAAAGAAAGGTTGTTTACACCTGCCCCCTCAGGGCGCTTGCTGCAGAGCATTTCGGCGAATTTAAGCGGAAATATTCAAGGGAATTGGGCATTAGGGTTGCCTTGAGCACAGGAGATTTGGACAGCAGCAGCAAATACCTGCAGAACTATGACTTAATTTTCGTGACATATGAAAAATGCGATTCCCTGCTGAGGCACAGGGCAGACTGGCTGAGCTCGGTTGGATTGCTTGTGATAGACGAAGTGCATATTCTGGGCAGCAATAGAGGGCCAACGCTTGAGGTCGGCGCAACCAAGCTCCTGCAATTGAATCCAAAAATGCAGTTGCTTGCCTTGAGTGCAACAATTCCAAATGCAAAAGAGATTGCAGAATGGCTGAATGCTGAATTAATTGAAAGCGATTTCAGGCCAATTCCATTGCGCGAAGGGGTTTATTTTAATGAAGAGGTTGAGTATAAGGGCGGAGAAAAGGAGCATATTGAGGGGGAAAGCGCTTTAAGTGCATTGATTAAGGACACTTTGTTTGAAAAGAAAAAGCAGGCAATGGTTTTTGCAAACACGAGAAAGAGGGCAGAGGGCATTGCAAAGGAATTAGCGGCATTTGTTGAAAAAAATTTGAGTGAAAACGAAAAAAAGGTGCTGCAAAAGGAAAGCGAAAAGGCACTGAATGCCCTGGAGATTCCCACAGAGCAGTGCAGGCGCCTTTCCGATTTGATTGCAAAGGGCGTTGCATTCCACCATGCAGGGCTGATGCAAAAGCAGCGCTCAATTGTAGAGGATTCTTTCAGGGAGAACAAGCTGAAGGTGATTAGTGCCACGCCAACTCTGGCAGCTGGAGTAAATCTGCCTTCCCACACGGTAGTCATTCCCTCGCTTTACAGGTACACTGAGCTTGGAATGCAGAGAATAAGTGTCGGCGAATTCAAGCAGCAGATTGGCAGGGCTGGAAGGCCAAAATATGACACCGAGGGCAGGGGCATTGTTATTGCGAGGAGCGAATCAGAGGCAGAGGAATTAATGCAGCATTTCATTAATGGAGAAATTGAGCCAGTTGAATCAATGCTTGGAATTGAGCCAATTCTGAGAATGCATTTGCTTGGCTTGATTGCAAGCAACTTTGTTTTTGATTTGCCGAGCATGGAGCAGTTTTTCAAAAAGACTTTTTACGCTTTGCAGTTTGGGGATCTGCAGGAATTATTCGAGAAAGTGCAGAATATTCTGAAAGAACTGCAGGAAATAGGATTCATTGTTGCTGATGCAAAGCGAATCAGCGCAACACGGCTCGGCGTGAGGGTGAGCGAATTGTATATCGATCCTTTGAGTGCTTTTGATTTGATTAATGCGCTGAAAACAGAGAAAAAATTCAGCCCTTTTTCCTATTTGTTTATTTTCAGCAATTGCAGTGAAATGATGCCCTGGCTGAGCGTTGCTAAAAGCAAGGAAGTTGAATTGTGGGAGCAGCTGCAGCTGAGGAAGAGGGAAATCCCTGTTGATGTTGAAAGGGAAATGTTTCTTGACTTGAATTTGGCTGCAAAATTCAATACCGCCCTGTTGTTTGAGCAATGGATTGAGGAGGCAAGGGAGCAGCAGATAATGGATGAATTCAACACCCAGCCCGGAATCCTGCACAGCAAGCTGCTGCAGTGCGATTGGATTGGCTACAGCGCGCTTGAGTTAGCGAAACTGCTTGGGTTAGAGCAGCATTTTGCTCCCTTGTCAAAGCTGAGGAAGAGGTTAAAGCACGGCGTGAAAGAGGAACTGGTTTTCTTAACCGAGGTGCGCCATATTGGAAGGGTTAGGGCAAGGCGCTTGTGGAGAAGCAACATCAGGACAATTGCCGATTTGCGCAAAGTGGATGAAAGGGATTTGGGCAGAATTCTGGGCGAGGCAGTTGCAGCAAAAGTGAAAGCAGAAATCGGTCAGCGCAAGGGGCAAAAAGCAGGGGATTGATTTTGTTTAGTGCGTTGATTGTTTTACTATTCTTTTAAATGCCCTCAGTGCAGTGAAAAATGGGGTTGCTGCAAAAAAAGCGAAAACAATGACTGCCGTGAACTGCCTGCTGTAAATTACCGGAATACCGATGTTTGGCAGGGTTTTGTATAATTGTACAGTGATTGCTGCAAGGCAAAGCACTATGAACAGGTTTAGCGCGATTTTTTTCGCCTGCCTGATTGTGTAAGGCGTATGCTGCTTTATTGTTGTTTGCTTTGGCGCAGGAAATCTTGGGATTACGCTGAACAGCCTCTGGTGCAAGCGCCTGAATTCATACACCGGCTGGAATACAAGCAGTGTTATTATTATCAGGAGGAACGCCAGCGCGCCCACCATTTTGGCTTCAGCTGCAGGCACAATGCCTTTTGCAACGGTTGAAATAACTATCAGGAATTCCCCAAGCGGGAACAGCAGTATTGCCGAAAGGCTGGCATCTTCGGCGTTCAATCCGAATAATGTCCCGAAAATTCTTGTTGAAAACGAGTGCGCTAATACCACAAGCAAACTTAATCCAATGGCCAATGCCGCTATCCAAGAAAATTCCCCGAGCGAGGGCAATACAATGCTGTTTATTGTTGTGTCGAAGAAAATCGTTGTGCCAAATCCAACGAAGAAGAAAACCAGGAAGAAGTCCACAAGGAAAATGACATCCCGCTTTATTTTTTTCCCTGAGCTTGTTTCGCTCAATGCAAATCCCGCAAAGTATGCCCCGATTGCTGTTGAGAGGCCGAGCGCGCTTCCCATGGTTGAAACAATAAGGCCAATGCCCAATGCATAAAGCGTTATCTGGGCGTGCCCAAAATTGTTTTTTTTCATCCACGCTTCCACTATTCTTGTCAGCCTGTGCACTGCGTAAAAAGCGCTTGTGGCAAACACAAGCGCAATCAGCGCAATGCTTAAAGGATTTGTCTTGCCGCTGCCTGCCATGCTTGTGAGGAAAACAAGCAAAAGGATTCCCAAAAAGTCCTGCAATACGTTTATTGACAAAGCCACTTTTGCCGCATTGTTTTTCAACAGGTTTTTGTCGATTATGAATTTTGCCACAAGGGCAGTGCTTGTGTTTGACAGCATTGCAGCAACAACTATTGAAAAAAACAGGCTGTAGCCAAGCAGCAGCAGTATTGCCGTGCCAACGCCGGTTATCAGCAGCATGTCGATTATTGCCAAGCCGAATACTGTTGAGCCTGCTGCCAGAAACTCTTTCCATGACAGCTCTATTCCCAAATAAAACAATAAAATAAATAAGCCCAATTCAGCGAAACCGCTTACAAGCGCATCAGTTGGGCGCAAAAACCCAAGCCAGAAAGGGCCGAGCAGGAATCCTGCCAAAATGAAGCCAATCACTTCATTCTGCCCGAGCTTTTTTACGAATATGCTAATGCCCAGCGCAATCACTATTATTACGCCGATTGTTGTCAGGGGAATGACTTCGAATACCATTAAATTAAGAAAAAGCAGAAGTACAATATAAAAGTATGGTTGAGAGGCTGCTTAAGCAGCAAACTCGGCAGCGGGAAGAATATAACAGCTGGTTAGGGGTTAGGCAGCAAACAGGGGGGTTATACAAAAATTTATTAATAGAAAAAAGCATTCTATTAACTGAATTTATAATATTGCATATATAATATTAGATGAGTTGATTGTCTTGAACATTATTGATTCTTTCAAGCGGGGCTATTATGCAGCGGAGGACAGATACTACGCTGTTCTGGACAAAATCAACCGCTTTGTCCCGATTTACAAAATAATTGACCCGATTGACAAGGCATTCCCTTCCTTTATTCTATTCATTGCCCTGATTGCTTGCTTGGTTATTTTCTTCGCTCTTCTTACCTGGCCTGCAGCTGCTTTCAGCACAATAATAAACGTTGTTGACGAATCCAGCAACCCAATTGAAGGCGTTTCAATTAATTTGCTTTTGGGCGATGCAAACAAAAACCTTTCAACCGACAGCTGGGGAGACGCAAACATTGCCATAGCGGGCAAAACAGTTAGCGCAACAGCTTCCTTTTCAAAAGAGGGCTTTGAGGATGAAGCAAAAAAAATTTCCCTTTCAGCCGGCGAAAAAACTAAAGTTACCTTAAAAGGCATAACAGCCGTATTCCAGCCCCTTGAGAGAACAATAAAAGTGGTTGACGGAAGCACCAGCGATTTGCTAAAGAAGAAAGTTACAATAACTTACAGCTGCAGCGGCGGCGCAACAGCCCCCTTAACACAGCAGAACGAAAGCGGCGAACCTGCTGAATTCAGGGTAATGCAGCCCACAAACTGCCTTGTTTTAACCGCAACCGCTTCAGCTGATGGATATGAAACAAAGAGCAAGACAATTGCGGCCCAAATCAACTACATTACACTCTATCCCGCAACAGCGGACACAACAGGCACTGTGAATGTCATTGTCAAAAACAATGATGGCACTTATGCGCCTGATATAACCGTCAGATTGATTAATAGCACAACAAACGCTGTTGTTGACTCAAGCTCAACATTGGAAGCAGGCAGCGCAGCCTTTTCGGAGGTAGAGCCGGACACTTATACTGTCAGCGCGACAGCGGCTGACGGAAGGACAGCCCAGCAAACAAATGTTGTTGTAACAGCAGGCGGAACAGAAACAGTTTCACTTACACTGCCGAAGCTTGTGGCTGGAAAGAAGATTCTGCTGCAGTTGGTTGAAAGCGGCACTGAAAGCAAGGTTTCTGATGCAACTGTTTTCTTTTACAAAAATAATGTTCCAATTGATTCAAAGACAAGCAATGCCCTAGGAATAGTTGAAATGCCTGTAAGCGATACAAATGTAGCTTACCTTGCTGTAATAGTTCACCCTGATTACATTACTTTGATTCAGCCAAACCTGCCTCTAAAGGAAGCAGCTGATTCAGAGCCGACAAAGATCGCCTTGACAAAGGCAACAGCAACAAACAGCGCAAGCGCAATTGCAGTTGTATTGGATGAAGACTCAAAGAAAGTGGTTGGCGCAAGCGTTTGGATATATGACAACAGGTATCCAATCATCCCTTTGAATTACATTGCCTGCGATTCGAATAAGGACGGTGCTTGTACATTTGGCAATTTGGGCGCAGCAACATATTTCGCAAGAGCTGAAGACCCGGATACTAAGGCAACAGGCGAGAGCGAGAGGAAAGCAGTTGCAATAGGCCAGGCAATTGTTTTGAATATAACAGTTGTAATTGCGGAAGGCACTGTTGAAGCAACAGTATATGATGCTGAGAGTGCATCAAAGGAAAAAATCCAGGGCGCGTTGGTTGAGTTCATCAATACTATTGATGCCAATGTGTCAAGCTGCACAACAGATGCTGCAGGAAAGTGCGAGAGCAGTAAGATAAAAGCAGACAAATTTGTTATTGTTAGGGCAAGCAAGCAGGGCTTTGCAAGCGCAATTGGGGATAGGGAAATCGACATTGTAAAAGGCAAGACAACAATTGAGATTGGATTAATGCATGGGAGCACTATTGAGCCGATTGCAGATATTGATTCACGCTTCATTAAATTCTGCAATGACTGGTACTGCAAAAGTGAAGCAACAAGAATTGAATCAGCTGAAACAGGTGAAAAAACATATTTCGGCAGATTTGAATTGATTTTGTCAGAGAATGCTGATTACAGCGACATTGCCCAGCATATCAGGGCTGGATTGGACAATGACAGAACACTGCCGGCAAATTTTGGAATTAAAATAATGGGCGTAAGAGCGCCTGCCGCAAGAGCAGCTGTTTTGAGCAATTGCTGGAACGGTAATTCAGCAAACCCATTTGAAGAGCCATCCGGCTGCGCTGCAGAATTTGATGCAAAGCAGGCAAACATTTACTACAATCTCAAAAGGGGCGCTTTGGTCCTGCCGATTACTGTAAAGTTCGCAATCCAAGGCGGTTTGGCTGACAAAACAGAGCTGCGTTTCTATTTTAAAGCAAAGGCAAACATGGATGGAAACAGCGTTGCAACACCAGAAAAAGTCCACATTTTCAAAATAGGCGATGTTAGCTGCAAGGATGTTGACTTTGCATGGGGCTTCAAACTAACTGATTCAAACGGTTCAACTGCATCTCTCTCCCTTGACCCAAAGCAATCTTTCCAGTTAACAGTAAACGCAGAGCATACCTTGAGCTACTGGATTTACAACTGTAGCGGGCACGATTTTACTGCTGCCTCCCTGAGTGCAACAAATGTTCCGCCACTGCGGCTGCTATCTTTCAGTGAAACTGCTGACGACTTTGGCCCTATAAACGCTTTCACAGTGCCAGCATTTGATTTCCCGAATGACACTGATCTGAGCTCGGACCTGAAAATTTACCCAAGAAGGCAGACACCTGTGCCAACAAAAATAGATTTTAACCTGAATGTAGGGCAGCCTGCCAGGGGAAACTCAGCAACACTTGCCTTCACTGTAATGAGCGGAAAAGAGCTGCTGGTACTAGGCCTGCCTGAAATGATTTCAGACCTAGCTGATAGCCTGTCATTAAGCGGAATTGTTGTTGACGCAACAAAACAGGCAATCAAAATCAATGGGGCGCATGTTAAATTAACCACATCTAATGATGGCGTGGTTGATACAACAAGCGAGGCAGATGGAAGCTTCACTTTGCCAGCAGTGAGTTTAATCGGCGTAACAGAAGTAACGCTTGTAGTCACAAAAGCAGGCTATAATACTTACACAATTGTTGTCCCGGTCGGGCACCAGGAGGTTACTCCAAGCGCTGAATACAACTGCATTTCTTTTGACCCAGACCCAGAAACAGGAACAGTTGCAGTAAACAGGGGCAGTCCAGACCAAGGCGACACTTTTTCAGTTAGCGCAAGCGAGTGCACTGAAAATGTTGACATAACTCTCGAATCAGAGCTGGTTTTGTCCGATAACACATTTACTCTATCGCCTGGTGGTACAATGCCATTGGATGTAAAACCGCAGCTAAAGCTGCCAAGCGTAGAGCCAGGCGTTGGAATTGGCGAATACTTTGTTGACTTGTTTGCGCAGTTTGAATCTGACAGGGGCGGGAGAAAAGGGCCATTGCAGAGGCTGAGGGTGATTGTTACTGACAGCAGCTCAGGGCTTTGCTTCAGGCTGGCTGACCCAGACTACCCAGATGACCCAACCAAAATGAAATCAACCTATGATATTTCAGCTGGCACTGCCAGCGGCAGGATTTACAATGGCTGCTTTGCATTTATTGAAGACCTGTTGCTTCCCTCAATGCGAAAACTGAATGTGCATGCTGCAAGCGAAGAGGTTTTCAGCCTGCGCTATGGGCTTCCGCCTTTGGCAGTTCCGCAGCAGGTAACAAGGCAGCAAACCTTTAATGCAAGCGCAGTGCAGTCCGGTACGTCGCTTATTATTTCGGTTACAGATGGCGGCGGCTTTGTCACCCTGAATTGGGTTGATGTTTTCATGACCGATGAAAAGCATTTGGGTGACACAAGGCACAGGCTTTGGGCGCACTTTTTCAAGGGAGCAAACGACTGGCTGAACATTACTGGCATGTTGCCGTATGAAGCTGCAGGTGCAGCCGGGGCATCAAAAGCAAAATTAAAGCCAGTATATCCATTAGAAAGCCCTTTTCCAGTTATCGACAATGAAGGCTGGGTTGATACCGACACCTATCATCCGGTTGGGGCCTTGTATGATACCCAAGTGACAAAGGATCCAATGTGGCAGGCGCAGCACAATGTTTGCAATAGAAACATAAAAGATGTACAGGGTGCTCTTGGCACTTGCAGAGTTGGAGATTACTTTGGTGGCAAGGCAGTTCAGCCTTATGCTGTTGGAAGCATGGCCGACAAAATAAAGCTGGAAGTGGATGGCGATAACACCAAAATAACGCAAATTAAATGGCATTACACCAATACTGACCCAAACCATGCAGACCCAAGCAACCCAAGCGTTGGCATAATTGATTTTGATGTAATAAACAACAGCCTGGTTGGGGAAACGTACGCTTTGGTTGAGGTTGAGGACAGCGTGATTGGGAGCGGTGTTGCAAGCCAGCAGCTTGACTTTAATTGGCGTTTAACCCAGACAAAATACAATGAAGGCACTAAAACAATAACACAGTTAAGCGGAGTTGAGCAGCTTCCTGCAGCTGAAATGCTGGCTGTTTCAGTCAACGAAAATGCAACAAAAAAATTCAGGCATTATTTGAACCCTGATGCAAACCTTGGTAACGCCCTTAATGATTTGGGCAGTGCAGAGGTTAGGTTGGGTGTTATTAGAATAAAAATATCTGCTCCGCAAGATACCACAATTTCGGTTAAATTTTATTCAGGCAATGATTGGTATAATGTTGAAGGGCTTGCTGGTGGTGACCAGATTAGTGTTGATAGCGGCGAGAAGGAGTATGTGCTGCAATTGCCTGCTGCCCCCACAGTTAAATTGGTTGCAATAATCAATGGGGGCAGTTCTGTTGGCATTTCTGTTGATGAAATAAAGTTCGAAATAAATTATAAGGACCAAGTTGGCTTGCCTGATAGCTCCCAATCAGGAATGAGCAGGATAGAAGCAGGTGAAACATCCCACTCTTTTGAAATAATCCCAAGCATAATTGCGAGTCCGCCTGCTTTCAATTTGGTGGAATACAGGATTGAGGATGACAGGGAAGGCGTTGCAACCTATTTCAATGACACAAAAACACCTACTACTGAAAGAAGGGCAGGCGATACTGCCCTGCTTGAGGTTATTGCAATGGCTTCTTCCCTTGGGGTGAATGAAGTTACTGGGAAAGAATTGTTCCACATCAGATTGAAGGGGGCAGAGCAAAGGGGCTGTGTTGGCTACAATGGCTTAAGCGGGCAGACTGGCTACATTGCAAAGCCAAGGGTTTTGCTCAGCTGGGACTGGAATGCGATAGCAATTGACAGCTGCGATGCGAATAATTTGAATTACATTTACTGTGACCCGACGCAATTCAGCATTTCGCTGGTGAAAAGGCTTGAGGCAATAAAGCAGCTTGCAGCACTCGATCAGATTGCAAACGCTGATGCAATCAATAGGCTGCGCTGGTTCAATGCTTACCTGATTGAAGACAATTTCAGCCCAGATTTCAGAAATGATTTCAATATTTATTACAGCAAAAAGGCATTTGGCGGTCCATTGCAGGGATTGCATAGATTAGGCAGCTGCTGGGATGAGTATTTCACCTCCGCTGATCAAATGCACTTCAAGCGCATAATGCCTGACGGCAGCGAAATAGAGGGCGCGCCGATTGAAGCAGGCTTGTACGAGGTTTTCCTGGAGTTTGCATTTGACGGCGACCAATTTGATTTCTTTTTTGATTCGCAAGACTGCCCTATCACCGCAGATATAACAGTCAAATTCAGGAAACTGCAGGCTCCTGCCATTTACAGCCCGTTCTATTACCTGCCGTTCAACGGCAATTTGGGCGAAGAAACAAATGCAACAACAGGACAAACGCGCTATGACAGAGTCGGCTATGGATTGCGCTTCAACAACACAGGGCAACCACTTCTCTTAACATCCGACTTGTCGGAGGATGCTGTTTTAACAGAAAGCACCAGCGGTGCAAGACCTGCTATGCCGATTAAAACAGAAAAAATCACTGACCTCAATTCAATCAATTTCTCAGGCAAGGGAATGATTTTGGAGATAGCAACCGATTTAAGCGAAATCAAGTTCGCGCCCTCAATTGCAACACCTCTTTTGGCGGCTTTGCTGCCGGAGCAGGATGGCAAAGTTGAGGCTTATTATTATTTGACAAGGTGGCCTTCTGGCGAAACAATTGCTTCACCTGTGCAAAGTTTCATGAATCTGTGGACTGGAAGCGGCAGCAGCATGAGGGACAGCTCTGCTACTTGCAAGGATTATTCCAACAGCAGCCTGCCTTTCATGGCAGCGGACAACAAGGCACCCCGTGGCAGCTGTGCGGCTGTAGCTGAAAAGGAAAACAGCTACGGCTACAGCTTTACCGGAGCGCAGCCAGGCCAATTGTATTATGAATCTGTTTTCTTTGTTCCATTTGGTGAAGCGATTAACCTGCATTCCGCCTGCGAGAACAAAAAAAGTGTGTTCTATTCGCCTGTTGATAGCACGATTGGCGGCAGCCCGGTTAGCATAAGCAAAATAGATGCAGCAAAGGCAATTAGCAGTGTCCAGGATGTAATCAATTTGGTTAATGATGAATACGTGTGTGTTACTACAGCTAGTGACAGCATAAAGTTCTGGTGGAACCCGCAAAAAGTCTTGGGCGAGCTTGACAGCAGAAAGGGCGCAATTGCAACTGCATTGAACAAGACTTGGGAAAACGATTTGGCCTGCACTGTCAGCGTTGGCAGATAAATTTTTTTATTCTTTATGTTTTTTCAAGAACTTGCTGCATTAAACATTTTTATTATCCTTGCCCTTGGTTTTGTTACATCTTACACTGACCTGCGCAGCGGGAAGATACACAACAAGGTTGTTTTTCCGGCAATTGCAGCAGCTTTTGCCCTAAATCTCTTCGCTGCAGGCAACTGGCCTGCTTTTCTGCTGAACGGCTTTTTCGCTTTCCTCTTTGGCTTTCTGCTCTTCCTCGCAAGGCTGTGGAGCGCTGCTGACAGCAAGCTTTTCCTTGCTTTCGCTTTGCTTTTCCCTGCAGGCTTTTACAACAGCCAGTTTGTTTTCTTTCCCTCTTTTGCAATCATTCTTAACGCGTTCATTCCAGCATTCTTCGTTTTGTTCCTTTTCGCTTTGCTCAAAACAAGCAGCCTGCAGAAGCTGGCTGCCCTGAAAGCAAGTTTTCAGCCGAAAGCTGTTGCTTCACTTGCAATAATATTATTTGCTTTTTATTGGATGCTGAACCTGTTTTTTTCCTTTCTGCAGATTCCGCTTGATTTTTTCCTGATTGTTTTGCTGTTATTCTTCATTATTGCTGCAATCGAATCAGTTTTTCCAAAAAAGCTTGTTTTTTTCTGCGGTGCTGTTTCAATCGCTTTTCTCATAGTGCAATTCAATCTTGTCATTCTGCCAGGCTTCCTTTCAACCTTTTTCCTGATACTGATAATAATGCTTTTCCTGCGCTTCTTCGTGCTGCACCTTGGCTTCTTCTCTTTCGGAAAGAGAAGGGAAATTGCAGAACTGCAGCCAGGCATGGTTTTGCTTGAGGGAGTGTATGAAAAAAACGGCTTCCTGGAGAAAAAGAAATTATTCTTCCCCTGCCTAGTAAATGTCCTGCAGGACATTAAAACAAAATATGTGTTTGACATCTCGGTGAAGGGAATAAGCGAGAAAGACATTCGGCTGCTGCGGGATAAAAACAAAAAGGGGAAAGTGAAATTCCACAGCCTGCTTGTGCAGGAAACGCTCCCATTCGCGCCAATCCTTTTCTTTGGAGTGCTGCTTTCGCTCCTTTGCCCAAGCGCGACAGTGTGTTTCCTTTCGTTTTAGCAACGCAGCACTCTGTTAAATAGTTTTTCAAAGCAGTTCCCAGCCCTTAGATTTCTTTAAATATTCTTTCAACCCACTTTTTACGGTTGGGATGCCTGAGCAATTTGGCAACGCTGAGTTGCACTGCAAGGAAAATTTTGCGCTCGTTGCGCTGAATCCAAAGCTCTATCCAATGCCGGTTATTTTCAGCGCAGCCTATATTCTGCTGGACAAGGCATTCATTGTTATTGACGGCAGCATTGACCAGGTTGTTGTAAGCCTGCAGCCGAAGCAGGGAAAGGATTTGCGTTCCCTTGTGCGGCAGTTCAACAGCCAGCTGATAAATTACAGCGTGAACGCTGCAGAAAGCAAAAAAACAGGGCGCATGAGGGATGAACTGATTAAGAGAGCGCTTATGACCCAAAGCAAGTAAACGGAGCTGATGCAAATCTACCAAATTAAGATTGACAAAAAGAAAAAAATCGCCTTGATTGATTTGAATGCCTTTTTTTACCCCCTGCAATTAGTGCAGGAAACAGCCAAAGCATTCCAGGGCATTTGCAAAGCAAAGCTGCTGCCCGAAGGTCAGAGGGTGGTGATTGAACTGAAGCCGCTGCGCCAAACACAGCTGCGATTGCTTGCGCTGAATTTCTGCAACTACTGCCTGGCGCTGAGGCAGGGCAGCGAGTGAAAACACCATGTCCAAGAATTTGTGTTTTTTTGTTTTTTGCACGGGGGCGATTCTGTTGTCCAAAAATTTGTGTTTTGAGCGCTTTTTGCTTTCGGGGCAAGGGTGATTCCATTGTTCAAGAATTTGTGTTTAAATCGCTTTTTCATTCACAAACTGAAAGATGGCAAGGCATTAATGATAAACGATTTGGGCAGCTGGCTGCCTGTAACAGCGCGGGAATTGGATGCGATTCAAAAAAATAAAATTGATGGCGCTTTATTGAAAAAACTGGAAAGCAAGGGCCTTGTTTTTTCTCCCAGGGGCAAAAAGCAGCTTGTGAAAGATTACAGGGCGCATTACAGCCACTTGTTCAGCCCTGTTTCGCTGCACATTGTCAATCCAACTGGCAGGTGCAACCTCGGCTGCCTTTACTGCTACAGCAACAGCCTGCCCCTTTCTGCAAAGGGCAGAGGCATTGACATGGATGCTGCAACAGCGCGCAAAACAATTGACTTCATCTGGCAGACCCCAAGCAATTGCTTTACAATAGAGTTCCAGGGGGGAGAGCCTCTTGCAAACTTTCCGGCAATTCAAGAAATGGTTGCTTACGCAAAAAAGAAAACCCCAAAAAAGCAGGTGCATTGGAGAATTGTTTCAAACCTTTCCCTGATGGATGCAACAATTGCCGGCTTTTTCAAAAAAAACAATGTTTCTGACATCTGCACTTCCCTGGATGGGCCAAAGCACCTGCACGACAAAAACAGGCCGCTTGGTAATGGCAGCAGCTATGAAAAAGTTTCTTACTGGATTAATGCCCTGAGAAGCGATTTTGGCTTCAAGCGCGTTGGCGCTTTGTGCACTACAACAAAGCACAGCCTGCCTTTTGCTAAAGAAATAGTGGATGAATATCTGCGGCAGGGAATGCAAGACGTTACTGCAGTTTCCCTGAGGCCAATTGGCAGGGCAAAGCAGAACTGGAGCAAAATCGGATATGATGCAGAACAATTCTTTCGCTTCTGGAGCCAGATGGTTGAGTACTGCATTTCCCTGAATAAAAAGGGGCAGCATATTTCCGGGCAGGCTGCTTCTTTAAACAGGAGTGGCAGGCATTTTTCAGAGCAGACTGCTTCCCTAATGCTGCGGAAAATCAGCTCACCTGAAAGTATTGCCCACACCTGCTACAGCAAGCCCTGCGGCGCTGCCCTGATGCAGTGCAGCTTTCAGCCTAATGGTGACATTTACAGCTGCGATGAGGCAAAAGCAGAACCATTGTTCAGGATTGGCAGCATTGGGCAATCATACAAAGATGTTTTTACTTCGCCTGCTGCCCTGAATCTGGTTTCCTTGAGCAGCGGCTTGGGCATGGCTTGCAACAGCTGCAAGTGGACTGGCATGTGCAGGTTCTGCCCTGTTGCAGCTTTTGCAGAGCAGGGCAGCTTGGTGCCGTTGCTTTCCCAGCACTTTGAATGCAGGCTGAAGCAAAAGCAGTTCCCTTTCTTGTTTGAAAAACTGTTCAGCAAAGACCGCGATATTTTGCTGAATTGGGTTAAAAAAGCAAAGATTGGCTGAAATTGCCAAAATTGCTTAAAAACCCCAAAAAGTTAAAATTAAATAAAACCTCCAACCTAATGAATCAGTATGCCACAGAAATTTCCGGCAATAAAGAGGACAATCGGCGCTTACTTGAGCGAAGAGCATGGGAGAATAAGCAAGCACAGCCTTCTCTCCCTGGGTGCAATCCTCGCCTCTGCAGCCATTGTTTCAAGCAAATTAAAGGATGCAAATGCTAGCACGCTGCACCAGCACAGCCATTTGTCGCACAGCAACCACTCAAGCTATTGAGTTTTTTTAACTAATTTTATGCCTTTTATTTTTGCCAAGCTTATCGGTTTTTATTAAGTTTAAGTAACCAATTTCTTATGCTTTTGCCAAAGCCGCTTGAAGTAAAAATCGAATTAACCCAAAAATGCAATTACGCTTGCGGCTTCTGCTTCAACAAGAGCCCCGCAAAAAACAGCAAAGTGCCAAGGGGTGAGCAGCTTAAAGCAGCAAGAAGCAGCAAACAGCTCAGCACAGCGCAGCTTAAAAAAATCATTTCAAAAGTCGCATCTGAAGGAATCGAAAAAATCCGCTTCACCGGAGGCGAGCCCCTGCTGCGGAATGATTTGCTGCCATTGCTGCGCTTTGCAAAAGAGCAGGGGCTTTGTGTAATGCTCAACACAAACGCTTCCCTCATTGATGAAAGCAATGCGGCAAAGCTTTGTATGCTGGTTGACGACTTTCTTGTTTCAATGCACGCTTTTGATGCAACAGGCGAGAGGCGATTGGTGGAAAAGCATGCTTTTGGTTCTGCTGATGAGAGGCGGTTATGCGGAAATGATTTTTTCAACAAGAAATTGAAAGCAGTAAGGCTGCTCGGCAAAAACCATGCTTTCCTCAGGGCTGCAACAATTCTGACAAAAGAAAACATCAAAAATCTTGATAAATTCCACAATTTGATTGGCAACCTTCCATTCGACCAGTGGGTTCTGCTCAGGCCAATGCCAAATGTCCAGAACAAGAATCCCATAAGCAATAATGATGTGAAGCTGGCTGTTGAAAAGCTGCTGCGCTTCAATTCAAAGAGAAAAAAACGGGAGCATTTCTTCATTGAAAACGCCCTGCCATTCTGTTCTTTCAAGCCAGAAAAGGTTGCAGCTGTTTCCCTTGGTGCAGTGCACGAGGACGGCAACGACAGCCTTGTTGTTGATTCAGCAGGCAGAATAAAGCCAAGCTATTTTTTGGGCAACGTGCTTGGGAACGCTTTGCAGGATAGTTTCATGGAATGCTGGAACAGCCCATTCATGCAGCAATTGCACAGCCTTGAATTTGCGCCAAGCGAATGCAAAAAGTGCAAGTATTTAATGCCCTGCCTTGGCGGCAGCAGGGCATGCGCTTTGCAGACAAAAGGCAGCCTGAATGCCCTTGACCCTTTGGCTGCTCCAGCCAAAAAACAATAATTGGAGTTAATCCTAAAAAAAAGTAAAATGCCGCGCAAAATGTGGTTTTAAAATTTAAACCCAACTTTTACCTATGGGAAACAACCGCGCAAAATGCGGAAAAAAAAGCGATTTTGGATTATTCTAATGCAGAAAAAAGAACTTTTGGGAAAAAAGAATATGATGTTGTTTTAGTTGGGGTGGATACCACAATGGAATCAAAAAAAGCATATCCAAATTATTTCGCAGATACAAGTGAATTTTTACAAAATTTACAAAAAATTATAAACAAAAACGGGCGGTAGAAAAAATCACAAAATACCACCCCCAAATTTTATGTCTCCTTACGAAAACCTGCACAAACCCCAGAAGGGCAATAAATAAATATAACAAAACTGTTATTTAGTATCAAATTAATCAGGTGCATTTATGGTTGAAAAGCAGGAGATTGTTTCAGGCATTGCCGAAGCTGTTAAATCAGCTGAAAGGAAAGAAAAGGGGAAAAAGCGCTTTGCGCTGCCGATTGCCATAGTTGTAATTCTGGTTTTGGCAGGGGCTTTCCTTCTGCTTACGCAGATCCCGATTATTCCGCCGTCTTCCTGCGAGAATGGGGTTTTGGATGCAGGGGAGCAAGGCATTGACTGCGGCGGCGTTTGCCCTGCGGCATGCCCTTCAGTGCAGCCTGATGACCCGGCTTATGTCCTTCCTGTTTCAATTTCGGATATTGCGATTGACCATGGCAGCGGAAACGTTTATGTGCTTGACGAAATGAGGCACAGGATAATTCTTTACGATTCACTATTCAATTACATAAAGAACTTTGGGGAAACGCTGGTGCAGACGCCTGATGGCGGCTGGACAGCTGAAAGCGGCGGAGTTACAGATGACAAGCTGTTGTTCCCTGCCTCAATCGCTATTGCAAATGGCAAAGTTTATGTTTTGGACAGGGTCCCAAGAATACAGGTTTTTAGCAAAGACCTGGTTTTCGAGAAGACGCTGGGCTTTTCAGCTGATGCTATTCAGGCTTTGCCAAAGCTGCCTGACCCGCCAAATGCCGATGGCGGCGCTGCTTCAATTGCTGTTTCTTCCGATGGCAAGATTTTTGTGGCAGACGAGGTCAGCAATGCAATCTGCGTTTTTGATTCCAGCCTAAAGCTGTTAAAATCTGTTTCAGGCAGCAGCCAGAATGCCTTGAATATTCCAAGGCAGATTGCCCTTTCTGGAGAAAGCCTTTTTGTTGCAGACAGCGGCAATGGCAGAATCCAGGTTTTTGATTCAGGGCTGAATCTTGTAAAAAGCATTTCAGCCGGACTTTCCATGCCGGTAGGAATTGCCGTTGCTGCAGACGGCAAAATCCTTGTTTTTGACAATGCAGACAGCAAGCTCAAGCAGCTTGACCAGCAAGGCTCGCTTATAAAAGAGGTTGGTGGCTTGGGCAGGGGCGAGCTGCAGTTCTACAATGCAAGAGCCCTAAAACTCGATTCAGAGGGAAACATTTTTGTTGTTGAAGAGGGCAACAACAGGATTCAGGTCCTCAACAACAGCCTGGGCTTTGAGAAGATGGTTGCCGGAATAGAGCAGCAATTCAGTGTTTCTTTCGCGCCATTCTATCCAGCGATTTCCCCAAAAGCAGACATTGCCTTTTCAGATCCCATGAACAACAAGGTTTTTGTGCTTGATTCGAAATACAACCTGAAAAAAACAATCGGGGGCAAGGGCTTTGGCAACAGCCAATTCAACACGCCAAAAGGGCTTGCCTTTGGGCCTGATGGCAAGCTGTATGTTTCTGATTCCGGAAACAGGAGGGTGCAGGTGTTTTCGCCGGAATATGGTTACCTCAGTACAATAACAGACAGCGAGCTAATCTGGCCGCTTGCAATCTCTGTTTCGGAACAGGGCGAAATTTTTGTTGTGGATGACAAATACAAAAAGGTGCTCATTTTTAACCAGCAGGGAAACAAGACTGGAGAGATTGGCGAAGGGCAGGGCATAACACTGCCATTGGGAGTTCTTGCGCAAGGCGGAAAGGTTTACATCACAGATGACAAAGAGGCTACAATAGAAATCTTTGATTCAGGCCTGCAAAAATTGAAAACCATTTCCGGCATTGACGAGGCAGTCGGGGTCAATGTGGAGTTCAACGAGAGCCTTGCTTTGGACAATGCAGGCAGGCTGTTATTCTGCGACAACAGGAACAGGAAAGTCGTGGCAGTTGACATCGAAACCGAAAAATTCTCATCATTCGGCAGTTTTGGCTCAAGCCTGCAGGAACTCAGCATTTTGGAGGTTGCCTCTTCAGGCAGCTTAATTGCAGTTACTGACATGGAGCAGCACAGGGTCAAGTTTTTTAACGCAAGCGGGCAAGAAATAAAGGAAATAACAATATCTGATTTAAGCTAGTTTTTGGAAAATTCAAAAAACCGCTTCCCAATTTCATCGTGGAAGAACAGGCCTTTCCCGCTCAGGCGCAGCCAATCACCTTTGTTTTCAATTAATCCCAATGCCAGCAGTTTTTCAATTTGTTCTTTGAATGCCCCTTCGATTTCAATGCCGAATTTTTTCTTAAATGTAGCCTTGTTTATCCCGCTTTGCTCCCTGTTAATGCCGCACTTTTTCAGCCCGAGCGCAGCAAACCTAATCATTTCCTCTTTTTTGCTCAGCTTTTTTCCCATTGCAGCGGAAATTTTGTTGTCAGTAATTGCTTCACAGTATTTTTTCAGCGGGAAAGCATTGTTGTAGTCCCATTTCGCTATGAAAGAGCAGCTGCTTTGCCCTATTCCAAGAAAGCTGCCATTGCTCCACTGTTGTTCGAGGAAAGCCATTTCCCTGCCCGGCTTGACGAACTGGTATGGGAACTGCTGGATGTAATGCATTGACAGCATTTTTTCAGCAAACAAAGAATACATTTCAACCATTTGCCCAGTGCTTGGAAAAATTTCATCTGTGCTGTAGAATTTTGCGCCTGGCAGAATGCGCAAATCAGATGCAGTAACGCTTTCAGGTTTTAGTTCGCTGATTTGCTGCATTGTCTGCTCCCATGATTCAATTGTCTGCCCTGGCAGCCCGTACAACAAATCGATGTTAATGTTTTGGAAGCCTGCGCTTCTCGCCGAATCAAATGCCTGCAGCGCCTGCTTAGTGCCGTGATTTCTGTTGCACTGCTTTAACACAGCATCATCGAAATCCTGCGCTCCGATGCTGAGCCTGTTGAATCCCGCTTCCCTTAACGCAAAAAGTTTCTCTTCTCCAAGTGTTTCCGGGCTTGATTCAATCGAAATTTCTTTTTTTTCCAGATTCAAGTCAAATGTTGTTGAAAGTGATTGCAATAACTCGCTTAGCTGCTCTGCTTTCAACACTGTCGGGGTTCCACCCCCGAAGAAAACGCTGTTCAGTTTAATTTCTCCCTTGATTAATTCCCTGTAACCGGACATTTCTTTTTTTACCGCTTCCGCGTATAATTCGATTTCTTTGCTCACTGCCAGCTGCTTGCTGTAGTGGCAGTATGAGCAGATTTTTGTGCAGAATGGCAGGTGCAAATAAAAAGCAATTTCCTCTTTGGCAAAATCTGCCCCCTC
Source organism: uncultured archaeon (assembly GCA_964354805.1). Lineage (GTDB taxonomy): Archaea > Iainarchaeota > Iainarchaeia > Iainarchaeales > CAYHBD01. Next base: position 152,231 of record CAYHBD010000009.1, on the reverse strand, counting down.
CAAATTGCCGATAAATCGCTTCAAATCAATGAAAGGCATTTTGTCGCTCGGCGGATACCTGTAAACAAAGTCGTGGTCCCTGGGATTTTTTTCAATGCCTGCTTTGCGCAGTTCAAGCAATTCCTGCGCTGAAATATCAATAACCATAGTATTATTTCTTTTCCAAAAAGGATTATAAGTGATTTCTATCAATTAATTTGTATTATGCAAATACTTTCTCCCTTTGCAAGCAGTGCAGAAGTGCTGCCCCTGATTGAAGCAGGGGCAAACGAATTATACTGTGGCGTTATGACCCCTGATTGGGCAAAGCGCTTCACTTTCGTTGGGAGCATAAACCTGAGGCATGACAAGGCAGCGAACCTTTCCTCTTTCAATGAATTGCGCCTCGCGGTGAGAACAGCTGAAAAGCGCAATGTGCCAGTTTTTGCTGCATTCAACGCGCATTTTTACAGCCAGGAACAGATGCCAATTGTTTTGCGCTATGTTAAGCAAGCTCTTGCTGCCGGAGCAGCTGGGCTGATAATTGCAGACCCTGTTCTAATTCAGTTGGCTCGGGAAAAGTTTCCTGGTGCAAAAATTTCTTTGAGCACAGGGCAGCCCTGCTTCAACAGCAATTCCCTGCATTTCTTCAAGCAGCTCGGCGTTCAGCGAATTGTTCTTCCAAGGCATTTGGCTGTTAATGAAGCAGTGCAGCTTTCAAGGCAGGCGAAAAGGTTTGGCTTGGAAACAGAGTGCTTTGTTTTGAATGCAATCTGCCCTTTCATTGACGGCTTGTGCTCTTTCCAGCACATTGTTGAGCCAAGCCAGCAATTGCCAATGCAACCTCTCGCGTGCAGGATGAATTATTCTGTAAGCGTTCTGGGAAACGCTGCTCCCTGCAAGAAGGAGATTGCTGCAGCGCACGCAAAGGTCTGGTGCAACACTGTCTATAATGACTGCGGCTTGTGCGCTTTGCCCTTTTTTCTCAAAGCCGGCGTTGATTCAGTGAAGATTGCAGGCAGGGCAAACAGCCTGCAGAAAAAGATTGCGGACATTGCTGCCGTGAAAGAGGGGATTGCTTTAAGCCTTTTAACAAAAGGCTTGCGAAAAAACGCTTCGCATGCAAAAAAGTTGCCTGCAAAAAAATTCGCGGAAGAGGCAGGCAGGCTTTACTTTGATTTGTATCACAGGGCCTGCGAGTGCAATAACTGCTATTACCCGAGCGCAGGGAAGTGGAAAATATGAAGGGCATTGAGAAAGCTTTGTTTGTAGAAAATAAGGTGCAATTGCGCCAGTGGGATAAATCATTTAATAGAATTTATTTCGGCGCTGAATTTTGTGAACGATTGTTGCCAACCAAAAAGGATTTCCTTTTTGTTAAAAATTTTTGTGCTGCGAACGAAATCGGTTTTTCTTTTGTAACGCCTTTTTTGACAAATGCAGGAATGCGCTCTGTTCTGCCTCTTGCAGAGATGCTTTCAGAGCGCGATGAGCTGGTTGTAAACGATTACGGCTTGCTGCACGCTGCAAAAGAAAGCAAGGCAACCCTGATTGCAGGCAGGCTGCTGAACAGGCAGTACAGGGACCCAAGGATTTCGTCATTCAAAGCCAAAGTTCCAAAGGAATTCTACGCACACTTAATGCAGAGCCATGCTGCAAATAGTCATTTCCAAAAGTTTTTGCAGCAGAATGGTGTTGCCAGGGTTGAGTTGGATAACTTGGCGCAGGGCATTGCCACCAATTTGGGCAAGAGCAGGCTGCGCTGCTCCCTTTACTTTCCTTTTTGCTTTGTTTCAGCAACTCGTTTGTGTCTTGCTGCAAACTGTGATAAAATTTCTTTTCACGGCAAAATCGGCGTTTTCCCTTGCAATAAAGAGTGCAGGCTTTACCAGTTCAAATTAACCAATTCTTTCTTTCCAACGCAGCTTTATTTGTTCGGCAATGCGATTTTTTTCCAAAACAACAAATTGCCGAAGGAAAAAGAATTGCTGCTGAAGGGGATTGACAGGCTGGTTATAAATAAATCCATGCAAGCACTATTGCCAGAATAATCAGCAGCGCAATTGTTATCCAGAAGCTGGGTTTTTGCAGCAGTTGCCAGAAGTGCTTTTTTTCTCCCTTGCTGCCTTTTTTTCCTTGCGCAACAGCTTTGCCTGCCACGCCTGCGGCGATTTCTTTTGTGTAGCGCAGCCAGGCGCTTGGCTGTTTGAGCTCTTGCAGTGTTTCTTTTATTATTTCAATGCTGCCTTTTTTTCTCTCGGGCGATTCTGCCGTAGGCTCAGGTGCTTTTTCTGAAATAGAAAATGAGGGGGTTTGCAGTACCATATATAAAAATATTTGGAGTTGAGGGAATAAAAAATGTTTCCCCTAACCCTTTACTGGGCCCCTCTCTTTTTAACTATTTTTACTCTGGTTGGCGTTATCAGGACCCTGTCTTGGCTTATTCTTGCTATGTCTCCGTTCATTGAGTATACGCCGTCTCTTATTTTTGAAACCATTTCCTTCAGTTTTATCGCGTTTCTCTTGCTTAAATCGCCGATATTCAGCAGGACAATGTTTCCGGCTTTTGCCTCGTTTATGACAATGTCCGCGTCGGCGTCTGCCGCAAGAGTGAATGGCTTAACAAAAGCGTCGGCGTCCTCGTACATTGTTTCGTCTTCCTTGTCCAAGTTGTTCAGGAAGTCCTCCATGTCAAGCGCGTCTGATTTTTTTAGGACTTTTTCCAAAAGAGCCATAAAATTACTACACCCCCGGTTTTTTTTAAATAATTTTAGTTATAGTATTTCCCTTACAAACACTTTTTTAAATAGTATTCTGCAATCCTACATAACAATTTGCTGCGGAAAAATAATTTTTTTCGGTAAGGAAAGCAAATTTTTGGCAGCAGGATGGTTTGCTTTTGAAAGCCCTCCCTTTTTTTAAAACAACAGCCAATAATATTATGCTCCCAATTTCTTAAATTCATTTAAAAAATAAAAAGCGATTTTTTCAATTGAATTAAACCTTTTAAAAGGAAAAAATTTAAGGGATTTTTTTGGTTCAATTGTTTTTTGAACAAATCAACAATCAGGCGGGGTTCAAATGGGTGTGGCACAGCAGACATTGGTGGGACTGGGGCAGAAAATTGTTTCAGCGCAGAACGAAACATTGCTGCAGCAGAAAAAAATTGTTTCACTACAGGACGAAACATTTCCGCAGCAGAACATTTTCCAGCAGTTTATCACAAAGCACACTGTTTTTCTGGATAAAAACATTATTTCCCCGCACTATGTCCCTGATGCCCTGCCATTCAGGCAAAAGCAGATCGAGCAAATCAGCACAGCGCTTGCTGCAACTCTGCAGGGGAAAAAAGCAGACAATGTTTTCATTTACGGAAAAGTCGGAACAGGAAAAACAGTCACTGTAAAGCACGTATTGCAGCAATTGCAGCAATTCATTGAGCAAAGCAATTCGCCAGTTGACTTCGCTTTCGTTAACTGCAGAAACCACAACAGCAAATATAAGGTTCTGCTCAAGGCAATGCAGAAATTCCATCCAAAAGAGGACTTCATTGGATACAGCGCTTCCTTTGTGTTCGAAAAACTGCTGCAGGCGGCATCTGAAAAAGGAAAGAACCTCATCATTGTGCTGGATGAAATAGACAAAGCCAAGGATTTGGACGAACTGGTTTACTCGCTTACAAGGGCAAACGACGAGCTGCCATTCGGTAGCATCAGCATCCTTGGAATAAGCAACAACCTTTTCTTCAAAGAGCGCCTTGATGCAAGAACAAAAAGCGCACTCTTGGAAAAAGAAATGGTTTTCCCGCCTTACAACGCTGAAGAGCTCAAGGCAATCCTACAGGAAAGGATTGCAAAGGCATTCAGGCCCGGCGCTGTAAGCAGCAGCGCAATCAACCTCGCATCCGCAATCGCAGCGCAGGAAACAGGGGATGCAAGAACAGCAATAATGCTGCTTCTTAGAGCCGGAGAAGAGGCGGACAAAATGCAATTCAGCGAGGTAACTGATGTCATGGTAAGAAAGGCAAAGACAAGCGTTGAACAGGAAATCATCCTTAACATGGTTGCAACCCTGCCAAAGCAGCAGCAGCTGGTGTTGTACGCGATTTCCCTGCTCACAACACAGGGAAAAGGAATGCAGAGAATAACAGGTTCAGGCCAAAGCGAGGAAGGCGTTTTCTGCAGCGGTGACATCTACAACGAATACAAGCGCATTGCTCTCTCCCTGAACGAAAGCGTTGTAAGCAGCAGATGGTTCAGGGAATACATCAATGAATTGGACACATACGGGCTGCTTTTGACAACAGCAAGCGGAAAAGGAGTAAGGGGAGCAACCACGCTCATAAAGCTCGGGTTCGATGCGAAAAAATTAAGAGCTGTGCTGGAAAAAGAGCTGATGGGAGAATAAAACCTTCGGCACAAAAAAACTCAGGGCTGTTTTGGAAAAGGAATTGATGGGAGAATAATTTTTTGGCCCTTTTATACCTCTTCACTCATCGACGTGGGTTTATTACCCCCTTGCCTGCTTATCTTTTTCCTTGCTGTTAATGCCCACTCCTTGAAAAGTCTAATTGTTCTCCCTTTTGCGTCCACAATGCTATGCGGGCAGCTTGATCTGTAAACTATTCTCTGCCCTGGCTTTAGTATGACCACGTTTTTGTAAACGCTGACTCCTCTGGTGCCTCCTCTGCGCCTGCCGCCACCAACATTGTGCATACTTGATTTTGTAATCCCGTGAAATGCAGGTTTATTCGCAGCCATACTTTTTCCCTTTAGCAGTTTATATAAATAAGATTTTCAGGTTTATTTTAAAAAACATTGTTTCGGGTCTGCCCTTCCACTTAAACAAATTCCGCCAGCTTTTTTTGCTCTTTTTGCTCGTTTTGGAATATGCTGTCTATTTCCCTGCCGGCTAATTCAAGCCTCTGCTTCAGGTAATCGCTTAGCTGGTATTCTTCCGCAAGCGCTTTCGCTATCAGCAGGTATTTTCGCACGCTGCCCTGCGCTATTGTCAGAATGACGCTGGGTTTTCCGCACTGAATGCATTTTCCGTCAAGCGGAATCCTCCTCATTTTTGCGTTGCATGCAGTGCAGCGAAACTGCTGCCTGCTGAATGCCCTGGTGTTTCCGATTATGTCAGGCAAAAGGTGCGATACCATCACTCTTTCCATGGCGTCTTTTCCTTCGCATGCCGCGATTTTGAACTGCAGTTTTGCCTGCGCCCTCAGCTTTTCCTCCATTGTGCCAAGCGTAACATATCTGCTTGTTGTAGGACCGGCATCAAACTGGCTTGTTGAATGCGTGCACTCGAATCCGTCATACTGGCTTTGCTTGCCAAGGCTGTCTTTCACTCTTTCAATGCCGCTTACATCAGCCGGCATTATTTTCTGGGCCATTTCATACAATTCAAGCGGATAGCTGCTGCATTTCTCCATTTGATAGCACTCATCATCTATTTCTGTTGGTTTCAAGGCAATGGTGAAAACGAGCGGTGCATCCATTCTGCCTCCCCTGCTGCTCGGCAGATACGAATGCGAGAAATTCAGCAGGGCATCCATAAGCAGAAGCAGTGAATCCTGGTCTCCGTCTATGTTTCGCCTCTTTGTCTGGTGGAAGAATGGGTGGGCAAAGCAGCATCTTGCTTTTGTGAAGCCAATCACCCTGCCGACTATTGCCGCGCTTGTGTGGGGTGCTAGCCCAAGCAGCAGTTGCCCCACCAAATCTTCTTTTTTGTTTACGTTGAAGTATGGCTGTATTTTGTAGAAGCGCTGCAGCAGTTCGTCTATGAATTTTGTTTCTTTTGCAAAGAATTCGCCTGCCTGCTCGTGGATTATTATGTCCTGGGGCATTAATTCGACCAATTGCCCGTTCTTTTCCAATTCCTTTCCTTCACTGTCCTTACTGTAGCCTAATTCGCGCAGCTTGGCAATGCTTATTCCAATCTCTGCTGCAGTGAAGTGCGTTAAGGGCGCATTTATCAGCTCATACCTTATTGTCGCGTCCCTGAAAACATGCATGTCGTGCTTTGCTCTCAGCAGTCCTTTTTCCAGGGGTTCGGTTACTCTGTCCTTGTTTATTGTCCCTTTTACTCCTTTTACAAGTTCAGGCACTTTTATGCCAAGGTTCTGTGCTGCCTGTTGCATTGTAAGGCCTAGGTCAATCTCCCTTTTTGAGAAAGGCGATGTCATCTTGCCGCATTTTGCGCATTTTTCCGTTGCAGAAATGCTGCCGCAGTTCGGGCACTGGTTTATTTTTTCAGCTCTTTTGCCGCATGCAGGGCAGAATGGCTGCTCCCTTACCTGCCTGCATTCCGGGCATTTGAATAAAGCTATTTCAACCAGTATTTTGCCTGGGCTGCCCTCTGTTTCACTTGCCATTGCCTTGTTGACGCTCCTGATGTTGCCACCGTGCAAGCCTATTGGGAAAAGCACGTTTGGGTTTCCGATCATTTTCCTCGGCCTGCTTGCCTCAGGCCTGCCCATCCTGCTTCCGACAAATGTTCCGCAAAGGTCTCTAATCACAAGGCCGCTTAAATTGTTCAATGCGTCAATTACATCAGCGGATTTTTCTATTATGCCTGCAATTTCAGGGCTGCTTTTCTGCAAGGCAAGTGTTTTGGTTAAAGCAAGGGCATTATCTGCGTCAATTATTATTTTGTCGCCCTCAACCTTGTGTGGCAAACCAATTTTTTCAAGCAGTTGTTTTTCCGCTCCTTGTTTTGGCAATTCAATCGCGGAAATTTTTTTGCCTTCTTTGGTTGTTTCAGCTTTCTGCAAGAAACTAATTAATTGAATTAATTCATTTTTGTTCAAAGCGTCATAGTAATACAGCGCGTTCGGGTGCAGCGGCGCATTGAATTTTTCGCTCAATTCAATTGCCTGTTCAATGCTTACATTTTCCGGCTTTGCAATTATTTCCTCGAACTGCTCTTTTTCCACAGGGATTTTTCGCAGCTGCCTTTGCAGTTCCTTTGCCCACCATTCACTACAATAGCCGGCTGGCACCAATGGATGGGCGCTGTGCCGAAAATCGCCAACGCTTACAAGAATGTCACCCAAGAAAAGAATCTGGGCAATTTTCTGTTTCAATTCAATTGCCTGCTGCAGGCTGTTTACTTTCACAACGTAGCCGTTCAGCAGCTTTACTATCGGCCCTTCAATAGAATCAACCGGGAAAATTCCTGCTGCTTTTCCAGGCCTTTCCACTTTCAGCTGTGTTGCAACAGCAACAAATTCATCCAGCAGAAACATTGTTGCAGGGTGAATCCCTTTCCCCATTATCCCGGTGTTTCTTGCTTTGCCGTAGCGCAGCCTGAAGCCCCCGATTCGCTCAGGATAGCAGAAGATCGGCCTTCCAGCTGCTGTGCCCTCCAAAAACTTTTCGTTCGGCTCAATTTTTCTCTCGCCGCTTTCGCTTTTTCCCACCTTTATTATTCCTTCAAGCCAGCTCCAGTCCAATCCAAGCTGTTTCGAAAACTGCAGAATCTTCGGCGCTTTTAGTGCAACGCCTTCGCTTATCACAAGGCACATTCCGCCCCTTATCCTGTTGCTTTCAATTCTCGGCAGGTTCCTGTGCACTGCCACTTCCCTTTCTTCCGTTGGTTCGCCGTTGATGCACACAGTGCAGCCCCTAATTATTTTTTTCACTTCAGCCTCGCTCAGCCTGTACTGCCTGCTTACAATCTCTTCATAAATCTGGCATTCTTCAACATATCTCTCCACTTCATCCTCTGTCGGCTTGAACCTGTCCAGACCGAGCAACTGCTTTGCGTAATCCCCTAAAATAAGCGGCAATACTGCTGATGTTCCGCCTGCTGCCCTTATCGGGCCTGCGTAGTAAACATCGATGTATTTGCTTCCATCAGGGTTTCTGCTTATTTTTATTTCAGGCACCCCGTCAAGCGGTGCAACAACAACGCCCTCGGTATTCAAAACAAGGCATGTTTTGATTGCCTGTTCAATCCTTTTCTGGTCGTCCACAATCTTGCACCACTGCTGGTCGATTATTTCCTTGAATATTTGGAATATTGCATCCATCCTGTTTCCATTCTTTTCCTCAAACACTTCCCTGTACCTTTTTGCAATTCCCGGCGGCCCGATAATTGTTTCAGTCCTGTCGGCAAGGTCTGCCACAGGCTTTGTTTCGATTGCAGTGCTTACATCAAAGCCCCTTGACTTTGCCTCTGCTGCAACGGAAAGCTGTTTTTCCACTTCAGCTGCAACTGAATCATAGTAGCTCTTAACCGCACTACTTGCATCAATGTCAATTTTTATCGGCATAATTATCACTTACTTTTTTTCTCGCCTGTCAGTGAATCCAATTTTATCGGCATGTTTTTTTCACTTTTAAATTTTTTTTCATTTTATTTTTCAATTTGTCAAATCCAATTTTATTGGCATCTGTTCCCTCTACTGCTGCATGAAGTGATTTTCCGTTATTTTTCCTGTTGCGAGATTCAGCACCGGCGCAATGCACGGCGTTGGGATGTGACCAAGCTTTACCTGGTAGCTTGTTCTTGCCTGCCATGTCCCGCTGTTTATTATTGTTGTTCCCCTGTAGTTTCCGTAAGCGTTGTGGTGCATGTCTCCAATGTAAATCAGGTCCGGGGGCTCCCTTATTACAAGCAGGTCCTCTTTTTCCGGAACATAAGGCTGCTTGTGGCCATATCCTGTCATAAGGTCCCTTCTTCTTAGAACTTCAATCATTGCTTCTTCCGGGTGTTCGCTGTTTAGGAAGCTGAGTGAAGCAATCAATTCGTGCAATGCCCCCCCGTGGTAAAGCATTGTGAGCATTCCTTCGATTGAAACCCAGCTTGGGCTGCCGAGGAAATGGACATTGGGCAGGGCATGCAGTTCAGGGGCAAATTCTTTCGGGATTGCAGGCTGTGGGTCAGCCCATCTTACTGCATCGTGCTGCCCCGGAATAATGAATACTTCAATGTATTCCGGTACCTGCATAATGAATTTGCTGAATTCCTTGTATTGCTGGTAGATGTCCTTTATGTTCAGTTCGCTGAATTGGTTTGGGTAAACGCCACACCCATCAACATTGTCTCCTGTTACAATCAAATACTTTATTTTGCTTACCTTTTCCTGCTCTTTTTTGTTTTCAGCCCTTCCATTCAGCCATTCCAGGAAATTCTGGAAAGGCTTTTCCAGAAAAAGCTTGCTTCCAACATGCATGTCGCTTATGCTCGCAATTGAAACATTCTGCTCTGCTTTCCTGTTCTCCCTCACTGGCAAATCAGGCCTGATTATTTCCTTTATAATCAGCATTCCCTCCTGCCATTTCACTGCCTTTACTGCAATCACGTCGTCAATGATTATGTGCTCTACTGCAGCTGTCAAGGCAAGCTCATCCTTTAGCACAAGGGCAATGCATTTTGCTTCCAAATCCTCCAGCTGCAGTGCAACATGCCCGTTTTTTGTAACCCACTTTTTGAAAACCATGCCTATTACGTCAACAGCGCTGCCTTTGGGAACTGCTTTCAGCCTGTTGAGCGGCTTTGGGCTGAGCGTGTGCCTTTTTTTCAGCATTTCTGAAAGCAATTCGAATTTTCTCTGGAAATAGTGCAGGAAATCCTTTGCCGTACCATACGTTTTGCTCTGTCCTGTTATGTCAAGCTGGGGCAGGATTTTGAAATTCGCGGTTATTTCTTTCGCATGCGGCTTGAACCTGCTTTTTTCTACAACCGCTTCTTCTTTTGCTGCAATACCTGTTTTCGGCTTCAGGATTTTTTTCTCAACCGCTTTCCTGTCAATGATGAACGTTCCCTCACTGAGCAGACTGTCAATTATTTCCCTGAAATCAGGCCTTTCGCTAAGCAGCTTAACCGCCTGTTCATCAATTAGCGCTTCTTTGCTGCCAGCGTATTCAACTATTTCCTTTTCCTTTACTTCAGCCAACTGCATTCAAACCGGAAGCTCCTTTATTTTCTCTTTAATAGCTTCCATTTTGCTGATTGCTTCCCAGATATCGGTTCTTGTGTGCGTTGGCATGTTGATGTCAGCGCTTATGTCGTCAAGCAGGTAAATTGCGGTGCTGAAGTCCTCAACCTTGGGCTTTTTCACCCCTATTTTCTGCATTGCTTCCTCCACAACAGCCCTGATGTTTCTCGGAACAAGCCTGTCGTTCAGGATTGACCGCATCAAATCAAGCAACTCCTGCATTTCCTTCTTAACAGCAGCATCCATGCCCAATCACCTAAAATCAGCGCCAAATGGAAAGCTAAATTAAGATCCACTTGACTTGCCAAAAATACCTAATAAAACATACCTGGGACAAAAAATTTAAATACACCGCTTTTTTTCCCAAAAGCCCAATTGCCCCTTTTGCAGGAATTGCCGCCACTCCCCCCTTCCCATGTGGGGGGCTGTTTCTTTTCTCCCTTGCAGCCATTTCTTTTTTTATTGCGGGCATCCTTCCCCTGTGTTCCGTTGCCTTATTTTCTGCATTAGTGTTAGCATGCTTATTTCTCCTCTTTTCCACTGGGGAATGTACTGGTTCATTAATGTCGGCGTGTCAACGCATTCTTGGCAATCCTGCGGGCATGAGACAGTTTCGCCTGAATCGCATGTGCCATTGCCGCAGGCGCTTAATTCAATCTCGTAAATGTGCACAGCATATCCAGGGCTTGCTGCAGATGCGTGCGAGCCGTCGTCTCCAACAAAGTCGTCAACAAAGCTGTTTGGTGAAGCTAGCTCAATGCTTCTGTCAGTTGGGGGATTGTCCACATCCCCGTTTATTACTTCGTTCAGTGCCGTTATTTTTGCTATGTTGTATTTGCTGTCAAGTGTTATTGTTTCCTTGAGCAAATCCTCATAATGCGTGCTTGCTGCAAAAAGGTAAATCTTTTCATCATGCTTTTTCATCATTATCTCCACTCTTGGATCGGAAACCTGCCACTCGTCAAGGAACTGGGGTTCAACAAGAACAGGGTATAATTCCGAGAGCTCTTTTGATATTGCGGTTATCTGCTTCCAGCTGTGGGCATAGTATTTGGCATAGTCTTTGTCAGTTAGGTTTATCGCGCTTGTATACAGAAAATCAGCCCCTGTGGCGCCGTTTATTATCTGGGTCCACACAAGGAACCTTTGCAGGTTGAACGGTACATATATGTCGTACCTGCGAACACTCCCATCTGCTTCCCTTGCCCTGTCCCAGTTTGCCCAGTCCATTCTGCTGAAGCCTCTTGCAATAAAATATTTTTCGGGGCTCCTGGAAAGGTCTGTCCTTGTCCATATGCCGACCTTGTCTAATTGAGGTTCGTTGTATGCGCTTGGGTATGCCGGCGGCAGGTTTGCGGTATGGCTTATAATATCCGCAAGCGGATGGTAATAATTTACAAAGTCATCATAGCTTCCAGTATATGCTTCCGGGGTATTGTAATAGCTTCCGCAGAACCCGTAGAATATTTTTGCCCCATTGCCTCTGACATATTCGCTGATTTTTTTGTATGTTTCTAAATCAGGCACAAATGACTCGTCTCTGACAGGGTGGCACTCAATTTCATTCCTGGTTATAAAAAATAAAAGGTTGTCAAAATCTTTCCATTCGGAAACTCTGGTTTTAATTTCTGCCTTTCCAGTGTATGCAATTGAATTCCCAGGGCCAGGGTCATTGTACCATGAGAGATTATCAGGAGAGCCTTTGTGGATTTCAGGCAGGTCTATTGCGCTTGCCAGATCCAACTCCTCGATTTTTGTTTTGTTCCAGCTGTTTGTTGTGTTGAATCCGTTTTCTTTAACCTCATTTAATCCAATATCTGTCCCTCCTCTTTGTGGAAACGAGTGCAGGAATATTGGGAAAAAATCCTCATCCTTAAACTGGAGGAAGCGCAGTGTCCCGGATTTTTTAAATGGAACATCATTAGGATTGTAACCTATTTTCCTGAGTGAGAAATTATCAAAATATGCTGTTCCTTTTGGATAATTGTATGTTAATATGTATATATGTCCAACCACAGCAGGGGTCTTAAAATATTTTTTTACGTCTTTCCATGGCTTAAGCCCTGTTTTTTTGTATGTCCTGTAAACCCATGCGCTGTCATCCCACTTGTCCAATTCAAGGTCCTGAGCCCAAATTAACGAATCCACTTTATCTATCTTATTCCAGTTTCCGTCCCATATTATAGCGCCTGCCCCAATCCAAACGCTGTCCTGTAGCATGTTGCCGTCTGTGTCAAGCAGTGGTTCAATGCCTTCAGTGGCATAAGAGAAGGAAAGCTCATACCAGGTGTTTGGCTCTACAAGCTCAGGGGCAACTGGATTTTGCCATGCAAGCCCTGTGCCTGATCCATTGCTTGTGTTCTGCGTTTTCAAAACCATTCCATGGTCTCCGCCTGTAATAGGGTCCTTAACCCAATTCAAATCCCTTCCTGGCAGCGCCACCCCATCTTTTTCCCAGCCCTCTTTATACCAGCAGTCAGGAATGCCTGCGGTGACTGCCTCCAGGTCTCCGTTAACTATAAGATTCCCAGACTTGTTGCCTATGCAGTTGGCAGCCGCCGCTGTTCCAGCCAAAAGCATTGCAAGTAATGCGATTGCGAGAATTTTAGCGCAGGATTTCAATTTAATCAATTAGAGTATGTCTTTTTCGAATAAAAATCTACTGCTCCCATTTTTGCAATTCTTTTTCTCCTTTACAGCCATTTTTATATTGGGCAGCCTTCACCTGCTTTTCATTGCCTGCGCTATGCTGGCTGGCATCCTGTTCCAGCTTTCCATTGCCTCATTTTCTGCATTAGTGTCAGCATGGTTATTTCCCCCCTTTTCCACTGGGGGATATAGTAGCCTACCAGTTTTTCGTTGTCAACGCATTCTTGAGGGCAGTCTCGTGGGCAGGTTTCGAATGTTTCGCCTGCGTCGCATGTTGCATTGCCGCATTTGCAGTCTGCCGGGCATGTTGTGAAAGTTTCGCCTACTTCGCAGGCGCTATTGCCGCATTTGCAGTCTGTTGGGCAGCTTTCAAAGGTTTCGCCTGCTTCGCATTGCTGGTTTCCGCAGATTTCTTTGTTCATTCCTTTTATAAAATCACTTGTAACAGCGAGCTTCCAAGAATCTCCGTTATCGTAGGAAACAAGCATCGCTGGACTGTGGTATAGTGGATAGAGATTCCACCAATATGTGTTGTTTGTTGGTTTGTATGCTCCGCTAAGATTAATGTCTTCGTCTGGCCACTTTTGTTGATAAGCCTCAAGCTCATCATCAAATAAATTATTTGCAAGATACCAATAATTTAAGTACAATACGCCATTATTATCCATGTTCAGTTGATGATACCAGTGTCCATAATAGGCTCTGAATGGTAAAACAAGCGGCTTAATTTTTTCCCAACCCTGACCTGTTTTTTTTCTTGTATAAGATAAAGTGAAACTATAAGTAGGAATTATTGAACGCATAGCAAGATGTAAAGTATCATCCTTTCCGCAAAGTAGTGCAGGATAAGTTAGTTTATTCTGTACATTATCAATATTTGGATCCCCAAGATAGACGGGTGCTTCCCACTTTGTGATATTTAAAGGATATTTTGATTTGTAATATTTAAATTGCTCATTATGGCCTCCTAGGATAACATGAATATACCCTTTGGAATCCAAACATAAGGTTGGTTGATTATGGGGCTCAGTGAGTCCTGTCCCCCCATTATAAGTTCCACCATTTCCAATATGATATGGTTGACTTAACAATCTGCTTGTCCTATTATACACGGCAATGTAAGATGGAGTTCCGTTTTCATTAGGAGTAGAACTAATTGATTCTGCCCAAACAAAAAAAGTTAGATCACCATAACTAAAAGAATAACTCATATACCCTCCAGGATTTAGTGGTTCCCAGGCATTATCTGATAATTTTATTTTATGGGAGAGATCTAAGGTGCCATTTGATAATTTTTGGGGTATAATAAAATATAATTCCTTATTATCACGATTTGTGATTAAAATTGATGGAGTATTTCGCCCTGGCCATGGTTCAAACTTCATAGACACCCCTTGGATAGGATAACTCTGCCAGTTTTTACCCTCATCATTTGAATATAAAAGTAGCAGAGAAGGTTCAAGATTGTATTCAACTGCAAGATACATATCTCCGTCAGAATCAATAATTACTCTTTCATCTGTTTGAGTGCTGGATCTAAACATTTGGTCTTTGTATGTTTTTACTATATTAGATAAATCCCAATACTCCCACTCTCCACTGCTGTTAAGGGTTTGAATAATTAGCTGATTTGTAAAACATCGAAACGCGAAGTCATTTGTAGTGTTACAGTCATTCTTTCTGATATATGGCCTATTATTAGCGTCAAAGGTTACTCGAGCTGGTTGGAAAGGCGGGTCATAACCATAAACTTCCTTTTCAGCCTTAAAATATTTCTTATGCTGAATAGGGGCATACACATCACATTTTTCTTCAGAACATATATCGCAATCATCAGGACAACTTTCAGCAATTTCTCCACTCTCGCAAAGATTATTGCCACAATTGGGAACAACTTCATCAAAACTTGATACGGCAAAGCTCGTTAAACCTTCTTTAACTGGCTCTCTAATACTTCCCAAACTAAAAAAAATCAGTAAAGAAACTATACCAATTGCTAGCACTAAATTCGCTTGTATTAACTTTTTCTCTTTATGCCTCATTTTTTGGGCTGATGCTGCCCCGATCAACAGCATTGCAAGGAATGCGATTGCAGGAATTTTAATGCAGGATTTCAATTTAATCAATTAGAGTAGGTCTTTCTTGAATAAAAATTTAATGCCCCAGTTTTTGCAATTCTTTTTCCCCTTGCAGCCATTTTTATATTGGGCAGCCTTCACCTGCTTTTCATTGCCTGCGCTATGCTGGCGTTAGCATCCTGTTCCGGTGCTCCATAGTTTCATTTTTTGCATTAGCGTGAGCATGCTTATTTCGCCCCTTTTCCACTGGCTGATGTAGCCGAGCAGCTCTGGTTCCCTAATGCATTCCGTTGCTGTGCATGTTCCTTCTATGCACTCTTGTCCTGTTTCGCACTGCACGTCTGCAGGGCAGCTTGAGCAGTTTTCCCCAGTGTCCGCTGTGCCGTTGCCGCATTGGGGCTGGCATATGGGGCAATCCTGCGGGCAAGTTAAACAATTTTCCCCTTCCTCACAGTTTCCGTTTGGGCAGGATAATTCAAAATAGAATTGTAAATCAAATCCGCTGTATCTAATCACCTTCCAGCTCTGTCCACCGTCATCACTATAGTATGCATTGCCGTCTTTGAATAAACCCCCGTTCAATCCAACATCTCCCCCTTCCCTAATTGCAAAAGTACTATATGAGTCACCGGGTGGGGCTTCAAGAACAAGGGCATATGTTTCCCCTGCTTTTAATGTGTGTTTCTCTCGGAAGCTATAGCTTGCCCATTGCATTCTTCCTTCACTAATGCTGGCTGAGGCAACATTGCCTTCTTCAATAATGGTGCCGTCATCTTTTTGTAGTTTGAATGTTAAATCCCCTGGATTTGTTCCAGCTGGTTTTTGCACCTTGACAAATGCCTTTGATATCTGCCTGTCCTTGCCGCTTACAGTAAATCTTTCCCTTACTTTGTTATCGCCTGCAATAGCAACAGAGCCATTTGTCCACGCTTCTATGTAGCCTTGCCCTTGCGAATTGCCACCAACGTAATCTACGCTTAATATTGGGGTCCTAAGAGTTTCGCTATTGGTTGTCCATGTTTTGTGGAAGTTGTCGTAAAAAAGGAGTGCAAAATCAAGGTCATCAAACATGGGCTGCATTGGTGTGCTGTCAGCCCAAAGCAGATTCAGGGACATCCAATTATTCCTGCTGTCTGCGTGCGTATTGGAAAAAACAATGTGGTAAAGCTTTCCTTCTTCAATTTGTGCATTTAAAGGAATTTTTGGGAAAGCAGCGCCGCACGAGCTGCCAGTGCAGGGTGAAGGGTTGCCTGGTAAAGGAACAAAAGAACCGGGATAACTGCGCCCATCCATTGGTTTATCAATATAGTGTGATGCTAAAACTTCGTTGGACGGAAAATGATTTCCAGTGCCATCATCAGTTCGTAATTCAACCAGCAAATGCCCGCCATCGCCCTGAGTGTACAACGGCTTGTTGATTACAAGGTAAAATGCAACGCTTTCAAGCAACCCTGAATGCTCTGCCCTGAAACGATAGCTAACATTGGTGTCATCAACATTGATTGGCATCAAGCCATTTGTATCTATGCCGCTACCGTAAATATTATTTTTTGCGCTGCTGCCATTTGTGCTTGCAAGCAAAAGTAATGCAAAGATGGCAATTGCCCTGATTGTTTTTTTCATTTTTAATCAATTAGAATAAGTGCTTTCTTTAATAAAAATTTAATTGATTGAAATGCTGCGATGCTATTACTGCGTCGGACATCCTGTTCCTGCTTTATATTGCTTCATTTTTTGCATCAGCGTGAGCATGCTTATTTCTCCCCTTTTCCACTGGCTAATGTAGCCTATTAATTTCGGCGTATCAATGCATTCTTGGCAATCCTGCGGGCATGAGACAGTTTCGCCTGCTTCGCATATTGTGTTTCCGCATTCTTCCCCCGCTTTTTCCAGCGATGCTTTGTCAAGAAATATGTCAATTGCTTGCCCTGTTTGGTCATTTATTAGTATTTTTACGTTGTAGTCTCCAACTGCCATGTTTGCATATTTTTTGAATTCTTTCCAGCTTGTTTCAAAGCCTGTTTCGCCGAGTTTTTGCTCTGCCAAAGTGCTTGTGTTCACTAAAAAGAATTCAATTTTGCCGTTAGCAGAATCAAGGCTTGCTTTTGTCCAAATGGAAAACTTATACTTTCCTTCCTCAGCAGCCCCAATTGAGAATGTTTTTGACAAAATGGTTCTGCTGCCTGGCTCGCCGTTCCTTGAATGCTTCCAGGCAACGCTTCCGCTCTTAACATCGGCGAAAACAAAATTCTTGTACGGTTGAGCATCAGGGACTTTAAGGTATTCTTGCAGCGAGTCATCATAAACCAAATTGCTAAATGCCGCATTATTAATGTCGTTGTAATTTGGGCTTGAATCCTGCCAAAACCAAAAAACAGGCGCAAACTGTGTTTGCCCAACCAATTGGCTGCTAGTATGGGACATTCCCGCCCCCTTTTTATATTCTTTAGTTACTGCCCTGAATGCCTCAAAATCACTGTTCCTAATCTTGTTTTTCTCAACATATGTTGGTTCTTCGTTGAATCCTGCAATCATTTCCTTGGCATGCGCCAGCCAATAATCATAGCCCTGTTTCCCATAGTGTTGCCAATACTTCTCTCCAGCAGTCCTTTCCTCCATGTTTTGGCCGTTTGGGTAAACTATGAACCCTTTTGCCCCAGCTTCCCTTAGCATTCGCCCGGCTTCCCTGCTCACGCTTGGATCAAAGTACACATCTGCTTTTTGCTCATTGAAATTGCTGTACCCCATCATGTGAGTATAGCTGACCCAGGGGACTGTGCCAGAAAGATAGGGCGTGTTTTTTTCAAAAACCTCTAAATTTGGAACAATGTACAAATAAGGCGATGGGTAGTCGCTAACGCCGCTTGGCATTGCTCCAATTGTGTCATAATTATCCCAGTACGCCCCGGTATAGGTCTGAACATATCTTCTTCCATTTGCTGGAATTTCGTCGTAAAAAGAAACTTTTGCTGAAGAAACTGATTGAACTGCCGCTTTCAGCTCAAGCCCGCGCTGCCTCCAGGCAGAAATATAGCGGTCATATTGGCAGCATAGCGGGTTCTTTTGGTAATAATCATACCTGTTGCAAGGTGGTTGTGTTCCGCATCCATCATATCCAAAGGCCTTTTGAAGAAGCATGCACTGGCAATCAGTATCCCCATAAAAATCCGTGTCTATGGCTCCTGGCCTAAGCCATAGTTCAGTGTCAAATAAAACAATTTCAGGCTGAGCCTTTGCTACAACATCCTTTGTATTATTCAAAGTATTCTGCCATAATATGCCGGTATATGAAGGGTCTAGTGCACGATTGTTGTTCCAATCCCCGCACCTTTCTTTGTCAACGTAATCAGACCAATTGTTTGCAATCTCTTCAGTGATAGTGCAATTATTGCACAGGCAGGGCGCCTTGAGAAACTGCTTTCCCTTGTCCGTGTTTAAATACTCGGCTGGCCACTTAATGTCAGCTAATTCTGTACGCCCCTCATTTAATCTACCATGCCCTGCGCTAATTTCTAAAGCCAGCTTGTATTTTTTAATATTCTTAAGATTCGTTAAACATGGATTTTCATCAGTGGGAAGGGCCACGAAATGTATGCCTGCATGGGTCATTCCTATACTAGGGTCCATCATTGTGTCAATTCCCTGCATTCTTTTGCTCGCGATACTGTTAGGGTCGTCCAGTTTTTGCTGTGTGCATCCGCTTATGTAAATCGGCCAAAAAGTGAAAATGAAATCTTCCCCCTCCAAAGACACTTTTTCAGGTTGCACGCTGTAGCAATTTGTGCTTGCGAGCAGGAATGCTGCTGCAAAGGCAATCGCAAAAACCGCCCTGTTGGGTTTCATCTTTAATCCTTTAGAATAAGCGCTTTCTTGAATAAAAATTTAACCAATTGCCTTGCCTTGGCTCTCGCTTGTATTCTTTTCTTCCGTTGATTCCGCCTCCTTTTCCTGCTGCGTTGGTTCGGTTCTTTCCTTCAGCGCTTCTGCGATTTTTTCCCGCAGTTTGGAGTGGATGCCTTGCCCTTCCACTATTGTAGCTTTGCCGAATGCTTCTTTCGCAGCATGCATTTCCTCTTTGCTTGCGATGTCAGCTTTGTTTAAGACAATCAAAATTTTTGTTTCCTTGAATTCTTCTGCAATCTCTTTGAACAAATTCGCTTGTTTTTCAAGTTCAAATCCGCACCTTGTTGTCGGGTCAACAACGAAAATTATGGCATTTGCAAGGTGCCGCAGGGCAGCAATCGCTTTCCTTTCAATTTTGTTTCTTTTCTCAAGAGGCCTGTCAAGCAAGCCAGGGGTGTCAATCAGCTGGAATTCCAGATAGTTTTGCACAAGGTATCCTATTTGCAGATACTGTGTTGTGAATGGGTA
Organism: uncultured archaeon; assembly: GCA_964354805.1. GTDB lineage: Archaea > Iainarchaeota > Iainarchaeia > Iainarchaeales > CAYHBD01. Next base: position 133,208 of record CAYHBD010000009.1, on the reverse strand, counting down.
TGCAGCTATTTTTGGCTTGCTTTTTGTGAGCCTGCTTAGGATTGTTGTTTTGCCTGTGTTCGGATAGCCTGCGATTATTGCCGTCGGCAAATCAAATCTTATGTTTGGCAGCTCCAGCATTTTTTTCGCGTTCTCGTTGTATGCTGTAATCCCTTTGTCCATGGTTTTTGCAAGCGATGCAAGCCTGCCGTAGAATCCGCTTACAAGGTCAGCCGCTTTTTTTTCCTCTCCCTTTCCAAGGGACCTGATTTTTCCGATGTACTGCCCTTTCAGCCTGTCGGTTATTCTCCTGGCAGCGCTCATTTGGCCAAGGGCCCTGAGCATTGCATCCAAATCAACAGTTGCCTCAATTAGCTCCCTGTAGAAAGGGTGCTGTTTTTGCATTGAGGGGAATCCTTGGACAGCCTGCTGCAGCTTTTCGGTGAAGTAAGCCGCGCTTGTGATGATTTTTTGGGTTGCTTTTTGCTTTGATTTCTGCAGCTTGGTCCCTTGCCCGCCAATTTTTTCCGCCTGCTTTCTTGCCCTGCTGAAAGCTATCTCAAGCAATTCCTTTTGCGGCGGAAGAAATGCCAATTGCAGCCTCATTGCTTTTCACCCCCTTTTGTTCCAATCGATTGCAGCCTCATTCTTTCCCAACCTTTTTAAATAATTCTTTAGTTAATTTATTGTTATAAGCTTTTTTTAAGCCTTTAAAAAAAGGGTTTTTTTGCTGAAAAAATGGTTTTTTTGCTAAAAAGGGGTTTTTTGATTGCAGCTGCCAAACTTCTACGGTAAAAACTACAAAATGCTGCTCGCAATTCCGATTGCCCTATACATAGTCTTCTTTATCCTCATTTTCGTATGGCCCAAAGTGCCTATGGGAATTGACTTCAAGGGCGGAACCATGGTGATAATCAGGGCAGACAAGCCCATTGATGCAACAGAACTGAGCAGTCTGCTCTCACAAAACTTTGAACTAACAGAATTAAAAGTAAGCAGTGTTTCAGGCCCTGCTGGATACGGCGTGAACATCCAGTTTGCGGCAGACACTGCCCTGGAATCAGGAAAAGCATCTGTAGAGGCAGCCAGGGCAGCGCTTGAAACAAACCCTGATAATCCTGATGCCGCGCTGCAGCTTGCGAGGGATGCAGTGGAAAGCGTAAAGCGTTACCTCACTGACACAACCCTGCCAAGTGAGCCTGAAGAGGCGGTAAACAAGGCTGAATTAGCCTTGATTGAGGCAGGCAAGAATGCCAGCCAGCAAATGCAGGATTTGATCAAGCAGCGCTTTTCATTATCCGAAAGCAGTGCTTTCCAGAGAAGGGAGATATCGCCTACCCTGAGCGCTTCTTTCTGGCAGACAGGGCTTAATGTTGCAATATTCGCGGTTATTCTCGTAACCATAGTGATTTTCATTTTCTTCAGGAAAATCATTCCCAGCTTTGCAGTCATAGTGTGCGGAATCTTTGATGTGGGGTGCGCTGTTGCAATGATGGCTGTATTCTCAATACCTTTGTCCCTGAGCAGCATTCCAACACTGCTGATGCTGTTGGGTTACAGCATTGACACTGATGTAATGCTCACCTCGAGAATGCTGCAGAGGAAGGAGAAAAGCCCTGTTGAAAGGGCTTACGGCAGCCTCAACACCGGCCTTACAATGACTGGCACAACAATAGGCGCGCTTCTGGTGATGTTGGTAGTCTCTTACTTCAACCAGATCAGCATAATTTTTGAAATCTCAGCAGTGCTGCTGTTTGGCCTTGTTGGAGACATAATTGGAACATGGCTGATGAACGCCCCGCTGCTGCTGTGGTATGTTGAGAGGGCAAAGAAAAAGACAATATTTTAGGTGATTTGGGAAAAAGGTTTTTTGGAAGTGGGTGGAAATTAAAATTTTTTTTTGGGGTAATTTGAGGTTGGCATTTTTGGGAAATTAGGTGGAATCAAAATTTTTTTTGGGTGATTTTTGGGAAATTGGAAAGAAAACTAAAATTTTTTTAGGAGATTTTTTGGAATTTGGAGAGAAAACTAAAAATTGTTTTTGGTGACAATATGGCTTCTTTGTTGAAAAACTGGAGAATACTCTTGATGATTTTCTTTCTGTGCATTGCTCTTTTGATTCTTGGATTAAGAGGCATGCAGTTTGGAATCGATTTCAGCGGAGGCACCCTTTTCCAGGTTCAGTTGGAGGAGCCGATAACAGACCCTGTTGAAAGGGCAAGAATGATAACAACAGTCCAGCAGAGGCTTGACTGGACAGGCTTGAGGGACACAAGCGTGAACTTTTTTGGCGACAGCTTTGTCATTGCCCAGATTGCCGAAACAGATCCTGCCGCGATTGAAAGGATTGAGAGCCTGCTGAAAAAGCAGGGCGTTTTCGAGGCAACAATCGACGGCAACGTTCTCTTTACAGGCGAAGAAATCAGCATAGAGAAAGACCCTACAATGGGCTATGGCCTATACAAGGAGGGCGACGGCTTCAGGTGGGTACTGCCCTTTATTTTAAGGATAAATGCAGCAAACCGCTTTAAGGAAATGACATTCCACAGGTGCCAGCTTGTTTCCTTTGACCCAACTGCAGGAAGGGAATACGAGTGCGATAAAACCTATTTCTTCATAGACAGGCCGAAAAACGCTGTTTTGATTCTGCCTAAAAAAATTTACTACAACGACGAGCAGATTTTATTGCAGGGGCTGCAGGCTGAAGGCATTCCCGAGGGCACAAAAATGAAAGAGGTTTTGGCGAACGGGGCACTGCCCTATTTTATCGTTGACGGAAACAATTTCAGCCAAGAGCAATTGCAGCAATTGCAGGCGCTTGTTGCGCAGAAAAAGAATGCAATAATTCCATCCGATTTTGGCAATGAACTGCAGCAGCAGCTCGCAGCAATGGGCTTTGAGCTAAAGCCGTTTCCAGTGCCGGAGCAAAAGCCGTTTATTTTCGATGCACTGGGCATGCGTAGCATTATCAGCCTGAGCGAGAGCGTTGCCCAGATGGATGTCGCAAGGCTTGAGGACGCAAAGGCAATGGACAAACTGCAGATTTTCGGCAGCGGCGCTACAGCTGAAACAGCGCAGCAGAGGAGAAGCGATTTGGAGATAATCCTGCAATCAGGCAGCCTGAGCCAGAGAGTTAAAAGCATTAGCAAGGAAACAATCAGCCCGCTGCTTGGAGAGAACTTCCTGCAGAATGCGTTTTTGATGGGGCTGCTTGCAATAATTGTTGTTGCCATTATTTTGTTCATAAGATACAGGTTACTGAAGCTGACTCTGCCCATGATTTTCTGGAGCGTTAGCGAGGTAGTAATGGCTGCTGCTTTCACTTCCTTAATAAGCAAATTTGACTTGGGCAGCATTGCAGGCCTGGTTGCGGCTGTTGGAACAGGCGTTGACGACCAGATTATTATAACGGACGAGCTGCGAAAAGGCGAAATAGATGCAGAAAGCGGCAGCCTCTTGGCTAGGGCAAAGAGGGCTTTCTTTATTGTGGTGGCTGCTGCATCAGTCAGCGTTGCAACAATGATGCCACTGATTTTGCTCGGCTTCGGTCTGGGCAGGCTGGTCGGGTTTGCAATCACAACCACAATCGGAGTCCTGGTCGGAGTGTTTATCACAAGGCCAGCCTTCGGAGAAGTCGCAAAAGCAATACTTGAGAAGAAATAGCGTTGCTTTACGCCTGTGCAGGAAAAAGTCATTTGCTTTAACGATTGCACTTTTTAGCAAAAAGTGCATTAAAATTTCGCCAGCCTTTGTTAAAGGCTGTTGGATGAATCCTGCTCCAATAGCACAGCCGTGTTCTGCGTTGTCATTGTGCTTAACAAAGCCCACACCTTTAGGCGTGGATCTTTTACAGCATTTCCGCAAACGCCTTTGCGCCGGCAATCCTTTTAGTCAAATAATACCATATTACAATAATTAGCGCAGCCATTGCGAACCATGTTATTTCGTGCAGGGTTCCTGCTGCATCAGGATTGAATGCGATTGCTGCAAGCAGGACAAGATAAACGCGAAACAGGTTTATGAAGAAGAGCAGCACAGCGCCTGCAGCAATTAACACGATTTTTTTCCGCTGGCCGGGCTTTTTCAAGCTAAGTGCGATTGCCGCAAGAACGCTTGCGCTCATCAAGCCAGTGCACTGCGCCGTGATTTCAAAAGAATGCGCGTTGAACAAAATATTGTTGCCCTGCGCCTGCAGCCCAAGCGCGCTTGCTTCAATTAATGCAATCCATTCTTTCAGCGGACCGAGCGGTGCGATTAAAATTGCCGCCTGTGCTATTGCGTAGATTGCAAAAAATTTGATTAGAAAAATAACCGCTTTTTTACCAAAACCCTTTTTTGCTGCTTTTGCGCTATGGCTTTTCTTTTCCTTTTTGGTTTTTTTCATTTTATTACCCTTGGAAATTTTTTTTACTTTTTCTATTTTTTTGGCATTCGCTTACCATGGGACTTTTTTTATTTTCGCCAGAAAGGCAATCCTGTTGCCGATGACGTGCGCCAGCATTGTGAATGCAAGCAGGAAAAAAAATTCAAGCGCTGTCGGCTGGGCAAGCAGGCAGCCGAACGCAAGCCCTGCAATAACGAAGCCGAGCTGGTCAAGCAGGAAAACGCTTCCGCCCCTTTCAATGCCCCTGCGCCTTTTCGCGAAGCTGCCTGCAAAGTCACCTGCAACCGCCCCGATTGCGAGCAGTGTGCCGTAAAGAGCGTAGTTTGCGTTCAAAAAAATCGTAGTTTCAGGGAATATTGCGCTCAGGGCAAGCGCTGCTGCCGAGCTGATTGCGATTCCTGCAATTGTTCCCCTGATTGTTTTGCCGTCTCCAAGCAGTCGCTTTCCATCCGTGAATTTTTTTCCAAAATCGATTGGCTTTTTGCCTCCGAAAACCAGGGCCATGCTGTTGCATAAGTAGAGCGGAATCGCCATCAGGCTTGCTCTTGCAACGAAGAGAATGAAATCTGGGCTCACCGAAAAACCACTTTTTTTTGTTTAATTCTAAGATTTTAATTTTTTAATTCAGGTTTTTTGTTTAACGGGTGGATGGTTATTAAATTTATAAGGTAAGAGGGGCAATTAAATTTTTATACTGTTGCAGGGCAATTGGTGTTATAATGTCCGGGTTTTTTGGGATGAACAAGATTCTAATTGCCGTAGTGCTTGGCTTGGTTGCCTTGATCGGCCTGGCTTTTTTGTTCAGCGCATTGCTTGTTCTCTCTCCTTCATTCAGCCTTTTTTCAGGCAAAATCGCCGTAATCCCTGTAAAGGGCAGCATTGAAGCCGAAAAGTCCTCTTTTGTAACGGAATTAAGCAGCAGTGAAATAGCCGAGAAAGTCCAGCAGGCAGCTGATGACCCCAGCATTGCAGCAATATTACTTGACATTGACAGCCCTGGCGGCAGCATTGTTGCAACAAAGCAAATAGTTGCTGCAGTGCAGGAAGCAAAGAAGAGCAAAAAGGTTGTTGCATGGATTGGAGACCTTGGAGCAAGCGGCGCATACTATGTTGCGGCAGCCAGCGACTACGTTGTTGCCGATGCGGATAGCCTGACCGGCAGCATTGGGGTGATAAGCATTGTTGCAAACATTGAGGAACTGCTGAAAAAATACGGCGTGAAAGTGCGGGTTCTGAAGGAAGGCGAGAACAAGGCAATGGGCAGCATGTTCGAAGAAATGGATGCAGAGCAGCTTGAAATAATGCAGGAAATTTTGTCCAGCGCATTCAAGCACTTCAAGGGAGATATAATCAAATTCAGGGGCGAAAGGCTGAATAGAGCCGAGTTTGAGCGCTTGAGCGACGGCAGGATTTTGAGCGGAGAGCAGGCGCTTGCAGCAGGCCTGATTGACGGGCTTGGCACAAAGCAGGATGCAATAGCAAAGGCAGCCCAGTTTGCAGGCATTGAGTCCCCTGAAACAGTTGATTTTGGAAAAAAGGAAGCGAGCTTGCTCGACTTATTAGGCAGCGCAGGCTACAGCTTCGGCTTTGGGATGAAGCAGGGCATGTTTGAAAGCCAGCAGCCGAGCATACAGTCATAGCCTGCAAAAATTGGCGGGTTTCAGACAAACTGGCTTTTGAAAGCTGATTGTGGCACTTTGGCAAAACTTACAAGATTGCAGCCAGCCTGATTAAAAGAAGCCCTGCTGCAACCCCGCCGCAGCTGCCCAAAAAGTTTACTTCGGCGTTGTTCAGCATTTTTTTTCTTTCGAATACTGCGCCGAAGAAGCTGTCAACAGTGCTGCCGATAAAACCGCTTGCAATCAAAACAAGAAAAAGCAAAAGGTTTTGCTGCAAATAAAAGTGGATTGAGGCAATCGCTGCAGCGCCTGCCAGCGCAGCGTACATTCCGAGCGGTGTAACCCCACCATCAGTGCCGTGCGGCACTTTTTCCAGTGTTGTTATCAGGACAGGTTTTCTTTTTGAAAGCAGGCCTATTTCGCTGCTCAGCGTGTCAGCCAAAGCAGCTGACAATGCAGCAAAGAAACCGAAAGGAAAATTGAATATGAGGGAAAGAACAGCTGCTCCGCTGTTGCCCAAAATGTTTCCGGTTGTCCTCACTTCATGTTTTGTTCTACTGTTTTTCCTTGCAAAAATAGTGCTGGCTTCGGCTATTATGAAAAAGAAAACGATGAAAAGAAAATTTACAATGTTCCCAAGCAAAAAAATGAATAAGCCAACGATGTTTGCAACAAGAATGCCTTCAAAGTCAAGCAGCTTTTTTTTATAGCTCACAATTGAGAAAATGCACAAAACAGCCAGAACTATTGCCGCATGCAGCAGTTCAGTCATACTTTCCCTTCGACAGTTCTATCCAATCAGCCTGCGTTAACTTATTTAAATTTAATTCAGTCATTCAATTTTTCTTTAAGCCTTTTGTTCAATTGCCCCTTGTCCAATCAGCCTGCTTTCAATCACTTCGATTTTCTTCAGTGGCGCGATCTTTAAAAGTGGCTTGAAAAGCTTGGATGCCGTGACTCCGAAAAACAATTCCTGCATTGTCTGCAGCTCTGTCTTTTTCCTGTACATTTTTTCAATCCTTTCAGCCAGCTGGTTTCGCAGGGCAGTTTCCTGCTTGCTGCTCAGCTTTTTAACAGAAAGAACAATGGTTTTGACCTTCAGTTTTTTTCCTTCAGCAATGTCAATCTGCTGGGTTACCTCAAGCTTGCTCATTCTCCGCCTGATCATTCTGTTCACAAAGCCCCCGCTTATGCTGTGGCCAATTGCAATTGTTTTCGCCCTCTTTCCTTCAACCTGCACTACCTTGAACAAGATGCTTATGTGCCTTCTCTGCCTCTGGCCGCTCAGGTCGCCCAGATTAACGCTCACAACCCTGTTCAAAAGGTTTTTCTCTTTTTCAGCAATTGTTTCGCCAATGACCTTTTCATCAAACTCTTTCGGCGCAACCAGTTCAAACCACTGCTTTTTCTTCCACTTGTCAACAACCCTTGCCTTCTTCTCTTTCTCAGCAGCCATTCTCAGTCACCTTTGTTCCACCATTTTTTCCTTTTTCAGCATCCATTTTCAGTTGCCCTGCTCTTTCGTGATTACTGCGTCAATTGCACAAAGCATTTGCTGCAAGTCAGCAATCCCTTTCTGTTTTGCAATCACTTTGCCCTGCTTTTTCAAAACAAAACCACAATCCATTTAATTCACTTTTTTAATATCACTTCACCAGCAATGCTGCTGTTTCCTCGCTGTAATGCCAGTCCATTGGCAGCTTGCCCTTTCTCTTGTAGTAAGTTACAAGGTTCCTGATTTTTGCGACACTGAGCTGCAGGCCCCTTTTTGCAGTGAAATCCTTCCTGTTTTTCGCAAGGTGCTTGTTTAAATTAACGCTTCTCTTAATCAAATTCATCAGGTCTGATGGAATCTCAGGCAGCAATTTGTGCTCTGCAAGAATCTCTTCAATGCTCTTGCCGCACAATGCCTTAATGTTTGGAACCCCGTACTGGTCCCTCAAAAGCATTCCAATCTCGCTGCTGCTGTGCCCTGCGTTAGCCAGATTAACCATTGCCTCAACTGCCTCAGCTGGCTTTAATTCAACCCATGCAGGAACTCCCGGCTTCCGCTCCCTGTGCAGTCTTTCAGGCAGACCTTCCTTTGCATGCAGCGGCTTTTCAGCAGTGGCTTTTTCAGCTGCTTTGCCCTCCTCTTTGGCCTCTTTCTCCTTTTTCTGCCTAAGCTTTTCCTGTGCCTCAGCCAGCTTGTGCTCCAATTCCGTTACCCTCGGCTTGTGCTGCCTGGGCTTTTTTTCGGCAGCTTTCTGTTTCTCTTCTTCCTTTTCTTTCGCAGCCTTCTTATCGCTAGCCTTTTCCCGCTTGGCTTCCCTGCCCTCTTTTTGCTCTTCCTTCTTTTTTGCCAATAAAATCACCAAAAACGATTGGGTTTACCTTGCCAGCCATTTTCATTTTTTGCCAAGAATCACCGCTTTTCAGCAGCTACCTTCCCGCTCTTACTGAAACGGGAAAGAAAAAACTAAAAATTGTAAATACCTTTGCTTTCAAAACATTTAAAAAGCCTTTTTCCCCCTGGAAAAAGCCTTGGGAAAACTGCCTTCGGCAAAGCCTTTTTGCTGCCTAATGGTACCTCACTCTTTGCTCCACTTTCTGCATCTGTTTTACAATGCCATCTGAGCCGCCTGCCTGCAGATAGCCCCCAATTATTTTCTCCCAGCCTTTTGGCATCAGCTTGCAGTGGGTTGCCTCAAATGTTTTTTTGAAAACAAGCAAATCAACTGCCTTGTCCTCCAGCTTGCTGCTGCGGTAGCCCAATCCAAAATCAATAAAGAACAACTTTTTTCCGTCAAGCAGAATATTTGAAGTGGTCAGGTCGCCGTGAATCAGATTGCTTTCGTGCATTAGTGCAATTGCTTTGCCAATGTCACTACAGATTTTCAGGTTCTTTTTGCTTAAAACGTCTTTTACCCTGGGCCCGGAAATGAATTGCATTAATATTTCGCTCTTCCCCTTTTCAACTGAGAAAACGAGCGGTGTGTTGATGCCAAGCTGCCTTGCGGCCCTCAGCAGATTTCCCTCCACTGTTGTTCTTTCCTTCCTCAGCCTTTCATCCAACTCATTGCACCTGTAATCTTTTGGCAAACGCTGCTTCAAGAGCGCGGGCTTTCCCTCAAATTCTGTTCTGAACAGCTTTGCCTCTGCTCCCTGCCTTACCAGCCGCATTTATTGGCACCTTTCTTTCCCAAGGCTTTTTTGCATCAGCAAAAAAGGCTTCTGCCTGATGAGTTGCATTGCAATTGCCCCTTTTCTTTTGCCCCTTTCAATTAATTGCGTTTAAAAAGTCTTTAATAATATTGTTTAACTCTTCTTTCGCCACTTTTTTTATTGCGGGCATCCTGTTCCTGCGTTTCGTGCCGCGATTTTCTGCATCAGCACAAGCATGGTTATTTCTCCCCTTTTCCATTTGGGGATGTAGTCGCCTACTAGTTTTTCGTTATCAACGCATTCTTGGCAATCCTCTGGGCAGGTTTCAAATGTTTCGCCTGCATCGCATAGGGTATTGCCACACTTGCAGTCTTGCGGGCATGTTGTAACTGTTTCGCCAGCATCGCATTGCCCGTTGTTGCAGCAGACATTGTCTTCATCGATAAGGGTATCGCCGTCGTTGTCTTTGCCGTCGCATATTTCTTTTTCAATGAATTTGATTTCACTTATGCAGCCTTTTGTTGTGTCAAAAACAACTGTGCCTCTTTCGTATTCTCTGGACCAGGTATTGCCATCTTTGCTGGGCCCCTCTTCTTCTAAGGGCACCCCCAAAGGAGAATCGTAGACTGGGTAATTTAGCATTGGCTCTTGGGTAGTCTGCGTGATATAGAAATAGGTGTTTTGGCTTGCAATAAGGTGAAACCACAGCCATATATCTTCAATCAAAGGGTTGCCTATAGCAAATTTTAAATAATCTGGGTGGCCTTCAACATCACTTCCAGCTACAAACAAAAATTTCTTGTTCGTGTTCTTTAACTCCAATATATACTTCCTATAATATTCGATATCAGTGCATATATGATCCCTGTAGCCCAATCCTTGATACTTCCAGGGCTCAATGCAGTTATTGCCATGCCCCCCGTTGGCAGAAAAATCAGTGGCATAAAACTGATCATCTCCCCAAAATCCGTTTTCCAGCATTATTCCATCAAAATTAGTGGAACCATGATCCAACAGCCAACGAAGCACTTCTGCGGTAGATGGGTGGGATTGGCTTAAACTAAAGCCATTAAGTATAATCTGTCGGCTGCCCTTTATTTTGTTGAGGATGCCATTTATTTGCGAGGTGTAAGTAATTATTTGACTAGAAGCGCTCTCGTTGGAAATATAATGCAATTCTTTTGATTCTCCTAATTCTCCTTTAGGACATTCCCCACCTGAATAAAAACCGCAATTAACACAAATCTGGCAGTTACTAACAAAAGCACCATCAACAAAAATGTTTTTTGACCCAGCTTGCTTTAACGCGTACAGGATCATGTATTCTCTCACTGCCTCGGCATTTAAATTAAAAAAAAACCTTCTCTGGAACGGTACATCATTATTATATCTTGCTGGAACAACAATTGTTTTGCCATTCTGATAATCCGCATCTGTTAAGCCAGCGGGCTTGGCTGGTTTCTCGCTGGCATCCAACTCAGCGCCAAAATATAATGCCGGATCGCTTGGATTTAATTCTTTGTGTATTTTTTGAATATCCGCTATTTGCAGCTCATTTTTATCTACCCGATATACGTTGCCCCGCCAGTATCCTTTTTGGCTGTATACAGTGTCTATTTCACTCGGGTCAAGTGAAACAACATAACCCGGAGCATCTCCCCTACTAACATTTTCCTGGGGGGTAATTGTCATAAACGATACATACGCATACTGCAGCAAGCCGTCATATGCATTAGGCCCGATTGTGAACTCAACTTTGCCGGCTGGAAGAGGCTCCCCCATACTGTCACCATACCTGATTTGAAAAAAATGGAGCGAATGCTCAAAGGCTTGGGCATAGCAGCCATTGCTCACTAGCAAAAATGCTGCAAGAAAAGCAATTACAAAAAATGCGGGATTGCGTCTCATTTTTATCCAGTTAAATAAAGCGCTTTCTTTAATAAAAATTTAATTGTTTTAAATTTGAGCCTGAATTTGTTTTTTTCTGTTTGGGCTTTACTGCCGTTAAAAAATTTGACCCAGCTGTCCTGCAATTATTTGGTTTCTTTTATTTCACGCAGCAGTTGTTGCTTCTTTTTTTTGAATTCCCTTGGGTTGAGGTTCAGGTATTTTGTTTCACTGAAGTTTTGCAGTATTTCAATCAGCCTCTGCCTGAAGTGTTCAATGCCGTGCCTTTGCAGTGTTTTGTTGTATTCTGAAAAGTTTATGCCTGCTTTCAGCAGCAGTTCAATTATGTCGATTCTGTCCTTCAGGCCCTTTTCGCTTTTTTGCCTTGCTTCTTCCGCGCCCTGCTTCAGAATCAACAGCATTTCTGGCTTTACTACTGTAAAGCCCTCTATTTGTGTTATTTCTTTCATGGCCTCTTCCACTGGAATTGCCAGTAGTGAAAAGTGTTCAACATAAACGTCAACGTCAATTTCGTCCAAAACGAACTGGTATTTTTTCAGCCTATCATTTTTGGTCAAATCAAACAATTGGCGCAGCTTGCTTAATTCAGAAAAGCCCACAATTATGTCAATGTCTTTGCTTTTTAGCGATTTTGTGTAAAGCCATGCCGCCCAGCCTCCGATTAAAACAAACCGTATTTTTTGCTGGCGCAGTTCCGCCAGTTTTCGCCAGCTTTTTTCAGTTACCAGTTCATTCCAGTAGGGCATCGATTTTCGCCTCCAGCGCTTTAAGGAAGTCTCGCGCATACCATTCAGGCAAATTCCACAAGTCAGCGAATAACTGTCCTGTTGGGGCAATGTTTCCATGCCTTTGCATTATTGCATCGCACTGCAATACGAAAAGGTTTGGCTGCTTCGCCGAATGCGGAAACCTTTTGCGCATTTCATCCAAGTCAGCAGCGTAAACATACACCTCGCTGTAGTCAGCAGGCGCATCATTGAATTTGAATTTGAATCCGCTGTAAGCAGTGAAAATTGCATCAGCAGGCATGTTTTTCTCAATCTCCCTGACAGGCATTTCAGCCCTTGTGCTGTACACAATGTCCTTTTGCAGGTTCCTGCTGCAAGCCCAGTGGAACAGGATCTTCTTTGCATTCACAACAGAGCAGCCCATTGGCTTTACTTTGACTGCGTTCATTGCCCTCAGCCTGAGCAAGGCATGGTTTACATTGCTCAGGCTGATATTCAGCCTGCTGCTTAAATCCTTTTGGGTAAAGGAATACGCCCTTTTTTCAAGCACCTGAAAAAGCAATTCCCTGAAAACAAACTCTGCCTTCCGCATAATACAATATGCTGCACAATTTATATATAAATGTTTCGATAAAAGTAGAAACCTTTAAATAAGTGGTATTTTTGATTTTTTTGCCACTATCCCTCAGAATTGCATTTCAACCGCAAGCTCGCCTTTTCTTTCTTCAATTTTTTTCAGAATTCCAATTCAACTGCCAACTCGCCTTTCTTTAATTCAATTTCCTTTAGGTTCATTGTCCTTTTAATAGTGTCAAGCCCTTCCTTTAGCTTTTCCGGTTCAGCCAATGAAACAATTGCTTTTTGCACTTCCGCATTCATCGGCTTTTGCGCTTTGCTTTTCTCTTTCCTCATTGCTGCAATGACCTCATTAATCAGTTCGCCTGTTTGCTCTGCTTTTTCATCAATCATTTTTTCATCTGCCGAGGGCCATTGTAGCAAATGAATGCTTTCCTCTTTCAGCTTGTGCTTGAACATTGTCTGCGCTATTTCCTCCGTTGTGTGCGGCAAAAATGGCGCAAGCAAAAGCAGGCAATCCCAAATTGCTTCCTGCAATATGGCTGCAGCTATTTTCCCGCTTTTGTCTTTTTTGTTGTAAACCCTTGTTTTAACTTCCTCAATGTAAAAGTCAGCGAACTGCAGCCAGAAGAAATTCCTTGCTGGATTCAGTGCCTTGCTGAACTCAAACCTTTCACAGGCATCAGTGCATTCTTTTATCAGCCTGTTCAGCTTGCTCAAAATCGCTTTGTCCTCAGGCATTAATTCCTTTTTATTGATTTTCCCGATTTTCACGCCTTTTGTTGAGTTTGCAACAAACATTGCGGCATTGTGCAGTTTCACCAAAAACTTTTTTCCCGCAACCATTTCCTTTTCCATGAATGGAACGTCCTCTCCCAATACAGGCAGGCCTGCCCAGTAGCGCAGTGCGTCAGCGCAGTATTTCTGGATCATTTCCTCTGGCTTTATTACATTGCCCAGGCTCTTTGACATCTTTTTTCCTTTGGAATCAAGCGCCCAGCCGTTTATTGTAATTGTTTTCCAGGGCAGCTGCTGCTGGTGGAACAATGCTTTGACAATTGTGTTGAACGCCCACAATGCAATAATGTCATGTCCCTGCGGCCTCAAATCCATTGGGAACATTTTTTTGAAGAAAGCGGAATCCTCGGCCCATTTGCAGTTGATCTGCGGAGTGAGCGATGAAATGAACCATGTGTCAAGAGTGTCTTTCTCCCCAACAAATTCGCCGCTTCCGCACTTGCATTTCTTTAAGGGATTGTCTTTTAGGGGATCAACAGGCAATTGCTTTTCTTCAGCCAGCATTACCTCTCCGCATTTCTTGCAGTACCATACCGGGAACGGCACACCATAATAGCGCTGCCTTGAAATGCACCAGTCCCACTGCAATCCCTTGATCCAGTTGTCATACCTTGATTTCATGAATTTTGGAACCCATTGCAATGCATCGGCTTTCACTATGTACTCGTCTTTCAAGTCAAGGTAGTGTATAAACCACTGTTTGCTTGGCAGAATCTCCATTTCTGTTTTGCATCTCTCATGAACATTCACAGCGTGCTTTATCGGCTTTTGTGCTTTAAGCAGACCTTCTTTGCGCAAATCCTCAATAACCGCTTTCCTTGCTTCAACAAGAGTCATGCCTTTGAATTTTCCCGCGAGTTCGTTCATTCTGCCGTCTTTTGTTATTGCAACCCTCATTGGCAGGTTGTGCGCCTGATACCATTCCATGTCTGTCTGGTCTCCGAAAGTGCAGCACATTACAATTCCTGTCCCTTTTTCAGGGTCTGCTCTCTGGTCCTCAAGCACTGGAACAAGCAAATCAAACAACGGCACCTTTAATTTTTTTCCAACCAAGTGATTGAATCTTTCATCGCTTGGGTGAACGAAAACAGCAACACACGCAGGCAGCAATTCCGGCCTTGTTGTTGCAATTATTACCTCTTTTCCCTGCTCTGTTTTGAAAACAATGTCGTTGAAGGTGCTTTCAATTTCCCTGTCCTCAAGCTCTGCCTGTGCTACCGCTGTCTCGCAGCTCGGGCACCACATTGTTGGAGCGTCTTTCTGGTAAAGCCTGCCCTGCTTGAACAAATCAAGGAAGCTGTATTGCGCTGTTTTCCTTGCAAGCTCATCAATTGTCCTGTATAAAAGGCTCCAGTCAACGCTTAATCCAATGCTTTTGAATGCTGCAAGCATCTTGCGCTCTTCTTCCGCTGTTTCCTTCAGAACGATTTTGATGAATTCGTCTCTCTGGAAATTCTTCTGTTTTATTCCAAGCTTTTTTTCAACCATCAGCGCTGTTGCCAGGCCGTTGTTATCAAAGCCGAACGGGTGGAAAACGTTGAAACCGCGCATTTTTTTGTAGCGTGCAATGAAGTCCTGCTGGGTGAATGCAAATGCGTGCCCCAGGTGCATTGTCCCAGAAACAGTCGGCGGCGGTGAGTCTATGCTGTAAACAGGCTGCTTGCTTTTTGGGTTGAATTTGTATATCTTATTCTTTTCCCAGTGCGCCTGCCATTTTTGCTCTATTTTGTGGAAATCAAGGTCCATATGCAAAACCGTTAAAATTGGTTATAATTTAAAAGGGTGTTAAATAGTTATATTTCTTTTGTCAATTAATTTATAAATCAAAGAAAGATATTCAACCCCCTTTTTAAGGGAAAGAAAAAGAATTTAAATAAATTTTTCCCGCCTCATTAATTCTTTTTTTATTTCTTTTTGCCCCGGCCGCCGGGCATATGTTTAAATATGTGTTTTCACATAATCTATTTGGTGATTTTTTGTGGCTAATATGACTCTGGCTATTCCGGATGAATTGCATAAAAGAATGTCAAAGCATAATGAAATCAGGTGGAGCAGCATTGCGAGGGAAACATTTGAGGAAAGGGTCAGGGAGCTGGAGTTTATGGACAAAATCCTGAAGGACAGCGCTCTTTCAGAGGCTGATGCCGAGGAAATAGGGCACGGTATCAAGGCAGAAATCAGGCGGCGTTTTGAGAAAAGGTTTGGCTCATGGAGCTGATTGTGGACACGAACAGAATTATCGCCGCGCTCATAAGAGACAGCGTAAGCAGGAGAATAATTCTGAGCAAAAAATTTTCTTTATACACCGTGGAATTTGGGCTAAAAGAAGTGGGAAAATACAAAGCGCTGATAAAAAAGAAGGCTGGAATAAACGAGCAGCAATTCAACTTTTTAATGAAACATCTCCTGTCAAAAATAGCTGTCTTGTCAGAAAATGAAATATCAAAAAAATCAATCAACAAAGCGCTTGGGATAATGAAGGGAATTGATGCCGACGATGTTCCGTTCATAGCCCTTTCAATAGAGCTTGGAAACAAGCCAATCTGGTCAGATGACAAGCACTTCAGGCAGCAAAACGAAATAAAGGTTCTAACAACAAAAGAAATTGAAAAAATGCTTTAACAAAATCGCTTGGTTTATTCGCTTTTCTTCCCGCAGGCAAATTCCATTAGTTGATTTTTGAAGGTTTTTTGCGTTTAAGTAATTTTATCCCAAAATTCAGGCATCCTGCCTGTTTAAATATTTCAAAGTTTACTATTTTTTATTGATGGAAAGAATAGGCGTGATATTGCTTTTTGTTTTGTTTTTTGTAGCAGTTGCTTTGGGCGGGTGCGTTGGCCCGCAGGATCCAATTAATGTAGTTAAAGCTGATTCAAGAGTGAAGGAATTTCTTGCAGAAAATCCTGACGCAGCAATTACAAGCAGTCTTTGGGAAAAAAGCCAGGTAAAATCACAAATAAACACAATTATGGAGAAATGCGGTCGACAGTTCGAAGAGAAACCCCATTTGTATTTTTTGATTAAAAAGAATGAAAACCAGCTTGAAGCATGGCTTGATGAAAAAGGAACAGAAGTTTTATGCGTTTACAAAAAGCCAGTAACGCTGGATGAGTGCCAGAAAAATTCAGACTGCGATGATGGGGCCAGTTGCACAAGTGATGTTTGCAGCGGTGCCCCAAAAAAGTGCTCGCATAGTCAGATAATCAACTGCAACTCAGGTGATGGATGTTGCCCAAGTAACTGCAGCCACTTAAATGACAGCGATTGCACTACGCTGACATGTGCTGCACAAAGTGGCAGGATATGCTCGAGTAATGAAACATGCCCGAGTAATTTTATATCAGCATTTGATAGCGATAGATGCTGCCCAAGTGACTGTGAGGAGGGCACTCCTGACCCCTGCAAAAACGTGACCTGTGACCCGAATAAGAAATGTGTCAGCGGCGGGTGCGTGCTCAAAACATGTGATGAAATGGGGGGAACACTCTGCCCAAGCAACAAGGTTTGCTCGAGGTCTGTTGTTCTTGCAACAGGCACAACCCAATGCTGCCTGGGGGAATGCATAAACCCAATTGAATGCTACAATGACTCACAGTGCAATGACCAAAACGCGTGCACTGTTGACATTTGCGATACAAACAATGCTTGCCTCCACACGCCAATCACCAGATGCCAAAATGGCGACGGTTGCTGTCCAGCAGATTGTAACTACTTTGTGGACAACGACTGTTCACCACCAGCTTGCCCGGTTCCTGGGACAATTTGTTATTATGTTTCTGCGTCTGGGAATGATAACGGTTTGGGGACAATTGATAGTCCTTTTAAGACTTTGGAGAAAGCAAGGGATGCTGTTAGGGGTTTAAAGCAGCAAAATAGGTTTAATGCCCCGGTAAATGTTTATGTTCGGGGAGGGGTTTATCGATTGGATAAGACATTTAACCTTACCTTTGAAGACTCTGGGGCTTCTGATAAGCCAATTACTTACCAGGCTTACCCTGGAGAAGAAGTGGTTATTTCTGGAGGGAAAAAATTAAAGTTAGATTGGAAACCCTATAAAGGTGGAATTTATGTTGCTGATGTTTCTTCTTTTTTGGGCCAGTATGGTGATTTTAATTCTCTTTTTGTGGATGGCAAAAGGGCTGTGAGGGCAAGGGAGCCGGACGAGGGCTTTTACTATATTAATGGTGTAGATGCTGGCACAAATCTTACTGCATTTAATTTTAGTGGTAGTGATATTAGTGCTAAATGGACAAATCTTAATGATGTTGAGGTTATTTCTTATAGGAGATGGAAGGAGTCAAGATTTAAGATAGCCAGGGTGGAAGGGCAAAAGGTTTATTTTGTTGGCAGCCTGCCAATAGACAGGGGGTATGACTATGATTATAACCCTAGTACAGGAAGGTATTATGTTGAAAATGTTTTTGAAGGGCTCGATAGCCCTGGTGAATGGTATCTTGATAAGCATGCTGGAAAATTGTATTACTGGCCTTTGCCTGGAAAAAAAGTAGATAGTTCTGAAATTGTTGCCCCTATTTTAAATCAACTTGTTAAGGTTAACGGTGAAGAAAATGGTTTAAATTTGGCAGGTTCTTTTACTATTTCTCATTGGGTTAACACTGCTTCTACATCAATCAGGATGTATACAGTGGGTAATGCAGGTGCTGGGAATGGCTATCGGTTTGGGCTTAGTAGAGGGAAAATAAAATTTTTAATTGGAGATGGCAGCAAATATACAGAAACTATTTGTGGGAATACTATTGTCAGTGATGCTCAATGGCATTTGATTACTGGTGTTTTTGACAGGGAGAATAAGGAAAGTAAAAAATTTATTTGTTATATTGATGGCGAATATGAAGGGGAAGTGCCGATTGATTTTTATCCCAATATGAAACTTGACTCTCCTGAAATTGGAAAACCCCCTTATTGTGATGGTTTTGTAGGGGCTATGGATGAATTGAGGATATTCAACAGGAGCTTAAGCCAGAGTGAGGTAGAAGAGTTGTTTAATGCGAAGGATATAACAAATGGTTTAATCCTTCACGTTCCTTTTGAAGGCAGTCTTAATGACGTATCTGGAAATTTCAAGAATATTACATTAGTTGGTAAACAGCAATTTGTTGAGGGTAAGATAGGAAAGGCTCTGCGATTTGATGTGGATACTAGATTAGTTCTTACGTTTGCCGAAAACATAAATTTCAAAGGGCTTACTTTTGCTGATTCTGATTGGTGGCTTCCAGCGAATGGTTATTATGGTATACAAACAGGGTTTAATATTCCAGTTCCTGCTGCTGTAAGTTTTGAGTTTTGTAGAAATTGCAAGTTTGAGAATAATGTCATTAAAAATACCGGCGCTTATGCTTTATACAGTTATTCTGAAAATCTTCAAATAATCGGAAATGATATATTTGACACAGGCGCTGGGGGCATTAAGGTTGGTATTGATGTTAATGAAAACTTAACAAAGAATAACACGATTTCGAATAATAGGATTCACAACACAAATGCGGTCTATAAAGAGGGTGCTGGGATATTGGTTTTAATGAGCGGGGGCAATAAAATCTCGCATAATCTGGTTTACGATACTACTTACACTGGAATTTCTGTTGGATGGAGATGGTATGCATACGATACTTTAGTCAGCAATAATATAATTGAGTATAACGAGGTTCATCATGTAATGCAAGAGTTAAATGATGGTGCAGCCATCTATCTTGTGGGCAAACAACCAGGGACAATAGTCAGAAATAATATTTGTCACGATATAGTTAAGACCAATAAACACCTTACTGATTGGGGAATCGTCGGAATTTATTTGGACATGGGCAGCAAGGATATCCAAGTTAAAAATAATGTAGTTTATAGGGCCTCGTGGGGCGCTTTGCTTCTTGTTCGAAATTTTGATAATGTTGTTGAGAACAATATTTTCGCTGAAGGTGGCCTGAGTCAGTTAAATTATGCTGGGGGTTCTCCGGATTTGGAGGATATAGTGGATCCATTTACTAATAGAATGCCCTCTGGCAACAGGTTTACAAGAAATATTGTCTATTACGAAAATGATGGAAAACTTATAACGAAACAAGAGATTCATTCAATTGATTATTCAAATTTTAATCTTTATTATAATCCCAACTATCGTACAAACCCCAATTGGAATCTTGAGGAGTGGAAACAAAAAGGATTTGATCAAGACCCAATAGTTGCAGACCCCTTGTTTGAAGATTATAGTAATGACAAGTTCACTTTGCTTGCTAATTCTCCTGCATTAAAACCCATTTCGCAGGGAGGAATTGGATTCCAACAAATTGATTTTAGCAGTGTTGGACCAATACCATAGTCCTGCCCAAATAGTTGCGCGAGCGGTGTCTGTGACCTCAAGAAAGCAAATGCTCACTGCACTGATAACACTCAATGCGCTTCTGGTTTTTGCATTGATGGAGTGTGCGGGCAAGCGTAGTAATTAAAACTGTGAAATGCCGTGCGATGAGGAAAACGCAGGCTTTTTTTCCATTACTTCTTTTTTTATTCCTTTCCGTTGTATTCAATTCAGATGCATAAGAAAAATAAGGGAACATTGGCTTTGGAAATAGTTTGCTTTTTGCTTGTGATTGCCGCTGTTGTGGCTGCTTTTGTTGTTCTTCCAATGCTGCCGGAAATTGTTCCAATTCACTGGAATGCAGCTGGGCAGATTGATGGCTGGGGCCCGAACTGGGTTTCTGCTTTCCTAATCCCGCTGATAATGGCTGTTATGCTGCTTTTGTGGGTTGTTCTTCCAAAAATCGATCCATTTAAGGAAAACTGGAAGGCTTTTGAACAGCACTACTGGGCTTTTGGCCTGGTGCTGCAGTTGTTCTTCATTGCCTTTTTTGCAATAATCTTGTCCCCCTCTTTTGGCTTTCAATTCAATATGGCGCAGGTTTTTCCTCCAGCCATTGCAGTGCTTTTCATTGCAATCGGGTTGCTGCTGCCGCACCTTAAAAGAAACTTTTTTATCGGAATCAGGACTCCCTGGGCTCTTGCAAGCGACAAGGTTTGGGCAAAGACCCATGTGTTCGGCGGGAAGCTGTTCATTGTGTTCGGCATAGTAATGCTTTTCTCTGTTGCTTGGCCTGATTGGGCATTTGCTTTCGTAATAGGGCTTGCTTTGCTGATGCTTGCAGCAACATTTGTTTACTCTTACTTGGTTTTCAGAAAAATCGGGAAAAGGCAGCTGTAAAAATTCTGGATTAAACGTCTTCCCAGAATTCGTCTTCTTTGTTATCCCACAATTCTTTCATTTTCTGTTGCTGTATTTTGTGCAGGAATTCGTCATGCAAATTTTTTTTGGGCATGTTTACTCAACCATGTGAATTTGGGTAATAAAATATTACTTAAATTTTTTTCCAACTTTCGCAAAAAAGCCTTTCCTTTCCTCGCGCAGGTTTTCTTCTTTCACAATTTCTTCAAACAGCTGACGCTGCCTGCTGCTCATTTTCTTTGGGGTTTCAACAATTACCTTGACATATTCGTCTCCAAAGCCGCTTCCCTCAAGTTCCTTTATTCCCTTGTCCCGCAGCCTGAAGATTGTTCCGGTCTGCGTTCCGGCAGGCACTTTGATTGTTGCTTCTCCATCCAGTGTTGGAACATCAAGCTTTGTTCCAAGCGCTGCTTCGGCAAAAGAAATCGGCACTTCAGCAAAAATGTCTGTTCCATCCCGCTTGAAAACATCGTGCGGTTCAACGAAAATCACAACAAACAAGTCGCCTGCTCTTCCGCCCCTGCTGCCTGCATTGCCCTGCCCGTGCAAGCGCAGGTGGTTTCCTGTGTTCACTCCAGCCGGAATTTTTACCTTGATTTCTTTTCTGATTTTTATTTTTCCTTTTCCATTGCATGACTTGCAGATGTTTCGCACTGTTTTTCCGCTTCCGCCGCACTTTCCGCAGGTTGATTGTGTTGAAAAAACTCCAAACATTGTTCTCCTGCTCTGGGTTATTACTCCGTGCCCTTTGCATTGGCTGCATGTTTCTTCCCCGCTACCGCCTTTTCCATTGCATGCATCGCAGCTTTCTACTCTTTCAATGTGCACTGTTTTTTCTGCCCCGAATGCTGCTTCCTCAAAGCTGATGCTTAAGTCCAGCCGCAAGTTGCTTCCATGGCTTGGGGCTGCTCTTGCTCCCCTGCCACCGAACGCTTCCCTGAACAGGTCTCCGAGGTTGAATTCGCTGAATCCGCCCATGTTTTCAAAGATGTCCCCGAAATCGAAATCAAAGCCTCTTGCTCCGGCGCCCCTGAATCCCTGAAAGCCCTGGAACCCTTCGGCCGCGTGCCCGAACTGGTCATAGTTTGCTTTTTTCTCCGGATCGGAAAGAACCTGGTATGCTTCCAGCAATTCCTTGAATTTCTCTTCAGCGCCTGCTTCCTTGTTCAAATCAGGGTGGTATTTTTTCGCAAGCTCTTTGTAAGCGTTTTTCACTTCATCAGTTGAAGCGCCGCGCTTCAATCCGAGAACATCATAGTAATCGCGCTTTTCTGGCATGCCAAATCAGTTAAAATTAATTGAAAAGAAATTAAAAAAGGGGCTTTTTGTTTTTCTGGTATTATTTTTTGTCCTCGTCTCGCACTTCGTAGTCAGCGTCAACAACATTGTCTTCTCCGCCTTGCTCTCCGCTGCCCTTTGCCCCCTGCGCTCCCTGCTGTTTTTTTGCAGCCTCTTCCGCAGCCTTCCTGTAAATCTCTGTTCCAATCTCCTGCGTTTTTTTGCTCAATTCATCCATCTTCGCCCTAATTGCTCCTGCGTCTTTCGGCTCTTTCTCAAGAAGCTCTTTCAGTTCGTCATTGAGCTTTTTCACTTTGTCAAGCTTTTCCTTTTCACCCTTGTCCTTCATTTCTTCAAGCAGCTTTTCAGTGCTGTAAGTAACGGCATCTGCTTCGTTGATTGTTTCAGCTTCTCCCTTCCTTTTCTTGTCCTCTGCAGCGTGCTGCTCTGCTTCTTTCCTCATTCTTTCAATTTCATCCTCGTTCAGCTTCTGCGATGCAACGATTTTGATGCTCTGGCTTTTTCCTGTTCCCAAATCCTTTGCTGTAACATGCACTATTCCATTTGCATCAATGTCAAATGTTACCTCAATCTGCGGAATTCCCCTTGGCGCCGGCGGTATTCCAACCAGCTGGAACCTGCCAAGGCTTTTGTTGTCTCTGGCCATTTCCCTTTCTCCCTGCAGCACATGAATGTCAACGGCTGTCTGGCTGTCTGCTGCCGTTGAAAAAATCTGGCTCTTTTTTGTTGGAATTGTTGTGTTCCTTGCAATAAGCTGTGTTCGAATGCTGCCAAGCGTTTCAATCCCAAGGGTCAATGGAGTGACATCAAGCAACAGGACATCTTTGACTTCTCCGCTCAAAACACCTGCCTGCACTGCAGCCCCTGCAGCAACGCATTCCATTGGGTCAACGCCCCTTTCAACTTTTGTGCCTGCAATGCTTTCAACAAAGCTCTGCACGCAGGGCATTCTTGTTGGGCCTCCAACCATTATGATTTTGTTTATGTCTGCAGGCAGCATTTTTGCGTCGGCAAGTGCCTGCTTCACAGGTTTTTCGCATCTCTTAATAATCGGCTCAATCAGCTTCTCAAGCTTTGCCCTGGTGATTTTCATTGCAAGGTGCTTTGGGCCTGAGCTGTCTGCTGTAATGTATGGCAGATTAATGTCTGTTTCAAGCACTGTGCTCAATTCAATTTTTGCCTTTTCGGCTGCTTCCCTCAAGCGCTGCATTGCCATGCTATCTTTTTTCAAATCAACTGCCTGCTCTTTTTTGAATTCAGCTGCAATGAAGTCAACAAGCGTGTTATCCATGTCTGTTCCGCCAAGCAGTGTGTCACCGCTGGTTGATTTCACTTCAAATACGCCCTGCCCGAATTCCATTACAGTTACATCAAGTGTTCCGCCGCCGAAATCAAAAACAAGAATCCGCTGCTCTTTTGCTTTTTTATCTAGGCCATATGCAAGGCAGGCTGCCGTTGGCTCGTTAACAATTCTAATCACCTGCATGCCTGCAATTTCTCCTGCATCCTTTGTTGCTTGGCGCTGATTATCGTCAAAATAAGCTGGAACAGTGATAACTGCTTTTTCAATTTTTTCTCCCAAAAACTCTTCGGCATCCTTCTTTATTTTCTGCAGGAGGAAAGCGCTTAATTGCTGCGGGGTGTACTCTTTGCCCCTGGCTTTGTATTTGAAGTCAGTGCCCATTTTTCTTTTAAAAGCAGTGAAAGTATTGTCAGGGTTGCTTACTGCCTGCCTTTTTGCCGGCTCTCCCACAAGCACCTGGCCTTCTTTTGTAAAAGCAACATAAGAGGGAAAGGCTTTTCCGTAAACCGAAGCGCCTTCAGCGCTTGGAATAATTTTCGGCTTTCCGGCTTCCAGGAAAGCAGCAGCGCTGTTCGAAGTTCCCAAGTCAATTCCAATAACTTTGCCCATTTCTCGTCACTCCCTTAAAAATCATCGCCGTCATTCGGCATGTCCGGAAACAATTCATCCGGCACATCAATTGGATTTGGTCTCTTTACCATTCTTTTGCTCACCTTTTCATGCATTATTTGAAGCAATTCCCTTTTTTTCGCCATTCTTTTGCCCTTCTTTTTTACCCGTTGATTCAGCATCATTCCCTTTTTTCTCTTCTTTTTTCTTATTTACTTTAACCTTTGAATGCCTTAAAACCCTTTCATTCAGCAAATAACCCTTCTGCAGTTCATCAAGCACACAATCCTCCTGCCTGCTTTCATCACATCCCTGCGTTACTACTTCATGCAGCATTGGATTAAATTTCTCGCCCAGGCATTTTATTTCCTGCAGCCCGTGCATTTGCAGCAACTGCAGCAATTGCATCCGCAACAATCGCAATCCATTCAACATCTCCTCCTTTTTCACATCTTCCTGCTTCTGCAGCTTTTCAACAGCAGCATCCATGCTGTCAAGCAAAGGCAGCAATTCCTTTGCCATAGCAGCATTCGCATACTTCCTGAATTCAGCCTTTTCTTTCTCCGTCCTTTTGCATGTGTTCTCAAAGTCAGCTTGCACGCGCTGCAATGTCTCTTTAAGTTCCTGAATTTGCTGGTGCAACTGCTTTTTCTCTTCTCCCGTCTGCTCCTGTTTTTTTTCAGTTGTACTCTCAGCATGTTTCTGCTTTTTCTCTGTTGTGCCGGTTTCTTTTTTCTGCAAGCAAAATCACTGCCAAATGTCTAAATTATTTAATCATTTACATATTTTCTTAAACAAAATGTTTAAATTGCTTTCCTTTTCTTATTATTTTATGAGCCCGGAACCAAAAACCGTCAGGAGGGCTTCTTTCAAGATTGTTGTGAGAAGGGTGGAAAAGCCTTTCAGCCACGGCATTGACAAAGAGCTTGACTGGCTGTGCAACTGCCTCGGCTTTTTTGAACCTATTGACAGGGAGAAGACAGCAGCTAGTGTTTTCAAGGAAATCATTAAGGGAGCTGAGCGAAGCAAGCCCCTGACTTCCACTGCTCTTGCAAAGAGGGTTGAGATGAGCAGGGGAAGCGTAATAAACCATTTGAACAATATGCTGCGCTCTGGTCTTGTTGTTCGAGAGGGGCGCTTTTATCTGCCGAGAAGCAGGTCAATGTTTCGAACAATTGAGGAGATTGAGGAAGACATTGAGAGGATTTTCCAGCGGATGAAGAAAACCGCAAAGGAAATAGATGAGGAATTCGGGATAAAAATTGACGAGTGAAGAAAACCGCAAAAGAGATTGATGAAGAGTTCGGGATAAAAATTGAGGAATAAGCCCCTTAGGTGAAGAATTCTGGGAACTTTTTCTTGAGGGTATTTATTTCAACTCGCCATACAATATTGCTTTTTCCAAACTGCTGTTCTCCAAAGGCGCTGTCATAGTGTTGTACTGCTGTTTTTCTTTTGAAAAGTTCAAAACCCATTTTTTTGGGCAAATCATAGTAGAGCCTTTGCGTTAGTTCTCTGCCAAGATGGGGCCAGACTTGTTTTATTATGTGTGGGCTTGAGAGGTCCATAAACTCGTAGCCGTTTTTTGCGGCAAAATCTGCCAAGCCAAGAACAGTGAGTTCAGCCCAGCTTTTGTATTTTTCCCTGTTCGGCTCTCTCAGCTTTCCTACAATATCTGACTGCAATTCATAGATGTGAATGTATTTTTGTGTTGGAATCAATGTTACGTCCGCAAATGCAAGCGCATTGCGAAGGTGCTGCCTTTTTGGCCTTGCTTCCCTCAAAAGGTCAGCGATTTCCGGCACTTCCAAGTAAAACGCATGCCTGTCGGGGAAACCTACAAGGGGATTCGAGCTTACGATCTTTCTCACTTTTGCAGAAAAACCAAATGCAGCAATTCCTTTTTCTGCAAGCGATTGCCGCAGGTTTTCTGAAAAGGCGAAGTTCTTTGAAAAAAGCGCCCTGCCGTGCCTTCTGAAGTCTACAAATCGCGTTATTGGCTTAGTGGAGGCAATAACGCTCCTGGAAGTGTGGCCTAACACTCTTAGTCTTTTATCTTTTGGTGTTTCAAAATCAAGCAAATCGCATTTTCCGGTTGAATAAAACTGGGTATACTGTTTTGGGCTCAGCGTGTTTGGGTCAATGCTTGTTCTCCGCAATTCTGAAAAAAATTGGCGGATATTTTCAGGGCTCTGCCACTCAAACAATATGCAGAGGTTTTTTGCATTGATTTCGTTTAAGCCAAAGCCACTGAGGATTTTCACTCTTTCAGGTGTTGTCCTGCGGATAAAAGCAGCGAGCTCTACCCTTGTTGGATAGTTCAGCACCTCTTTCAAAGCAAAGCCTTTTCGCAGTGCATTTTCCACTTGGCGTATTCCAAGCTGTTCAATTTTTTGCATTGCCCGAAGCCTTTCAGGTGGTGGGGTTTTTGCAATTCTCCTTCCTATTCCAGGAAATTTTTTTGCCCAGGCTTGGCTTGCCTGTTGCAGCCTTTTGCTTGAAGCAACCCTGAGCACATGTTCCGGCTGTTCAAGGCTATGCCATGCAACAAGCCTTCTTAGGTCTTCTCTGGGCTGCGCGGTTCCAGTTAACATAACCAGCTTTTTCTTTGTTCTTGTGGCAGTTCTTCTTGGATTCATAAAAACTTATTGTTGTTTTTCCTAAAAAACCTTTGCAATTGCAATTTTGCAGGCAGTTTTTCCTTTCCTTAAAATTTTTATACTCGAATGCTGTTCTTTTATAGCATGATTAGAATCAGGCGGAAGACGATTAGGGAGCAGCGGAGGGCAATTGCTTTTTTGTTTGCCCAGATTGTTTTGGTGATTCTTTTTGTTTACCAGCTGCTTTATTTGTTTGGCTTGCGGGTTTTTTCTGAACACCCTTTTCAGTTCAGCTTGAGCAGGGAGCCTATTGAGTATGTTTTGCTTGCTTTTATTCTTGTTCTGATTGTTGCAATGTATTTTGCTGTCAAGAAAAAGCACCCTGCTTTGTTTGCTGCCCAAAAGATGGCTGGTGCAACAATAAAGCAGGCTGCAAAGGAAAAGCTGCGCAAGGCAAAGGACCAGCAGGCAACAGCGCTTTTTTTCATTCAGCTGATGTTTGTTGCTGCAGTGGTTATTGCCGCCTATGCTTTTTTTGAGCCTGACTTTGAATTGATTCCTTGGGAACAGAGGAATATCTACCCGCCTGTTACAACTGTTCTGAATGCAATTGTTGCAATTGTTGTCCTTGCCTTGTTCTACTGGCTGTACAGGTACACTGCATGGTACAGAAAGAAGTGAAGGGGCGGTTTTCAATGTATTGCCTTAATGGGGTTTTGAAAGAGCCGAGGGGTTTTTTGCTTTGAGGCATCCTTTGCATCAGCCGCATCCGAGGATTTTCAAGCCGCATTTGAAGCGGAACATTGGCTTGTTTGAGGCAACCCTTTACGGAATTGGAATTATCCTTGGGGCGGGAATTTATGTTTTGATTGGGCAGGGTGCAGGCATTGCCGGGAACGCCTTGTGGCTGAGTTTTGTTGTTTCCGCAATTATAGCAGGTTTCACTGCCTTGAGCTATGCTGAATTGAGCGGCATGTTTCCGCGAGAAGCGGCAGAGTATGTTTACATGCAGAGCGCTTTCAAGAGAAACAGCCTGGCTTTTTTTGTCAGCTGGATTGCTTTGGCTGCGGGAATTTTGTGCGCTGCAACTGTTTCGCTCGGCTTTGCAGGCTATTTCACCAAGTTTTTTCCGGGTTTTTTTCTGCCAGCGGCGCTCGGCCTGATTGCCGTTCTTTCAGTTGTGAATTTCATCGGAATGAAGGAGTCAGCGAGGTTCAACACTGTTTTAACTTCAATTGAACTGGCTGGGTTATTGATAATAATCGCAATCGGCCTGCCTTTTTTCGGCTCGGTGAATTATTTTGAAACCCCGAATGCTGCCGCAAATATCTTTGATTTTCTGCAGCCTGTTGCAGGCGCAGCTGCATTGATTTTCTTCGCTTACATCGGCTTTGAGGACCTTGCGAATGTAACCGAGGAAACGAGGAACCCGAAGCGGACAATCCCCATTGCCATGCTTTTGAGCCTTGCTATTTCAACTGTTTTATATATCCTAGTTTCAATATCGGCTGTAAGCGTTCTGGGCTGGCAGCAGCTGAGCCAGAGCAGCGCCCCGATTGCTTCGGTTGCGCAAAAGGCATTTGGCCCTGACG
Organism: uncultured archaeon; assembly: GCA_964354805.1. GTDB lineage: Archaea > Iainarchaeota > Iainarchaeia > Iainarchaeales > CAYHBD01. The sequence continues at coordinate 105,435 of CAYHBD010000009.1, read as the reverse complement.
CGTTCACTTTGCTTGCATTGATTGCTCTGTGCTCAACAGCAAACACTGTGCTGATTGCCCTGATTTCGGTAAGCAGGCGGATTTTCGGAATGAGCGAGGAAAAATGCCTGCCTGCTTTTTTGCGCAGAATCCATCCCAAGGCTGGAACCCCTTATATCGCAGTTATTCTGACAATGGTTTTTGCAATGGCATTCGCTTTAATTGGCGACATCAAATCAGTTGCATCCCTCTCAAATTTGGGGATTTTCCTGATTTTCTTTGCAGTCAACTGCTGCGTTGTTGCGCTGCGCTATGCAAAGCCAAATGCAAAAAGAACCTTCAAAACGCCGCTTTCAATAGGCAGGTTTCCCATACTGCCTTTTTTTGGTGCAATAACCTGCCTTGCAATGCTGCTGCAATTCCCGCCTCTTTTAATGGGCTTTGCCCTAATCGCCTTCGCAGCAAGCCTCCCAATATATTATATATTAAATAAACTAAAATTAAACAAATAGCCGCAAAATATTGTGGGCGAGGCACAAAAATCAAGCATTTTAAGGCAAAAAATGCATTAAAATTAGGGCGTTTTTGCTTTTATAAATTTCTTTTTTTGGGGGGTTTTTGAAAAGCCAAACACCCGTTATGTAGCATTAATTTGGGCAATCAGGTAATTCACTGCCAGTCTTTTCGCTGCATTTCTTTACGTGCCCCTTTTGTTCAATCAGGTAATTTACTGCCTCTTGAATGTTGCTTACTTCCTTTACTTCCAAACTCCAGCCCTGCTCTTTTGCATAGTCACTCAGATTCAGTGTTTTTGGAATATACCTGATTCTCTGGATTGTGACAAAGCCGTGCTTTTCCTCCTGCACCTGCTGCTCATAATAGGTTAAATTCATTTGCCCCTTTGGGACCAAAAACAGGCGCAAGCCTGTTTCAGCGCATGCGCTTGCTTTTTCAATCACTCCGCCAATCTGGCCGATTGAGCCGTCTGCCTGAATTGTTCCAGTGATTGCTACATCTTCCCTTACCTTTTTTCCCTCCAGCGCGGCAATTGTTGCAACAGTAAGCGCTGCGCCAGCGCTTGGTCCTCCAACCAATTGCGCATCAATGTTCTCAATTCCGTAAATTACATCCCTGTCTGCAAGGCTCTTCCCGGTGAACTGCTGTGCAACAGCAACAGCTGTTTCAGCGCTCTGCTGGGTGTCAGGCTCAACAAACGGGTTCAAGGAAAACAGCACCCTGCCCTTTCCTTCAATGATTTCAGCTGTCGCCTGGCTTACAACACCCACTTCGCCCTGTGTCCTTGCGGCAACAATGTTAATGCTGCTCTCAAACTTTTCAGCAGCAGGCAATTGCTTCAGAATAACGCTTGGAATTGAAGAAGGCTGCAAATAAGAGGCAGTAAACAAGCCAAGCGCAAAAGCTGCAATCAATGCAACCAAAAAAATCAATTTCGTTTCAGTGCGCATAGCAGCCCTGCCACTGTAAAATTGAGTGGAACTGTTATCCTTGGTTTTCCAGGCTCTGCTCTTCTCGGCATCAGTCATTTTCCAGCGCGGCTTTCTTTCTTGCTTCATTTAAATAACCTTAAAGGAATTATATTAAAAACAGTTATTTTTTGAAAGGTGTACTAATAGTCAGGGACATTAATTTCGAAACTTTTTTTGATAATTGCAAGGCTTGTTTTTATTCGCCAATTTGAAGCGTATTACCCCCAAAAAAGTTTACTTATTTTTGTCCTATGCTATAATGCCTTAAACCCAGTTCACTTCAATCTGGTCAGCCCTCTGCTTTGGGTTGACAACGCTGTTTTCCACTTTCATCCTGTTGCCTGCTTTGTGCATTATCAATCCAAGCCATGCAATCATTGTTCCCTGGTCCACGCACACATCAAAAGGCGGGACAAAAAACTTGCATGAACGCGCATCGCACATTTTCTGCAGCATTTCCCTCAGCGCCTTGCTTGCAGCAACTCCGCCAGTGAGCAGCAATTCGTTCTTCTCAGTGTGTGCAAGGGCCCTCTCGCTTACCTCTGTAACCATTGCAAAGGCATTGTGCAGCAGGCTGTAAGCCAAGTCCTCTTTTCTCTCATTTGCAATTTTTTGCTCTGCCGCTGTCTGCAGCCCTGAGAAAGCCAAATCCATTCCCTTTACAGTGTAAGGCAGTGGAACATATTTCTTTTTTTCAAAATACATTTTGTCCAGAACAGGCCCTGCCGGGAAACCCAAGCCAAGCGCCCTGCCAAACGCATCCAGCAGATTTCCAACTCCAATGTCAAGTGTTTCACCATAAACACGATACTTTCCTTCCTCATAGCCGATTATCTGCGTGTTTGCACCGCTTACATAAACTACAATCGGGTTTTTTGCCCCAGTAAGTGCCTTTCCTATTTCAACGTGTGCAACGCAGTGGTTCACGCCAAGCAACGGCTTGTTGTGCGCGAGGGCAAGCGTTCTTGCTGCAACAGCCCCAACCCTCAATGCCTGCCCAATGCCAGGCCCCTGGCTGAATGCAATCAAATCAACATCTGCAATTTTCAGGTTGGCTTTTTGCAGCGCTGCCTCTATCACCTGCTTCGCGTGCTTGAAATGGTGCGCTGCCAATTCGCGGGGAATCAGGCCGCCCTGTGCTGTTGAAACGCTGTGCTTTTCGTTTGCGAGAATATTGCATTTGCCGCAGCTGTCGCTAACTATTCCGGCACCGAAAGTATATCCGCCTAGAACCCTCTAGAGTGCGGTGCTCTCAATGCCAAGGCAAGTAATGCCGTCTTTGCTCTGCATTTAATCAGCATCTTCTTTAAGGGCCAGATAAAATGTGTATGCTTTATTTTTTCCAAACCTATACTCATCATGAGTTATAGTAAATAAACTTTCTACTTGGTTACACACAGTTTTGACCATCCCCAATTGCGGTTCCCTGCAATATATTTTGATTAAGCTTGTTTTATCTCGTAATATCAATTCCAATCTTTCTTGGATCTCATCCAATACTCTATGTTCAGCCCAGTATTTGCTAACATAAATGTTTGCGGGGTGTCTTTGAATTAGTCCTTCAAAATAGTTATTGAATTCATCTATTGTTTTAACTTCTTTTCCGAGATGTTGCTTGATTATCCTTTCAAGGGTTACTTTTATTTCGGTTTCAAAGAGCCCACTTCTTGCAAAGTTATATATCACGAGACCCCGTTTTTTATACGCTTTATACAATTGCTCGTGTCTTTTTTTTGCTTCCTCATTCAGTTCTTTATCTTCCAAAGCTATTATGCTAAGACTGTCATTGAGGGCAGCCAAATCTTTTTTGCTTAGATGGGGGCGGTAGAACAGCAGGAGTTGACTTCTTGTGATAACCGTTTCTGTTTGCTCTATGTCTGGGAGAAGTAGGTCGTCTCTTGTAAGTATTTGCTCTTTTTCAAAGCTTTCCAAGATTTTTTTTGGGTCTGTTTTGTCTCCGAACTGATTTATCGTAATGTTGTAGTTGTGCCCAATATGGATTTCAGCCTTTTCAGTTTCGAATGAGGGATTTATGCCTATTTTTACCTTTCCCCCAAATCGTTTTTTTACCTTGTTAATAAATTCAGCCATAAGTGTCTAAAGTTTTTTCTCAACAAGGTATCCGCTAAAGCAGGAAGGATTGTCACAAAGGAGAATTTTTGAGCCTTTGATTATGTTCCCTATGTTTTCTGGAGTAAGCTTTTCATCGCAGACATAGCACTTTGCAATCTCTTTTTTCTCATCTAAAATAAATTCTTTCACGCCCTTTTTTTCTGTGACGATATCTAACGTTGTCAGTATTTGTTCAACGTCATTTTTCTTGAAGGTCAAAAAAGAAGTTCCTGCCATGTGCATCTACCTTTATAAGTAAGTTCTCCTATTTAATATTTTCTTTTCGTTTTTTCCTTATTTAAATACCCCCATACGATACTTTTAAAATGCTTCTTTCTTACCGTCAAAAAACGAAATATCTTTTGCACTCAAACTTGGCCTTCTACTATTTAAATTATTTACCTACAAGTAGTTATATCAATTATAAAAGGGATTTCTTTGTATGGCTGAAGACAAGTCTTTGTTTGTGCTGTTCTTTGGCGATTCCCCGATAATTAGGGTCTTGGATTTCTTGATAGAGAACGACATATTTGACTACTCAAAGAAAGACATTTGCAGGAATGCCAATGTTTCCTGGAATACATTGGAAACCTTCTGGGGCAAGTTGGAAAAAGCCAATACAGTAACTTACACCAGAAAAGTCGGCAAGGCAAGCATGTTCAAGCTCAATAACAAAAACCCTGTGGTAAAACAATTGATTGAATTGGACAACGAGTTGATGAAAAAATCAATGGAAAAAATTGGGTTTGAGGAACAAGCCGTAAAAGCGCTCGCCTAAAAGCGTTAACCACAAACAACTTTATTTGCCTTCTTAAGTCAATGTTGTAATATTCTTCTACCATTAAACAATTTAATTACTTTCTAATAACATTAATTATTATGAAGCACAAATCCGGGCACCAAAAAAACTTTTTAAGGGGTGGAAAAAAGGATTTCCATCCTGATACAGTTCACCGGGTTCAAAAGATTAAGAAAGTTAATGCGCTGTTTGGTATAACAGGCCCTGGGCTTTTGCAAGTAACCGAGAAAATGCCCGCCGCGGGGCGGCATGGCAGGGCTTATAATTTTATAGTCTGTAAAGGAAATAAAAAAATAAGGCTTGTTGTAAAAAGATATAACCTGAAAGAGTTTTGCGGTGAAACTCAAAGCAGCATTGCTGAAAGAGAATTTAAGATGTTTCAAAATCTTAGGGCAAAAGGGTATCCTGTGCCACCAACAATAAGGGTTGTTGAAATTAACGGAGAAAAACATCTTGCACTTACGGACTTGCGAAAGTTTGGGGACTTGCAAACAATGAATAAAAACAACGTCTTCGTTTTTTTTAAAAAAAGGGGTCTTGAAAGAAGCCAAGAAATAAAAAGTGCTTTGGATTATGTTGATGTCATGACAAAACGTGCTTCTGAAGAAGACGGAATCGATATCACTGAGAGTTGGGAATATGTCATTGACACAAAAAAGAATACTTTAATGGTTTTTGTATTGGACTTAAGCCACCTTAGAAGCGCTCTTAAGCTTTAGGGCAGTTCATTTTTCATCACTTTTCCGCATTTTCCTTTCTTGCGTTAACCAGAAAATCTTTTTCAAGGCTGCATGCTCCGCAGTGTTCGCAGCCGATTAGTTCTTTTTCCTTTGCGCCCGCTTTTTTTAATTCTTTTCCTGCAATTTCCGACAATTTCATCAGTTCTCGCGCTTTCGGTGGCTGCAAATAATGCAGTGCAGACTTTGCGAACGGCCTGAACGGGATTAAGACTGGTTTTATTCCGATGCAGGCCATTGCCCTGATGCCTTCTGCAATATTTTCCTTGCTGTCCAAGCCGACTATTAGCACTGAGCTTGTCTTGAATTTTCCGAGCAAATCAACTGCTTTTTGCCATGCCTGGAAATATTTTTCGCGTTTTATTTTTGATTTCCCAGGGCAGATTTCCCTGCGTTTTTTTTCATCCCATATTTCAATGTTTATTGAAAAGCCATTTGCTCCTGCTGCGATTATGCTTTCGAGCTGTTTTAAATCTTCAGGCGGGCTTATTTCCAATGTAACCGGCAGATTGGTTTCTTTCCTGATTGTTTTGACGTATTTTTCGTAGTTTGCCAAGCCGTGGTCCGGGCTGGCGCTGTTGCCTGCTGTCAGGTGAAGCTGGTATGCTGGGTTTTCTTCCAGCGCTGCGAGCAGTGTTTCAAGAACCTGTTTTTCGTTTTTCCACTGCATTTCTTTTTGATAACCCAATATGCAGAATTTGCATTGCGTTCCGTTCTGAAAATAACAGCAATTGTTCCAAACGCTCGAAATCAGAGTGTCTTTGCCCTCCTGCAGCATTATGCTTGACATTGGCTTGCCGTCTGTTGTTGTTTTGTGATACCATTTTGGGGCGGGAATCGGGGTGCAGGCGCAAACCAGGGAGCCGTTCCTTGAAACAAAAAATTGTTTTCCTTGTTTCTCTGCCAAATAAGGCGATTTTTTGCAAAAAGCTTCGCCGTAGATTCCGTTTACAATAAAGCCTTGTGGCAAAGCAAGCTGCAACCCGGCATTTCCTGTTCTTTTATGCAATGTCGGGTGCTGCAATGCATAGATTTCTTCAGCGGCTTTGCTTTCTTTGAGCCCGCAACAGAGGATTCCTGCTTTTGTTTCAGCCAAGCTTTTCCAATCCATCAGGGTTCACCGAATTTTTTATTATTTCCTTGAGTTGCCTCATTTGCTTTTCAGTTCCGCACGAAAACTGTGCAAAGCTCTTGTCAAGGCCGCATGTTGAAATCCCGTTGCCAACTGTTATTGCAAAACCGTTTTTTTCCAGAACCCTCTGGAATGCAATTGCCTGTTTCGGTGCGCGGAAGCGCATGAAAATTTTTGGTATGCTGCTTTGCTTGACGTCAAAGCCCGTTGCTTTCAGAAATTTCTCAAAAGCCGCTTTTCTTTTCATTACCGATTTCACGAGCTTCTTGAAATGGTTTTTTTCATCCAGCGCCAGCAACGCGGCTTCAACTGCAACTGAAGAAACATTGAAGCAAAGCTTTCTCTGCATTATTTTCTTTATTGCCTTTTCGTTCCCCACAACGTAACCTATTCTCAAGCCAGGGAGGCAAAAGCCCTTTGAAAAACTCCTGAAGACAAGCAGGTTTTTGCAATTCGCAGCCTCTTTGATTAATGTTTCACCGGCAAAATCAATGTAAGTTTCATCCACTGCAACCATCGCTTTTGTTTTTTGCGCCAATGCAACGACTTCTTTTTTTTGCAGTGTGCCAAAAGGATTGTTGGGGTTGCACAAAAACAAAAGCGTGCAGTCTCCTGGCACGCTGTCGTATTTCGGGAAATAGTTTTTTCCGTCAAAACAATTTATTCCACTGCATTTCAGGCCGTTGCGCTGCGCTGCAGCGCAAAATTCGTAATAAGTTGGCGTGAAAACCGCCATCTTTTGCCCAAATGCCCTTGCAACCAAATCAATTGCTTCGTCAACGCCGTTAGCTAGAACAATGTTTTTTTCCCCCACTTTATGCAATTTGGCGAGCTTTGAAACAAGCTTGCCATAGTTTGACGGATACCTGTTTATGCCTTGCAGGGTTTGCTTTGTAATCCTGCCCAAAAGCCTTTCAGGCAGCGGGTCAAGAATTTCGCCAAACCTGAGTTCAATCATAACAAAACAGTCTCCAAAAAAATATTTAAACAGCCCTTTCCCCTGAACTCTTGCAGCCTGCCAGCCAAGAAATCAGAACCCCTAAAATCATACAACATCATTTTCTTGAAGCGGTTCATTTCTGCTCCTCCAGCACCTGTTTTATTTCCTGTTCTGTTATTGGGCCGAAGCGCAGGACTCTTTTGTTGATTGTGTCATACATTGTGCTTGGCGGGATTTTTGGCAGCTCGCCAGCGTCAATAATCATGTGAACCCTGCCGCCAAACTGCTTTATTGCCTCTTTTCCTGAATAGATGTTCGGCCTTCCGTGCAGGTTTGCGCTGGTTGCTGTTATCGGGTTTCCGAGCGCTTTGCACAGCTCTGTTGCAATCCTGTTGCTTGAGATTCTGAAAGCAATTGTTTTCTCCGCAAGCGCATTCGACACATTGTACTGTTTTTCCACTACGAGCGTCAGGGGCCCTGGCATGAATTTCTTTGCAAGGGTTTCTGCTTCAGGCGTGATTTTGCCGAATTTTTTTGCCTGCTCCAAATCGGATACGATTATTGAAATGTTTTTTTCCTCTGGCTGTTCCTTTGCCTTCACCATTTTTGTTATTGCTGTCTCGTTTGTTGCATCAACAGCCAGGCCATAGCTTGTTTCCGTAGGGAAAATTATTACGCCGCCATCTTTGAGGATTTTTGCGGCTTTTTCAATTATTGCGTTTTCGTTTCCGCCCAACAGTTGTTTTACTATTGCCATCTTTTCATCACCTTTTTCAATTATTGGCTTCCAATCTTATCCAATGCCTTTTTTTATTATTGCCGTATCAAAAACCTGTGTTTCAATACATTAATGTCACTGATACTGCGTTGAATGCAATGTGTGCTGCAATATTTGGGTACAAGTTTTTATTTAATTGGAACGCTTTCGCAAAAATGAAGCCGAGAATGAATGCTCCTGCAACCTCGGCGTAGCTGCCGTAGGATAAATGGATTAATGCAAAAAGAATTGATGAAACAAGGGCACCTGTTTTTTTTGTCAAAAGGCCCCTGAAGAAAACCTCTTCAGCGCTGCTTCTTACGATTACAATGTACACCAAAAGCAGAGGTACTGCCCGCAGGCTTTCAATAGCCGGAGTGACATTGCTTAAATCGTTTGCGTGAAAGGCGTTCAATAAAAAGCTGATTGCAAAGGCAACTGCAATCAATGCGACTGTCAGCATAATTGTTTTTTTCAGAAATTGTTTCAGCGGAATTTTGCAGAAGCCCAGTTCTTGCAGGGAATCCTTTAAGCCGAATTTTTGCTTTCCACCTTTTTTTTGCAGGAAAAAGAATGCGATTGGAAGAAAAATCAGCAGGAAATCGATTAAAAAATTCGCCAAAAACCTTTCAACCATCTGCTTACCTTTTCAGCTGCCCTGTTTTTTCCATTCCGTGTAACCGCATTTTCCGCATGTGACCCTTTCTTTGTGTAGGGCCATGAAAATTCCTGGGCCGCACTTTGGGCAGAAGCGGTTCTTTCTCTCAACGCCAGAATCTTTAGCGTTATAAAGAGTTGATTTGAGGTGCTTCGGGTGCTTTTTCCTCTGCCTTTTCCCCTTTCTTTCCTTCACTTTCTTCGGCATCAATAATCACTTCCACAAACAATTACGCTTTTGCAGCCTCTTTCGCTGCTGGTTTCTCCCCTGGCTTTTCTGCTTTCTCTTTTGCCTCGGCAGATTTTTCCTCGGGCTTTTTCTCTGTTTTCTCTTTCTTTTCTTCCGGTTTTCCCGCAGCTTTTTCCTTCTTTTCCTTTCTTCCCTCGTTTCTTGCAATCAAATAGCTTGGCTCAAGCTTTCGCAGTGTTGCCTCGTCATTGTAAACCTTTGCAGTTCCTGTTACAATGTCCGAGCCGAATTGCTGGTGCAGGCTGTCAACAATCGCAAGCTGTTCTTTTGCACTCATTAAAGCAGCGATTTTTGCCCTGACATCCAAGCGCTTTGGTGTTACCTTGCACTCGCTTATTTTGAATGCAATCTCTGTTCTGTTCAATGCCTTGTTTTCTTTTTTCTTTTCGATATCAATGTGCATCGTCCCACCCCTTGCGCCCTGTGTTTACCTGCTCAGCCTTAGCGTGATTTTTTTGCTGTCTCGTTTCCTATTGTTTCCCAAATCCCCCAACTACCTGCTCAGCCTTAGGGCGAATTTTCCTTTTTTGCTTATGCCCATCTTTTTTGCGATTTCGCTTTTTTCCGGGTCAAGAATGACAACATAGCCTCTCCAGAATGTAGTGAAGGCAGCGCCGCCGCAGTTCGGGCACTCTGTTCCCTCCAATACAACCATTCTGCAGTTCCTGCAAGCTTTTTCTTTCACCATAAAAAACCACGATTAAAAATTGCTTTTTCCTTTTACTCCTTTTTTTTCAAAAACCTTTTTTTAATTGCAATTTATCCGCTTTCTCCTTTTAGGTTGCCCTGTTTTTTCACATTTTTTCAAAGCTTTATTTAGCCCCTGTTTATTCTTTCTTTCCCAAGGCTTTCTTTTTTAAAGAAAGGCTTTTTAATGGCCCTTTTGTTTGTCCCCCTTTTTTGTTATCCCCCTTTTTGTGCTTGCTCTTTTTTCTCGTCCCTGTCGCTTTTTTGTCTCTTGTCGTGCTTCTCCTTTCGCTCTTTTCCAATGTCTTTTCCGATTGTTTTTTCGTCCATTTTGATCCAGTCCTCTTTTCCGAGGAAAGGCTGCCTCATTGTCAGGCCGATTTTGCTGTTCTGGATGTTTCCCTTCAAGGAAATTGTTACAATCCTTGCAATAACGCTGTCATCGACAATCAGCTTCTTTCTTGTTTTCTTTCCAACGAATGAAGGGGTTTTCGCATCATAGTTTATGAAGTCATCCATTATCTGGCTAACGTGGATTAATCCTTCAATCGGGCTTATTCTTACGAATGCGCCGAACTCTGTTATTTCACTAATGTTTCCTTCAACCACTTCGTGCATCAGCGGCTTGTATACAAGCATTTCAATTTCCGTGTCATAGTATGCACTGCCGTCTCCTGGCACAACAATGCCTTCCCCTACATTGCTGACATTTGTCACGGCTACAACAAGGCCGATGTCCTCATCAACAAGGCCTTCGTATTCCTGCTGAACCATACCAAGAACGCTTTTCTCCAATTTTGATGTGAACTGCTTTGGCGGAACCCTCACCTTGTCTTTCACTTTAACCAAACTATACATTTTTTTCACCTGCCGGAATTACCATCTTTTTCTTTCACTTTAACCAACTACTGATTTTTTCACCTGCGGAAATTGCCTTTTTTTTTTCTTTCATTTTGTTTAAACTATGGATTTTTTTTTCCAACCAACAAAATTACGCTACTTTCAGCAATTTTTCTTTGCTTAGATACATAATCGCTACCCCAAACCCTTTTATTCTTTTTCTTAACGCCTTATCGTTTGAAGCAATGCAATAGCCCTTCCCTGCTGCCTCAACAAGCGAATCATCAGCATTTCCTGCCTCAACCCTGATTACCTTGGCTTTCTCTTTGCGCAAAGCCATTAAAGCAATTTTAACCTCTTTCTGCATTGTTTTGCCCCTGTCCTGCAACTCGTGCAGTTCCTGCAGCACCTGCCCTGTTACGCCAAACCGCACTCTTTCACCAAAAAACTGCCTTGCCATTGAAAACACATCGGCTTTCTTTCTTTCGATTGCAATCAAAATGTTTGAATCAAAAATAATTGTGGTGTGCTGTTTATGCGACAGCATATGCAACCAATCTCCATCTGCCTTTGTCTTTTTTGCTTACCGCAATCCTCTGTTTTGGCAGGACAACAGCCTTGTTGTTCATGGAAATTTTTGCGTTGTTGCCCTGTATGCTTTCAACAACAGCAAGCACTGTCATTGTTCCGATTGTCAAAACAACCTGTTCCCTTGGCTTTATTTTGCTGTCAACGCTTGTGACAAGCCTTTCAATGTAATTCAACTGCAGCTGCAGCTTGTTAACCGCGACAGGCAGGACATGCTCATGCCCAATCATCTGACCCCGCATCCTGTCATTCTGCGTTATGCTTGGGTCAAGCCCTGTTCCAATTGCAATCAGGCCGCCTGCAATCGCTTCACGCAGTTGAGCGACGCTGCTGCTCAGGCTCCTTATTTTTGTCAGCAGCACAGTTCCGTCAACTCCAGGGGCAATTTCAATTGAATCCCCTGATTTTGCTTTTCCCTGGATTATTGTTCCGCCGACTATGCCGCCGTTCAGTTCAGCTGGCAGTGTTCCTGGCCTGTTTATGTCAAAGCTTCTTGCGCAATACATTATTAGCGGTTTTTTCACGTCAAATTCAGGGGTTGGCATGTGTTGTTCAAGCGCCTCTATCAGCAAATCAATGTTTGTTGAAAAGTTTGCTGAAATAGGGACAATCGGGATATTGTTGTAGCCGTTTTTTGACAGAAACTGTTCAATCTGTTTCCTGTTCTCTATTGCCTGCTCCATTTCAACCAGATCAATCTTGTTCTGCGCTACAACAATGTTGTTTATGCCCGCAATTTTCAGCGCCATCAGGTGCTCTTCTGTCTGGGGCTGCGGGCATTGCTCGTTTGCTGCAATTACAAGAATAGCTGCATTCATTAGGGCTGCACCGCTCAGCATTGTTGTAAGAAGGGTTTCATGTCCCGGCGCATCAACAAAGCTAACTCTCCTCAATTTCTCGCACTTTTTTCCGCAAAGTGGGCAAACCTGCTTGTTGCCGTAGGCTTCGCTTCCCCTGCAGCTGCCGCACTTGTAGAATGTGACATCGGCGTATCCAAGCCTGATTGAGATTCCCCTCTTCAATTCCTCGCTGTGCGTGTCGGTCCATTTTCCAGTCAATGCAAGGGTCAGTGAGGTTTTGCCGTGGTCAACATGTCCAACCATGCCAATGTTTATTACAGCCTGCTCTGCGTACTGCACTGCCTCCCCACTCTCTTCTTTTGGCGCATGCTTTTTTTCTTTCATTTGCTCTGCTGTTTGCTCTTTTTGCCGCTTTGCCTGTTCTGCTTCTTGTGCCCCTGATTCCTTTTTTTCTGCGTGTTTTTTTTCCTCTGCCTGCTCTTTTGCTGTTTGCTTTTTTTCCTGCGCTGGCTCTGCTGTTTGCTCTTTTTGCGTTGCTTTCCCCTGTTTTGGCTCAGCCCCTGCTATTTTTCCTGTTTGCTTTTTTTCCTCTTGCGTTGCCGCTGGCTCTTTGCTCTTGGCAGCGTGCCCTGTTTTTGGATTATTCATCTTTTTCTGCATCAGCATAGCACCAAAATTTAGATTTTTGCCGGTTATCCCCTTACTTTTCCCTTAATTTTTTTTGCGTCTTCCGCGAGCTCTGTTTTTCCAACGCTTTCAAGGCTTTCTCTGACAAGCCTTTCTTTTGCTGTTTCCTTTTCATCTGCTTTTTTCTCTGTGCCGCTTGACAGCAGTTCGCTCAATGGCTTTTCGCCGTAATGCGTTACAACAAGGTTCAATTGGGCTGTCTCAGTGCTGATTGTGTTTCCCCTGACGCTTTTTCTCTTGATTAACCCTTTTCTGTGGGGCCTGAAGCCAATGCCTTTTTTGAGCAGAGCCTTTTTTCTTGCCTGGCCTGCAACAGTCGGCTTCATCGGAAATCCCTGTTTGTCGCTGCCGCCTGTTATTTTCGCCTTGAAGCCTGCCAATCCAACGCTGCCCAGGTCAACCTCTTCTCCAATGCGCCTGTTTATGAAAACCGGCGCGTCTGTTTTTTTGTTGAATGCTTTCCCTGTTTTCGGTTCGCTAATTACAAGTTTCATTCAGCAACCTCCTCTTCTTCCTTGGCTTTTTCAACCAGTTTTTTAATCTCTTCAATCAATTCCAGTTCATCCGAATTGAAAAAATTGCAAAGCCCTGCCAGTTGGGGGAACTGTTTTTGCGGAATGAAAGTGTAGTACACCTTGTTTTCCTTTAAATTTCTCCCGACAACGCCCTTTTCAATTGAAACAGCAACCTCCTGGCCTTTTGCAGCCTGCTCAATGCCTTTGCCCTGCACCTGGACTGCTGCAACCCTGCCAAAAATAATTCCTTTTTCATTCATTAATCTCACGCCTGGTCTTAGCTTGCCTTCAAGCACCTTCACCCCGATTATTGCAGGCTTGTTATGCCTGAAAACAAATCCCGGCAAAAACCGCATCATTGCAGGCAGAGTAAGCTGTGAAAGCGCTGCCTGCTGCCGTTCGGCCTCTTTCTGCTGCACCCACTGGTTGAAGTCTTCAATCAATTTGTAAATCACGTTTCCCCTGAAAATTTTTATCTCGTGCTTCTTGGCTTCTTCTTCTGCAGCCTCTTCAACTTTCACATTGAATGCAAAAATGATTCCCTTCAAGCAGTCCTTTTCTTTCACCGCAATCGCGTCCATCACATCCCTTCTCGTAACATCGCCGACATCAGCTTTTCGCAGCTGCATCTTTGCCTCTTTTTCAAGCAAAACAGCAAATGCCTCAAGGCCGCCCAAAGTGTCAGCCCTGAGCACTGGTCCAACAGCGCTGGTTTCCCTTTTTACTGCAGCAACATCTTTTTCAACAACAGCTTTTTCCAGTGTGCCCTTTGCAACCAGCAGAGGCGAGCCTGCCAAAGCATCCTCAAGGCAGGGGGCAGCAATCTTCACTCCTGCGGCTGCATGCACTTCCTTCACATTCAAAAATTTTTCCACCCCGTGCCCGTTGCTGTCCTGCAGTGGCATTGGCAGCAGCAGTGCCCTGACCTTTGTTTCAATTACCCCCTGTTTTCCGCCCAAAACAATCCTGTCGTTAATGCGCAGCATTCCGCTGTACAAAATAACATCGACTGTTTTGCCAAGGCCTTTTTCCTCTTTCACTTCAACAATTGTGGCTTTTCCCGCTTCATTTTCGTCAATCGACAAGCGCTTTCCAAGGAAGCGCTGGCTTAATCCTGTTAAAAGCATCAACAGTTCCGGTAGGCCTTCGCCTGTTTTTGCGCTCAGTGGAACAATCGGAACCTGCTTTGAGAAATCAGCGCACCTGTCAAACCGCTCGCTTTGGAAGCCTGCCTGGTGCAGTTTTCCCACAAAGCCGTAAATTTTTTCATCAAGCAAAACAAGCGCTTTCTGGCTCTGCTGCTTTGCATTCAGTGAAAAATTTCCGCGTACGCTGCTCCATTCAGGCAGCAAATCAATCTTGTTTGCAGCAACAACAAAAGGCGTTTTGAATGCTTTCAGAATATTGATTGCCTCAATTGTCTGAGGCTGAAATCCCTGTGTCAGGTCAACAACCAGGACAGCCAGGTCGGCAATGCTGCCCCCTCTCTCCCTCAGTGAAGCAAAAGCTGCATGCCCTGGTGTGTCAATGAACAATAGGCCTGGCAGATTCACCTTGAAGCCATATTGCTCGATCAGCTCTCCCGCGATTTTTTTAATCAATTCAATTGGCATTGCAGTAGCGCCAATGTGCTGGGTTATTGCGCCTGCTTCCCTTTCCGCAACAGCAGTGCCCCTGATTGCGTCAAGCAATTTCGTTTTTCCGTGGTCCACGTGCCCGAGCACTGTGATAATCGGCTGCCTTATAACCATCCTCACACCTTCTTTAATGCAATCTGTTTTTGTTTCAGCAAAGCACTCGCGCCTGGCTGCTCCAATTGTGGCACTTTCTTTAATGCGTTCCAGTTGAACCGAAGCCGCCATTGCTCCTGCTTGTCTCATCCAGTTCATCAACCTCTTTTGCCTTTGCTTCCTCAACTTTTGCAATCACCAATTGGGCAATCTTTTTTCCTTTCTCGATTTTGAATGGCTCCTTGCCCAAATTAATCAATATTACCTGCACTTCGCCCCTGTAGCAGGAATCAATTGTTCCAGGCGTGTTGAGCACTGTTACGCCGTTGTTTATTGCAATCCCGCTTTTTGGCCTGACCTGGGCTTCAAATCCCTTTGGCAGCGAAATCTTGATTCCTGTCCTGGCAAGCTTTCTTTCTCCTGGCTGCAGCACAATTTCCTCAACCGAAAAAAGGTCCATTCCGCTGTCGCCTGGATGCGCATAGCAAGGCATTTTTGCATCAGCTTCTATGCGCTGAACCTTCAACTGCATTCAGATCAACTCATTAATTTTCCCGTTTCCTTTCTGCCCCAGTCATTTATCTTCTTTTCCCTTTTCCTTTTCAGGCTGCACTGCTTTTTTCTTTCCCGCTTTTTTCGCTTCCCGGAAAACAGCAGTCCACCTTGTTTTTGCACCGCTTCTCCCGAGCTTAACCATGTTTTTCTCGCATTTCCTGCTGCAGAAAAAAAAGGCAGTGCCCTCTTTCTTCACAAACAAAAGCCCTGTGCCTGGCTTTATTGCGTTGCCGCAAAAGCTGCATTTCGCCATAAAAAACCCCTTTTCTCCCTTAAGTTTAATTTTCAACTTTTTTTTCCTTTTTTTTGCCTGCACCTTTATTTTGGTTTGGCTTCCTTTTTTTTTCGCTTCCCGTTTAAATTTTTTTTGTTTACCCCTTTATTTTTGCTTCCTTTTTTTTGCTTGCACCTTTATCTTGACTTGATTTCTTTTGCTTCCCTTTCGGTGTTCAGCAAAACAATTATGTCGCCTTTCTGCACGTTGCCCTTGACATTCCTTCGCTTTACCCTGCCTGCCTCCATTCCTGAGAGAATCTTGCAGAGCACTTGGATCACTTCGCCGTGCACGCCTGTCCTTTTCACTATCTCGACGATTTCCGCAGGTGTTCCGCGTTCATCTTCAGCCATTCATACACACCACCTTTCAAGCCGGGTTATTCACTTTCTGAGCTCAGCCAGCTTTTTAGTTATTTCACCCAGCTCTTTCTTTGAATCGCCTTCGTCAACGATTGCAATCGTTGCAGTGCCGACAGCAATTCCCGCCTTTTTGCCAAGCTCTTCCTTTGTTTTCGCATAGCTGAATGCAATGCTCTTCTCCTTGCAAATCAAGGGCAGATGCATCACTATTTCAACAGGGCTGACATCTAATGCAATCAGCACTAGCTTGGCCGTGCCTCTTTCAACAGCCTTTGTTACCTCGTTTACGCCAATCTTCAGCTTTCCCTTTTTGCTGATCTTTTCAACCAAAGCAAGCTGCTCCGCTTGCAGCTTGTCCGGAACCTCAAACTGAACCAATCCTGCCATAACAACTTACACCTCCTCAGCCCCAAAAAACAGGGACCTCATTCTTCATCGGCAGAAAAAAGACTAATTAAAATAATTGCCTTGGGGAATGTTTAAAAAGGTAATCGGGGGGCAATTAAGCGCTATCTTGGCCTTCTTCTTGCCCTGGCCTTTTCCCTTGCTGCAAGCAGTTTCCTTGCGCCTTCTGCCCCAGCCCGTTTTTCCATCCCTTTTAGCCCGACGTAGTCTGCGATTCTCTGGATTTCTTCCTGAATCTCTACAAGCCGCCCCAACTCTGTGCCTCTTGCTTTTAGTTGGCCTCTTCTCATACGACTGGGTTTGGGCAAAGTGCCTGAAATAATTCTATACCCTGGGAATAGTTTCTGCATGCCTTTTAGTGTTCTCAGCTCAATTCTTGAAGCAAGACCAATGCCTTTCAGCATTTCAAATATTCCTAAAGACAGGGTGTTAGTCGCTGTTTTACCCGCAGTAAAATACAAAAGAGGGTAATAAGCAATGACCTCGATTTCTTTCTTCCTTTTTTTTACACCGTAAGAAATATGCCCTGTCTGCAGCCTGCCCTCAAAGTTCAGTTTCTTTTGCACTTGGGCAATTCTTTCACTGATCAGCGGGCTTGAGGTAAACACCTCGCCTTTTCCCATAATTCGTTTGTCATATTTTCCAATGCTTACTTTGTAATTGTAAACATCGCCAGCATACCCATCGGTTGCATCCCTGAATTGCCCTTCTTTCAGGGCATTAATGAAAACGCCCCACCTCTCTTTTTTCTCAGGCATGAACCTCGCCTACTTGTGCGTGAACCTCAGCATTGCTTTTCCCTGTTCAACCTTGTCAACAACGCAGAAGCCAACGCTGTCCAATAGCATGTGTGCGCCTGCTTCTTTTTCCGCAAGCTCTGCATCAGCCAATCCAGGCAGCTTGCTTGCGTCATCCATTAAGATTTCCGCATCAATGCCCTGCCTGAACCAGCTCATTATCGGCTTGTTTATTTTCGCTTCTCCCACAAACTCCGAGAATGTTTGCAACGGGTCTTTTCTGATAATTCTAATGTTGAACAATTCCCTCAGCCTTACAACATCGCCTTCCTTGAGCTTGTCAAACTGCCGCTTGTCAACAATCAGCCTGCTCATCCCCTTCGGGGCAAAGTTCACTTCCAGCTGCATTGGCTCTGCAATGAAAGCAAGCCTTTCGCTTAGCGGCTCAACAAGCTTCCTGTTCAGGTCAACAAGCTTGCTCCACTGGATTGTTGCATCATTAGGGTTAACTCCCAAGTCAAGGATTGCTTCCCTCAAAACCTCTGGCCTAAAGCCCCTTCTCCTGAATGCCTTTATTGTCCCTAGCCTTGGGTCATCCCAGCCCAGATATTTGCCGCTTTCAATTCCTTCCCTCATTTTGCTTTTGCTTAAAACAACTCCCTGCAATGCTACTCTCCCAAAGTGAAAGCAGTGCGGATACTGCCAGCCAAAGTATTTGTACAGAAATTCCTGTTTTGTTTTGTTCTGGGCGTGCTCTTGGCCCCTTAAAATAAGCGTGACCCCAAGAAGGTGGTCATCCACTGCCGAAGCGAAATTGTAAGATGGCCAGACATGCTTGTCCACTGTTTTTGGGTTTGGGTGCACCGGCGCGTCAACAATTTTTGCTGCCCACCAGTCGCGTATGCTCGGGTCGTTGTGCTGCAAATCTGTTTTAATGCGCAGGACAGCTTCTCCTTCCTTGAATTCATGCGAAAGCATTTTTTCAAAGCGCTTTAACTGTTCTTTCTTGTCCAGCTCCCTGCATGGGCAAGCCTTTTTTTCCTTTGTTTTTTCTCTCCATTCCAACACAGGGCAGGTGCAAATGTATGCTGCCCCTTTCTGCAATGTTTCCCTCATGTGCTGGTAATAGATTTCAAGCCTGTCTGATGCAAAGTATGTTTCATCAATATTGCACCCAAGCCATTCAAGGTCTTCCTTGAACAATTGCAGGGCATTAGGAACAGGCTTTTTCACTTTGGGGTCTGTGTCGTCAAAGCGCAGTATGAATTTTCCTTTATAGCGCGAGGCAAACTCTTTGCTGATTATTGCCGCCCTTGCGTTTCCCAGATGGAACGGCGCATTCGGGTTTGGGGCAAAGCGCGTTACAACAGGTTCCTTTCCGGCAGCAGCCCATTCAAGCGCCGGCAGGTAATCCTCTTTTTCTTTCGGCTTTAACTCATATCCCTGTTCTTCAAATCGCTCAAATTCTGCGCCGATTGCAGGCAATTGCATTGCATTGACTTTTTCAACTGCCGCAGCAGCAATCTGCAACAGCTTTCTCATGTCAAGCTGCGGGTGCAGTGCCTTCAGCTTTCCTGCAACAGCCCCGGCATCTGCCCTGCCCTCGTGCAATGCCGCGTTCTTCACCGCATACCTGTAAGCGTCTTCTTCTATAGACATAATAATAATAGAATAAGAAAAAGGGTTAAAATTCAAACTATTGTGCCTTCACTTAATTAATACATCATTTTCTTTGTCTTCTCACGGAGAGGTTTTGTTTTTTCAACCTTCTTCTTGCATCAGCGAGCATCACACTGGCTGCAGCAGCCGTACCGATAAATCCGCCAAAAAGACCTCTTTTAGCGAGATGTCTTCTCTGCACTATTTTCTGGTGTTTTTCTATAAGTGGTTTAATCTGCGTGTCATATCTATTGTTAAGCTCAGTGATTTTTCTCAGGGTATTTTCTGAAACAATGTTTGGGTGTTTTTGTAACAATCCGTCTATTCCAGAAAACACACTGACATTAGGTTTTTCAGACCTAAGAGCATATAAAATGTCCGGAGCAATGTTTGGGTGTTTTTTTAAGAGACTCTCTGTTTCTGGGCTCAGACTAAAGTCAGTTTGTTTAGTGAAAAGTGCAATTCTCTCTCCAGGCCTAATTTCCCAGCCCGGGGGTAGTTTAAAAGTTTCACGTCCAACCCCCAAATCCATTGCAGGGAGCCCCTCTTTTTTCATTTTCTCCACAACGTCGTTTATGTCGTTTATATATTTTTTAAAAGCTGGTGGTTCCTTAACATTTGATTTTCTGTAATTAGCGGGTGGAAATCCTTCCCATGCTATTGCCCCAACTAATGTGGCAATTCCTACAAACTTTGCTATCGCCTTTGCTTTATTGCCCAGGTTTTTTGGCATTCAATCGCCTTTATTTTTTTGCCTGTTGCCAGCATGTGTCGAAGTAGTGTTGCAGCACGTTTGCGATTGGCTTGTGCTGGTTGAATATTGTGAAGTGGTATTCTGGCTTGTCTTTTTTGAAGTCGCTTAGTGCAAGCACGACCTTTTTTCCGTCAATGATAAAAGCGTTCAGCCCGTGGTCCATTTGTTTTGTTTCGTGGGCGACCTTGTTCAGCCATTCTGTTGAATAAGCGTTCAGTATTTTTACTGAGACGTTTCTGCCCCTTGCTTTTTCAATCGCTTCCCTTAGGACTTTGTGCTTGTCTGTTGCTTCAGCAAAGCCGACAAGGCTGTTTTTTGCTTTTGCAATCTCTTGGGCAAGGATTTTCTCAAAGTCTGCTTTGTCCTTCACCCGCATTACTGTTTCACCGGTCTGCTCTTTCGGGCCCAATGAAACGGCAAGGTTGTTCTTTAAATCGCCTACCTTTTCCTGCAAGTCCTGCAGCTGCTGTTTCTTTAATTCAACCAGTATGTCAAGCGCTTTGTTTGCCTCAATGCCCCTGTATTTCTTTGGCCTGCCCCTTATTTCAATTACAAGGTTTTTTTCAACCAGATTGGTTAAAACATCATAAACCCTGGTTTTCGGCACCTGGCTCATTCTGCTGATTTGCGGTGCTTCGGATTCGCCAAGCTTTAAAAGAGTGTTAAGCGCCTTGCTCTCATACTCGGTCAGGCCGAGCTGCTGCAGCAAATCATTAACTGAAAGTGCCATTTTAGTTCCCTTTCCCCTTTAAGTTTACAGGAATATATAATATATTACCCTTTTATATATATAAATTTACCCTATACGGTTAAAAAATTAAGAAAAACACCTTTTCTTTTATAAGAAAAGCTGTACCAAAAGAAAAAGCCTTCGGCAAAGCCTTTTTTGCTCCTTGCGAAGCAGAGCTTCGCGAGGCCTCGCAAACCTTTTGGTTTGCAAGGTCGCAAAAAACCCTTGGGAAAAGAGCCTTCGGCAAGGCTTTTTTTCCTCTTTTTTCAGCCTTTTTTTGAATCCAGCTTCTATTGCGTTTTAAAGGGCTTTTTGGGAAAATTTCCATTCCCCCCATGTTTTGCCTTTGCAGGTATGTTGTTTTTTGGTGGAATTCCATGCCGTTCAGAGGGCTATTTTTCGAACTTTATTGCGGCATAGCCTACAACATTCGTTTCATCGCCTGTTGTACTGGCGCTGCTGTCGTAGCGCAGCAGTTTTCCCTGCTTGAAGCCTTTTTGTTTACAGTACTGCATTAGGGCTGTAATTGGGGCATGGCCGCAGATGCTCAGGTTTCTTTGCACCACCATTTTGTGGAATCCTTCAACATCCAGCTGTTTTATTTTTTCAATTGCCTGCGTATCCCGCTGTTTCGCTGTTTCAGCCGGAATGAAGTGCGAGAAATCGCTTGAGGCAATTATGCTGAAATCCTCTTTCAATCCTGTTAAAGCATTGCCTAATTCAATCAGTTCATTTAGGTCCTGGCTCATTATTGTGATCGGCAGGATTTTGAAGTGCTTGAACAAAAACTGCAGGAAGGGCAGCTGCACTTCAATGCTGTGCTCTTGGATGTGGGCAAGGTCGTCTGCTTCAATTCCGAGCAGGCCAAGCAGCTTCTTCCGCAGAGCGCCATCCACGGGGATTTTGCCCAGCGGTGTCTGCCATTCGTCCGCATCGCTTACGCTTATTGCGCTGCCAAGGCCGCTGTGGTTTGGGCTTAGAATCACAAAGCACTTGCTTTCTTTCAAGGCGTTAAAAGAATAAGCTGCGGCCTTTCCGCTGTACGCGTAGCCTGCGTGCGGTGCAATTACGCAATTTGATTTGCTTTCCTTTGGCAGTGATTTAAAGAAGCCGCTTAATTGCTTTAATAAAATGCTTTTGTTGCTCGGGTAAAAAGCGCCTGCAACGCTTTCAGTTCTAATGCTCAGGGCAATCATCTCTCATGAATTTTTTCATGCCTTAATCCTTTGGTGTTTTGTTTTAATATCTTCTCTGCCTGTCTTTTCTGACTGTTCTTTTGCCTTTTGGTCTCCTGTCCTGCTTTCCCTTTCCCCTTGTGAATCTTTTCATTCCCCTTGGCCTTCTTTCGGTGAATCTTTCTTCTTCCCCCATTTTTCTTGGCCTTCTCTCTGTGAATCTTTCTTCTTCTCCTTCCTCTCCTTCTTCCGAGCCTTCTTTTAATTTGTATTCAAAGTCTTCGGCTGTTTTGCTGAATTCAGCGTCATTTTTAATCAGTCCTTTTTCTTTCATAATTTCTCTTGCAAGCAGGAAGTATGCAAGGGCAATGCTTTTTCTGCCCTTGTTGTTTATTGGAATTACCAAATCAATGTTGCTGAGGTAATTGTTTGTTGAGCACAATGCAATAACCGGGATTCGCAGCTTAACGCTTTCAATTATTGCCTGGCCGTCTGATTCTGGGTCTGTGATAATCAATACTGCCGGTTCAATAAATTTTTTTGCCACCGGGTTGGTGAATGTTCCTGGAACAAACCTGCTGGTTATTGCCTTTGCGCCGATTGCGGCAGCAAACTGGATTGCAGGCTGCTGGCCGTATGTTTTTCTTGAAACAGCGGTAATTCCTGCCGGTTCAAACTGGCTCAAGAATTTTGCAGCAATCTTGATCCTTTTGTCGATTGTGCTTACATCAAGAACCCTGAGGCCGTCTTTTCGCTGCTTGAAAATGTATCTCCTCATGTCGCCAGTTTTGAATCTCGTTCCAATATGGCTGCCTGTCTTCAGATACAGGTCCAGCTCACTCAACGGCCCTTGTTTCTCTTCCTTTTCACCCATCTGCACTCAACCCTTTTTCTGTCTCCTCTCTTGGTTTGCATTTGCTTAAAATTAATTTCACTCCTTTTTCCTTTTGGTTCTCCTTTTGGTTTGCGTTCATTTTTTGTACTGCATTATTTCGTCAATCAGGTCAGCCTGCGTGAACAGCATTCTCCTGCAGCAATACCGCTTTACCCCGAGCTCGTCCAGAACCTTTTCAGGCTTTTCGCCTTTGTCAACCCTTTGCCTGAATTGCTCAAACATTCCAGCCAGCTGCTTTCCGCAGCTGAAACATCGAATCGGAACAAGCATTTTCACACCCTCCATTTTTTTCATTTTTTGTCTGCATTAATTTTTTTTATTGTTTGATTTGAATTTATTTTTTTTAATTAACTTCATTTTTAAATCATTTTTTTTATCCTCGTCATTTTTCCTGTTTCAGTTGATTCTGCTCTTCTTCACCTTTTGCTTTTCTGCTTTTTCTTTCTCCTTGATTCCATTTTTTCTTTTCACAAGGCTTTTCTTTTTTTTAAAAAAGAAAAGGCTTACCTTTTGCTTTTCTGCTTTTTCTTTCTTGCCTTTGTTCCCAAGGGCTTTTTTGGTTCAACCCTTCTCACGTCATCAACCAAAAGCATTCTGTCGTAAGTCAGGAAAGTGCTGCGCAGTTTGTGGTCCCTGCTGTACAAAAGCAGGGCTTTTGCTATCGCGCCTCTTGCTGCAACAGCCTGGCCCATTGCGCCTCCGCCTTTCACATGCACATTAATGTCAACTTGTTTTGCCAAATCGCCGGCGATTGAAACCGGTTCGGTGATGAACTGCTTTACATAATTTGGCTCGAACAATTGCAGCAGCCTATGGTTGATTTTGATTTTTCCGCTGCCCTTTCTCACTGTTGCCCTTGCAACAGCTGTTTTCTTCTTTGCCTTGACATTCATGCCTGTTTTTCTTTTGTGCTTCTTTTTTCTGGCAGGCACTGCAGCAGGGCCTTCGGTTTCCGCCTGTGCATTCGCAGGCTGTTTTACAGGTGCAGCCGGTGCAACAGCTGCATCCGCAGCTGCCAGCTGCTCTTCTGCGTCAATTGCTTCTTCTTTTCCGGTTTCCATAAAAATTCACTATTTTGATCCAAATGTCTTTTTCTGCAAAGCTGCCTTATTTTTTTCCATTTTTTTTATCATTTTGCCCCAAGCATCTTCTTGTTTTCCTTTAAGTTTTTTTCCTCACCATTTTGCCCCAAGCAATCTGCATATTGTGCCTAATTCAACATAGCGCTGTTTTGCGCTGTGGGCTGCAACATCCAGCTTGGTGAATTGCTTTCCTTGCATTTCTGCCGGGATTGAGATGAATACCTGCACCCTTTTGAATGCTTCCCTGCCTCTTTTTCTTTCAAACGGCAGCATTCCCCTTATCGCCCTTCTCAGCACCTTGTCAGGCATTCTGCTGTATTTCGGGCCCTTTCTCGGGTTGCCTTTTGAATGCAGGTCAAGCTTTACTTTAAGCCTTTGCATTGCGTAATCCCTGCTGCCTGTTATTACCGCTTTCTCTGCGTTGACTACTGCAACCTGTTCGCCCTGCAGTGCTTTTTTTGCGGCAAAGCTGGCAAGCCTGCCCAAAACGCTGTTCTGGGCATCAATCAAAATTTTTTCTTTGCTCATTTCACGATCACTATTTTGCTCGGTTTGATTTTTTTCTGCAGCGCCTGCTCTATTGTCAGGGCAGTGCCGCCTGCGTCAATAATTTTTTTTCTGGCACCTGAGCTGAACTCGAATGCAATGACTGTGGGCTTTGCCTGCAGCAGGCCGTGTGCTAAAACCTTTCCTGGAACGAGAAAATCCCTTTCTTTGAATATCGCCGAAAGTTTTTCAATCTTCCAGAGGTTCACTGACGGCCTCTGCCTTCTCGGCGCCTGCAGCCTTTCAGCTATGTCTAGCCAAATCGCTTTTTTTTCCTTCCTTCCTGCTTTCTGCAGCAAAGCGATAACCTGCTTTGTTTTCATCCCTGTCGGGCCAGTTCTTTTTGCCATAATCCCACTTCTTTGTTTTCTAAAACAAATTTTTCTCTTTTTTTTCTTTTAATACACTTTTTCTTACCAATTGCGAAGCAATTGGTTCTTTTCTTTTAATACACTTTTTCTTTTCCTAAAAGAAAAAGTGTTGTGCAGGGGGGAGGATTTGAACCCCCGAAGGCACTAAGCCACAGGATTTCTTCTCCTCGTTGGAAAGGGTCTTAAGTTTGGCAGAATTTTTTTAGAACGGTGTCTTAAAAAATTCTCCTGCCCCTTTGACCGCTTGGGTACCCCTGCATAATAATGTTTTTTCAAGGCAAAGTATTAATTGTTAACCTCCTTTGTTTTTTTCAGTTTTTTTCTATTCCTGCGACGTCATTTTCCCCTGCTGTTCATTTGATTTTTTGCAGCTGTTTTTCAGCTTGTTCGCTTTTTTCCTGCAGTTCTGCAATTGCCTTGTCGATTATCTGGTTTGCTGTCAGGCCTGTTATTGGCTCAATTTGCAGGATGAATGAATCTTTTTCCACGTCAATGACCAGTGCGTTTCTTTCGCATGCGTCCCTGCATGCGCCGCATAGAATGCATTCAAGCGGCTGGGTCAGCACAACGTTTTTTGCTTTTATTTCAAGGACTGATTTCGGGCAGGCAGTGACGCATTCGCCGCAGTGGTTGCAGTTCTTTTCAGTGCTTATGACCGGCACTTCCTGGTATGCAATTATTGCCGGCTGCCATTTGGTGTGTTCTTTGCCGCTTTGCATGACCGCCTGCATTTCAATCCTTAGCTTATGCCCTTTGCCAAGCTTGACCAATGGAATTTTTTTGTCGGTTACCTCAATTTTTGGGTCAGTGCTCTTGATGTCCTTGCTGTAAACCATGCATGGGCCTTCTTTCTCTAAAACCATTTTCACCTTGTCACCCTTGTCGTAGCCTTTTGCATCGGTCTGCAGTGCAAGCATTCCAAGCCTGTGTGCGAGGAATTCGTCAAACATCACTGAATCGTTCTCGTAAATTGCAACATCCTCTATTGCAAGGCAGGGCACGTGCAGCATCACGCTTCTCCTGATTGCATTCAAAAGCGCAATGCTTGTTCCCTTAACCAGATACCTGCTCGCGTTATTTTTTTCATCAATCTTTTTAATTCTGATAGCCATTTTCGGTTCACCTTTTTATTTCCTTCAACTTTTTTTTAAATGAATGTTCACAATTTTTTTCTGCTCTTTTTCACCTTTTTAAAAAAATTTGTGCATTCAATTATTCAATCTTTTTTAATTTTTTCTAAATTGTTTCAATATTTTTGCAGCGCCCGGATTTTCATGTTTTCTTTCCCCTGTAGCGCTTCTTCTTCCTGCATCCGTTGTGCGGTATTGGGGTGACGTTCTCAATTGACCTGATTAGCAGGCCTGCTCTTGTAAGTGACCTGATTGCCGCCTCGCTGCCTGCTCCAGGGCTGTTGCTCTTGTTGCCGCCTGCTGCCCTGACCTTTACATGCACTTCCCTTATCTCCCGCTCTCTTGCTTTGTCTGCAACAATCTCTGCAACCTTCATTGCTGCATAAGGGCTTCCCTCTTTGTGCTGGGCTTTGACAACCACGCCGCCGCTGCACTTTGCAATTGTTTCCGCGCCTGTTATGTCAGTAAGCAAAATAATCGTGTTATTCCTCGAGGCAAAAATGTGGACAATTCCCTTTTTTCCCATTATTTAGCACCTTCCTTGGAATCAGGCACTGTTTCATTTTTCCCTGCGGTTGTTTCGCCAGCCGGGATTTCCAAATCTTCGCTGGTTTCCTCGCTAATTTCTTCCAAAGCCATTTCTCCCTCTGCAAGCCCTTCAGCCTGTTCCCCCTCAATCTCTTCGGTTTCCACGCCCTCTGCGCTTTCAGCCGCCTCTTCTGCTGTGGGCTTCTTTTTTTCCTTTTTGACAGGCGGCGCCAACTGCATTTTTTCACCGTAGTAAGAAATTTTTTCTTCCTCGCCTGCTGGCACAAGGTATGATGGTGCGCTGACCTTTTTTCCTTTTACAGCAATGTGCCCGTGGACAATGAACTGCCTTGCCTGCTTTGGGCTGTTTGCAAGGCCTTTTCTCCAGACAATTGTCTGCAATCTCCTCTCTAAAACCGCTTCAACGCTCAAAGTCAGGACATCGTCAAGGGCAGCGCTCTCATTCACCAAGCCGAGCCTTGCAAGGCTGTCCAACAGCTCGCGCTCTTTCTTTGCCCTCTGCTCTGGCTGAACTGCAAGCAGCTGCCTTGCGGTTTTCCTCTTCCTGCTCAGCACTGTCTGCACTCTCCAAAGCTCGCGCTTGTTCTTCAAGCCAAATGTGGTTTTCAGTATCCTTTCTTTCTCAAGGTTCTCCTTGTCCCAAAGCCGCAATGGCCTGTCATAATGCTTTGATGTCTTCTTCGGGTTGCCCATTACTCATCACGCTTTTTTTGTTGTGCTTCTTTTTACTTCTTCCTTTTTGCTTTTTTTTCACTCTTCAATTTTTTTCCCAATTATTTTTTCTTTTCCTCTTTCTTTTCTGTTTCTTTGCCTGCGGCAGCCAATGCGGCCTTTGCCTCTTTCTTCAAAACTCCGACAACCGGCCCTTTGCCCCTGTGGGTTGACTTTGTGTGTTGGCCCCTTACTGGCAGGCCCCAGCTGTGCCTCAGGCCCCTGTAGCTTTTGATTAAATTAAGCCTCTGGAGGTCCTTTCTCAGCTGCAGATCCAGGTCTGCCATAACCAAATGCCTGTTTTCGCCTGTTTCAAATTCCTTTCTCCTGTTCAGGCTCCACTGTGGAATCCCGTGCTTTCCAGGGTTGATTACAATGTCCTGCAGTGTCTTGTCCATTTCCTCTGGAAGCTTGCCAAGCCTGCTGTCGAATGGAGTTTTTGTTTCCTGTTCGAAAGCAATCGCCATATTGCGCGCCATCCTGAGGCCAATGCCCCTTATGTTCGCCAGAGCCCTGTAAATAGGCAGGTTTCCGTTCAGGTCCTTTGCGGAAATCCTCACAATGTAACGCATGCCTGGCTCCATTTCAACAGGCTGCATTGCCTTTGGCTTTTCAGCCGGTCCTGGCCTTGGCGTTTTGCCCTTCTTTTTTTCGCTGCCTTCCTTTCGCTCTTGAGCATCGTGCTTCTTGTTTTTTCCAGCCATAAAAATCATTCAACCCAATTCATTTTTCATGCTTGCTTTTTTTCCCATTGCCCTGCAAAATTTCATTTCTTTGCCTTTCCCTGTTCTTTTGCAATTTTTTCAATTTTCTTTTTTCCTCTTTTAATTTTTTCCCGGTTTTTTTTAATTTAATTTTTTTTCATTCCGCCTATCTGCTTTTTATCTGCGTTTCCTATTTCTTCTTATTTGTTGCCTTTTCCGGTTCTTTCTTTTCAGGTTTTTCCTTTTTTTGCTTCCTTGCCGGCTTTTTGAATTCCAGCTTTTGCACGTCAACTGTTTCTCCGGTGGGCAGCAAATGCATTACATTGCACATGCGCTTCTTGACAAACTGCCCTTCGATCAATGCAACGCCTTTCTTTTTGTCAAATTCAAGTATGACGGCTTTCCTGCCGGCTTCCCTTCCCTTTGTTTTAATGCAAACCATTCCAACTGCTAGGCCGGCCATTCAAATCACCTTAACCGCTTGCACGAATTTCCGCAAGCGCAATTCAATGTCCTGCTGCTGCTTTGCACCGCAGTTCAGCAATGCAGCTTCCTCAACCACAATTGTCCTGCATTTGGTGCACAAAGTGCCTGCAAACAAAGCGCTTGGCCTTCGCTGGGTTTTGCTCAGCTTTCTCACTTCAGCCGCTGTTTTTGAGTGCGGCATGCCGTGCAGTACTGCACCGCACAGGGCGCAGTGGTGCTTTCCTGGCTTGCCCCTGACATAAACAGCCTCGGCTTTTCCGCTTGGCCTTCTCCTGAATTTCTTTTTCTTTGATCTTTCACTTCGCTTCGGCATTTAACACCACTTTTTTTGCTTTTCTTTTTTTTCAGTTTTTTTTCATTTCAGTTTGTTGTTTACCTTTTCTTTTCTTTGCTTTTAACCTTTTTTTTGATTTTTTTTTATCTTTCACTTCGCTTCGGCATTTAATCCCGCTTTTTTTTCTTCCCTTGATTTTGCCCAAACCTTTATTATAATTCCCAAAACAATTGATGCAATCAGGTAATTGAAAAAATACCATTTGAACCAGCCTGTTTTGGTTGTCAGGCTGACTGGGATAATGCCTTGGAATTTTGGAATTGGGAAAAGTGCATCAAAATAAAGCCCGCCATAAAGGAACCCAAGCGCTGCATACACAACCAGGAAAAACGGCAGGCTCACCATCATGTACCTCATGCTTCCCTGCATGCTTTCACCCATTTCAGCGAACATTTCCCGCTGCAGGGCAGCTGCCTCGTTTTTGCTTCTTTCATCATTGCTTGCAATCAATTCCTTCATTCTTTTCTGTTTTTCCTTCATTCTCTGCTGGGCTGCTTTCTGTTTTTCCTTGTCAACCAACTTGCTTTGCAAAAACCTGCTGACGACTACCAGGGCCACTGAAATCAGGCCGATGTCTATTGCCGGGCTGATGAATACCATTATTGCTCACCTGAAAAATTCGGTTTAAGGCAATGCCTTATATTAATTTGAAAAGGAATAAAATTTAAACCATCCACTTTTTTTGCCATCTCTTCTTCACCTAACCTATTTTCACTTAAACAATTTTCCAAGCACTGGGTGCATTGCAACCATTTGCTCTTTTGCAAGCTCTTCGTACAGCCTGTAAACTATGCCTACTGTCAGCAGTATTCCTGTTCCGCTGCTCAGTGTTTTCAAAGCCATGTTGCCGAATCCGGCAAGCAGTGCAACAAAAATGCTTCCCAAAATGGTTATTATCGGGATATACCTGTTCAGGATTCCTTCAATTATTCTCTTGTCCCGCCTGAAGCCGGGAATGTACATTCCGCTGCGCTGCAATTGCTCTGCCACAGCGCTGGGACCTTGGCCTGCCATTTGAACCCAAAAGTAACCGAATACAACGCAGCATACAGTTAAAACAATCATGTAAACGACTGCGTGGAAGAGTTCCGGTGCCATGAAGTTCAGTGCAGGCAGCAGGCCGTCTGTGCCTATTTTCCCTATAAGGTCGCCGAATAAATTGTATGGGCTGTTTGTTGCCCAGCTGATTGCGCCTGCTATTGCCCCTATCACTGGAAGGTTTTTCATTATTTCAGCCATCAGCTGCAGGTTTGCAAACAATGCAACAGCCAGAATAACAGGCAGGTTGCTTACATACAGCAGCTTCACCGGGAACCTTCCGCCCATTCCCCTGACTCCCATTGTGATTGGAATGTTCACGTGCATTCCCTCAGCGAAGACAACAACCAGGAAAATGATTATTGCTATAAAGATTGGCAGCAATATCAGGAAATCCACTCCAGTGCCAAGTGAGGAGATAAATCTGACTAGATCACCGCCTAACGGATTATCTGCTATCGGCGGCGCAAACACCTGCCAAAAGAATGCTGAGCTGACATTTCCAGCAATGAACAGGCTTATGCCTGAGCCAATGCCGTATTTTGAAACAACTTCATCCAGGTAAAGCAGAATGATTGAGCCAATTGCAACCTGTAAAATAACTATTGGCATCATTCCAGGCATTGCAAGCAATGGCGTTCCGGTGATTGTGTATGCTGCTCCCTCAAAAAAGCATAAAAAAATTGCAAACAGCTTTTGCAGGCTCTGGAATCTTGCCCTGTCCTTTGGATTGCCCAAATCAATGTTCAGGAACTTTGCTCCTACAAGCAGTTGCAGGATGATTGAAGCCAAAACTATTGGGCCAATGCCTGCGCTGATCAATGTTCCCATGTCGCTTGCCAGAATTGTCTGCAATCCCTGCAAATAGTCAGCCCTTTCCAGAGCCAATCCAAATAAACTAATTCTTCCCATTATGAAAAACAAAATCAAGGCAATGGCTGTCCACATCAGCTTTCTTTGCAGGGTCTGCTCTTTTGCAGGAGACTTTACCTCTGGCAGCATTCTGAAGATCGGTTCAAGCGTATCAAGCAAACCCATTGTTGTCACACCTTTTTCTTCTTTTTTTTCCTTTTTCTGCTTTGCCTCTTTATTTTTTTTATCTTTTCTCAAATTTCTTTGCTATTTCACTTTGCTTCAGCATCCTCTTCTTCTGTTTCGGCTTCTTCAAATTCAAGTTCCTCTTCATCTTCTTCCGTTGCAGCAGCCTCTTCCTTTTCCTTGCCTGTTTCCCCTTTTTTCGCTTCTTTCACTTTTGCGCCTGTTTCCATTTCCTCTATTTTTCCGCCTGCTTTCAGGATTTTTTCTCTTGCTTTTTTGCTCACTCGCATGTTTTTTACAGCGAGTTTTTCCTGGACTGTGCCCATTGAAAGAATTTTGTCAAAGCCAATTTTTTTTCCGTCTATGACAAAGCTGTTTACCCGTTTTTCAACTTTTTTCAGCTCCGCCAGCTTAGGCAGCTGCTGCACTAATTGCCCCAAATTTATTGCCTTTGTTTCCTGTTTTGGCTTTATTCTCTTTCTCTCCGAGCCAAAGAAATCAAAGTTCTGGTTGAATTTGTGCTTGTGCGAGCCAGCCCTGCCTCTTCCGCCCCTGCTTCCGCCGCCTCTTCTGTTCTTTGTGTTGCCATGCCCGTGTGTTCGCTGGCCCCTCAGCTTTTCACGCTTCCTGCTTCTCCTTACAACCATACTCAATCACTCTTCAAATCATCCTCAAAATCAATTTATTCATGTCGGCGCCCCTGTATCCAAGCGCGCCCCCGATGTTATAATCTTTCTTGATGCCCTTGCGTTCAAAGCCTTTGCTTGGCGGGTGCAGCCTGAAAACTGGCTTTATGCCGAGTTCGCGCAGTTTTCCTTTTTTTTCGATTACGGCAGCAGCCAGCGCTGGAAATCCTTCGATCTTTTTTTCGCGCAAAAATTTTTGGTCAAGCCTTTTGTCTCCCTGCAGCCTGCCCCTGCGCTGCAAAAGCAAAGCAAGGGTTTTTTCATCGACTTCCCCGAATGCAATGAACTGGCTGACTTTTTGCAGCATTCCCTTCTGGGCAGTGTCAACCAAAACCAAATGGTTCACTTTATGCAGGCTAAGCAATTGCAGTGTTTTCTTTACATCAGGTGGAAGGCCTGCATTGCCCCTTATCCTAATGCCAGCAAGCAGCTGGCCTGATGCCTCCTCCTGCTTCTTAGCCTCTTTTTTCACTGTTTCTTTTTTTTGCTTCCCTGCTGCCATTCAATTCACCTTTAAAATTTTTTTTCGTTCATTTTTTTTGCTTTCTTTTTCCCCAAGCTGCTCCTTTCCCTTTTCACCTGTCCGACTCTGCTTTTTTGCTGATGTCGTTGCTCAATCGCATTTTTGTTGTCTGGCTTAAAGCGTCAATTGCCGCCTGAACGAAATTCAGCTTTGTGTCTGTTGAGCCTTTCACTTGTGTCCAGACATCGCTTATTCCTGCGAAGACTAAAACATCCCTAATGTTTTTTCCGGTAACCAGGCCAATGCCTTTCGGTGCAGGCAGGAAAGTCACCCTGACGCTTGCGTTCTTTCCGGTTACCTTGAATGGGACGCTGTGGGTTGAACCGCAGGCGCACTGCCAGCTGCCGCAGCCTCTTCTCACTTTTACAAGATTCAATTTGGCGTTCCTTGTTGCTTTTCTTATGGCTGGCCATTTCTCTGCGTCTTTTGCTGTTCCAATAGCAACAAAGCCGTTCTTGTTTCCAACTATGACAGCAACCCTGAAGCTGAACTGCCTTCCGGCTGCAATAACCCTGGTTGTTTTCTGAATGTCAACGATTTTTTCCTCCAACTGCAGCAGCTTGTCAACAATCTCCGGCTCCATTATTGCCATGTTTTTTTCAAAAATCTGGTTAATGTCTGTTATTTCTCCGGCTAAAACCTTTCTGCCAAGCGCTGTTTTCGGCGCCCATTTTGCCAGCTGTTTCTCTTTTTCGCTAAGCATCTGCGTTTCTCCGCCATCTCTTGCACGCCCTGCTGCTCCTCTCCTTTCGCCGAATTGTCTTATCTTCATTTCTGATTTTCACCGCCTTTTGCCGCTAATATTTTTTCCTTTGCTGCATTGAATAATTTGCTCAATTGCTTTACATCGACCTTTTCTTTGGCGTAGCCGCTGAAAATTTCGCTGCAGCGCTTTTCATCCAGTTTTGCCGCGAATTGCTCGATGTGTTTTCCTTCAATTCTTTCTGGCTTTGGCAAGGCTGTTTCGCCTGCCTTAATCTGCAGCCCTCCGTCAATCGCTCCCTTTAAGACAGCAGACCAAAAGCTGCCGTGAATTGGGGTGCTGAATCCAATGTCCAAAATTGCTTTGTCCGCTTTCTGCTGCTTTGCCCTCAAGCCGGCAATCAGCCCTGTCAGATACGCTGCCGGCAGATTCTTTTTGCTGGCGTTCCAGCCGAATTTTTCCAATTGCCCGCTGCTGACATGAACCATTGTTCTGTCGCCTGATGGGCTGAATTCAATTAATTGTGCAATAATATATCGGTTCGTTTTCCTCGCAACCAATCTCGGCAGGTTGCTGCTGAGCAAAGCCAGCCTTTTCGCGTAATTCGTTTTCCCTTCGCGCCTTCGCTTGAACCTTACCTTGAAAGTGCTCGTGTGTGCCATTTTCCAGTCACCTTTAATTTTCTCATTTCGCCTTTTTTGTTTCCGTTCATTTTAAATATTTTTTTTCATCTGCCCCTTTTTTCCAAGTCCTTTTCTCCTTTCCCTTTTCAGTTATTTCCATTCACCTTTTCTTGCCCTCAACAGCGGCTTTCAAATAATTTTTTCCCTTAAAAAACCCGCCTTTAACCCTTTTGTACAATTTCCTGTAACCGATTTTTTTAACAGCAGCAGGATTCTTTTGCTGCAGTTCTTTCAGCATTTCCCTCTGGGCCCTGACATTTTTGATCCACTGCTGCTTGCCGTGCTGCCTTGCTTTCAGTGTGCCCTTTCTCTTTCCGAAGCCTCTTTTTCTTCCCTTCTTCCTCTTGGCGTTCAGCAGCCTTGCCCTGCCCATGCTCTTCCTGTTCTCTTTTCTCTTTCTAATCAAGCCATCCTTTATCAGACCCCTTACATCGTCCTTTGTCATGACTGTCTGAATCTTATCCATCTGCTTGCTGTCAAACCAAACATCGCCCTTGCCGACTTTAAGAATCCCGGCAGCCATTGCTTTAACCTTGTCGGATTTCATTTTGCTTCACCAATCAAAAACAATTTTTTCTTTTACAGCCCTCTTTTTTTCATTCACCCATTTAAAACAATTTTTCGTTTTGCTTTTTTTTTTTACATATTCGCCTTTTTCATCACACCAGTTAAAACAATTTTTTTTCTTTTGCTGCCCTCTTTTTCGTTTTGCTTTTTTTTTACACACCTTTTTTTTCCATTCACCTGTTTAAAACAAACACTCCAAGCTCGTTTGCTTTTCGCAGAATTGCAACCCTTTTCTTTCTTCCAACAGTGCCTGAAATCATTGCAGCAACGCTGTCCTTTTTTGATGCAACAGCTTCAATTTCAGCAACATTCCTCACAATCTGCTGCCTGAAGCCGCTTGGATGCACTCCCCTGATCAAAGCAGGCGTCCTGTAACCTGTTTTTGGAAACAGGCCGTCCTCTCTCCTGTGATGAATGTCCATGCCTCTTGGCATTCGCCATCTCTGCCATTTTTCCTTGCTGACTCGCCTCACGCTTCTGTTGCCGAACCTTCCCCTGAACATCCTGCGCTTTTTCAGCTTGACAAGCGCCCTCAAGCGCTTCACCTGCTTTCCTTTTGACACTTTTTTCAATTCAACCCTTTCAAGAATTTTTCTCTTTTTCTTTGGCTCCCCTTTCCCAGCTGCCTTTTCATCTTTCCCTGCTTTCTTTTCTCCCACTGCCCTCTCCTTTCCTTTTGCGGCTTCCTTTTCTTCAGGCGCCTTCTCTTTTCTCTCTCCTATTTCTTTCTCTTCAATTCCCTTTCCGGCAATTTTTTCTTTTCCCTTCTCTGCTTTTTTCTCTTCAATTCCCTTGGCTGCAGTTTTTTCTTTTGCCTTTGCAGTCTCTTTCTCTTCCTTTTCCTTGCCCGCAATTTTCTTTTCAGCCATTTTTTATTCACCATTAAAACTTTTTTTTTCTTCAGCTTTTTTCCCTTTTCCTTTTGCCAGCTAACTTATTTCGGTTTTTCCGCAATGAATATTCCGTCCTGGTAAACTCTCCTGTCTTTGCCGCCCCTGACTTTTGTCGCGTTCTCAAGATTTGCGGCTGTTTGCCCTGCTGCATCCCTGTCCGGGCTTTTCACAAAAATCTCTTTTCCTTTTATTTCAACGCTCACGTTTGGCAGAATGTCCGCATACCTCGGGTGCTTTTCTCCGGTGAAATTGTTTATTTCAACCCTGTTTCCTTTTACAGCAATATTCATTGGAAAGTGGCTGTAGACAACAACCAGCCTGTACTGGTATGGCTGCTGCAGCCCGTTAACCATGTTTTGAATGTGCGTTGCAATCGTGTTCAGCAAAGCGTTTGTGCGCTTTCCCGGGCTGCTGCCCTGCAGCACAATGCTGTTGCCCTGCAATTGCATTGAAATGCCTCTTGGGCTGAGGTTTTTGCTCATTTCGCCTTTTGGCGACTTGATTGCCACGCTGTTTTGGCTGAGCTTTGCATTAAAGCCCTCGGGCAATTGAATTGTTCTCTGGATTGTTTTATCGCTCATGTCAACCACTTTTTTAATTCAATAAATGAATGCAAGCAATCTGCCCCCGGTTCCATTTTCTTTGGCTTCCCTGTGGGTCAAAACCCCTTTCGGCGTTGAGACAATCAAAATTCCGATGTCTCTTGCCGGCAGGAAGCGTTTCTCGAATTTCTCAAACTCATCTTTTTTGACTGCATAGCGCGGCTTTATTGCCTTGCTGTTGTTTATTTTTCCAAGCAACTGCACCTTGAAAGTGCCGTCTCTTCCGTCGTCAATGAACTCAAAGTTGCTGATGTATCCGTTCTGCTGCATCACCCTGAGCACGGCGCCAAGCAGCTTGCTTGCGGGCCTGACAATGCATTCCCTTTTTGCAGCGCTGTCGCTGTTTTTAATTGCAACCAATGCGTCAACAACAGGGTCAAATCTCATAACAACCACCTTTCTTATCCTTCACACTCAATCGAATTTTTTGAATCCTATTCTTTCGGCAACGTCCTTGAAGCATCTCCTGCAGATGTGCAATCCGTACTTTCTGATTAAGCCTGCCCTGCCCTTGCATATTCTGCAGTTCCTGTGCCTTTTCTCTTCCCTAATGTCCCGCTTTTCTTTCATTCAACAACAACTCCAAATTTTTTTTGTACAAACGCAATCGCTTCCTGTTTTTTAATCACGTGGTTTTTTCCGATCTTTGCTGGCTTTCTCTTTCTTCTCTTAACCCTGTAGCCTGGCCTGTGCAATGTCACTAGGACATCAAAGCCCCTTACGCCCAAAGATGGATCATATCTCACATCAGGCAGGTCAATGTACTCCTTTATTCCGAAGCCGAAGTTTCCGTTGTTGTCAAAGTTTCTGCTGCTCAGCTTGTTGTCCTTTGCGCTGAGTGCTCTCAGCAAAAAGGCAGCAGCGTCGTTGTACCGCAAAGTAACCTTCAGGCCGATTGGCAGTCCTGGCCTAATGTTCCACTTAGGCAGCTTTACCCTGCACTTTGTCTGAATCGCCTTCTTTCCTGTGATTTTCTCAATTATTTTCTGGGCTGAGTGCATTTCATCAGCGTTAGCGCCGACACCCATGTTTACTGTAACTTTTTCAATGCCGATTTCCTGCATTTTATTGCCTTGATCCATTTCCATTCACTTTCCGTTTTTTTTTTATATGTTGCCGCATTAAATGCCTTTTCTTCACCCGCTCTTTGTTTTTTTCATTTATTTGCTTTCTGTGCAATCATGCTTCCTTTTCTTCGCCTGCCCCCTAATTTCTTTTTCCCGTTCATTCAATTTCTGCTTCCGTTCGCTCCATTGCCTATTGAACTTTTACCTCTATTGCAGGCTTCTTTTCTCCTACAACAAAAACATTGCTTTCCGTTGTCTGGAAATCTTTGCCCTCGCTTGACAGCGCAATCAGCTTCTGCCTCTGCATTGTTGCCTCGGTTATTTTCTTGATTGAGGCAACCATGCCCACGTTTGTTCCGCCTGTCAGAAGAACTGTGTTTCCTGCAGCGAGCCTGAACTGCTGTTCAATGCTCTGCTCCGGAACCCTGACAAGCAGGCTGTCGCCGATATTTGCATCGCTTTTTTTAACGCTGAATGTCCTGCCGTCGTTTGAATGCAGCTGAATCAAACCTTTCTTCGCAACGCCCTTTGCCATGACCTTGCACAGTTTTTGCCTGACGTTTGTTTTTTCCTCTTTAAGCGCCAGCCTTCCCTTCCTGTCAAACAAAACCCTGTGGGTTTTGTTTTCAGCGCTGGTTGAAATCAAATCAAACAACCCTACCGGAAATCTGTAGTCTCGAACAGTTCTGCCGTCAACAGAAACAAGGCCCTTGTTCAGGATGAATTTCACTTCTTTCAGGTTAGCGGCTAGATGCAGCAAATCCCTTAAAACAAAGCCAATCGGCATGCTCTTTTGCCCGCTGTGCGGGCCGCTGTTTGCCCTGATCGTCCAGGTGAACTCTTTTCTCAGCAATTGCATTACCTTGCTTGCAGCAAGCCTCTTATTGCTTTTTTTCCCGCCCTTTCTCGCCATAACAAATCACCAACTATTTATTTGTCTCCCTGCTTTTTTTTAGCCTCTTCCTTTTCACTCATCTTCAACTATTTTTTTGCAGCTTCCCCTTTTGCTGCTTCCTTCTCTTTTGCTTTCACGCCTGCAACAGCTTTTCCTGTTTCTGTTTTTGCCTTGTGTTTCTCTCCCTCTTTTTCGCCCTTTGGCTGTTTTTTAAATCTCCTTGAATCGCTCCTGTCAACATCAGTTACAAGCAGGTTGCATGCCCTGAATTGCAGTGGTATCTCTGTCCCGTCTGTTTTTTTTCTCGTGAGCTTTTCAATGCACACTGTGCTCTTTTTGTAGTCAACGCTCATTATCTTGCCCTCGCTTTTCCGCTTTGCGCCTTTCATTACCCTTACTGTGTCTCCCTTCCGCAGCTGCAGTGACCTTCTGCCGAGCGCCTGCCTCAGTTTTTTGCCCAGGTGCCCTGAAAGGTCCTTTTGCCTTTTGTGCAGCGGCTTTGAGTAAAGGTAAAGCCTCTGCTTTTTTGGTTTGCTTGATTCAATTGCCATAACACATTCCCCTAAATTATTGCTGCCGCGATTCCCGCAATCTTGGGCCAGCGCTCTCCAACCTCTTTTGCAACAACGCCTTTTATTTCACTTGCTTTCGGCAATCCTTTTTCATCAACCAAAACAACAGCGTTGTCATCAAATTTAACTCTTGAGCCATCCGGCCTCCTGAATTCTTTTTTCACTCTTATAACAACTGCCCTTTCAACCTTTTTCCTTATCTCCGGCTTTCCTTTTTTCACAACAACATTCACCATGTCGGCTATTCCTGCCTTTGGTGTCATTCTCTTGCTTCCCTTGTGGCAGAAAACGCTGATTATTTCAACTTCCTTTGCCCCACTGTTGTCTGCGCAAAAGCACCTGCTTTTCTTCGTCAGACCCCTTGTTATTGTTGCACTGATTGCCCTCATAGCTTATCCGCCTCTCAAAAATTTTTTGCTCTTTTTTTCCCTCGCTTTATTCTTTGCCCTCTTCTTCGCCGGCTTCCTCTTTTCCTTCTTTCCGCTCTGCTTCCTGTTCGTCTTTTCTTTTCCTTTCAATTCGCGCCTCTTCGGCTTCCACTACCTTCTTTTTCCCGATTATTTCCATCACTACAAAGCTCTTTGTTTTGCTCAGCCGCCTTGTTTCGCCGACTTTGACAATGTCGTTCTCTTTTGCGTTAATGCAGGCAGGGTTGTGCGCATAGATTTTGCTTTTTGTCTTCTTGTATCTCTCGAATTTCGGGACATACTGCACTATTGCCCTCTTGACCACGACAGTTTTATCCGGCTTTGCGCTGACGACAGCGCCTGTGAAAACAGTGCCCCTTACGCTGATGCTGCCATGCACCGGGCACCTCTTGTCATTGCATTCAACCGATTGCTTTCCTTCTTTCATAAAACCACTTCTTTTTCTTTTTCCCAAGGCTTTTTTCCGTGAGGAAAAAAGGCTTTTTTTAATTTTTTATTTTTTCTCTCCACATCATTTAATTTCATTTTTCCTTTTTTTTTAATTTCCGCAATTTTTTCATTTTTTTCTTTTTCTTCGCTTATTTCCCCTGCTTTTATTTTTTTCAGCTCCAGTATTTTACCCTGTCTTCCGGCCTTTTCTGCAGTTTGCTGCAGTCCAGCAAAACATTTTCTTTTCCGATTGTTACTGTCAGTTTCACTTCCCTTTTTGGCAGTTTTTTTTCGCCTTTTTGCGTTTCAATTATGAACAAATTTTTTGTTTCATCAACTATTTTCCCTTGCATGCCTTCCCTGCTTTTGTCAGTGCTTTCACTGACAACGGCATGCAGCCCGATCAATTCATGGGCTGCCGCGTTCTGCTTTGTTATGCAATAATTTTTTTCCTTAAGCATTGCCAATCACGTTTTTTTTCCCAACGGTTTCTGCACATTCTTTTTTTCCTTAAGCATCAATTAACTCTTGTTTAAACCCCTGTGTCAGCAGAATTTGTTTCGCTTTTTCCTTGTGGCTTCCCTGCAGAATTATTTCATTGTTCTTCAGTGTTCCGCCGCAGGCAAGGCGCCTTTTCAGGGCCTTTGCCAATTCGGCTGCGTCAACGCCCTCGCTCAAGCCGCTTACGATTGTAACCACTTTTCCAAACCGCCTGTTGTCAACCCTGATCTTAATCTTCTGTTGCTCCTTTGCAATCTGCTGGCAAACACACAAACTCTTTGGCAAACCGCATTTCTGGCAGATTTCTTCCATCTTTTTTGATTCACCTCCTGCTTTTTCCTTTGGTTTCTTTTTTCTTTTCTTTAACTGCTTTAACGCTCTTTTTATTCTCATGTTTCTCTGATGTTTTTCTCTTGATGACCCTGTGCAGCAAGCCCTTGCGCTCTGTGGCAGCAGGCTGCTGTTTTGCATCTGCTGCAGCTGTCCCTTTGGCTGCTGTGCCTGCCGGCATTTTTTCGCCTTTCAATTCCCTTTCCCTCATTATGGTAAGTATTCTTGCAATTGTTTTCCTCAGCTGCCTTATTTTGCCAGGGTTCTCTGGCCTTGTCCCGCCCGCGACAACCGCCCTTTCCTTTGCCAATTCAGCTCTCAGCTGCGCTAACTGTTCAATTGCATCACTCAAAGCCATTGAACGCATTTCGCCCAGCTTCATTCAGCGCTCACCTTTTCAGCCTCTTCTTCTTCCTTTTTCTCAGCGTGTTTTTCATTGCGCTCTTCGTTTTCAATTTTTTCCTTGCCTGCCTTTTCAGCTTCTTTTTCCTTTTCTTCTTTTTTCTCTGCCTTTCGCCCTGCTGCTTTCTCTTCTTTGCCAGCTTTTTCTTTTTTCTTTTCCCCTTGCTCTTTCTTTTCCCTGCCCTTTTTCTCAGCCTTTTCCTTTTCAGCTTCCTTTTTCTCGGCTTTTTCAGCTTCTTCTGCTTTTTCAGTTTTTTCTTTTTCAGCTTCTTTTGCTTTTTGCTCTTCCTTTTCTTTTGCGGCTTTTTCCGCTGCAACCGCTGCCTCTTTTTCCTGTGCTGCAGCCGCTTCCCTTTTTTCAAGCAATTCCTTTATGTTAATCTTGTCAGGGAATACTGTTTCAGGGTGGATTATCCTCAGCTTTATTCCGATTGCTCCAGCTTTCGGGTAAGCGTTTGCCTTTGCGTAATCAACCAATTTAACCTGGTCCCCGACTTTCTTCATATATCCCTGCGCTATCCTCGTTCTTCTTTTTCTTCCGCCTTTTCCGCTCAGTTTTCCGCTTAAAATCAATTCAATGCCCTGCGCCCCGCTGCCCATTACTGTTCTGACAACATTGAATGAAACCGAGCGCCAGCTGTAGCCCCTTTGCAGCAATCCAACCATCCTGTCAACCGTTGCCTTTGCATCCAGTTCCGGGTGCTTGATGTCCTGTATTTCAATCTGCGGGTTCTCTATTCCGAATTTTGCCCCAATGTCTTCGGTCAACTGCTTGATGTTCTGGCCTCCTTTTCCAATCGCAAGGCCTGGCCTTGCAACATGCAGAACAATCCTTGTAACAAGGGGGGTTTTCACAATGTCCAGGCCGGTAAAGCCAGCCCTGTCCAGCTGCTGCTTCAGGAAATTGTGCAACTCAATCTTCTTCATTCCCTGCTCAATGAATGTTCTCTCAATCATCTATTTTCACCAATGTTTATTTCGCCTCTCTTACGATTATTTCCAGGTGGGTGCTTTTGCTTTTCCTCGTTTTTCCTGAGATTCTGCCTTTCGACTGCATGCTCCTTCTCCTGAATCCATATGATGCAAAGCAGTGCACTATCAGCAGGTTTTCTGCATCAAGGCCCTTGAAGTCAGCGTTTGCCTTCACGCTGTCCAATACTTTGAGAAAAACCTTGCAGCATCTTTCCGGGAACCTTCCGCTTTTTGTTCCGCTCAGTGCAGCGCCTTTTCTGTGGGCGACTTCCTTGTTGTATTTTCGCAGCGGCAGGTATTGTTTCTTTTCCATTATCCTCTGGATCATTGCAACAGCTTTCGCCAGCGGCTTTCCCTTTATTTCCCTGCACATCTCCGTAGCGTATTTGGTCGAAATTCGCTGGTTTGCCGCGATTGCTTTCGCTATCTTTTTCTCGTCGCTGAACTGCATTTGGTAATTTTTCTTCGCCATAAAAAAATTCCCTGAATTATTTCACTTCCTTGCTGTCCCCTTTTTCTTTGCCCTCTGTGAATCCCAATTTTTTCTTTTCTTCACTTCCTTGCTGTTATTGCTGTGCTGCTTCTTGTTGCGCCGATTCCCGCTTTTCCGTGCGTAATCTTCTTTCTTGTCAGTGCCATTTCCCCAAGGTAATGCCCAAGCATTTCGGGCTGAATTTCAACAACCTCGAATACGCTGCCTTTGTGTATTCCGAAAAGCAATCCGACCATTTGCGGAATTATTATTGCATCCCTCAAATGCGTTCTAACAACAGGCTGCTTTTTTTCAGCCTTGATTGCTTCCCTTGCCTTCTCCATTTTTTTAAGCAGGTGGCGGTCAAAGCCCCTTAAGAGCGAGCGCCTCTGCCTGCTGTTGCAGATTTTTGCGAACTCCTGCACTGTCATCTGCTGGAGTTGCTCCAAGTCAAATCCCCTGTAAGTAAATTTTTTAGCCATTCAACACCACGCTCTTCTAACCTTTCTTTCTCCTTCCTGTTCTGCTGCTTGCAATGTCTCCGACCTTTCTTCCTGGTGGCGCGTGCCTGCTCGTGCTTTTGCTTTTTCCAGGGTGATGCTGGCTGCCTCCGAATGGGTGTGCTATTGGGTTCATTGCAACTCCCCTCAAGCCTGGGTAGTGCCTGCTTCTTGCTTTCATCCAGTGAAAGTGTGTTCCTGCTTTGACCATTGGTTTTTCTTTTCTGCCGCCGCATGAGCTGCATCCGATTGTTGCCCTGTTGTTCAAATTCAATTCAACTGTTTTTCCGCTCGGCAGCCTTACCATTGCTGTTTTCTTGCCCCTGCTGACCATTAAAGCGTAAACCCCGCTTCCTTTAACAAGCTTTCCGCCGTCGCCGGGCCGCATTTCAATGTCAAAGATCGGGCATCCTTCCGGAATCTGGCCCAATGGAAGAACGTTTCCAATCGCGATTTCAGCGTTTTTTCCGAACGCTATGCTTTGCCCTATTGAAACACCTTCTGCCGCAATCACATAGTTTGTGCTGTTGTCCTCCAATTGGATTAATGCAAGAATGCTGTTTCTTCCGCTTTCTTTTATCAAATCCAGGACCTGGCCCTGCAGGATTCCGCTTTTCTGCTTTTCATCAATTGAAACATAAGTTGCTTTAATGCCTTTGCCTTTGGCTAGGAAAGTGCTGCCTCCTTTGCCCCTTCTCTGCTGCCTTAGGTTTTTGCCCATTCATGCCACCTGTTTGCGTTTACACTACTCCAAGCCTTGTTGCGATTGCATCAGCTTTGAATTCCTTGTTTATTTTCACAATCGCTTTCTTCCTGCCCTTCCTGTCGTTCAGAACCCTTACGCTGTCAACCCTTACATTGAATTGCTTTTCAACAGCGTTCCTGACATCGGGCTTTGTTGCCTTTTTGTTAACAATAAAGCAAAGCTTGTTCTCTTTTTCAATCATGTTGACAGCCTTTTCGCTTATTAAAGGATAGTAAATCACTTCGGCAAACGGCATTGTGGATCCGGCTTTCTGCTGCAATAGCCTCAATTTCTTCTGCATTTTTTCACCAATTTTTTAATTTTATTTTTTTAAATTTTTTTTCACTCTTTTTCCTTTCAAATTTTTTAATTAATTGACCTCAAAAAAACATTTTTTCCATTTCTTTTTTACTTGCCCT
This sequence comes from uncultured archaeon, assembly GCA_964354805.1. GTDB lineage: Archaea > Iainarchaeota > Iainarchaeia > Iainarchaeales > CAYHBD01. The sequence continues at coordinate 62,814 of CAYHBD010000009.1, read as the reverse complement.
CTTTTGCAGCCAGTTCTTTTATTGCGCCCTCGCTCCAGACAGTCAGCCTTCCGGGAAGGCTGCCAGGCGCAAGCAGTTTTGCGTTCAAATTTCTTACAACGCAGCACTCAACTCCTGGAATGTTTCTGGCTGCTTTTGCAACAGCGCTGTTTTCCTTTGTTACAATCAAAACGCTTTTCTTCTGCTTTTTCTTTCTCCCTCTCATGCTTCCCTTGCCTGCCCTCTTCCTTGTTTTCAGCTTCGCGTTTTCAACATCAGGCAATAAATGCAATGCTTCAAATGCTTCTACAACCTGTTTTGTTTTGCCGAGTTTTTCAAAAGCATCCTCTACAACAACAGGCAGCTCTGTTTCCTTGTCCAGCACATGCCGTTTTTCAACAAACTTCTTTGCAGCGCAGGCTGCAATTGCAGAGCGGAGTGCCGCCCTTTTCTCTTTTTTGTTTATTTTCTCCCATCTCTTTTTTTCAAGTTTTGGCGGATGCGCTGCAGGGCCTCCAACTGCCTGTGGAACCCTTGCAACCTTTCCATAAAGCAGGCCTCTCCTGTTCTTTAGCCTTGGCAGCCTTGCCCTTCCGACATTCATGCTTCTCTCTGATGTGGGCAGCCATCTGCTGCTTCTGTATTCTGCAGTGTTGTCCCTGCCTGCCCTCTTGTTGCTGCCTCTTGGCTGGATTGCAGCCGCTTCAATGCTCAAAACAGCCCTCTTGATCAAGTTGCTGTCAATAAAAGCATTGAACTGCTCTGGCAATTCAATTGCGTGCAGTTTCTTTCCATCCAAAGAAAAAACATTTGCTTTCATAAAAAATCAATTTTTTCAATTCTTATTTTTTCCAGTTTTCTTTTTCTAAATTTTAATTTTTTTCAATCCCTCTTTATTCTCAGTACTTTTTATTTCTATCTTGTTTTTCCCTTTTTGCCCTTATGCCCCCTTTGGCTTCTCCCTGTGCTCTTCGCCTTTTGCCGCTGCGGCGATTTCGTCTGCAACGCTTTTCTTCTCTTTCTTTTCCTCTTTTTCCGCAACAATGTGCTTTACTTTCACGCCCTCTTCCAGTTCGATTGAAGGCTTTTCCCTGCTTGATGCAATGAAGTCAATTGATTCAAGCCTGTGCCTTTGCGCAGGGGCTGCCCTGGCATTATGCCTAAGGCTGATTGCCCTTTTCACAGGTCCTGCAATGCTTCCCGCAAGCAGAATGAAATCGTTTTGCAGAATTCCATAATTGGTGAAACCCGCGCTGGGGTTGATTGCATCGGCTTCAGCCGCTGTTCCAATGCGCATGATTTTTTTATTCAGCTCTGTCCTGCTGTGGTAGCCCATTTGCCCTGGCCTTGCCACAGTGAACATTACTGTTGAAGGATGCCATGGCCCAATGCTGCCAACAACCCTCAGTGTTTTTGCCTTTCGCCTCTGGATTTTAATGCCAAATCTTTTCACAGGGCCCTGCGTTCCCTTTCCTTTCGTTACGGCTTTCACATCAGCAAACTGCTGTTCGGCAAAAACATCCTTAACATTCAATTCTTTTCCAAGCTTTTCCTTCGCATACTGCAGTTGCTTCTCCCTGCTGCCGCTTAATACAATTTCGCTTACATCAGGCTTCTTTTTGCCTATATTTGTTGAAGCAGGCCTGCTGTGGCACAACAGCCTTATGGAAACAATTTTTTCCTTTGCCTTTTCCAAATCATCAATGGTTTTCAGCGGCTTTTCTGCTGCGTGCTTTTTCCCCTCTTTCTTCAAATTCTCTTTTTTTCCAGCTGCTTCTTTTCCCAAATCCCCGCTTTTTTCTCCGGCTTTTTCCCCTTTCCCTTTCTGCTGCCTGTGCCTGAAAGCCGTTATTTTTTTCAGCAATCTCTTGTCAATGTTCTGGGCAAAAACATCAAAAAGAGGCGCGGTTCCATAGCCTTTCTCGTTTTTTGCATAAGCCCTTATTCCAAAAACACTTAGAGCAGGGCACTCGATTACCGTAACCGGAACAACAACCTCTTGGCCGAATGTTACGCCTGCCTGGTGCGTGTCCCTCCCAATAACCTGTGTCATGCCTGCCTTGTATCCCAAAAAATTCAGCGGCTTGCATTGCTCTGCAGCCGAACCGGCTGGCAAAGCAAAAGAGCGGAAGCTGGCTGTTTCCCTTGCAGCCCGCTTTCTCGGATAGTAAGCAATGCTGCCTCGATGAGGACTGCTTCTCCTGACCATTCAATTTTCACCATTTCTATGCAAGCGTTGCCTGCTTGCCATTTCATGCTCACCGAATCTACACTATGCAATCAACGGAACAAGTTCCATTGCTGAAGCAGCAGAGCTACTTCAAAAAAATTCGCCAATCAGAAAATGCAATCTTATTGGCATTTACATCCATTGCACTTGCAACAGATGCAGTGTACGCAATATATTACTTAATTCTGCTTCGGAAAGCTTTAAAAAGCCTTTTTAGGGTGGAGGTACGGCGAGGCTTGGGACGGGAAGTCCCCATTTTGCGCAAAGCTACTGGCTCAATAACCCTAAGGGCCATTACTTGTGGATTCCTTAATTTCCAATAACTTAATTTATACCCAGGGTCATAGTTCAGCCTATGGGTTATCCAAACTTTGTTATCCTTCATGTATACCCCTAAATACTGCGCCTGGCTCATACGCCCAGAGCGAAGGGCATCTTCGAAGCCTGCAACTATGCGCCCTCGTTTGATCACTAGGGGTCCTTTGACCGCCTCTGTTCTAGATATAAAGTCCGTCGAAGGGCATATTCTTTCGCGCTCTAACCATGCTGGCGTTCTTGGTATTTTCATTGCAAATCACTCAATAATATTAGCGTTTATTTTGTTAATAAATTTTTGTGTTATGCCTTACATGGTAATTCGTTAATTGTTTCTACTGGTTGTTGAATTCAAAAAAAAAGAAAAAAAGCGGGGAATTTTCAAATTCCCCCTGTGCTATTGGATTTACTTAAAATAGCTCATTATGGAAGTGAATCCGTTCTGCAAGAAATTGATTGGCTGCTTGAAAGCCGTGTTTATCCTGTAAACAGGGCTTGCTTTTCTCGCAACTTTTCTTGCTGATCGCATGCTCTTTCTCTTTGTTGTTTTCTTTGCCATTTAGTTTCACCCCCGTAACAGTTTTTTTTTGTTTTTATGAATAAAAAATAAGCGCTAGATTTTTTGCTTCATTCTTTCAGAATGAAGAAAAGAATTATTGCAATCAAAATAACCAGTCCGACTAATGCAAGGTTCTGGTTCAAAACAGCGAAGCCTGTTGCAATCGCTCCCTGAACGCTTTTAATTGTTCCATCTACTGGATTGGCTGGCTGGGGCTTTTCAGCCGGAGCAACCGGAGTTGCCGAAGCAGCTGCTTTTGAATTGATTATTACTGTCCTTTTCTCTGTTTTGCACAAGGGCGAATCAACAGTGAAAACAAGAGTGCTCTGAGGCAATTTGCTTTCAACCAAAATGTCCTCGCTTATTGTGCTGTTTTCCGCAACGCTGATAAAGGATGGGTTAATGGTCAATCCGGGGCCGTAAAGCAAAATAGTTGCCCTTGAATAAGCCTTATTAACGATTACAATTGGAACACTGCCATTGCCGTCAATTTTCATTGAGACAGGTGTAATCAAAGAAAAAAGGCTGCATTCCTCTGCTGCAAAATCCGCTGTATCAGGCTCTGCTGCCGCGCCCTTTTCCTCAATTATTACCTCAAATGTATTAAGGCCATTGCCGCTTAAAGAGCAGCTTTCCTGGTTCTGGAAATGGCCTTTTACTTCAACAAAGGCATTTTCCCTACTGCCTGGCACAGCGAAATCGTGTGCCTGAACCTTTACATTAACAAAAGCGCTCCCCGAAGCTGGCACAACCTTTGCATAGCCGTTCTGCTCTGCCTTGAAATTATTGCTTCCGTCAAAGATACTTATATAATCAACCAGAAAGTTTTCTCTTGCAAAATTCCTCAATTGAAAAGTGGTGTAAACAGTTTCTCCCTGGGCAACCCTTACAATATGCTTGTCCAAAGCAATGTCTGGGCATTCATTGCCTGGCTGTGGTTCTGGGCTTGGCTGGGTGCCGGTATTTTCAACGTTTACAGTGAAGGATTCCTCTTCAGAATCATCGTAATGGCAATATGTGCCGTTGCTGAACTCGCCTTTTGCCCTTAGCTCAACTTCGCCCTGCCTGTCGGCGCTGACCTGGTTTGCCTCAATTCTCACCCTGAATGTTTGGCTTTCATGGCTGTCAATGCTGTCCGGCTTTGAATAAAGTTCTGCATCAAAATAGCTGCTGTTTTCAGATACCTCAATTCCATCCAAATCAAAGTTCCTGTTTGAGGTGTTTTCAATTGTAAAAGAAACTATTTTTGCCGAATTCTCGTCAATGGAAACATTGCTTGCATTCAAATGAATGCTTCCACATAAGGGCGTTCCAGTGCTTCCTGTTGAAACAGTTACTGCAAAATAAGCGTCTTCAATTTCACCAAAAGTGCAGTATTCATCTCCAACATAGCCCCTTATTTGAATGTAAGCTGTGCCGGTTTCGTCATCGTCAACACCGCTTGCAACAACCCTTAATTCGATTTCTCCTTCACCATCTGCTTCGATTTCATCGCTGTAATCACTTACAGTAATGGTAAAGGGGCTGTCTGCATCTTCCTTGTATGCAACAACAGCATAAATATCAAATGTTTCATCGCGCTGGTTTTCAATTGGGAAATAAAAGTATTCAGTGCTGTTCCCGCGCAATTCAACATCTTGCGCATCCACGAATACATCAGTGCATTCAGCAGCCTGCACGCTGCCTAAATGCAACGAAAGCAAAATGAGCACAATTGCCGCTATGACTAAAATTGGCTTCATCATAAGAATTAGCGTAGCAAGTAGTATTTAAATATTACGTATTCACGTAAAAAAGTTAATTTAAGGGCTATTTTTTTGGGGTTTGGAGCTGTTTCAACACCACTTTATAAGCCTGCCTTGCTGTAGAATCCTGCCCCTTCATTACCCCAAGCGGAACATGGTATTGCATGCCCTTTCAATACCAAATGCGAGTCAGCCTTTCATTACTCCCAATGGCACCATTTTTGCAACCTTTAAGCCAATTCCCGCCAGCTCGATTGATTTGATTACTTCATCAATGTCCTTGTATGCTTCGGGAGCCTCTTCAGCCAGGCCGGCCCATGAGGCACCCTTTACAACCTCGCCCTTTGCTTCAAGCTCCTTTTTCACCTGCTCACCGCGCTTCATCTTCATTGCGCTTGTGCGAGACATTGCGCGTCCTGCTCCATGTGCTACAGAAGCGAATGCTTCTTTCAAGCCAGATTCAGTTCCAACAACCACATAAGAGGCTGTTCCCATGCTGCCTGGGATTATTGCAGGATGCCCTGTGAGCATATAATCAGCGGGGTTCTCTTTCCTGCCTGCAGGCATTGCCCTTGTGGCTCCTTTCCTGTGAATCAAAACCTCTTTTTTCTTTCCGCCGATTTCGTGCTGTTCAAATTTCGCTACATTGTGGCAGATATCGTAAACCAGATCCATGCCGAGCTTTTCAGCATCTTGTCCAAGAATTTGTGCGAACCCTTCTCTTGTCCAGTGCATCATTGCCTGCCTGTTTGCAAATGCATAGTTCACGCCGCAGTTCATTGCCAGCAGGTAATCCTGGCCTTCCTTGCTTTCAATCGGAGCGCAGGCAAGCTGCCTGTCAGGAACGCTGATGCCATATTTTTGCATTGCATTAAGCATTACATCAATGTAATCAGTCGCAATCTGGTGGCCGCAGCCCCTGCTTCCTGAGTGCAGCATTACCACTGCCTGCCCCTGAAACAAGCCGAATTTTTTTGCAATCTTTTCGTCAAAAACCTGCTCAACCTTCTGGATTTCAAGGAAATGGTTTCCGCTGCCGAGAGTGCCGCTTTGGGGCATTCCCCTCTGCAATGCCTTTTGGGAAACCTTTGCAGGATTTGCGCCTTTCATTTCGCCGTTCTCTTCAATGTGTTTCAAGTCTTTTTCCCAGCCATAGCCATTCTCCACTGCCCAGCGCGCCCCATGCTGCAGCAGCTCCCTCAACTGCGCTTCATTCAATTTAATTTTCCCTTTCCCCCCAACACCTGCCGGAACAAGGTTAAACAAAACATCAATCAATTCGCGCACCTTGGGCTTTATTTCCTGTGCCGAAAGGTTTGTCCTGATCAGGCGAACTCCGCAGTTGATGTCAAAACCTATCCCCCCAGGGCTGACAACACCGCCCTCTTTTGCATCAAATGCAGCAACTCCGCCAATTGGAAATCCATACCCCCAGTGCATGTCAGGCATTCCAAGCGCTGCTGTCTGAATTCCTGGCAGGGCTGCTGTATTAACCAGCTGCTGCATTGCCCCCTGCTCTATTTCCTTGAAAAGTTTCTCTGTTGCAAAAACTCTGGCAGGGACACGCATTGTTGCTTCTTTGGGCATTTCCCAGAGCGCATTTCCCAATTTTTTGAAATCCATAAATATGCCTTTTTCAATTATTTTGCCATGTTTTTATTTTCTTTTTGTACAGCTTTTCTTTTTCTAAAAGAAAAGGTGTTTAAACATCCACAACGCATTGCGCAATCCATTTGCCTTTTTCCTTTGCAACCTTCAATTGGTGAAAGGAAGCAGCTTTCACATCGGCTTTGAGCGCGTGCTTTTTTTTGTCCGCTTTTTCGCCGCCCGCTTTTCCTTTCAGCGCCTGCTTCCCGGCCTCTTCGGTTATGTATACGTCAAACCTGCTGTACAGCATTCCTTCTGCATCTTTTAGGTAAAGCAATTCATTCAAAAAATTAACCAAAAGCGTTTCCAAATCGCCTGCTTCAACCGCAATCTCGTTCCATTGTTTTGCCTCAATTTTTTTCAAATCAGCTATGAAACTGAACATTGCCTTTGCGCATTCTGCAAAAGCTTCTTCCCTGCTTTTGCCAATGCCTCTTACTCCAATGTCTGCCTTGTGCTCGAATAACTCAAACATAGATTAATGTAATAGGAAAAGGGTTTTATTTAAATCACTGGTTGCTTTAAGCGCATCCTGTTCCTGTTTTCCATTGTTTCATTTTTTGCATTAGTGCAAGCATTGTCATTTGCCCTTGTTTCCATTGCCCTATGTAATTTGTCATTTTTGCCGTGTCAATGCATTCTGCTGCTTGGCATCCTTCGTCTGCTGTGTCTGTTTTTGTGTCGCAGTCGTTGTCTTTGCTATCAGCGCAGTTGTTGTTTGCGATTGATTCTGTTGCGTTGTAGTCCCCGCAGTTGCAGCTGCAATCCGAGCAGTCGTCTTCTGTGAAAGTGCAGGTTGTGCCAGTGCAATAGTAGTCTCTGAGTGTGTTTCCGTCACAGCCATCCTGCGAGTTGCAGTTTTGGCAGTTTGGGTAAACGCCGCAGCTTGCGTCTGTGCCTGCGCAGGTTTGTTGTGCGCCGCTTTGGAATTCGTATGCTCCAATGTCATAGCCTTGCCCCTGGGGCCGTAAATTTTTATCAAGGTCTTCGTTTGGAGCATCTTCACTGCTGCCTGTGTCAATGAAATTGCTGTCGGCAGCCAAGTGCACATTGCCGTTAGCATAATCGACAAATTGAACATTGGGGTCATAGCCGACTATACTATCAATGTCAAAGTTATTCTCAACAACAACATTTTCATAATAGTCAGAATAAGGGTGAGCTGTAAGCTCATTGCTGTCAAGCGGAAATCCGTAGGCGATATTGTTGCGAACTATGACATTTCTGGAACCCCATTTATGCCTGTCGACACTGCCGGTTGGTATGTGTATGACTGGTCTTGTACTTGTTGTAAATCCCTGAGGTCTTTCTAATGTGTTATTTACTATTCTAACATTATCAGCATATGTATTGATGCTAATGCCGCGAGTGTAATGACCGCCCATGATGATATTATTTTCAATTACACCATTGACAAGTCCATCAAGGAAAGTTGCTTGTAAGGCGTGACTGTCAAGGGTTTCAAAATCCCGGTCGCGGTTGGGGTCTGTGCGAGCATTAATATAATTGCGTCTTATTATCACATCGTGTATGGTAGGATATGGAAGTTCGAGAAACTGTATCCCGTCGGAATGAGTCCATTCAGGCGTGCCGTCCTCCTTAATGTACCAGAGCATTTTATAGACATTTGTGATAGTGTTATCCTGAATAATACTATTTGAAACACAAGTCTTAATTCCATCGTCACCAAAGTTGTTAATCGTGTTCTGTTCTATCAGGTTGTAGTTTCCAGGGTTTGAAGCACTGCCTCCTGCAGCAATTCCATCGGCTACATCATGTATAAAGTTTCCGTGGATTGTAACATAGCTCATATAGGGGAATGTGATTCCAGTATAGGCCATGTCGTGTCGTTCGTAGGCATCCCATGCAGAAAAAATGTCATCCGAGGTGGTAAAAATGTTACAGTCCTCAATAATTATATGCTTGCTACCGGTTTTATTATAAACTATACTTCCGCCAGTAGCTAATTTTGCCTCTTTTGTCACTTGATTTGAGAAACTTGGACTAACTCGCAAGCCCTTAAAATGCCAATACTCGCAATGGTAGAGCCAGATGAAGTTGAGATCGGCAATAGCGCTGGTATCTGCCTCGATAGTGATATAGTCAGTATTCTTACAGACAGTGTTCTTTTTAGCAGTACCTTTCGGTGTGCCATTGAGGTCAAATATGCCGTGAAATCCAGTGCCAAGCCTTAACGTATCACCGCTCTTTATCTTTACACCGTTAAAGTAACCCGCCGCCACAACAGACTGCAGTGTTCCCCATGGGTTCTCGCTGCTTCCATCGCCTGTCCGAGTATTTCCGGCAACAGGGTCACAATAGTAGGTTGCAGCGCCGGCTGAGTTCATCAAAGCAAACAGAATCACTGTTATTGCAATGAATTTTCCCGAAAGCATCTATACCAATTAGGGTTTCCTTTTATTTAAAGTATTTCTTTTCAATTTCAGCAATCTTCCGCACTCTTTGCAAATGCCTTGCGCCTTCTTTTTGCTCTCCCTCAAATGCTGTTGCCAAAAAGATTTCAGCCAATTGCAAAGCAGTTTCCTTTTCAATGTTTCTTCCGCCGAAACAGGCAATGTTTGCGTTGTTGTGCGCCCTTGCCATCTTTGCAGTGAATTCATCGTACACAACAGCAGCCCTGATGCCCTTAACCTTGTTTGCTGCCAAGCTCATTCCAATGCCTGTTCCGCAGCAGAGGATTCCCAAAGCCTTTCCATTGCTTTCTGCAACAGCTTTTGCAGCCTTTTCAGCGAAATCGGGGTAATCGCAGCCTTCCTCGCTGTAGCAGCCTAAGTCCTTTACTTCAAATTTTTTGCTCAGGTTTTCTTTCAGGAACTCTTTTAAGGAAAAGCCGCCGTGGTCGGATGCAATATAGCAGAGCAATAGGAAAACCCAAAAATAGAAAGATCGGCAAGTAATTAAAAATTTTGTGCTTATTCCTTCAGCTCTATTTCCACGTGCACTGATTCGGGTATTTCAACTCTCATTACCCTTCTTAGTGTTCTTTCGTCTGCTTCGATGTCAATAAGCCTTTTGTGGATCCGCAGCTGCCATCTCTCGTATGATTCTGTTCCGCCGCCGCATGGAGCCTTTCTTGTAGGAATAACCATCTTTTTTGTAGGCAAAGGGATTGCGCCTGAGTGCTTTACGCCTGTTCTGGCAGCTACATCAAGGATTTTGTTGCATATCTCGGTGAGCTGGTCATAATTAGCCGAAGTCAGCTTTATTCTAGCCTTTTGCATAACAGCTCACCAATGCTCAAAAAACAAAATAAAAATAAAAAAGAGAACAGTAAAAGCACTGTCCCCCCTTTGAATAGTTTTGAACCAAGTTTTTTTGCCCTTTATTTCTTGTCCCTCAGCGTTAAATTTGTTGCTCCTGTTTTTCCCTTGCCAGGCGCTTTATTTCTTGTCCCCTGGCTTATGATTGCCCTCTTTCTCCTTTTTGTCGCTCTTTTCTTTCTTGTCTCTTGGGGTTACGCTGATTACTATTCCTGCTGCAACTGTTTGGCCCATGTCCCTGATTGCAAACCTGCCGAGCTGCGGGAATTTCTTGTATTCCTCTACAACAACTGGCTTTGTTGGAACAATCCTTACAATTGCCGCATCCCCTGTTTTCAGGAACTTGGGGTTCTCTTCCTTTGTTGCGCCTGTTTTTGGGTCAAGGGTTTTCTCTATTGCTTCAAGCCTGCATGAAAGCTGTGCTGTGTGCAGGTGGAAAACCGGAGTGTAACCAACAGGAATCGCTGTCGGGTGTGACAGGACAACAATCTGTGCCTTGAATTCCTTTGCAACAGTCGGCGGGTCCTTTGGATGCCCTACTACATCGCCTCTTGCAACATCCTCTTTCTGCCAGCCCCTTACATTGAACCCGATGTTGTCCCCTGGAACTGCCTGTGGCAGCTGCTCGTGGTGCATTTCAATTGTTTTCACTTCGCCTTCAACGCCGCTTGGCTCTACAATTACTTTGTCGCTTGGCTTAATAGTTCCTGTTTCAACCCTGCCAACAGGAACCAAGCCAACTCCTTTAATGCTGTAAACGTCCTGAATAGGAAGCCTCAATGGCTTGTCTGTCGGCGGCTTTGAAGCAACTATTTCATCCAATGCCTCAAGCAATGTCGGGCCGGTATACCATTTCATCTTTTCCGATTTCTTTGCAACGTTGTCTCCGACCCATGCTGACAATGGAATGAACTTGACCTGCTCTGGCTTGTAGCCGACTCCGGTTAAAAGCTTGTTTGCGCTGTCTTTAACTTCCTTGAATTTCTTTTCATCGTAAGCAACTTCATCCATTTTGTTTATTGCAACAATAAGCTGTTTCAATCCCATAACCTGGGCCAGGAAAGCGTGTTCTTTTGTCTGTGCCATTACTCCGTCCTTTGATGCAATGACAAGGACAGCTGCATCAGCCTGTGATGTGCCTGTAATCATGTTTTTAACAAAGTCCTTGTGGCCTGGGGCGTCAATTATTGTGAAATAGTTCTTTTTTCCCATGAATTTCTTGTAAGCAACATCAATTGTAACTCCTCTCTCCCTTTCCTCTTTCAGCCTGTCCATTACAAAAGCAAAGACAAAGGTTCCCTTTCCCATTTCCTTTGCAGTCTGCTCAAGCTTCCTGTATTCCTGCTCAGAGAGAGCGCCTGAATCATACAATAGCCTGCCGACTAAGGTTGACTTGCCGTGGTCAACGTGCCCAATGAAAACCAAATTAACGTGTGGTTTTTCAGCCATTAAAATTACCTCCAAACTGAAATCGCCACCAATTTTTCAGGGAAAAAACTGGAAACCCCACAGTATAATATTACTATTTCCTTGAACGAAAATATTAAAAAAGGGGCGTTTTTTTCAGAATTCCCCTAATACTCGTTGAAAAGGCAGTGAAGCCCGCCCCTGTTATACAGTAGTGCATTTAATGGTACGGCAGTTGGAATTGCTTCCAAGCCGGCGTTTTTTAGCATATGGGCTAAGGAAGGAGCCCCGCTATCAACAAGGACTTTTCCTTGCCCCAGGGGCAAAAAGTTTTGAGGATGCCTGTCTGCCTCTGTTTCTGGAACTACAATAATTTTTGTCCCAAACCTCCTTTGCATTTGTTCAATGCTTTCCCTATGCTCATTGTAATAGTGCAGGTCTATGGCGGCGACTCTTTTTTCTGGAATGCCCCCAATTAATAGGTCCAAATGCTTGGCAATAGTGTAAATTCTTGTTCCAAAATAATCAGTTAGAGCTCTGTCAAAAAAAGCCCCGTAAGGCATTACTTGAAATTTGTATCCTGCCCTTTCATAATTTGCCAGCCTTGGGTCTCTTACAATGCTTTCAGCTATGGCAAATTCTCTTGGCCCAACTTGAACCATCGAGCCGCCTTCCCCCAAAAAATGGCCTTCTGTAAAAAGCAGTGAGGCAATATCTGTTTTTGGCTTTTCTTTTTTTCCGCCGATTTTCACCCACTGGTCTCTTGCCCAAACTGTCCCTGGTAATAGTTTAAATGACCTAATGCCGTGGGGGGCTTTTATTCTGATTGCGCCTGCTTTTTGTGCGGCCCTGACAAATACCGCTCTTTTTCTTTCCCCAGAATCTTGTATTTTGACTCTAAAGCCCAATCCCCTGAGCTGCTTTATTACTGCAAGGCTTTCAAGCTGTGCCACCCTTGTAAACGCTGGGTTTGCTGAACTGTAGTATTGTAAGAGTGTTCTAAAAAGCTGCCCAACTCTCGGCGCAGTTGATAAAGATATAATTTTTTCTATATTGAGAACCAAGCCGTATCTTCTTTTTTCTGCAACACCTGATGCTTGTAGAAATTCAGCAAAACCAACCTTTCCAGGTTTAATTCTCGTTGCTTGTCTCGCAACCCTCTTTACCTCTTCATAAGAAGCCTGCGTACCAATTATTCTTCTTTTTGACTCTACTTGGAAAGGTGCAATTACAAAGGTTCTTGCTGCTCTTGCTTTAGGCATAATTAATAATTAGGTAAATATTAGCTATTTAACCTTTTATCTGAGGTGTATTTTATTCTAAAAAAGTAGTGTGAGAAAATGAAATGCGTTTGCGGGAATGAGCTGCAGGAAATAATGACAGAGATGGATTTCTTTGACGGAAAGCTGATAATGCGGGATGTTAAAGCCTTTTACTGCAGCAAATGCAAGGAAGAGCTGTTTGATTCAAAACTTTTATTGCCTTAACCGCCCTTTTTATTCCAAAAAGAACTGCGCTGTTTTTTTGCCATTTATATAGGGTTACGTTATAACGTAACCCTTGCGGTCAATTGGTAAAATTAGGCTGAAGGAAACTATTTTAGCAAGTAGATTAGAAACAGCGGCTTATTCCAAGAAAAACGCCGCGCTTTTTGGCTCCGGGTCCAAGCCTTTTCTTTTTCTCACTTCTGCTATCACGCCTTTCTGCATTTCTCTCGGCAGTGGCTCAAAGCCGGCGTATTCTGCTGTCCAGATTGCTCTTCCCTGTGTTGCTCCCCTTATGCTCGCGCTGAAGCCAATAAGCTCTTTCACTGGCGCTTTTGCAATGAAGATTGAGGCGTCTCCCTCCTGCTTCATTTCGCTGATTTGAGTTCTCCTCTGGCCAAGCTCTTTTGAAACAGCCCCCATGTAATCCTGTGGAACCGTAATGAACAGGGTTTGCTTTGGCTCCAAAATAATCGGGTCAGCGCTGAGCATGCATGCAAAGATTGTTCTGGTGACCGAAGGCAGAACCTGTGCAGGACCCCTGTGGATTGAATCCTCGTGCAATGTTGTGTCATGCAGGATTACTTTGACACCGAAGCACTTCTCTTTTGCAAGAGGCCCTTCATTCATTGCATCCTGGAATGCCTGGATAACCATTTCCTTTATTTCAAACAATGCAACAATGCCTCTGGTCATGTCAACAAAAATGTTGTTGTTGTGGACGTACCAGATGCGCCTTGATGTGTCCCTGTCAAAGCCCATTTGCTCGAATTTTGCAATCATTTCCTTGTCCTTTGGCTTGATTTTTTTCTGGATCTTTGCCTCAATCAGCTTCTGCAGCACCTCTTCTTCAATTGGCTCTACGCTCATTTTGAATTTGTTGTGCTTGTTTGGACTCTTTCCCTCCAAAGTCGGGCTTTCTTTTCTGATTGTTTCCCTGTAAACAACAATTGGCGTTGAAACATCAATTGGAATGCCGTGGTCCTTTTCAATCCTGTACTGTGTTACCTCCAAGTGCAGTTCGCCCATGCCGCTCAACAGGTGCTCACCTGTTTCCTGGTTCAATGAAGCAACAACGTTTGGGTCCTCCTTTGTAATCTGCCTTATTACCTCAATCAATTTCGGCAAATCCTTTGTCTGCTTTGGTTCAACGCTTACAGTCATAACTGGTTCTGCAGTGCTTTTGAAGCTTTCAAATGTCGGCATGTCAACGCTGCTGACTGTTTCACCTGCCCAGATTTCTTTAATTCCAACCAGGCCAGCGATGTTTCCGCATGGAACCTTCTGTACTGTCACCCTTTCCGGGCCCATGAAGATAACAACCTGCTGCACTGTTACCTCTTTTTGGCCTCCGATAAGTTTCACTTTCATCCCGCTTTTGATTGCGCCGCTGTAAATCCTTCCTGTTGCAATGTCTCCGGCGTGCGGGTCAACCGTTACATCTGTTACCATCATTGCGAAAGGCGCGTTTTCGTCGCAAGTAAGCATTCCCTTGCCTACTTCGCTTTCCAGTTCGCCTGCCCAGATTGTCGTTGTCCTGTATTTTTGTGCCTGCATCGGGTTTGGCAAATGCTGCACAACCATTCCCAAAATGCTTGCATGCAGCGGGCTCTTTTTTGCCAGGGTTTTCTGGTCTTGTTTCTTGCAGTAATCGTAAACGTCCTTGAAGCTAATGCCTGTTTCTTTCATTGAATGGACATTCAATGCCCAGTTGTGGTAGGCAGAGCCGAATGAAACCGATCCATCATTTACCTTAACCTGCCAGGATTCGGCAAATTCTTTCGGCGCATTGTTTTTGATCAGCCTGTTTACCTGTGTAATTGTCTTGACAAAGCGTTCCTGCATTTGCTCTGCATTCAGCTGCAGTTCGTTGACCAGCCTGTCAACCTTGTTTATGAAAAGAACTGGCTTTACTCGCTCCCTTAAAGCCTGCCTTACAACTGTTTCAGTCTGTGGCATGACCCCCTCCACAGAATCAACAACAACCACAACGCCATCAACAGCCCTCATTGCCCTGATTACCTCTCCTCCAAAATCAATGTGGCCTGGTGTGTCAATTACATTGATCAGATAATCCTCTCCGCCAAGCTTGTGAACAAGGCTGATGTTTGCTGCATTGATTGTAATGCCCCTCTGCTGTTCCAGTTCATAAAAGTCCATGAACAGCTGTTTTCCCGCAAGCTCTTCGCTGATAAGGCCTGCTGCTGCAATCAGGTTGTCTGTCATTGTTGTTTTGCCGTGGTCAATGTGGGCAACTATTCCGATGTTCCTGATGTGCTCTCTTTGTTGCATCATGCTTTCTGCAAGATGCACCATGTCCTCTCTTCTGCCCATAAAAATCAGCTCTATATTATACTTACTGTTTTGTGCCTTCCTTCATTTTTTACCTGCTGCTTTTTGCTATTCTTTCCACTTCGTCTTTTCTTTTCACGCTCAGGCTTTTCTGGTCGGCTTTTGAAGCAAGAATCAGTTCTTCTGCAAGTGCTTCTGCGGCGCTTCTTTTCTGGTTGAATGAGCCTATGAATCCGGATAGTGCAATGTTTTTCAGCGATTCGTCAACTCTCTTCAGCGGCGCAACATCAACAGCCACTGCGTAGCTGATGCCGCCCTTCTTTATTTTTGTTGTGTCTTCGCGCGGTGCAGCGTTCTCTATTGCTCTAACCAGGACCTGCAGCGGGTTCTGGTTTGTTTTCCTTTCAACGATTGAGAATGCTTCTTCAACTATTCGCATTGCCTGCAGTTTTTTTCCGCAGCTGCCCCTGCCCCTGATGTATTTTCCGCTCAGCTTTCTTTTGCCTTGGCCTGATCTCATTACCTTGTTGACAAGCCTTTCTACAATGCTCATTTTTCTTTTCTCAAACCTGCGCCTTGACTGTTTGCCGAATGTGTGAGGAACAACCTTTGTCTGCAGGTTGATGTAGTTGGCTAAGCTTGAATCGCTTATTTTGACATCCTGCGAATCCCATTTTCCGAAAACAATTGACATAAAAACCACAGTACTTATCTCATCTCTTTACATTATACCTCTAGCCGTCTTTCACTCATTTTCCTGTTTACCTCTTCACTTTCTCTTTTCTGCCTGTTCTGAGCATTTCGAGGCACTGGCCGTTTACGTGGGTTACCCTGTACTTCACTCCCCACAGGTCGCCTTTTGGACCGCCTTTTGCCCCGCCTATTCCTTCAACTATTACTTCATCGTGCTCTTCAATGAATTTTATTGCGCCGTCGTATGGTGCAAGCGCTGTCAGCTCTCTGCCGTTCTTGATTAATTGCACTCTGACGCATTTTCTTATGCCTGAGTTCGGCTGTTTTGCCGTAACCCCCCTTTTTTCCAGAACTATGCCTCTTGCCTGCGGTGATCCCTCTAGCAGGTCGAATTTGTCCCTAAAGCCTGCTACCCTTTTTTTGTAGCTTGGCTTCTTCCAGCGCCAGTGCTGCCTGTCCTTTTCAAGCTTTGCTGCAGCAAACTCTCCTTTAGCCATCGACATTTCACCTTACATTTTTTTTAATTTTCAAATTTTTTTTCAATTTTAATTTTTCCTCTTTTTCACCTTGTTCTCACGTCGTCTATATTATAATCTCTTTTTGCAAAGGCTTTAATTCTTTTAACCCTTGATAAATTATTCAGCAATTTTCTTTTATTCTCCGAATCAAGCCGCAATATTGCCTGTTTTTTCCCGTTCCTTTCAGCAATGTTTATTGCATCAATTTTAATGCTGTACAAGGCTTTTTTAATGAATCCCTGCACGTCATCGTCGTATTCAAAAATTTCAATATTTCGCCTCAGCTTTTGCCTCAGCTTTTTCACTGTTTCAGCATTCCTTCCGATCGCTTTTCCCATGGCGTCTTTTTTCACCAAGAAGGATACAACGTTTTCTTCAATAACGCAGTCCCTTGCGCTCGCGCCGCTGGCTGAGCTGAATTCATTCAAATAAAAAATTTCATCGCTGTTTAAACGCATCCAATGCTCACTTTTCGCTGTTTTAACTGTAACCCATCGTGTTGTCAAATTTTTTTGCTTTTTCGCCATGTTCTCTATTATTTCTCTATTATTCAACATGCTTGTGCTGTTTCCCTATTGTCTAATTGCGTTTTCACCAGCTGCTTCTGTGTGTTGGTTCCTGCTGCTACTTTGTTTTGCCCTGTTTTGCTGCATCCAGTATTTTGCTCTTTCCAGCTTTTTCAATGCAGGCGAATGAAACAACGAACGGCTTGCCGCAAGCCGCGCCAAGCTGCGGGCCTGTTTCAGCCGCTGAAAAAAAGGGAATTTCCCCTGTTTTGCACAAATGCTGCACTGCAGCCTTTTTCCCCTTTTCGGCATTGCTGCTTATAATAACCAGTTGGCACGTTCCATTTAAAATTTTTTTCTTTGCCTGCTGAAAGCCGAATGAAACGCTGCCTGTGTCAACAGCCCTCCTCAGTTCCCTTGCGATATCAACCATAAAAAAAGCACCCCCAGATTTCAGCACCATATTTTTCCAATCATTTTCTCTCTGCTCTTACTTTTTTTTCAACCCCTTTTATGCCGCAGCCCCTATTTTTTCATTATTAATTCCACTATGCCTGTTCCGACTTTTATTGGCTGCCCTACAATGATGTTTTCAACTACTCCCTGCAGTTCCTCCCTTTCTCCCTTGAAGCTGGCGTCAAGCAGGTGCTTTACTGTTTCCTCGAATGCTGCTCTTGCGAAGGGGCTGCTCTTGCCTCTTGTAATGCCTGTCCTTACAATTCCTTTGACTTCGCCGTTGAATGTCATCAGGTCTGCGAGCAGCATCAGGTGTCTTTGGTCAACAAGGATATTGTTCTCCCTCAGTGTTTTGTACAGCTCCTGGAAAATCATTGTCCTGCCGCTTTCAATTCCAAGGACCTTGCTTGTTTCAATTATGTCGTTTGAAATAGTTCTTGCAGGGTCAATCTCAGGCAGCTTCAGAACGTTCTTCAAATTGCTGCCGCTTGTTTTTACAACAAATTCATCTTTTTCTCGCGCAACCAAAACCTTTTCAATGCCCCTTATTCCCTGAATCCTGTTGTTGAGCAGTTTCAGCAAATTTCGCCTTATTTTTAGCAATGGCTCCCTTTTGCTGAAAATAAAGTCAATGCTGTTGTGCCTCTGCCTTGACTTGGCGTTCCTCATTCCGAGCTTTATCCTTGAAATCAGGTCATCCGCTTTCAGGCCCCTTTCCTTGGCTGCGCTTTCAACAATAGCTATGTTGATTTTGTTGCTGCTGAAATCCTCTGTCAACTGGACAACATCCTGCAATCTCACATCAATCAGGCTGTTTGCGAACTTTTCGGTCTTATCCCTGTCTTTTGCTAATGATTTTTCCAAAAAAATCGTCATGGTTGGATACTTTGCCTTGCTTCTCCCGTCAACAATCTCCTCAACCCTCTGGATTCCGCTTCCAACGCTTACCTCTGCCGCTCCTGCATAGTGTTTTGTCCTAAGCGTCAGCTGGGTTCCTGGCTCGCCAATGCACTGGGCTGCAATGATGCCGACTGCTTCCCCTGGCTCTGCCAAGCGCGGCGCAAAGCTTTTCTTTACTGTTTCAATCAAGGCATCTGTCTTCTGCTTGTTCAGCTTGTTCTTCTCTGCAAGCAAAGCAATCTCATCCAAAACAAGCAAAGGCAGCTCGGTGTCCTCCCAAAGCTCCCTTGCCGCATCAGGCCTTTCGACAACAGGCTCTTTCGCAGGCTCTTCCTTTTTTGCAATTTTTCTCTCTTTCTTTTCAGCTTTCTTCGCCATAAAAAACCACATTGCCTTTAATTTTTTCCAGCTTTTTTTCCCTTTCTTATCCTTTCGTTTCTTGGTTTTTCTTTTAACCAATCATTTTCCCGTATTGCCAATTTTTCCCTTTCTTTTCACTTTGCTTCCTTTTCCATTTTTTCCAGTTCTGCTTCAACGTTGATGTTTTTTCCTCTCCAGGTTTTCTGCGGGAATACGCCGTCCTCTCCGTAGGTGAATTGGATCAGGTTCCGTTCGGCTGTCCTTACAGTTAAATCATTGTTCACCATCAGGTCCTTGAGGCTGTTTGCAAGCCTCCTGTACAGGTAACCGCTGACCTTTGTTGAAACCCCTGTGTCAACTTCTCCCTGCCTTCCGCCCATGCTGTGGTAGAAGTATTCTTTTGCCTGCATTCCATCTATGAAGTTGCTTGATATAAAGCCGCCTGCAAGCACTCCTACATCGCCTTTTTCATTCAGGGTAATCAGCCTCTGCTGGTAGCCTCTCTTTGGCCTTCCTTCCCTTACGTTTGCCTGGCCCCAGAAGCCGCCTATGTTCATCAGGTTGACGCTGCTGCCCCTGCTTCCGCTCACAATCATGACCATTGTGTTGAGCTTCGGCTTTTCCTGCATAATGGGCTGCAGTTTTTCTTTCATTATTAATTTTTCAATTTTGTCCTTTTCCTGGGCTGCCAGCTGTATCATGTTTATTTCAAAGCTCTCTGCAACCGTCCTCCCTGGAATGTGCTCTAGTGTGCCTTTTTTGAATGACTCTGCCAGCTGCTCTCCTTTGCGCATCATTTCGCTTATTACCCTACTTTTCTCTTTTTTGATTTCATCGCTTATTTCGTATTCGTCAAGGCCTACAGTCATGCCTTTTTTTGTAAGCAATTCAGCAACAACCCTGTTTGCGTTGAAATAGAACAGTTCAATTACCTCGCTTGGATAGTTTCTTGCCATTGCATCAACCAGCTTTCCTTTTGCCTCGCCCATGCTTTCCTGGTCGACAACCCCGCATAACAGTTTTCCGTTTTCAATATGCAGGTAAGCATCAAAAGGGCATTTGTCCTTTTTGCACTGCTCGCAGGGGTTTGTTTTCTGGATGATTTTGCACATGTTTGTCTTATACTCTAGGTTCAGGTCTTTTGGCAGCAATTGGCTGAAAAAAAGTTTTCCGCTGTAGTTGCGCTCCCTGTCTGGCTTCGGCAGGTCGTTTAAGCCAATTTCGTAAAAGTAATGCATTATCTCTGCTTTGTTGAATTCTGTTGAATGCAGTGTTAGAACAAACAAGCCGCTTACTCCATCCTCTTCCATTATAATAACAGGCGCGCCGTATCTCGGGCTGATCACCTGGTCCCTTACGAACATAAGCTCAGTTGCCTCTACCTTGCCCTCTTCTGTTTGCGGAACATGCACGTTCATTTCGTCTCCGTCAAAGTCAGCGTTGTACGGCTTGCAGACTGTTGGATTGATTTTGAAAGTCCTGTCAGTGCTTATCCTCACCCTGTGGGCAAGCATGCTCAGCCTGTGCAGGCTGGGCTGCCTGTTGAACAAAACAATGTCGCCATTCTGCAGCTTTCTCTCAACCCTGAAGCCGATATCCAGTTCCTCGGAAATCTCTTTTCTTGTCGCTTCTTCAACCTTTTTTCTTGTCTCATCAGGCCTTATTACGTAAACAACTTTATCAGTGTCTTTAACAATGTCCTTTAGCCTGTCTTTGTTCCATTCTGTTACTGTTTCCGGAACAGTAAGCTCGTCGGCAATCTCTTTTGGAATGCCGACTTCACTGATTGTAATGTAAGGGTCCGGGCTAATTGTGCTTCTTGCGGCAAAATTCACCCTTTTTCCAGTCAGGTTGTGCCTGAACCTGCCTTTCTTTCCCTTCAAGCGCTGCATTATTGTCCTCAGGGCCCTGCCGCTTCTGTGCTTTGCAGGCGGAACTCCCGCAGTGTTATTATCGAAGTAAGTAGTGACATGGTATTGCAGCAAATCCCACAGGTCTTCAATGATTAGCTGTGGCGCTCCTGCATCAATGTTGTCCCGCAGCCTTAAATTGATCCTGATGATGTCAACCAGCTTGTGCGTAAGGTCATCCTCGCTTTTTATTCCGGATTCAAGCGTAATGCTTGGCCTTATTGTAATCGGCGGAACAGGCAGAACCTTTAAAACAAACCACAATGGCTTGATCAACTCTGGGTCATAACCAAACAAAACCAAATCATTTTCAGTGATTTTTTCAATCCATTCCCTTATCTGGGTTGGATAAATCCTTTCCTTGTTGTAGAAAAAGTTTGTCGGCTTGTCCAGCAGAATCCTGCCCTTTGGCGCGCCGCAGTGCTGGCACCTTTTCACTTTCTTCGTTTTTGCAACAATTTTCTTTGCTATTATTTCAGCATTCTCTGCACTTAAAGCTTTTTTCGCTTTCTCAACTGCTTCCGCCGGCAAAACAATTTTTCCGCATTCCTTGCATGTTGCATGCATCAATTGCTCTAGCTTCCTGCTGAACTCGCTGTGGATAACCGGCCTTACGAGCTCCAGGCTGCCGAAGTGCCCTGGGCAGTACTTTATTTTCTGGCCGCATGTTTTGCACCTCAAGCCAGGGTTGATTACTCCAAGATGCGGATCCATCAGGCCGCCTTCCATTGGGTAGCCGTCCTTGTCATAGGTGTCGGGCGTCTTTACCTCCAGAGCGCTCATTTTCCTGGTCATTTCAGGGCTCAAAACCCTGAAATCAATCGCCTGAATTTTCTTCATCAACACTTTGCATCACTTCTTTTTTTGACTTTCAAAACCAAACACGGTTCTCCAAATTTAATTCAATTCTATTTTTTTTATGCCTTGTTTCCAATCACTATCTTTGGGTAAATGCCGAGCGCTTTCAGTTCATCAAGCAGCAGCTTGAAGCCATAGCTCATTTCGACAGGGTAAACCTTGCTGCTGCCGCACAGCTGGCAGTATTTCCTGTTCCTTATCTGGTCGTTTATTGCAATAATTCCGCAATGCTCGCAAACCAGTTCAATTACTTTATCGCTGTCCTCGATGAATTTCTCCTGCAGCAGCATTGCAGCGCCGTGCCCGACAAGCGTTTCGCCTTCCATTTCACCAAAGCGCAGTCCGCCCTCTTTCTCTTTTCCTTCAGTCGGCTGCCTTGTAAGGATTTGCACTGGGCCCCTGCTTCTTGCCTGCATTTTGTGGGCAACCATGTGGAACAGCCTCCTGTAAGCAATGACTCCGGTGAAAACTTCTCCTGTAATTCTTTCGCCTGTTATGCCGTCGTAGAAAACCTCTTTTCCGTCGCTCCTGAAACCACGCTCTTGCAGCAATTTTTCCAGTTCATCCCTGCCAGTGCTGTTGAATGGGGTTCCGTCAATGCACTCTGCTTTCAATGCGCCGGCTTTTCCTGCAAGCATTTCGAGCAGGTGCCCTACTGTCATTCTGCTTGGGATGCTGTGCGGATTAATTATGAGGTCTGGTTTTATTCCGTTTGCTGTGAAAGGCATGTCTGCTTCCTGCACAATTGCGCCGATAACGCCTTTCTGCCCGTGCCTGCTGCTGAACTTGTCTCCCACTTCAGGTATCATTGTGCTCCTGACCTTTACTTTTGCAATCTTGTTTCCGTCCTCGTTCTCTGTTACAACAACTGCATCAACAAAGCCAGGCTTGCCTTTTCTTGTAGTGACACTGCTTTCCCTCCTTTTCTCTTTGACAACGCCGAATTCGCTTATTTCCTCAAGGAAGCGCGGTGGTGATGTCCTGCCTATGATTATTTCCTTCTCTTTTGCTTCTTCTTCAACAACAGCAATGCCGTCTTCGCCCAGCTTTTTGTAAGCCTCTTCTCCGAGAAAGCCGACTGTTTCCTCGTTGGGCAGTTCAAACTTGTCGATCTGGCCGCCAGGATACCTGTTTTCAGCTGCTTCGTAATTCCTGAAGTAAGCGCTTCTGCCAATGCCCCTTTCAACAGCGCCTTTGTTCAAAATCAATGCGTCAAGCATATTGAAGCCCCTGTAGGGCATTATTGCAACAACCAGGTTCTGGATCTGGGGCCTTTTGTCTGTTTCAACCAGATCCATTACCCTGCTCTTAACCAGATTTTTCTGCGGATAATAAAGCAAGAAGCCCTCTGTGTCATTCCGCAGATTGTAATTGATTCCGCTTATGCCCAAAGCCTGCTTGAACATTTTTGCGCCGTGCAATGCCTTTCCAGCCATGTCATGCGGCAGATATGGAATCATTGAACTGATGACGCTCAATATCACAATAGGGTTAATCTCCAAATGGGTGTGTTCTTTTGTCAATTCCTCTGCGCTCAATGCAATCAAAGCGTTTTCCTCTTCCTCTGCATCAAGGTATTCAATCTTCCCCTGCTTCACCAAATCATCCCACGCCATTTTTCCCGAGCGCACCATGCCAAGGTCCTCTTCGCTTACAGCAGGCTTCCCATTCTCAACAACAATAAGTGGCCTCTGCACCCTGCCTGCATCTGTGTTAATGTACAACTCGTTTGTATCAGCGTGGAAAGCGATGTTCGCCAAATGGCTGATTTTGCTTGTCCGCCTTGCCTTGATCAGGTCGGCCGTCAGCTTCTCCACATCCTCATGGAAGCCGATCAGCCTTCCATTAATGTAAACCTTGGCCAGTTTTTTTGCAGCAGGCATTCAAAACCACGTCAAAATTTTTTATACATTTTTTTCTTTTCAATTTCTTTTTTTGCATTTCCTTTTTTTTTAAAAAAAAATTTCATTTTTTTTATTTTTTGGTTGTTTCATTTTTTTCATTCGTTTTTTTTAAATTCAAATAAAACAATAAAATTCCATTTTTCGCAATTTCCCGGTTCACAGTTTCCTCAGCTTCACCCCTTTTTTGTACAGCAGCTCTTCAACCGGGACCTCGTCTGTTTCTGTTGTCACTTCAGCCATCAGGCACAGGTTTTTCACCAAACCACATTGTGGACCATCTGGTGTTTCTATTGGATCTAGCCTTCCCCAGTGTGTTCCGTGGACATCCCTTGCTTCATACAGCTCCCTGTTCTTGTTCAGGGGGCTCTTCACTTTCCTTAAATCAGTCAGTGGGCTCAGGAAATTCACCCTGTCCATGAATTTGCTCACGCCTGTTGCCCTGCCAATCCAGTTGCCTGTGCTCATTGCAAACCTGATTCTTTCGGTTACAGCGCCCGGCCTCACAATTGTGCTGATGTTCAGCTTTCTTCTTCTTGTAACAGTCCTGTCAATCTGGAAACGCAAATCCTTTATGAA
This sequence comes from uncultured archaeon, assembly GCA_964354805.1. Lineage (GTDB taxonomy): Archaea > Iainarchaeota > Iainarchaeia > Iainarchaeales > CAYHBD01. Next base: position 39,194 of record CAYHBD010000009.1, on the reverse strand, counting down.
ATACTTGAAGCTGTACCTGAACAGGTGCTCCATTAATTTGCCGGATAACTCCAGCCGCTTGTTTGCGTAATGGTCCTTGTCGTCCTCGCCTCTCAATCCATATGCTCTTTCAATCGCCTTTGTGGCCATCATTGCCAAATAGTATGCCTTTGCAAGCCTGTCTTCTTTTTTCTGCCCAATGTGGGGCAGCAGGAAAGCGTCAATGACTTCCTGGGCTCTCCTCAGCCTGTAGTCAATTACCTGCCCTGGCGCAACAAATTTTCCGATTTTATCCAATGCCTCTTCCTCTGTTTTAACCAGGCAGTTCTCCCAGTTTACAAGAATGTCGTTCTCTATTTCTTTCTCTTCCGGAAAAGCCTCTTTTATTTCCCTCACTGTCTTCAATCCAAGCGCTTTCAGTAAAACAAACAATTTTAGCTTTCTCGGGGAAGCAGGGAAAGTCACACTCAGGGTTCCGTCCGGCTTTCTCATTACCATTACCCTGCCTTTGAATGCGCCCTTTGTTGAAATCACTTCAGCTGCAACGCCTTTTGTCCGATCGCTAATCATTACCCTGTCTGATGCAAGCACTTCCTGTGTCATCAATGCCTTTTCGCTTCCGTTGATAATAAAGTATCCGCCTGTGTCCTTTGGGTCTTCCCCCATTTCAATCAGTTCGGCCTCGTTTTTTCCGTTCAGCCAGCACAAATTTGATTTAAGCATTATCGGCAATTCTCCAATGTATGCCCTTCTCACATCCTGCTCGACTTCCCTTCTCAGCAGCCTCATTGTGAGGTAAAGCGGGCTGCTGTATGTCCTGTTCCTGATTCTTGCCTCCATTGGAAAAAAGTTTGCCCTCGGGCTTCCGTCTGCTTCAACAATCCTCGGCCTTAGAACCTCGATGTCGCTTATTTCAATCCTTACTTCCTCAATTTTTGGGACAATTTCACTGTTCTCGTCAATTATTTCAGGCAGCTTTTTCTCAACAAACTGGTTGAATGAGTCAATCTCCATCTGGGCAAAGTTCTTGTTCCTGAAATAAGCCTCGATCAGTTCCCAGTTTCTCATGTTAATTGCCCCTAAAAATTAAACAATTTTTTTCTTTTCATTTTTTTTTCCATTCACAGTTTTTTTTTCAAAAATTTCTTTTTAATTCATTCAATTTTTCATTGCGGTTTTTCCTTCGCCTTTTTTTATTTTTGTTCCAGTTTCAGTTTTTTTTCTCCGCCAGTTTACACTACCCTTCTGTAGTAAATTGTTTTTCCGGCTGTTGGGCTGTCCCTGACAATTTTCACTATGTCGCCTTTTTTCGGCAGCATATCAATTATTGCAGAATCCGTTCGCAGAATTTTTGGCATTTGATTAGGGTTCAAGCCATACTTTTTCATCAGTTCAGCAGCCTGCTGTGCTGAAAGCAATACATGCTTTGGAACAAGAAAATGGTCACCAACGCCGAATACCAAGCTGATTCCCCCAGCGCATTCAGCAATTTTTCCGGCTTGAGCACGCTGCCAGCTGAGCCAAAGCAAATACCTGACTATGGCAAGGCATCAATTTCAAACAATTATTTCACGCTCAAATAGAAAAATCGCTATATAAACGATTGCGAACTTACTAACTTAACAATAGAAACAAATAAAAATCTGCCCCTAAAACCAAAAAACAGCTATTTTCAGACCATTCTCTGCGGTTCAGGGAACAAGTGCCCAAGCATGCATTCTTTGAGTGCTTCCAGCCTTTTTATTTTCCGACCCTTCTCTGCAATTCAGGCGGCAGCTGGTGGTGTAGCCTGTAATAATCAATAATCTCCTGGGGGGTTAGCAGCCTGCGCTTCACTGCCCCTGCACTGCCTGCCTTCTTTTTCACCTGCTCCAGCTTCTTTCCCTTTCCGCCGGCTGCTTTCTTTCCCATCGCAGCTGCTTTCTTTTTATCCACACCAGGTTTTTTTCCAGCAGGCTTCTTTTTCTTAGGCATACAAAACCGCCAAATGCAAACATAAATTGCTTAAAAGAATAAAAACCTTGCGCCTTGCCCCATTATTTTCTGCCCCGTTGCTGCATCAGCAGCAGAAACATTTTGCGCAATCTCTTGTTCCGCAGTCTTGCGTCAGCGTAATCAAAGAACTCCTGCAGGCTTACTGTGAAATTTCCTTTGCACTCGTATTCAATCGCCTGGAAGATTGCCTCAAGCCTGTCCAGTTCATATACGAGCTTTGCCTCCCTGCTTTTGCGCTGCTCAAATTCGTGCCATAAGGATAAAATTTTTTTTGCTGTTTTTGAATCCAGGCTGCGCAGAATTTCTTTCAGCGCTTTCTCTTCCCTTTCATGCTTTTCCCTGTTGCTGCACTGCTGCTGTTCCTCTTTCCCCCTTGAGGCAATGTCCCCGCATATTGCTTCAGGCAAATCATGGACTAAAGCCATTTTCACTGCCTTGCATACATTAAGCTTTTCCCCTTCAGCGAACAACATTGCCATCAGCGCAAGCATAAAAGAATGCTCTGCAACGCTTTCCGGCTGCTGCACGCCTCTCTCAATCCAGCCCTGCCTTTTAACCTCTTTCAGTTTGCCTGCGGTTTGAATGAAGCTAATGAGGTTGTAAGTTTCATGCTCCCCTTTTTTCATAAAGTTCACTTACTAATTTTTTAATTGATTAATAAATAAAAGAGAATATAAAATTATAGAATGAAATTTTAATTGAATTAAAACAACCTAGCTCATTTCAGGGAAATCTTGGTGTGGGAAAAATTTAAATGCTTTAAAGTACAACTGTTCTGTATCTGATTCAATATGTTCAGGTTCAACAAAAAACTGCCAGCAGTTGATTTGCTGCGCTTGAAGGCAATGAGCGACCACACAGGAATGCTGCAGCACTCAACGCACGCCGTGCCCTGCTTCAAAGAAGGATATACAACAGATGACAATGCAAGGGCATTGATTGCGGTGCTGCGCTTCCAGCGCCTGTTTCCTGAAAGCGCTGTGGAAGCGGAGCAGCTTGCAAGAACATACCTCTCTTTTATGCACTACACCCAAACAGAAAACGGCTTGTTTCACAATTTTGTTTCATTCGACAAGCGCTTCACAGAAGAGCAGACCAGCTGGGACTGCCTTGGCAGGGCATTGTGGGCGGCAGGATTTGCAGTGAACAGCGGATTGAATGAAAACCTAAAGGCGCTTGCAAAAAAAATGATAGACGATGCAATGCCAAACATTTCGGCATTGGAGGATTGCAGGCCGGTTGCCCTGGCACTGATGGGAATACACCATTATTTCAAGGCAAAGCCTGAACAGCTTGATTTGCCTGAAAAAATAAACGTGCTTGGAAATAAATTGCTTTCAATGCTTGAGCAAAACAGTTCAGCCGAATGGCAATGGTTTGAAGAGATTTTAACTTACAACAATGCAATAATGCCTGAAGCGCTTTTTTTGGCTTTTGATTCAACCAAGGATGAGCGTTTTTTGCATGCAGCAGAGCAAACCTACAGTTTCCTAAGGGGCAAAACAATTGAAGGCGACATGTTTGTTCCTGTTGGGCAGAGTGGCTGGCTGCCGAGAGGCGGGCAGAAGGCGTTGTTTGACCAGCAGCCTATTGAGGCAGGCAGCATGGCTGACGCTGCCTTAACAGCATTCAATTTAACCGGAAAGCAGGAGTATGCGGAAGATGCATTTATTGCATTCAACTGGTTCCTTGGAAAAAATCTTCTGGGAAAAGCTGTTTTTGATTCAAGCACTGGCGCTTGCTTTGACGGGTTGACGGCGCAGGGCCCGAACCTGAACCAGGGGGCAGAGAGCACAATAGCTTTCCTTTTCGGAAGGCTTGCAGTAGAAGAATTAATGAGAAAAGGGGAGCGCTAAAGAGTGAATTATTGCCCCCTTTTCTTGTTTTAAGTGCAGCATAGCACGAAATTGCTTTTTGGCATTAAGTTATAGCCATAACCGCCGAATTTTTTTTTGCTCAATTTAAGCGTAGCCTAAATCCAATTCGCTTTTTTTGCCCCTTGATGCAAAGGACGTTGCAAATTGTTCCTCTTTCTTTGTTCCGGTGATGTACGGCGAGTAAACCCCTGTGAAGATTGCTATTACCTCAACCCTGTTTTCAAAGGTTGGGTCAATCCTTGCGCCCCAAATGACTGTTGCTTTGCTGTCAATCCTGTCAGTCAGCTTTTCTCCGATTGCATTTGCCTCTCCAAGCGTTAAATCAGGCCCGCCTGTTATGTGAATCAGTGCGCCTTTTGCCCCGCTTATGTCAACATCCAAAAGCATGTTGTGCAATGTGTCCTCTACAACTGCATTGACCTTGTCATTTGCCTTGCTTTCCCCGACTGCAATCAGGCTCAGGCCCTTGTTTGACATTATTGCCCTTACATCAGCGAAATCCAGGTTAATCAAAGAAGGCTGTGTTATTGTTTCGGTTATTCCAATTACCGCAGCTGCAATCACTTCATCGGCAACCTTGAACGCGTCCTGAATCGGCAGGTTCGGCACAAGCTGCGCGAGCCTGTTGTTGTCAATCACTATAACCGTGTCAGATACTTTGCTCAACTGTTGTATTCCTTCTTCCGCTTTCACTATTCTTGCTCTCTCCAGATTGAAAGGGTAAGTTACAACGCTTATCACTATTGCTCCCTGCTCTTTTGCGATCTCTGCAATAACCGGTGCTGAGCCTGTTCCAGTGCCTCCGCCCATTCCTGCTGCCAAGAAAAGCATGTCAACTCTTTGCAGGGCTTCTTCAAGCTTTGATTTGCTGACTTCAGCTGCCTTGTGGCCGATTTCAGGGTAACCGCCGGCGCCCAGGCCTCTTGTAACTGTTTCTCCAATCAGGATTTTTGATACACTGTCATCAATTATTGCAAGGTGCTGCTTGTCTGTGTTGACAGCAAACAGTTGTGCTCCCCTTATTCCTTTTTTCGCAAGCCTGTTTATTGTGTTGCAGCCTCCTCCGCCTGTTCCAATCACCATTATCTTCAATTGCTCGAATTCTTCATTGTCTTTTTCAGCGCTTGGTGTTTTTTTTCCCATTGCGCTTCCAACCAAACTTTTCATTCAATTCACCCCTTTTTTTTTAAAAAATATTTTGTGGCATATTGCCACTCTTGCGAAGCATTTTTTCTCAAGGCTTTTTTCCAAAGGAAAAAAGGCTTTTTGATGAAACTTTTTTCAAAAGTTTCTTGAAGGCAAAAAAGGCAACTGAGGCAAAGCAGATTTTGTCTGCTCTTGTTCCTGCGCAAATCTTTTAACGCAACCGAATTGGTTTTTTTTCGTTTCAAAATTCTTATTCGTTTTTTTTCCCGGAATACAGTTTCTTCTTCAAAATTCTTCTTCCGCTTCTTCCACTGCTGCTTCTTCCTCTGGCTCTGATTCCTCGCTTTCCTCTTCTTCAAAACTGTTTTCCTCTGGTTCCTCTTCTTCGCTTGCTTCTTCCTGCTCTTCCTCTTTTTCTTCTTCCTGCTCTTCAATGGCTTTAATTTTTTTAACAGGCTTTTTTGCAGGCTTCCGAGCTGGCTTTGCTTTGCGTTTTGGTTGCTTTTTTCTTGCTTTCGGCATTATGAATTCACCTCTCTTAGTCTTAAGGTGGCAATTTCAATCATTTTTTTACTTAAAGACTGAAATTATCAATACTATTATGTTCCCTAAAGAGAATTTAAATCTTTTTTTGGGAAAAAAAGCCTGAATAGATTTAAAAAAGCATACAGAAAAAAACAAAAAGGCCTTTTTATGTATACTTGGCAGGAAATTATCGCTTTTTTTGCCAATTTTTTGCCGCCCGAACTTTTTTTCAAAAATTTTTCCTGAATTCGCCGTTTTTTCAGCAACGCATTTTTTAAAACAACTTGCATGCAATGCTTTTTACCATGCGCATGCATTGCATTGAAACAAAATGCAGCGAGTGCTGCAAAAGATACTGGATAACAGTGCTGCCTGCTGAAGCAAAAGCCATTGCAGCAAAGCTCGGTTTGGGTGAAGCGCAGTTCATCAAACAAAAATGCGCTTTGGTTGCGCACTTGTATGCGAGAAAAGAAAAAAAAGACAGGCTAACAGTAAGCAGCCAAATGCTGCCGAAAAAAGCTGTTTTGTTTTTTGAAAAAAATTTTGGCGCTCTTCCATCTTTTTTTCTTGTTCTGCCCTGCATTGCGTTGAAAAGAAATGCAAAAGGTGAATGCGTTTTTCTGAAAGGCGGGCGCTGCACAATTCACGGCTTTCTGCCTGCAATCTGCAGGCTTTTCCCTTTCATTTCACTGAGCGAAAAACCGCTGCGCGAATTGTATCCGTTCTGCGCTGCGCTGCAGGAAAAAGAATTCGAGCAAGCAACAGGCTCGCTGAATGAAAAGCAGAGAAAAAAAGTGAACGCCTACTTCAACGCTGTTGAAAAAAACGGTTTCCTCAGCCAGTGGAAAGCGCTGCCTGGCAATGCCCTCTTTTTGTTTGAGGGAGAAAAGGAACTGAAGGCAACAAAAAAGCAGTTCATGCAATTCATCCAACCGCTGCTGTAAATGAACTCAATGATTGCAAATTTCCGGCTGCTGAATTTTTTTAACCCCATGCGTGCGCTGGATTCCTTGGGACGATTATCCACATTATTATGTACAGCAGGACTCCGAAGCCCCATGCCAGTACTCCTGCAACCCAGAGCAGTCTTATTATCACTGGGTCAACTTTGAGGTATTCCGCTACGCCACCGCATACCCCGCCGAGAATTTTTTCTTTGCCTGACCTGTACAAGTGCTTTACGCCTTCTGTTTCTTTTTTTGCGAAAGCTTTTTTCATTTGAGACACCTCCCTAACTGTTGCTTCCTCGCTGCCCCTTGAGAGCAGGAAAACCAAATAACCGACCAATGCGAAGAAAATGAAAAACCACAAAATTTTTTCCAAAGTATATGCTGCAATGCCAGCAATGAAACCAATTCCAAGCGATGGGGCTGCGATTATTGCAGCGTTCGCAATCACCCATACTGCTACGGCAATTCCCGCAGCTGTTACAATCGGGGAAAAGGGCCTGAATGCCCTTCTTTTTGTTTTTGAAAAGAAATCCATGTAAGAGAAGAACAGGAACAGAATGAAAAACAGACCGAGGTTTGAAAGAAAAAAAGCAGCTATTTTAGTCAAAAATTCAAAGCCAGAGTTGGCCCCGATATAGTTCAGCGCCCAAATTGCAATTGCAAAACAAATCAATCCAACAATGCTGCCGATAATCGGCCAAACAAACCCAAAAGCAGACCTTAACTCATCACCGATTTCGTTGCCCTTTCTCTCCATCCTTTCTCCGAATTGCTCGCCAATCCTGCCGACCTCTTCCCCAAAATCTTCCATTCTCTCCCCAAGCGAGCCAGTGCTTTGCCTTTTGCTCCCCTTTCTTGCCATGCCCAAACCTCAAATTAAAAAGGGTCAATTAAATTTAAAAGCCCAACTTTTTTTTAGAATTATAAAAAAAGCTGATTAAGTTTAATTGAAAAAAATTCGCCCTAAGCGGGAGTCGAACCCGCCTCGCAGCCTGACCGCAATTTTGCTTTCGCAAAATTGCTTTCTTTTCGCAAGCCTTTTCTTTTTAAGAAAAGGCTTCTCGACAGGGCCGCATCCTAACCGATAGACTATTAGGGCATGCCGGAACGCCGGCAGTACGTAAGCCCATTCGTCGCTTTCGCTCCGAATGGACTGTGCTCACTTCGTTCGCATTGCGAAAGAAGCGAAGAACTGTCTAATTTAATTTGAGGTAGTTGTTTTTTTAAAGCAATTCTTACCGCTTTTCTGGAAAAAAAAATAAAAAAATAAAAAGAGCAGGCAAACTTTTTGGCTGGTTTTCAGCCCATTATTTTTTCTATTACAATGCCTGCTGCAACCATATACAGCAAGCTGCCTACCACGCTGCTTACCGTGAATCCAAGGGGATAGTTCATGCTGCTCCATACAAGGAAAGCGCTTGGCAATCCTGCAAGAAGCCAGACGATTAAGCCAAAGTTCTTTCCCCTGTTCATGCCTGCTTTGCCAAGTCCTGCTTTGGTTTTTTCAAAAGCGATTGCCATTGCAAAGCCCAAAACCCATGGGTGCACGAAGAAAAGCGCCATTATTGGGTCATTTACTTGTCGCATGCCGCCCAAAGCAAGAACATCGTATGAAAACGCATACTGCACGAGATAGCTTATAGATAGAGAGATAACTGAGATTACTATTCCGGCTGCAATGCCGGCAATAACTATCTTTTTTGCATTCAAATTGAACACGCTCAATTAATTAAAAAAAAGAAAAAAAAGGTTTGCCGTTACTTTCCGGCAATGCCTTTTTTCTTAACGTATGCCCAAATCTTTTTCGTCATCTCGCTCGGCGCAATGTTGCCTGAGCCAAAGACATCTTCAACAGTGTCCTTACATCCCTTGAAACAGATAGTGTATCCGCCAAATGCTTTCTTTCCAGCCATAATTCCAACCTCCCAAAAAGTTAAAGAAATTTGTTAATTAATAGAAAGAAGCTGCTTTTAAAAGGATGCTGTATAGAGGTAAAATCGGCTTTATGCCGGTTTCAGCAGCACCACCACGCTTTTAGAGATTTTTTTTATACGTAACAAACACTTTTATTCCCGGGTTTTTTCTTTGAATGCCTTTTGCATACTCCTTTAGAATTCCCATTATCTCCGTTTTTTTCGCGCCGCTAGGAATGCTTACACCAATGCCAGGAGAAGCAATCCAAAGCCCATATCCTCGCGTTTCATTGCCAGACAAAAAAAAGTGGAAAATTTTGTCTCTTTGCCACCAAGAAACCATGTTATCCATAAACTCTTGTGGAGTAGCCTTGAACCGCCTTTGCGTATCCCTCGCATCCCCCTTAGGCAACTTTATCCTGACTACGGCCCTTTCCGAATGCGCTTTTTTTACAGCTAGTCTTCCCGCAACCGTTATTCTCTTCAATATCCCCATAAAAAAAGATTATGGCTTTCTTCCTTTTAATTCTTTTCCATCGGTTTTTCCAGCACCACCACGCTCTCCCTGACTGTTCCAACTTTTATTATCCTATTGCGCCTGCGAGGCTTGTTTTATCTCTTTTTGTAGCCGAATCTTCTGTCGTAATCCGGGTGTGATTCTATTACAAGAATAAAGCAGAATATTTCTATTTCTTTTCTTCCAATAGTATACAGCATTCTCCAGTATTGCGCCAGCCTCAGCTTGAACAAGTTGTCAACATCAAGTTCTGGCGGTATGTCTTTCTTTTTGACCACTTCTCCAACCAATGGATTGTCTTTCAGCCACTCGATTTTTTGGTCAATAGAGCGGAGCAGTGAAATGTTTTCACTGCTTGTTATTCCCCCTGCCATTTCTTTCCCTGTAATGTCCTTTAGCTTGTTATACTCTTCAAGCGCTTGCCCAATCAACCTTACCCTTGCCCTCATGCTTCCACACTTTCTTTCAGCCATTTTTGCAATTTTGCCGGCGGCATATAAGTCCAGATAATTCCCTTCTCGCTGTCCAGCACCATGCCCCTTTTTTCAAGGTATTCAATTATGGTATTCAGGGTCTGCCTCATTATTTTATTCTTCGCCCTCTTCATTACCTCATACCTTGAAAGAGGCTCTTTTGCACCCTTAAGAATCTCTTCAACAAGCAGAACTGTCTTAAGCGTTGGGTAATGCAGTATTTGAACAGTCTGAGTAGCCATACAAATCACAGTATAAATTTATTACCTATAATATACTTATTACCTAATTGTTTTTAATGCTTTCTCACGCCGGTTTTTCCAGCACCACCACGCTCTCCCTGACTGTTCCAACATTTATTGTTCGATTGCGCATGCAAAGCACTTTTCTTGCAACAATTTTCTGCAGCAGCGCAAACCCTTCCTCTTTTGCGATTTTTATTATTTCGTCATCGCTCTCAACTGTTTCGTAAGGAAAGCAGCCTCCTCCAACAACAATCACCGCTTTGCCGCCTGGCACCAAGTAATGCAGCATGTTCCGCAGCACTTTTCGCATATCATCAAAATACGCTTTCGCTATGAGTGGCAGATTGGTTTCCTGCTCCCTTCCGGTTGCTTCATCGGCAATGTATGCCCGCAGCCTTGTTTCCTGTGACTGAAAGAACAGGCCGAGCTCCATTTTGTAAACCCTGGCGTATTCAATCTTGTTCAAATAGGGTGGGGAAGTGACAACTGAGCCAACGCTGTTCTCTTTCAGCTTTGCCATCCGCGCGTCAGCTTCAAAAACCTGGGGCTCAATCGCAGGCATTTGCATGCTTTGCAAATCCAGCATCATTTTCTTCACTTTTCCAAGGAAAAGTTTTTTCACCGGCAGCATTGGCTTGCGCTGCTTCCGCAGGCTGCCCCCTATTTTGATTACGTTTGCGACCCTTCCAGTTGTGTCAATCAAAGCGAGCAGAAAAAGGTTCCTTGTTCTTGCATCTTTTATTTCCTGCACTTTTTTGTAAAAGAAATAAATCTCATCCAATTGCAGTGCATTGAACAAGCGCCTGATTTTTTTGTTGGGAAACTTGCCTGCCTGCACTGGGTGCATTTTGTGGAATTCACGCAGGGTTTCCTCCAGTTTATTCAAATCATGGTTTCTTGTTTTCACTTCGCTTGCAAGCACTGCAAGCGGGCTTACATCAAAGCCAATGCTCTGCATTCCCATTTGCTTTGCCGCAAGCATTGTTGTTCCAACGCCGCAGAATGGGTCAAGGATTGGTTCCAGCAGGGAGAATTCTTTCACTGCCCATTCAACCAGGCCTCTTGAAAAGCCCTCCTTGTAGTAGAGCCAGTTGTGGATTGGCTCTGCCTTGTTCGGGATGAATGTAACCAAATCCCGCAAATTGCACGGAATCATAAGAATAATTTAATTATAGAAAAAAAGAAAAACAGAGCAAGTGGATTCAGCCAAGCACCAGCAGCCCTGGGTTCAGCAGCAGTATTGCTCCCAGTGCGAGCATTATTGCGCCTGCAATGAATTTCAGTGCTCTGCCGTATTTTTCGGTTACCTTCCTGCTGCTTAATGTTATCACAACAATCGCTGTGATTATGGTGTCGTCAAGCATATAGAAAACCTGGTATAGGGCAAGGTAAAGGTATTTGGTGAGAGCAGGCAGCTGCTGTTCTGCCAGTACTTTTGTGTAAACCATTGGCAGGCCGAAAGTGCACAAGAATTCAACAAAGTTCACGCTGATTGCAAGAACAATTGCTGCCCCAAGCATCAATGGCACTGATTCGGCTTCCAGAATTTCCCTCATTTTTGCGAAAACCTTTGGCTTGAATCTTTTAGGAATCGAAAGGCTGGGCCCTTTTTTGAAAAAGAAGAAGTCCTTCAAGTTCACAAACCCGATTGCAAGCGCAATCAATCCAACTATTGAGAAAGCTATTGCAACCGAGCCAATCCATTCAAAGACATTCAGCCAAGCGCTCATGAACAAAAAGTAAACCGCGCCTGAAACGAAAACAAAAGTGCCTGCAACAATCGCCATTCTCCGCCTGCTTTTCAGCCTTACAAGCATTGCAAGCAGCATCAGCAGGACAAACATTGCGCATGCGTTGAAGCCGTCAATAAAGCCCATTATTACCGTAAAAACCGGCAGCGAGAACTCAGATGCATTTATTTCGCCAATGATTGGCAGTGTTATGATTGTTTTGCTGTCCGGCTCAGCGTGCGCTGGTTTGATTTTTCCTTCGAGCACCTGCTCCACTGTAGCGGCACCAGGCTGCATTGCTTCTTCCATCGCTTTCTCAATCTGGTTTTTGTAGCCCAAAAAAGCCTTTTCTTCAGGCAAATAAATCAATTCACCCTGTTCCTCTGCAAACCCGACGAAAACCTTGTCTCCGATAAATGTTCTCGGCACACTACTTCCGTCAAGTGTGCCAAATGCGTCTGCAACCTGCTTGTAAAACGCGCTGTTTTGCGCATCATACCATACCTCAAACTGCTTGATTTGCAGCCAGGGGTATTTTTGTTCTATTTCCTGCAGGAATTGTTTCTCTGTAGCGCAGTGCGGGCATCCGTTGCCCCAGAACAGGTAAACGGTTGCAGCACCGGTAGGGCATTCTTGCTGCTCAATTGTCTGGGCAAAAGCAAGGGAAAAAAGTAAAAGAAATGCCAAAAGCAAAAAAGCCTTTTTCAAAACAATGTCACTTCACTTAAAGGGAATCACGCAGTGTTTTTAAAAATTTGCATTAAAGCAGGCTGAAGCTAAAACAATATAAAAACGATTTACGAACTATTTCATATCCTAAAATTTTTTTTAGGCGTTTTTATGCACGACATTGCATTAATGCAGAGCATTGCTGATGCTGTAGCTGAAAAGCTTAAAGGGCAAAAGGTTAGGGAAATAAAGCTCGGCATTGCAATCGGCGCACTGCACTTCGTTGATTCAGAGCACGCTGAATTCTGGCTGCAGCAGTTGCTGCGCAAGCAATTCGGCGATAAGCTAAAAACAAAAATCAGCGTTGAAATACTCAAGCCGGAAATAAAGTGCGGCTGCGGCTTTCAGGGAGCGGTTGAAAAATTCAATGCAACACACGAGATGGCGCACGCAGGGCTGATTGAAATCAAGTGCCCGAAATGCGGAAGCAAAGAAGCGGAGATTGTGAAAGGAAAAGAGTGCGTAATCAAAGAAATTAAAGCAAAATAAAATTCATTTTGATTTGCATTGGAATGAATTGAGGGAAAGGTGAAAAAGAAATGAAATTTATTCTGATGGGCATTGGCAACGAGCTGAAGGGCGATGACGGAATCGGGAACATTATTGCAAGGGAATTCAAACACAGCGAGTGGCTTTCGCTTGCGTGCGAAACAGTGCCTGAGAATTTTGCTGCTGTTGTGAAAAGAGAGCGCCCGGAACTTTTGGTTATTGTTGACGCAGCGGAAATGGGCCTGCCCGCTGGAGAATTCAGGCTGCTCCCTAAAGGCAAATTGAACAGTGTTTCTTTCGGAACGCACGCAATGCCATTGCATTTCCTGGTTTCGCATTTGGAAAAATATGCCGAAAAAATCCTGTTCATTGCGGTTCAGCCAGGCAAAATGCAGTTGGGAGAAAAAATCTCCGCAGATGCAAAGAAAAGCAAGAAAAAACTGATTGAAATCCTGAAAAAAAAGAATTGGCGGGCAATAAAAGCACTTGAGTGAACTGGCTGTTTATTTTTGTTTTTCAATTTCTTTTATTGTTTTGTTAAACTGCTCTTCAAAATCTGTTTCTTTCAAAAGCCTAAGCAGTTTTTCTTTGTCTATTGAAAGGTTCAGCAGGCTTTTTATGTCTTCTTTGTCTTTCGCTATTTTTGCTTTCAGCCTGTCTCTTGTAACCTTGCTGAGATTTGCCCATGTCCTCAGTTTGAATTGCCTGTCTATAAAGGCTGCTGTTTTGTACAAAAGCAGCACTTCTTTTGCCGGCACTCTTGCGGTTGTATTCTTTTCCAGTTGCCACAGCTCGCTGTATTTCTCTGCCAGTTGCCAGGGGATCTCAATTGATTTATTTGAGGCAAGCACATTCTTGTCTGTTAGAGTGAATATATCCAACTCGATTTCTTGTTTTCCTGTTTTTACCCCGACTTCCTTTTTGAACAACACCCTTATTCTTGCCGCCTTGTCTTTTTTGAATCCACGTTGTCCACAGTATTTTTCAAATATTTGAATTGCGTGCTTTGACGGCAACACTAAGTCAACGTCTATTGATTTTGCGCCTTTTGTATAGTGGTAGACTGCCCATCCGCCAACAATAATCGGGGTCAAGCCATGGATGTTGAATAGTTTTGTTATGTTGGCAAGTTCTTTGAACGACAACTCTGTTAATCCATATGGGCCCATTTTTTTTCATTCCTCAAATTTTAGTTTCCACAGCTGCTTGTAGAGGTCCTTTGCATAATAGCTCTTGTTATCGCAAGCCATATCGATTAGGGTTCTGAGCCTGTCTGTTATTGTGAAAGATTTTACTTTTGCTGTTTCTGGCGCAATATCCGGCTTGAATAGCCAGAGGAGGGTGTTCCCGCCGGTTAACGGCGTGAATTCTTTTTCAATTTTTTTGAGTAACGCGCTGTTTTCTTCCACATATACGCACACCCTGTTGCTGTGCCAGTATGCTGAATAGAATTGCAGCGCTGAATCCAGGCAAAGCGCTGTTTTTTTAGGCAATCTTTCCATTATCTGCTTTTTAGACAACCTTAACGGCAGCTTCCGCAACAGAAGAGAATTCATGTCCCGATATAAAGGGAACAGTGAAACAAGCCCGGCAGGGTCAATTAACTCATAACCATTTTTCCTTTTCTCCACAAAATTCTTGCTAACAAGCCACTGCACCACCTCATTCATCCTGCCCCAAGAGGTTCCGGTTGCCTTAAACGCCTCCATCTGCGTAAACTGTTGGTTGCGCAGAATAAACGAAATAACCTTGTATGTCTGCCTTGCCGTCAGCTTCATAACGCACAAAAAGGGAAACAACGATATTTTAAATATATCGGCAAAAACCGATATTTCTCAAAAAAACCGATGCCACTCCCGGCAGCCAAAACAGCGCTGTTAACTGTTTTCCAAAACCTTTTCCTCCCAATGAGCAGCCCCCTCATTAAAAGTTTCGCTTTTTAGCGAAACTTTCGCTGAAAACCAGTGTAACAGTCGCCAATTCTTTTGGAAAAAAGAGGGAAATATACAAGGACACTATCCTCAGCTGCGGTCTAATGAAAAGCTCAACAGTATTTCTTTTGGAACGCACGCAATGCCGTTGCATTTCCTGGTTTCGCAGCTTGAGCGCTGCGCTGGAAAAATTTTGTTCATTGGAATGCAGCCGGAAAAAATCCAGATCGGCTACAGCATTTCGCCTGCAGTTGCCGCAGCAAAGAAAAAACGGTTGGAAATTTTGAGGGAGAAGAAGTGGAGTGAAATAAAAGGGCTTGAGTACAAATCAGAGATTTTATTTGGCGGCCAACCCTTTGTTAAACCCCGACAATTGCTTGGATGATAAAAACATGAGTGCAATCGCCATTACTAAAAGAAAACACATACTGACTGGGTTTGCATCTATTGGGTGTAACAAAGTGATACCAATGTAAACTAAAAAGAGGATAACTCCAACAAAAAGTTGCGCCCGACTTTTATTAAACCACCTTATTTTGTTAGTAAACCACTTCCAAATTCTTGTGCGAAGCCCTACTTCTCTTTTTTCAAACGGGATATTTTGTTCTCTACTCACCCTCTCTTTAAACTCTGAAAAAACAGATCTGTTTTGCTGGATGTATTGCCTTGAATCCAAAATTTCTAATTCTGGGTTTTTCAAGATTGGAAGCTCTTCGAGAAATGCTTTAACCTTATTCAGGCTTTCCCGTCTGTGATTATTGTTTCCAAAGTCTAGAACCCATTCAGTGTCATCCAACACTGCTTGTAGTTCATCGTATGTCTTTTCTACAACTATGTCCCAATCTTCAAATCTTGACACTGATTCATATTCACATATTTGGTTATAAATAAACGTCATTATTTCGCTTATTTCCCACCCATCTTTTGGCTTTATTATTTCGGCTTGTTTCTTTTCTTCCAGAATTTTTAATGCCAGTTGTAATAGTCCTTTTTTCTTTGTATACCCTCTTCCAAATACGGTCTGCCCAACTAACAATAATATTATAGGGTAGGTTAAGCAGACGGATTCAAACAGTATTGCTAGCATAAAGTTCTGAAAAGCAAAAATGACCGAAAGAACCAGAATTGTTGAAACGATAAGCCGGTTATTGTCAATCCACCAAAACAGGCCGAGCTTTTTTAATAAAAAAAAACGTCTGGCTAATACTGGTTTTTTTTCTTTCAGAAGCGTTTGAAACCCACCTTTACCATTTTATTTACTCTGCAGAATCGTTAAAAAAGAATAGCGCGATTGACTAAAACGACTTATTTTTCAAGATACTGCCATTCCTCAACTATTACAATTAGTTGACAATGGTGCTTGATTACAATCACTAATCCTTCTTATAATCCGCGAGCAAAAACTCATCCGTAAAGAGAAGCGCTTTCACAGGGCACACTTCAACGCAGTATCCGCAGAAAGTGCACCTGAACAAATGGTAGCGGATTTTTTTCTCTGCCGGCAGGAATTCTACTGCCGCTGCAGGGCAGACTTTCACGCAGAGCTGGCATCCAATGCATTTCTCCCTGCTGTAAGCGATTTTTCCCCTGAATCCAGGCGGAACAGCAATTGGCTTGTTTGGTTTTGCTTCGCCTTTCTTCACTTTGAGCAGAAAATCCGTTACGCTCTTTGGAATGCGCTTTGCGGGAAAGAGGTTAGTGAAGGGGCGTTTGAACAACTGTTTCAGCAGCTCAGCTCTCATTGCCATTCAAATCACTCCCCGCAAAGCAACGTCAATTATTATCAGCATCAGGGCAAGCAGGGCAGCAAAGGTTGCATAGCCCCAGAATGCCTTGACAACCTGCGTTATCCTCAGCCTCGGAATCGCAACTCTCAGGAAAATCCTGCCGACAAAAACAACGGCAAACAATTTGAGCAAAAAGAAAAGCGCATTGGCAAAAGCAGCGGCAATTCCGCCTAAGCCAAGCCATGCAGCAATTCCATAAGGCAAAAACAATGCTATTGTGATTGAGGCAAAGGCAATTGTTTTGACAGCATTAGCCAGATAGAATAATGCAATGTTTCTTCCACTGTATTCAACCAGCACTCCGCCGGCAATCTCTGTTTCAGCTTCAGCTGTATCAAACGGAATTGAACCAAGCTCGCCAGGCATTACAACCAGCATGGCAATGAAAAGAATTGCCAATCCGACAAAACCGAACGGTCCAACCAAGCCCCAGACAGGGTTGGCTGCAATTACTGCAAGTGAAAAAACAGCCTGCCCGCACAATGCCGTTGAAAGCAGCCATGCAACCGAAACAGCGGCGATTGCAAGCGGCAGCTCAAATGAAAGCATTGTAACCATTTCCCTCTGCGCTCCGACAGTTGCATAGGGGGAAGCGGAAGAAAAGCCGGCAATCACCAAAGCAAGTGAAGGGAATAACAGCAGATACAGCAGCAGAATAAGGTCTCCGCTGCCCTGCAACAGTGGAGGAAAGCCTGCAAGCGGAATGAAAAATAGGATTGTTATTGCTGTTGCCAGGGAAAGCAATGGCATTGCATTGAAAAGCCATTTCACTGCGTGCATTGGGACAATTGTTTCCTTCAAAAGCAATTTCCTTATATCCCTGAAAGGCTGCGTTACAGGAGGGCCGATCCTTGCCTGCATTCTTGCGGCAAGCACCCTGTCAATCCCGTTGAAGAAAAGCCCGAGAATTATGCCAAGCACTGCAACAACTGGCACAAGCAGCATTGCATACAACAGTTCAGTCATTTCAATCGCCTCTGCCTGAATTCAAGCTTTCTGCAAGCGGCATTTCAGTCATTTCAATTGCCTCCGCAATTCAATTGTTTTTTCAACAGACAATTTGTGCAGTGCATCATTGTCAAGCACTATTCTTTCGCTCATATCTGCAATAACAGCCCTATTAGCGCAGCTCAGACAGGGGTCTGTTGATGCTGCAATAATGGGGATGTCTGCAATCTGCGCTCCAAGAAGCATCGGAATCCAGCTGAGGAGATTGTTGTAAGTTGGAGCCCTGATTTTCCAAGCGTAGGGTGCTTCTTGCCCGGTGAATTTAACGTAATGGAATACCTCTCCCCTTGGAGCCTCGTGCCTTCCAATGCCCTCGCCGCTCAGGTTGCGCAAATCAGCAAGCAATTTTGGGATTTTCTCTTCGTGCACTATTTTTCCTTTTGGCATCTGCTGCATGCACTTTTCAATTATTTCAATTGATTGCTGCAATTCAAGCAGCCTTACGATAATCCTGTCGAAAACATCGCCCCTAATTTCTCCTGTTAAATCCCTTGGCGTTATTGCTTTCACATCAAGTTCAGCGTAAGCGGCGTATGGCTCGTCCTGCCTTACATCCTTTCTGATGCCTGATGCCCTGGCAGTAGGACCGACAGCGCACAAGCGCAGGGCATCTGTTCTGGTTAAAATTCCGGCATCCCTTGTCCTCGATTTAATGATCGGATCTTTCAGGAAAATGTCCTTTAATTTATTGAAATTGGCTTTATAGTAATTCATTGACTCCCTGATTTTCGGATACTGCTTTTCGCTGATGTCTCTTCTCACTCCGCCTATTGTTATCATTGCCTTTGTTATCCTGTTGCCTGTCAGATATTCGATTGTGTCAAGCACATTTTCTCGCAGCCTCCAGGTGTAGTGCATAACGCTGTCAAAGCCAAGCTCGTGCGCCGCAATTCCAGTCCATAGAATATGGCTGTGGATTCTCTCCAGTTCTGCAACAATTGTCCTGATGTAATGCGCTCTTGCAGGCACTTCAATGCCTGCAATGCTTTCAACAGACATACAAAAGCAAAGCGTGTGGCAGATGTTGCAGATTCCGCAAACTCTTTCAGAAAGCGTGATTATCTGCACCGGGTTCCTTCTTGTGCCCATCCATTCAATGCCCCTGTGCACCTGGCTCAATTCAAAGTCAACACTTGCAACCCTTTCTCCTTCAATCTCGCAGTTCAGCCTCACTGGCTCCTTAAGCGCCGGGTGGACAGGCCCAACAGACAAGCTGAAAGAGTTGCTATCTTTTTTCTCGCTCATTTCTTGCCACCTTTGCCTTGATTTAAGAATCCTGTTGCCTTTTCAGTCACTCTTTTCACCTTTGCTTAAATTTTCATCTTTTTCCGCTGGCTTGCTTAAGTTCCTGACCATTTTTTCAGGGCCTGTTTCATCCCTTCTCCAGGGGTAAACGCCCTTTGGAAACTCTTTCTGCAAAAACAGCCTTCTTGAATCAGGAATGCCCTCAATTTTCACTCCAAGCATTTCCTGCACTTCCCTCTCTGAAACCAGGGCGCCTGGAATGAGGTCAGTGATTGTGGGCAGCACTGCATCAGCCTTGGGCAGAGTTGTTTTAATGCTGAAGGAAAACTCGCCTTGTTTGCTTGCGTAATTCAGGCTGAAATGGTAAATTAATTCAATCAAATCTCCAATCTGATAGCCTGAAATGACAGCAAAGTGCGGCATTGGGTGAATTGTGCACAAATATTTTACTGCTTCCTTGAACGAATCACGTTCAATTGAAACCCAGATCCTTTCCACCCTGCTTTTCTTTGCATTGTTCTTGAATTTCTCAATCCTCGCTTCGCTGAGCTTTTTGCCGAACTGCTTTTTGAATGAATCAAGCGCATCTTTCGCATTCATTTCTTGTCCACCTTCTTCTCAAGCTTTGCCCACAGCTTGGCAACTCCGTCAATTATTGCCTCTGGTCTTGGAGGGCAGCCTGCAACAAAAACATCAACAGGAATTATTTTATCTGCAGGCCCTGCAATGTTGTACGATTCATAGAAAACCCCGCCAGTGCTGCCGCAGTTTCCAATCACCATCACCGCCTTTGGCTCTGGAATCTGCTCAAAAACCCTGCGCAATTTTTCCTCCATATCATTTGTAACAGGCCCGGTGAGCAGCAGCACATCAGCATGCCTTGGGGTTCCAACCACTTTCATTCCAAATCTCTCAATATCATAGCGCGGCGTGAGTGCAGCAACAATCTCAATATCGCAGCCGTTGCAGCTTCCGCTGTTGAAATGAAAAGCCCAGAGCGAACGATTCAATGTTTTAAGGCTCATAGCATTCCCCCAAGCACTGTGATTCAGCGCGCCTGCAATTCTGGCTCATGGCATGCCGCCTCCGAGCGCTGCCGCCAGCAAAAGAAAAATAACCAGCAATACAAGGCAGAAGACATAGTCGTTCACTATGCCAGTGTGCAATTTCAGGAGCCATTTATAGTATTTGCCTGTTGCGGAAAAAAAGCCCCAGTAAAAATTGTTTCCTGAAATGTTTTCTTCGGGCGGCCTGTTTCCCGAGAAGAACGGTGTTGCCTGCTCTTTGCCCTGCTTGAATCTGCTGTTGCCCCTGCTTCTTATAATCAATGCTATTGCAAGCGCGATTAAGAATGCAGCCAGCCACACCAACGGTGCCCAGTATCCTGCAGCTGTTTTCAGCGCCAAGTCTATCATAATATTCCCCCGATGTATGCTTTTGAATTAACCAATGCAGAAGCAGCCGGCTTTATCAGCAATTCAACTACAAATTGCGGGAACAAGCCGAGTAAAATTATGAAAAATGCAAGAACGCAAAAAACAGCCAGCATGCTTTTTGGAACAGCGCTTACTTTGCCCTTGAACGGGATTCCGAGGAAGAGCGAGGCAAACACTTTAATGAAAATCGCGAGCATAATTACGCTGCCCAGTATTCCAATGATTGAAAGCAGTGGATTGAAGTAATAAACGGATTCAAAGATAAGCAGCTTGCTTGCAAAGCCGTTGAACGGGGGCATTCCTGCAACAGCAAGAGTTCCGATTAAGAAAAACAACGCAAGCGCTTTTGAGCTGTGCGCCAATCCTTTTATTTCATTCAAATCGCTTTTTTTTGTCACAAAGCAGATAGCGCCAACAACCAAAAAAAGCAAAGACAAGTCAATTGCATCATTCATCAAATGGAATATTCCGCCGTAAAGCGCTCTGAGGGCAAAGCCGCTTGCCGCAGGCATTGCAACAAGGGCGCAGCCAAATCCGAGCATTACATAGCCTGCTTCAGCCACTGCAGCATAGCCCATCAATCTTTTCAGGTTGCTCTGCACAAGCGCCATGGTTACGCCAACAAAAATGCTCAGCGCTGACAGAGTTATTATTGCCCAGCCGAGCGCTGAATGCATTGCAGTAGCGCCGAAAATCGTGAAGCAAATCCTGAAAAGAGCGTAAAGGCAGACCATGCCATAGGCAAGCAGCATTGATGTAACCTGCGCAGGCGCTTCCTGGTATGCGTCAGGCTTCCACATGTGCGCCGGAAAGCTGCCGCCCTTCAGCAAAAGTGCACCAGCAATAAGTGCAATTGCAACAGCATTCAAAGAAGAGAAATTCGCTTGTACAGCGCTTGCAATAGCCGCAATGTTCAATGCGCCGTATTGGGCGTAAAATATGCCAACGCCAAAAAGGAAGAAGAGGCCTGCTGTTGCGGAAAGAATCATGTACTTGAATGCCGCTTCAAAGCTTTCGCCCTTGCTAAAGAAAGAAATCAGGCCTGCCGAGGCAATGGAAGAAATTTCGAGGAAAACAAACATTGTGAAAATGTCTCCGGTGAAGCTAAGGCCTAGCATTGCTGCTGTAAGCAAAAGCAGCAGAGAGTAAAATTTGTCCACGCCCTGCGCTTCTTGGATGCCCTTCCAACTGTAGACTGCTGCAAGCAGTGCTATTGTTACAGCCATGCAGGAAACCAATGCAGACATTGCATCAGCAACCAGAATAATCCTGATTGGGAAACCCTCTGGAGAGGTGAGGCTTGGCACTATTGCGCCTACGGTGTAAACATGCGTGTTCCCGGCAAAAACATCTGCTGCAAGCATGACAACAAGCAATTCTGTGAACAGCAAAGCGATAATTGCCCAGGCGTTTCTCACCCTGCCGCCTGCTTTGCTGATCAGTGTTGTTGCAAATGCAGCAAAAAGTGGAACTGCTATTGCAAGCACTACTGCGTGCTGCAGAAGAAAGCTCATCCTGAAAGCCTCCTTTTCTTTGGGTCAAGCGAGCCATAGTGCCTGTAAATCATAATGCAAAAAGAAAGCATGAGGGCAGTGACTGCAAGGTTTATGACAATGGATGTCAGTGTAAGCGCCTGGGGCGTTGCCAGAACCATTACATTTCCCGGCGTGTCAGTGAAAATTGGCGCAACTCCTCCAGCTCTGTATCCAAGTGCAACAAGGAAAAGGTTTGCAGCGCTCCCTATCACATTTATGCCCATGACAATTTTCAGCAGGTTTCTTTTGAGCACTATGCAACTAAGCCCGAGCAACAGCAATATCAGGACAGCGAGAAACGTAATGTCAATCATTTTCTATTCCCCCTGTTGTCCGCAAAGTGCAATTCCAGACTCATTTCTAATCACCAGTGCCCTTGTAAATCAGCAGCACAACCAGCGAGGTTGCAGCAAAAACCTCCAGGCCGACAGCCAGATTCATCAGCGGGGTTACTCCGCCGGTGCCAAGGTAACCAGGGTTTGGGCCGAATGGAATCGATGCCCCGAAAATTGAGCCGCTGTTTGCAAGGAAATTCCCAAAGAATGTTGTGCCAAGGCCGAGAAATCCGATTATTGCAAAAGCCATGAGCCCAATGCATTCAAATGCCAGCACAATTTCCTTTTTTGGGCTCTTGCCTGCAAAGTCTTTTCCAAATGCAACCAGCAGCAAGGCAGTAAGCGTTGCCATTACTGCTCCACCTGCAAATCCCCCTCCTGGAGTAAGATGCCCGTGCATCACAACATACAATCCGAAAATAGTTACAGGAATAGCGAGAATGCAAGCAACTGTTCTTACTATTACAGAAAGACCGCTGTCAATTTCATCAGTCATTTCGCTTTACACCTCTCCCGAACACAAGGAAAACTCCGGTTGCTGCGGCAAACAAAACGCTTGCTTCGCCCAGAGTGTCAATGCCCCTGTAATCAAATGTTACTGCTGTCACCAGATTGTTGTTGGCTGTTTCAGTTTCGCAGTTCCGGATGAAGTAGTCATCCATTCTTGAATCAGCCGGCGCGCCAAAAGGCCTCATGCCTGAAAATGAAATCAAAAGAAAAGCAAAAAGCACAAGCAGTGCGGCAACCCTGATAATATTACCCATGTTCTCTTCCCCCCAAGCAGTGCAGCATCTTAATCATTTTTGGCATCGCCTTCCCACCTGCTTGTTTTGTTTAGTGCAATAATGTAAATCGCCGTGGTCATTCCAGCGCCTACAGCCGCTTCTGCAATCGCGACATCTGGCGCCTGCAGCAAATAAAATTCGCCTGCCATGAGCATGCTCATTGTTCCCAGAAGAATAATTGACACAAGCAAATCTTTTGCCTTCAATGCAAAGAATGCAGAGCACACAATGCCCGCAAGCAAAAGCGCCTGAATAATATCAAAAATCATTCAAATGCCCCCAAATCTTTCAGCAAATTTTTCTCTGCAAAAATCATTTGCCTTGCCCCCTGCTTTTTTCCGCTTCCCTCAGCCTGTCCACAACAGCCCTTGCAGGCATGATTCCGCTTCTGTGCGCTGCCCTTGCAATAGCGTGCGAACTGACAGGACTGGTTAACAGTATCAGGCACATTGCGATTGCAGTGTGGATGCTGAGCGCAGCATAGTTTGATTTGCCTGAGAAAAACAATGCAGCGCCGTAAATGATGACTGCAAGGTAAATGAATATTGAGCCGAAAGTAGTGCATTTTGTTGTTCCATGCATTCTTGTGTAGGCATCAGGGAACCTGTGCAGTGAAATGCTGCCAAGCGCCTGGAATATCAGGCCGATTGCAATGAAAGCATAAATCAGCCACTCCATTTTTTTCCCTCCAGGTATTTGGCTAAGTAAAGCGTGGACACAAAGCCGAGCATTGCGTAAATGATTGCAACATCAACATAAATGATTTCCTTAAAGGCTGCCCCGAGCACGACCAATGCAACCACAATCTGTGTGTTGATTGCATCAACTGCAACCAGCCTGTCTGCAATTGTCGGGCCCAAAAATGCCCTTATAAGGCAAACAAGCATTAATACGCCCAAGCATGCGGCAACCAACAGCAGCAATGGTTCAATTGGAATCATTCTGCAATCCTCCTGACCCATTTTGGGAAACTGCCGCAGATTTCTTCTGGCTTCGGATCCTTGTTTTTCACAAAAATCCAGTGCACGTAAAAGTTCTTTTCCTTGTCAATGTCCACTGTGAGAGTTCCCGGCGTTAGAGTAATGCTGTTTGCAAGCATGGCTGCGCCGAAATCTGTTTTCAGTCCTGGCTTGATCTTTACAATTCCAGGTCTGATTTTGCCTGTTATCACCCGGTATGCAACATCAAGGTTGCATTTTGCCATGCTGTAAAAGAATGGCCCGATTAAGTAAATGAAAAAAAGCAGCCATCTCCCCGGGTTCAGAAAAGCAGCGCTCGATTTTACTCCAAGTGCATTAAATATTTTTTTTGTGAGGATTGCTGCAATTGCTGCAAAGGCAGCAGCTGCAATCAGTTCTGATTCGCTCCAGAAAAAAACGGAACCGCTGCCAAAAGTGAGGGCAAGGTAAAAAATCAGTGAAAAAATGAAGGCAATTGCAAACACTGCCATATGGCCCACCTGCTGTTCAATAAAGACGAACCTGCTTAAAAATAAAACGTTTTTGCGCTCGTCGGGCAGCGAAAAAAGTGGGGGAAAGGTAATAGCGATTTATTGCAAGCGGGCATTAAAGCTTTTTTTTTGTATCTTTTGTTTAAGAAAAGGTAGTCTTTTTCAACAGCGTTTGTGTATGCCAGATGCGGGCAGTTCTTTTATTCTTCTTGGCTTTTCCCTTAGGTTGCAAAGCCGGCTTTTATAATTCGTATAATTCCTTTATTTTTTGCTTTACTTCCTTGAGTTTTTGTGCCGAGATTTTTCCTATTTTGGTTTGAATCATTTCTTTGTACGTTGTTACTGGGTTGTCAACCATTATTTGGCTCTCTGCCCTTAATTCGCCTTCCTCCACATCTTTGTTTGTTAATTGCACGTCATACCCTGTTCTTTTCGATTTCGATGTTATCTTTAGCAGTATTAAATCATCCGAATTTTCGTTGAACCGGCTGTTGCTTATTACAAGTGCCGGCCTGGTTTTAATCCCAATCTGTTCACTGTAGAGTATTTGGGCAACAACTATTTCCCCCTGTTTAAAACTTGAAGAGTTCATGCGCTTCTTCCCCTTCCTCTGCCCATCTTTTGTATGCGTATAGCCTTAGCGGGTCTTTCTCTGTCTCCAGCAGGGTTAACTTCCTTTGGAACGCTTCTCTTGCAATCTCAGTCCACTTTATTTCCGAATATTTTTTCATCCTGGCATGCATCTCATCAGGAATAGCCATAGTCATATTAGCCAATACAATCACCTTAAATAAGTAAAATAAGTATAAAGCTATTTAAAGCTTTCTTTTCGGTTGGTGTGCTTTTTTTTTGCACGGCAAGAGATTATTTCATCCAACGAAAAACAGCTTTATTGCGAGCATAAATGCTATGCCGATGATGAAAAAAGAGAATGCGAAAAGCGATTTTTTGAGGCTGGTTTCCTTGTGCAGTTCCGGAATCAAATCGCTGGCTGCAATGTAGATAAAGCCGCCTGCTGCAAAAGGAAGAAGGTAAACTGAAAAGCCGCTTGTGCCGATAAAAAAGAAGCCGATTATTCCGCCTGCAATGCTTGTCAGCTGGGCGAGGAAGTTGTAGAAGAGTGCCTTTTTTCTTTCAAAGCCGGCGTAAACAAGCACTCCAAAGTTGCCGAGCTCCTGCGGCAGCTCGTGGCTTATTACTGCAAATGTTGTTGCAGTCCCAAGCAGAGGGCTAACTAAAAATGCGGCCGCAATTATTATTCCATCAATGAAATTGTGGATTGCATCCCCAAAAAGCAAAAGATAAGAGAATGCGTGGACATCGCACTTTCCCTCGTGGCAGTGGTGCCAATGCAGTAACCTTTCAATCAAAAAGAACAGTATGAATCCTGCAAACAAAAGATAGAATGCCGGCATTGTTTCAATCTCTTCCAGTGATTCAGCAAGCAGGTGGAAGAAAGCGCCTGCAAGCAGTGTTCCTGCGGAAAAGCCGACAAGGGCATGCAGTGCCTTGTCAAGTGTTTTTTTGCTGAATGCAAGAGTTGCTGCTCCTGCTAAAGCAGCAAGGCTGTTTGCAATAGTTGCGGCTAAAATGAAAAGCAAAGTGCTCAATGCAAAAACCTTGAATAATTTCATTAACAAAAATGGGGTTTAATGGTTTTAAACAAATAGCTTAACAGAAAGCGCTTAGTTTCGCCTGCCTTGCGCCATCAATCTGGACAAAGGGCATTGCCCTTCTTGCAATTGCGCCGGTTTGCTGCAATTCACGCAGGGAATGGAATATGTTTCCCCTTTCTCTTTCGTTGAGAATTTTTTCAGCAGTCTTTGGGCCGATTCCCGGAACGCGCAGCAATTCCTGCACGCTTGCCATATTCACATCAATCGGAAACCGGTTTGGATTGCCTGCTGCAACAGCAAGCTTGATGTCCCTTGCATTGCCAAAGCGGTTTTCCTCATTCAGGCCAAGTTTTATTTCATTCAATTTGAATCCGTATTTTCTCAGCAGCCAGTCGGCCTGGTACAATTGGTATTCCCTCAATTCTTTTTCAGGCTGAACGCTTTCCATTGCGCTGCCCTTGACAGGCTGAAAAGCGGAAAAATAAGTCCTGTGCAGTTTAGTGTTCTCGTACAACCAGTCCATTTTTCCCAATACCTCCAAATCAGTTTCGCCCGTCGCCCCAAGAATCAGCTGGGTTGTGAAGCTGGTAAGCCTGCCTTTTCTTTTTGCCTCATCCAGCCAAAGCAGGCGCAGCTGCAAATCGCGCAAATAATCCTTTGTGCTTCCAAGAGACTGCCAGTGGCTTTTGCTCACTGTCTCAAGGTTCACTGAAAGCCTGTTTGCAAGCCCAGCCATTTCAAAAATCAGGTGCTTTGACATTGTAGGCAGAACTTTCAGGTGCACGTATCCTTTAAAGTGAAAGCGCTGGCGCAAAAGCCTGACGCTTTCAATCATTTTCTCCGCTGTTTTGTCGGCTTCGCCTGTTACGGCAGAGCTGAGGAACAGTCCTTCAACATATCCCTGCTTTTGCAGAGAATCAAAGCTTTTCGCCAGCTCGATTGGGGCAAGCTCTGCTTTCCCGCTCTTGCAAGCGCTGTTCACGCAGTACTTGCAGTCGTGGATGCAGCTGTTGCTCTGCAATACCTTCATCAGCCTGCAGGGCTCGCTGCCAGCAGCGCAGTCAAAAATAAAGTTGCTGTATGCAGCTGGAATCTTTGCCTTCCGCATGTTCTTTTGCTTCACTCCACCACAGCTGTCCCAGGAAGCAGCGTTTCCAAGCAGGCGCAGTTTTTCAAGCAGGGGCATGCAATTTGAAAGGAATTTCTTATTTAAACGGGTTTTGAAAGAGCGGGCTTCCGCTGGTGTTTTTAAAGCAATTTTTTTTATGCAGCTCTTGTTTTAAATAATTTTTGAAAAAGCGTTGTTGGAATGCTTTTTAAATAACTTTTTTGCTTTTATTCCATAAATGCAGCGCTTTTTTGAAATTGACGCATTGAGGGGAATTGCCGTAATTGCAATGATTGCTTTCCATGCGGCGTTTGATTTGAATTTCTTTGCTGGCTATAGGCTGCCTTTGTACAGCGGCGCGTTTTTCGTGCTGGGCAGGTTTGCCGCTGTTGCGTTCTTGTTGCTTGTGGGATTGTCGCTCACAATAAGCTACAACAGGGTGAAATCCGAGAAAAAAGGAATTGAATTGTTCAAAAAATTTCTTTTCAGGGGAGCGAAAATCTTCTGCCTTGGTTTGGTTATTACCGCTGCCACCTGGCTGCTGTTTCCAAGCAGTTTCATTGCATTTGGCGTACTGCACCTTATTGGCGCAGCAATAATTCTCGCTTTCCCTTTCATTGGAAAAAAGAAAACAAGCCTTTTCGCTGGCGTTGCGTTAATTGCACTCGGATTGTGGCTGCAGCAATTTTCTTTCCCTTTCGCATGGCTTTTGTGGCTGGGATTCTCTCCCGGAAACTTTTACACTTTTGACTACTTTCCACTGCTGCCCTGGTTTGGTGTAGTGCTGCTTGGCGTTTTCGCTGGAAACGCGCTTTACCCAAACGCGAAAAGAAGATTCCGCGTTCCGGATTTTTCGAAGAACAATGTTGTGCAATTCTTTTGCTTCCTTGGCAGGCACAGCCTTATTATTTACTTTTTGCACCAGCCGCTGCTGGTTGCCGCAATTCTGCTGCTGAAATGACTGCTTGGAATTTGTTCGGCAATTGTTGAAATCAGGGCGCCTGATTTAAATAGTGTTCAGCACGCTTGATAGCATGGTTAAAAGGTTTTATTTGGACACTGCAATCTGGCGGGACTATTTTGAGGACAGAAGAGACGGCGTCAGACCGCTTGGAGAGTTTGCCTTTCAGTTTTTGAAAAAGTGCAGGGAACACAATTGCAAAGTACTTTATTCAGAACCAGTTCTTTTTGAGTTGCGCGATTTTCCAAAGCAGCGGGTGAATTGGGCGTTCTCTTCTTTCAAAGATTTGCTTGTTGCTGTTCCTGTTTCAAGTGAGCAGATGCGCGAAGCCAAGCAGATTGCTGAAAAAAGGGGGCTGCCTTTTAATGATGTGTTTCATGCGATTATTGCCAGAGACAACGATGCAATGGTTATTACAAGAGACAGGCATTTTGACAGGCTTTTGGATGTTGTTGAGTCAAAAGCGCCTGAAGAGGTTACTTTTGGCTGAGGCCGAATTTTTTGTCATAGTGTTCCATCAGCTGCTTGCTTCCCTCGCCGCTTCTCCATTTATGCCATTCTTCCCCTGTTTTGAATTTCCCATGCCCTTTTAGTATGCCTCTCGCAGCATAAAGCGCCTGCCAAGCCTTCCTTTTCTCCCTTTCCTCAGCCAGCAGCTTTAGCTTGTCCCTGATGCTCTCCCTGACAAACTCTGTTTTGGTGCTGTAATTGAACTCCCGCATGTCCCTCTCAATCCGCCTCGCGAAAGCATCATCCAGCTTAATGCTCAAATTCTGCATACTACAAAGTAATACAAAGTAGTTTTTAAAAAGCTTGCGGAAAGAAGCGGCAAGTTATTTTTTGCGGGCGCTCCAAAGCCTTACGGGTTCAGCACCCATACCGAATAATTCAGCGCTGTTGCAATGCTGACCCAAGCAAGGTAGGGAATGAGCAGCAATGCCGCCTTTCTTGAAATAGGGTAAAACTTTATTATGGTTGCGGCAATCGCAATCCAAAGCGCGATTATTCCAACAAGGCCATAGAGCGGATTGTGCAGCCCGAAGAACAAAATCGACCAGATTGCATTCAAAGCCAGCTGCACTGCAAAAACAATTCCTGCTGTTTTTGCTTTCCTTTCGCCAAAGCCCTTGCTCCAGACAAAATACAGGGATATTCCCATTAGGGTATAGAGAGTGATCCAAACAGGGCCGAAAAGCCAGTTTGGCGGCGTAAACCAGGGCTTTGCAAGCCCGGCATACCAGGTTTGAATTGATGAAAAAGTGAAAAGGCTTCCAATCATGCCAGCTGCCTGGCATAAAACAATTGAAACAATGAGCCTCGCGATTGAAGCAGTTTTCATGAATATATTTCACTCCATTTTCTTTTTAATATTTTTTATGGTTCCCCTTTCTTTTTTTTCCGAAAATGTATGCTCCTAGGATCAGAGCTTCTGCTACAAGGATTGCCCCAGAGAGAATTAAGGGCATTCCGTATTTTGTTGCCTCTCCCAATGGCCCTGAGATAATTGCTCCTGTGAATGCTCCCAGAGTCATTATTGTGAACATTATTCCGTAATTTCCGCCGACTCTTTCCTTTTCAAAAAGAAGCGATATCCAGACAAGCTGTGTAACCGCGAACAGGCCGTCGCCTGCCTCGTGCACAGTCCTCCAAAGCAATGAAATGAAGACATTGGGGTCAACCATGAGGATGTGGCCTATGCCTGAAAGCAGCACTCCCGCAATGAATATTTTCTTGTGGTTGAATTTCCTGTCAATGAGTTTTCCCCCGATGAAAGCCGAGGCGCCCAAAACAACAAGCGTGATGCTGATATACAATCCTGAGAGCGCTGTATCCAATCCCAGGTAGTTTTTTAGAAAAAGCCCGTATGAAGTGTGCTCTGCCCCCCAGTGGAAAGTGAAAAGGAAAAGCATGCCTGCAAACAGTATGTGCTTTGCTTGCAGGAAATCCCTGCCGTACTGGAAAATGTTTATTTTTGCTTTAGGGATTTCTTTCAGCAGGAAAATTGGGATAAGCAGCAGCAGTACCAGGAGCGCTATGGCATTAAAGGTAAGGGCAAAGCTCAGAGTGCTGATTGCAATTCCGCCAAGCAGTGCGCCTGTTGCAGAGCCCATGTACCTGAAAAGATTGAATGTGCCGAACTTTTTTCCAGCCCTTTCGCTCTGGGTTTTCAGGGTAAAAATGTCGAGGAAGCTGCTGACTGTTTCCTTTCCAATCCCCAGAATGATGAATAAAACAACCAGTGCCAGAAAGCTTTTTGTGAAATTCAATCCAACCAGAAACACTGCAATAAGGCAAATTGAGACAGCAAAAGCAGCTTTTGTGCTGAACCTGTCGCTTATTATTCCAATTGGCATTGAGCCAAAAAGCCGCGTGATCAGGCCAAGGCCGACCAATGCCCCGATTTCCAGGCCGCTAAAGCCAAGCCCTGCGAGAAATACAGGGATAAACACCAGTATGACATTGCCCAAAGCGCCCATGCCGAAGGCAATTGCATTGATTTTGCCAAGCGAGGAATTTTGCATAAAACAAAAATACAATCAACGTTTTATAAAAAGAAGGGCACAGTCTTTCCTGCAAAGCGTTAAAAAGAGTGCAAAACGTATAACTGCTGTCTTTCCTGCAGGGCATGAAAAGAGGGGCGAATCGCCCAACACCACTGTTTTTAATCCCTGTGCTGCACTCTATTTGTATTAAGAAAGGTCTATTGAAGTTAACTGATTTTCTTAACTGAAAATTACACTGTAAAAAAAATCCTTTTTTTAAAGTGGCCTTAACTTTTTTTGCCTTTTCTTTAATTCAAAAAAAGGAGTGATAAACATTGAATTTTAACGAGTTTAACTTAAACAGCAGTCTAGCCGGCGCAATAGAGCGCAAGGGCTACAAGGAACCAAGCGAGGTCCAGTCAAAAACAATTCCCCTTATCCTACAGGGAAAGGACGTGATTGTACAAAGCAAGACCGGAACAGGAAAAACAGCGGCATTTTCAATACCGCTGCTGCAGAAAATAGCTGCAGCGCCTGGCTTAATGCAGGCGTTGGTCCTTGTTCCCACAAGAGAGCTAGCAGTGCAGGTGCACAAAGAATTCACAGAGCTTGCGCTAGGGCAGCAGCTTAAATGCCTTCCCGTATACGGCGGAGCAAGCCTAAACATCCAGGCGCAAGAATTGCGCAGGGGCCAGCATGTTGTTGTTGCAACGCCAGGCAGGCTAATGGATTTCATGCGCAGGGGCTGCATTAGCCTAAGCGCAATAAAATACGTTGTGCTTGACGAAGCCGACAAAATGTTTGACATGGGCTTTAGGGATGACATTGATTTCATCCTGTCAAAATGCCCAAGGCAGAGGCAGACAATGCTCTTCTCAGCAACAATTCCGGAAGAAATAATCGAGCTTACAAGAAGGCACCTTACTCCCGACAAGGTTTTTGTGAATGTTTCACAGGACAGTCTGGTACTGGATGATGTTGAGCAGTTCTTCGTTAGGGTTGACCCCAAGAAAAGGGTTTCAACGCTTGCGGAAATAATCAGGAGCAGGAACATGTCAAAATGCCTTGTTTTCTGCAGGACCCAGAGGACTGCAGAATGGCTGAGCAGGGAAATGTACAAAAGGGGCCTTAGAGCCAAAAGCATTCACGGCGGCCTTCCGCAGAATGCCAGGCAGCGCATTCTTGACGAATTCAAGTCTGACAGGACACATGTGCTCGTGGCAACTGATTTGCTTGCAAGGGGAATGGACATAAACGACATAACCCACATAATCAACTTCGATTTCCCGCAGCAAAGGGAAACATACGTGCACAGGATTGGCAGGACAGCGAGATTCGGCAAAAAAGGCGAAGCAGTGACATTCTGCACAAGCGTGCTCGAAATACAGGAATTGCAAAGAATAGAATCCCACATAAAAGCCGACATGCAGGAACTGTACGAATTCAATTCGTAAAAGTCCTGCTCACGGCCTTTTGGTTTGCAAGAAACCTTTTTCCAAAATGGTTCCTGCCCTCATGCAGGGGTTGTTTTAATTTCCTTGTTTTTAAGCTTCTTTTTTTCGTTTTTGCTTAAAACTTGGTAGAGGGCTATAATCGAGACAAAAAATATCACCAAGTCAATAAAATTCAAGTTGCTTAAAAAGAGCGGGGCTAGATCGCCTCTCGCAAAAACAGGAAGCGAATTCAAAAACATTATATAAATCGTTAAGTACATCATTGCAAAATTGAGTACGCCGCAGACAACCGCAGTAACCGCTATCCCTGTGTTCGTAAGAACTTTTTCTTTCTCAAAAAAAGTTATGGCGTAACCGGTAATTCCTGCTGAAACAATTACATAAATTGATGTTATATACCCAGTTGCAAATCCGATTAACCCGAAAACTGTGCCGAAAACAATTGAAAGCACAATCCCTATAATAAAGATTTTTGAATTCATTTTCAAGTCTCCTCCCTAATTACTTCTATCAGTGGGCCAGTGCAATTCCCTATGAACTTTTCCGGACTCAGATTGACCTCCATCATTTCCGCCAACCCAAGTTGGCAGGTCGCTTTTTTTCCATAAATTTTTTGTTTTATTGTGGCGTTTAACGTATCCATGGCATTTTGATCCAACTTGTGTGCAGGGTCTAAAAACTGATATTCAGAAAACGAAAACTCAAATGTGCATTTGTTATCGTTTGGACCAATAACGGTTAAATCCATAACCACTGAAACAGACAAATCTTCGCCAATCCGCTCCTCGGATTTCGTTGCAAAATGCCCTTTCCAGCAATTGTCCATCAAATCATTGGAGCATTTTTCGTCAAAATTGCATTCAACAAAATCAGAAGGGGCTTTGGGCGGTCCAAGGCAGCCTAAAAGAAAGATACTCAAAGCAAGCGCCGGCACAATGAATTTCATCATTATATAATGCGATTCCTAATATATAATTGTAACCCTGCCTTATGGATTTGCATGGTTTTAAAGCGTGATTTTTGCGATTGTTCCTTTTCCGATTATTCTTGGCTTTGCATTGGGATCCATTAAAACTATTTTTTCGTTTAGCCTGGCCGCAATTTTTTTCCCTGTTTCAATTTTGATTGGGTTTAAGGACTTTATTTTGCACCCCGCAGTTTGCATCCTGCATTGAATGTGAAGCATTGCCCCCTCCTGCAGCTCTTTTTTGCAGAACCTGTTTTTTTCAAAGCTTGCCTCAAACTCGCTCGCGCTTTTAAAATCGTCGCTTGTTAAAACAGCTCCCCTCGAAAAGTCTTCAACATCAAGCCCTTTCACCGAAAGCCCGACCCTTTCATTGAATTCTGCGTCAGCAAAATCCTTATCCTGCTTTTGAATCGATTTAACCAAAACTTCAGCGCCTTTTGGAAAAGCCTTTAGCTTCTGGAACCTTTCAATCATGCCCTGCGTGACAAAACCCAGGGCTACTATCCCAACGCCGCGCACGTTGAACATTGAATCCAAATCAACAACAGTTTTCCCCTCTGCTTTAACCACCTTGACAGAAGAAACCTTTTCCAATGCCTGCTCTTTTTCAATCTCTTCAAAGCCCCTTACCAAGGTGTTTTCCGCGATTTTCCAAAACATTTCTTTGTCAACGCCCTGGCCAAAAATCACAAACCCGGTTTTCAAACCCATTGCGTCAATAGCAACAATCGCTTCCCCCAAAAAAGCATCGATTTTGTCAACACAGAGCAAAACACAGTTTGACAAATGAAGCGCCTGCAATAACACCCCTGCTTTTTCGGGAAAACCATTCGGGCAAACAAATGTCAGCAGTTTTTCACCGAACGCCCTGTGATAAAACTCCAAATCCGAATCGTTTTCCTTCTTTCCAAGCTCTTTCGCCAGCTCCCTGCTCAAAACAGTGCAATTAACCGAACCCATCCAAACCACTCTAACCAATTTATGAACGCTGCATTATAAAAAAACAGGTTATCAAAAATGAAAATCCCGCCTCCCGACAACCGCCGAGAGTGCAAGTCCTGAAGCCGTTTGGGTCAAAAATTTCTTTTTAAAATTTTGGTTTCATGCTAAACACAGAATTAACTCATTTGCCTGTTGATTGCGTTGTTGAAAAGCAAAAACAGTATTGCTATTGACAGCCCAAGAGAGCTTGTTACAGCAGCTTTTTCGTTTCCAGGGAGTATAAGGTTTAGCAGGCTGAATATGACACTGAAAAGGTCAACTATTATTGAAAAGAATGCTGAAAGGAATAATGCGAGCAAACTGGTTTCCCAGATTATAAAAAGCCATCTTGGAAGGTCCAGCCCTTTCAGATAATTGTTGTCTTTGAACACTGATTTTTGTTCAATCCTTCCGACTTTTTTGTTTGCAAAATAAAAAACCACTATTGACAGTATTGAAGCATAGCTGCAAAACAGCAAAAAGAAATACGCTTTTTGGTTGATAAAGTATAGTTTCAGGATTGGAAGCGAATAAAAAATAAAAACGAGCATTGGAATTATTGCCATTATTGGTTTCTTTATGAAAAGTTCCAATAATGCGCTTATTCTTGAATTAAAATATTCTTTAATCATTTTTCACAGTGCCTTTTGCCTTTTTAATACTACTTGCTCTCCTCACAATTCTGCAAGCTCTGCGTAAAAGTCTTTGTATTCTTTCAAGTGGGCTTTTACAATATCTTTAATGTCCTTCCACTCGGCCATTGTTATTGGCTCTCTTTTTCCCTTAATTTTCATTATTTTCATTTTCATCAACTCTTTCTTGTATGGTTTGCTATCCTGTAAATTACGGAATTTAAACACATCGTTTTTTAAGGCTCCCAAAAATACGAAAGTCCCGCCTCCCGGATTTGCACCGGGGACCTTCCGGTCGCCGTCACACTCCTTTGCAGGAGCATTGGCGCGCCTGCTTTCGAAGCAGGTTTCCAAATCGTCTACAGCCGGACGCTCTAACTGGCTGAGCTAAGGCAGGAGCCTTCACGCGAGGCTGGCGCGGATGCCATCTTCGCAACCTTGCGGTTGCTCGATGCCATATGCTCGCTCCGCTCGCATTAATAACTTATTCAGCGAATTTATATTAACTTAATGTTTTTTTGTTCCAAGCGCTTTTTCAAATATTACTGGCCAAAGCCAGCTTATCCAAAAGCCGCTAAGGCAGTATAAAGCAAAGCGCTGCAATTCATCCAATGCAATTCCAATGGAGACAATGTTTTCCCCAACCAAAAACAAGGGGGCTAGTAACGCGAAACCGATTAAGCATTTTGCTGCAAGCATTTTGCTTTTTAGCCTTTGCTGCTTGAGTTGCATTTCTTTGAACAGGAAAAAGCCAGCGTAGAAGCCAATGAAACTGCCTGACATTGGCAGTGAGCGCAGGAACATTATTGCAATAACAGCCAGAATGACCAATCCCACCAATGCGAGCTCGTCCTCAAGCTTTGATGGCCTGAATTCCTTGTGGAACAGCCTGTTTCTTGCAAAAAGGTTTGCTTTTCCCAAAACAAGGCCAAGCGCAATTCCCGCGATTACATCGCTTGGAAAATGCATTCCAAGGTATAGCCTGCTGAATGCAACAGCCGCAACCATGAAAGCAAAAAATGCCCTTGTTTTTGTTTTAACAAAAGTGTAAGCGTAAGAAAAAAAGCCTGCCGCCATTGTTGCGTGCCCGCTTGGAAATGCTGGAGAAGCAGCATCTGATGCAAGCACTTTAAAAAAATCACTGCTTGGCCTTTCCCTTGCGATTGCAAACTTTAATGCTCCTGCAACAGCAGAGCAGAACAGTGTAAGGTTCATTAAAAAGAAGGCCCGGTTTTCATGCCCTTGCCAGTAAATCAATGCTGCAATTAGGACAAAGAAAACAGGTGTTCCAAAAAAGGTTATTGCAAGCATTAATTGAGTAAGGGCTGGGCTGGTGATTGATTGCGCTGAATGCAATGCCGCAGCATCAAACTGGTTGATAATAGCAATAAGGTCCATACATGGAATCAATTAGTTTTTCTTTTTATTAAACCTTCCTGCTTTCCATGCGCTTGGTTTTCTTTTTATTAAACTTTTGCCTTTTTCAGCCTGCCCATGCCTGGCACTTCAACCGAGCTGTAGTCAACGCTCAATTCGCAGGCATTCAATGCCTTGCGCATTGCGTAAACCTGGCAGAATTGCTGCAGCTCCTTTTGCTCTCTGGGCTGCAGTTCAGGCTTGTTGCATATTTCCTTTATAACAGAATTTATTTTCCTGCTTGCCACATCTGCTATTATTGCGCCTATTTCTTCGCTTGTTTTTCCCTTGGGCAGCTCTGCCAAGGCAGATGAAAGCTTTTGCAGGTCGATTATTTTCAGCAGGTTTACCTCAATCTTTCTGTCTATGCCTGTTCCCAAAGAAGCGAGGAATTCCATTACTGTTATTGGTTTGGTTTTTTCATCTATCTTAAGTTTTTTAATTGCTTTCCAGTCGTCATAGTTTGCAATGAACTGAATCACGTTATCCAATCTACTCACCCCTGTTGATTGTTCTTTTCAGGCAGCTTTACTTTTGACAATTCAGCAACATATTTGTCCAATCTCTTTATTTGCTTTTCCAAAACACTCAGGCTGTGCATTGCCTTCTGTTTCTCTGTTCCCTTAAAGCCATGCAGAGCCTGCCTGCTCTGCTCAAACTGCCGCAGGCTGTCGGAAACGCTGTTTTGAATCTTGACCATGATCGCTTTCCTCAGGCACTCAAGCAAATCGCCCTGCAGCTGAACATACAGCTTCCTGTCAGCTGTCTTCTTAATTTTTTTGACAACGCCAAATACTTCAAGCAGATCCAGACTGAGTGAAATCATTGCCCTGCTGTAGCCTGTTTTCTTGGCAACCTCTTCCAAAGCGATGGGCTTTCCCTCAACCATCAGGACAGCGATTATTTTCCCGTGCAAATCGCTGTAGCCAATGGTTGCTGCAACATCGGCAAAAGTTGAAAGGATTTTGCCCTCAATCTGCTTTTCATCAACAGCGCGTTGCATGCTCTCAGCCCAAAAGTATTGTAACCAAAAGGTTTATTTATAATTGCCCCCTATATATTTAAAAACTTTTAATAGTTATTAAAAGTTCAGATTGTTGTTATTTTGTGGGTGTTTTTGTTTGAGGGAAGAATTGAGCAAGACAAGCAGCTTGTGCCCTGAGTGCCTGCAGTTTTTGCCTGCTGCTATTTTCAGTGAGCAGGGCAAGGTCTGGATTGAGAAACGCTGCAAGCAGCACGGCTATTTCAGGGAATTGTACTGGGGCGACAGTGAAATGTACAAAAAGGCCCAGCGTTTCAGTGAGGAAGGAAAGGGATTAGCGAATCCGAATGTTAAAGGTGGAAAAATAAAATGTCCTGAGTCATGCGGCTTGTGCCCAATGCATAAGACAAACAGTTCGCTTACAAACCTTGTTTTGACAAACAGGTGTGATTTGAATTGCTGGTATTGCTTTTTTTACGCGCAGAAAGCGGGCTATGTGTATGAGCCAACAATTGAGCAGATTAAAACCATGCTGCAGCGCATAAGGGGCGAGAGGCCGGTGCCTGGAAATGCCGTTCAGCTGACAGGCGGAGAGCCAACGCTTCGCAGCGATTTGATTGAAATAATTGAAGTTTGCAAGGAAATTGGCTTTGACCATGTGCAATTAAACACTGATGGCATAAGAATCAGCCAGGATGCCGGGCTTGTTAAAAAAATCAGCAATGCCGGAGTCAACACTCTTTACCTTTCCTTTGACGGCGTTACAGAGAAAACCAATCCAAAGAACCATTGGGAGATTCCCAACGCGCTTAAAAACTGCAGGGAAAACGATTTGGGCATTGTCCTTGTTCCAACAATAATTAGAACAATTAATGACAATGAAATTGGGGACATTGTGCGCTTTGGTAGCAACAACATTGATGTTGTCAGGGGAATAAATTTTCAGCCTGTTTCCTTGGTTGGGAGAATGCCGCAAAAGGAAAGGGAGAAATTCAGGATAACGATTCCTGATGTAATTCACGCAATGGAGGAGCAGACAAACGGCGAAATAACAGCCGATGACTTTTATCCAGTGCCAAGCGTTGTTCCAATAGCGCAGTTCATTGAGCATTTGAGGAAAAAGCCGCAGTATGAGCTGTCAGCGCATTTTGCATGCGGAATGGCAACCTATTTGTTCAAGGATGGCAGCAGGATGGTTCCAATAACGCGTTTTCTGGATGTTGACGGCTTGGTTGAATTCCTGAACGAGCAAAAAGAGCAATTAAAGAAAGGGAAAAGCAAATACATTGTTGCAACCAAGTCATTGTTCAAGCTGAATTCTTTCATTGACAAGAAGAAAATGCCTAAAGACCTGAACTTTGGGAAAATTCTGCTTGATGTTTTCCTAAAGCACGATTACACGAGCCTTAGCATATTCCACCACAAGAGCATGTTCATTGGAATGATGCACTTCATGGATTTGTACAATTATGATATTGAGAGAGTGAAGAGCTGCGCAGTCCACTACGCTACGCCAGACCCAAAGAGGCCAATTGTCCCATTCTGCGCATTCAATGTTATCCCTGAATGGTACAGGGACAAGATCCAGGCGCAATTCGGACTGCCGATAAAGGAATGGGAGAAAAAGAACGGGAGAAAATTATCAGACGACTTGTACAAGCGCGGGTTGCGCAAAATGCAGCAGGAAATGAAAGAAAAGCAATTGGCTACGGTAAACCCTGTTTATTGAAAAAAAAATTATTTTTTTCCTTTTCAAATTAAAATTGCCCTGCTTATTTCTTTCCCTTTCTTTTCCCCTTCTGCTTCGGTCCCCTTGGCCCATACCTGCCAACGCGTTCCTTTGTTTCTTTCTCTTCAAAAATGCGCTCTACTCTCATCCTTCCCATTATGTCTTTTGCTCTCTTCATAGTAATTTCACATTTAGCCCTCGGAGGGATTTGAACCCTCAACCCCGGGTTTACAAAACCCGTGCTCTGCCATTGAGCTACGAGGGCAATGCCCATTTACAATTACTCAATTCTTGCCCCAATAAGCATTAAAAATTATGGCGGTTATTTTAACCCATGTATGCAAACGCACCCTTTTGGCAATTTATCCAGTAATTCAAATTTTTTTCTTTGTATCTCTTTTAACGAGTGTTCTCTTACATTCATTCCAAGGCCGAGTTCTGGGGCGTTGCTGTAGCAGACTTTTGCGTTTCCGTTTGAATCTATGACAAGATTGTATTTGAGCCTTATTTCACAATTTTTTCTAAAGCCAAAATACGTTGGGGCGCACTCTGGCTGCATTCCAAATTCTTCAGAATCTATTTTCGATAGCCTCCCAAACAGTAATTCCATTTCTTTTTTTGATGGAGCAATTTCAGGGTGTTTTTCTGCCCGCCCTTCTATCATCAGCCCTTCAAAGTGTACGCATAAGCCTAATTTGCGACCGACTCTTAAAATTTCCGGTAATTCTTTGAGGTTTTGCTTGAGTATAGTTGCCTGTATGCCTGCCCTTGGCGGTTTTGCGTTT
>CAYHBD010000008.1:0-93168 GCA_964354805.1 uncultured archaeon | reverse complement strand
GGCGCGATTGTTGAAAGGGCAAAAGCGCATTCAAGCCCTGGTGTAAAGCACCTTGCCTTCATTGTTTTTGTAATTAACAGCAAGGGCGAGCTTGTTTTGCATAAAAGGCACGCCGGCAAGGTTGGCGGCAATCTGCTTGACAGTCCTGTTTCGCATGTGCTTGCAGAGGAAACCTTTGAGCAAGCCGTTCACAGGTGCCTGCAGCACGAGTATGGAATCAAAGAGCAATTGCAGGTTGAAAATTTAGGCGGCTTTTCCTATGAAAAGGATTATGGGGATGTAACCTGCGAGAACGAATTTTGCCTTGTTCTTTCGGTTGAATACAGCGGTGCAATAAAGCCGAATCCTACTGAAATTGAGGGGTCCCCTGTTTTGATGCCTGCAGCAAAGGCAATTGCCGAATCAAAAAAGCACCCTGAGAAATTCGAGGTCTGGTTCAATTTGGCCGTTCCGATTTTTGATAAAAGCGGTGAAGCAAAAAAGCGCCTACAGTAATTTCACAAATTTTTTGTTCTGTAAAAGCCAAGGCGTGAACTTTTTTGGTTTGCGCGCAAGCTCGCTTAAAAGGCATTCTTTTGTCATCCATTTCCCTTGTTCTAATTCTTCTTTCTGCAGTTTCATTTTCCCTTTGAACCCGCATTTGTAAACCTCTTTTTTCTCGTTGTCAATTATGTTGCCCTGCTTGAAATGAGCCCCTGCTTCGCCGATCTTTTGTAGCCTCACTGTTTCTGCACCGAGCTCTTCTGCAACGCCTCTTGCGGCAGCTTCAATAAATGTTTCGCCCGGCTTCAGGTGCTCGGCAGTGCTTAAATCCCACAAGCCAGGGCAAACCTGTTTGTGGAAGGAACGCCGTTGGATAAAGATTCTTCCACGTTCATCCAAAACAAAGACCTCAACAGCCTTGTGCCATAGCCCTTTTTTATGGACAACGCTTCTTCTTTCCCTTCCAATCACGTTGCCCTTTTCGTCAATTACATCAAATAATTCTTCTTGCATTTTACAACCTTATCTCTGTCCCCTCAACCTTTTTCCCTGCCAGTGCCTTGAAAACGTTTCCAGCTTTTGTTGCGTCAAAAACAAATGCATTCAATCCTTTCAGTTTTTCAAGTTTTCCCCTCATACCCCCAGTTACATCAACAGCAGCCGATCCGCAAACCTTTTCAAGAACAGAATCAAAATTCTTTTTGTCAATTGATGCTATTCTTTTTGCGCCCTTTTCTTTTTTTGGGTCTGCCATAAAGATTCCAGAAACATCTGTTCCAAGCAGCACCTTTTTTGCCTTGAATTTTTTTGCAAGAAAGGCGATTATTGTGTCACCGCTTGCAGCGCTTGCATTCAGTTTTTCATCAGGAACCATTTGCCCAAACAAAACAGGCACTTTTCCTTCTGAAAGCGCTTTTTCCACAGCGCTTGTGTCAAACTCAACAATCTTTTTTTCCCTCTGCACAATCATCTTGTTTGGGTCAAAGCCAACTGCTTCAATGCCGGCTTCCCGCAGCTTGCTGACAACAATGCTGTCCAGAAAAATGCAGTCCAAAACGGTTTTCTTATAGCCCTCTTTCTGTTCGGCAGTAAACACCCCCTTATTAATGCCAAATTTCTGCACATTGCTGTGCCCGAACGGGCCTGCGCCATGCACAACAATCAGGGAAAAATAGTTTTTCCTTGGGGTGGAATCTTTGGCGCAAGTTTTTTTTGCAGAAACGCCTTTTTCCTGCATTGCCCCCTTTATTTCAGAGGCAATCCTTGCAATCACCGCTTCTTTTGCCTCAAAGCGGTTGCCTTCCTTTTCGGTGATGACACTGCCACCCAACTTAATTATGTATAAGTATGGCATATTTTTCACCTTATAATTTCAGTCACAGCAATTCTTTTGCTTTGCCTTTTTCGCTTATAATTTCAATTCCAGCAATTCTTTTAAGTCCTTTATCACAATGTCTGCGCCTGCTTTCCGCAATTCTTTTGCTGAAAATGTGCCTGTTGCTTTTCCTATGGGCGTGCAGCCAGCTGCCTTTGCAGCAGTCATGTCGTGCGGTGCATCCCCAATATACGCACATTCTTTTGCCGGCACGCCAAGCTTTTCAATGCATTTTAGCAATCCTTCAGGATCTGGCTTTGGCTTGGTATAACCTTTTATTGTCACCATTGCCTTGAACAATTTGCTTGTTTTTTCCGGAATCAGCATTTGTTCAATGTTTGTTCCTGTAAATACTGCGAGCAAATATTTTTTCGCGAGGTTTTCCAGGGCTTTTTCTGTTCCGGGAAACAAAAAATTTTTTGTTTTTGCAATTCGGAAGAATTCTTTTTCTTTTTCCATGAAAATGTGGTCGTTTTCCGCTTGCAGCCCGTGCTCTTTTTTTAAGTAAGAAATTTTTTCGTTGCGCGTTTTGTGCAATACCTTCAGTAATTCCTCGTCGTTTAGTTTCAACCCGAATTTTTCAAAGGCTTTTTTGTATGCTTCTTTATGTGCCTCAAGGTCGTCCGCAAGCACCTGGTTGTAGTCGAAAATCAGCGCCTTGATCATTTGAATCATTTGTTATTGTATTGCAACAATCCCTTTTTCTGCATCAATAGCAACAACCGTGCCCTGTTTTATTTTTTCTATTTCGATTTTGTCAATGCACGGAATCTCTGATATAATGCAGCCGACTGCGACAATTGTTTCGCATTCCTTGTTGATGATTGCCGCAGGAGCTTTGCCGTTCTTTTTCAGCCTGTAAAGCGTGTAGCTGCCTACAGTGCTCCCTTTTCCCTGCGGAAAAACAAGCACTTTTCCCGCAATGCTTTTTCCCTCCA
Organism: uncultured archaeon; assembly: GCA_964354805.1. Taxonomy (GTDB): domain Archaea; phylum Iainarchaeota; class Iainarchaeia; order Iainarchaeales; genus CAYHBD01. Next base: position 90,372 of record CAYHBD010000008.1, on the reverse strand, counting down.
AATCGTGCCCCTTCTCCAAAACAATCCCGGTGTCCGGGTCAACTCCGCCATAAAAAGAGATTCCTTGCGCTGAAACAAGGGCTTCCCCTTTTGCTTTTCCGCTGCAGATTTTTCTTCCCTTCAGCTCCACTTGCATCAACTTCCCTCTTTTATTTTTCTTCCTTTTAATTCTATTTTTCATTCGCTCGTTGCAATCTCAATCAATTTTCCCATGGGGGCAAAAACGGTTTTGAACTGGTTTTTGCTTCTTGCGTAAAAAACACTCTTCGCCGAATTTGTTGCCATGCATTTGAAGCGCCCCTTGATCGGTGCAACAACAAAGCAGGTGTCTGCGGCAAATTTTGCCCCACTTTCCTCAATTGTTTTCACCAGTCCTTTCTTTTCCGCTTCATCTTTTATCGGTCTTGCAACTGCAATCCATGTTTCTTTCGTCACTTTTTTTCCTTTGAGCAACGCAGCGATTTTTTCAAGCTCCTGCATTGAGCAGTGCGGGCAGCCTATTGCAACAAAGTCAACATCACCGGCATCGTTCATTTCCTTTTTCGCATTCTCAATGTCCGCCTGGCTTACAGCAATTTCTTCTTTCGGCTCTTTCACTTGTTCAGGGGTAATTCCCTGCATGTGGAACAGTGTTGTTCCGCCGTATGTTGCAATGCTTGCGCACAGGCTTTTCAATTCGTCAGCGCCCGCTTTTTTCACTCCCTTGATGAATGCAACCTTGTTGCCGATTTTTTTTCCAATCACATAGCCCAATGCCCCAAAGTCAACAATGTCCAGCAATTCCGCGTTTACCGCAACGACAACAGCAGGCTGCCTGTTTTCATCCAAATGATAGCCATATGCCGGTGTTTTTCCCGTTAGCGCTGATGCAAGCGCGCTTGGTCCTCCCTCCCTGTTTGTTCTCGCTCCCAAAACACTATTCGCGTAGCATACCGCACTGCTTTCGCTCCAGGCAATGTGGGCTCCTTTTTTCGGCTTGTTTCCCACAAAGTAAGGAGTGCAGGTGCATGTTGTGATTACGCCCATTCTTGCAAAAGCCTCTATAACCATTTTCTGTTTTTCCGCAAATTCAGGACTTATTCCCAATGCTTTCCAGTTCTGCAAATCCATTCCCGCGGGATTAAGCGTTGTCAAAACCCTTGTTTTTCCATCCATTGCCATTTCAGCCAGGAATTCCAAGCCAGCATCCCCCAAATTGTCATAGCTTACGCCAGCAATCTGCACGCTGCTTGCCTCAATCAGTTTTTTTGCTCCGTAGATTTCCCCCAGTGCAACAAGTATTTCCATGCTTTTCCTTACAGCATTTCCATGCTTGCCTGCAAGCATTGCCTGCTCTTCTTTTGTCAATTTCATTTTCTCACTTTAAGTATTTTTTCAAATCCGCTTTCGGGAACGGCTCTTTTTCAAAGTTTTTTCCTTTTGCAACCATTGGCCTTGTCAAATCAAATCCGCATTTTGTTGTGAAGTGTGTTTCAGGCTCTGCGCTCGGGTCAAGACTGCTGCCCTTTTCCTTTGCTTTCATTACAAGGTCAACATCAGCCTGGAATCTTGTTGCCATTGCCCATTCCATTTCCTCGTTGCTGTAAATGTCTATGTCTTTGTCCACTATGAAGATGTGTTTGCAGCTTCCGTGCCCGGCGAATGCTGCCGCTATTGCTTTCTTTCCATCGTCTTCCTGCTGCTTGTCTATTTTCACTCTTGCGTGCAGCCAGCTGCACCCGCTTGGGTTTACGTTCACATCAAGGCATTTTATTCCTGCCTCGTTCACTTTTTTGAATATTGTGGGTTCCCTTGGCATTCCCATAAGAACCTTGTGCTCCAGCTTTCCGGGGAGCAGCGCCTGCCATATCGCGTCCTTCCTGTGCGTTATTTTTTTCACAGTGAATACCGGTTCCTGCCTTACAGTGTCGAGTGTTTCAGTCAAGTCAACAAAGGGGCCTTCGTTCGCTTTTTCCGCAAGTGAGATTGTTCCCTCCAAAACGAATTCGCATTCAGCAGGAATCATTGCATCAAAAGTTTTTGCCTTTGCAACTCGCAGCGGTTCAAGCGAGTTCGCTATCTCAAGTTCGTTTATGCCTATTTCAACAGATGTTGCAGCCGCAACCAGCGTGTTTGCGCCGTTTCCAATGCATACCGCAATCGGCATTTCTTTCTGTTCTTCCAGGAAAGCGTCAAAGTGCCTTTTTTTCACTATCCTAACCGAGAACTTGTTTTTCCCTATTTGCATGCACCTGTGAAAGTCAAGGTTCTGCCCGTATTTTGGGTGAGTTGCAACCACTACCCCGCTTGAAATATAGTTGCCGCCGTCTCGTTCGCAGTGGAACAATATTGGCAGCTTGTCCAAATCAATGCTTTGCATTTCCACTTCCTGGCAGGGCGCTTTCTTGACTTCTTCGGGCTTGCTCCTGTTTTCAATAGCTTTTGTTATTGTCGGAATAAGCTCGTTCACTTTGCACCCCAGATAGTTTGCTATTGCCTGTTTTGTCGGGAAAATGTTTGCTGCAACCTTGAATTCGCTTTCTTTTATTTTTTCAAAAAGCACAGGCTTGTCGTTCAGTTCGTTTATGATTGCGCTTGCCTCAAGCCTTTTTGAAACAGGTAGTTTTATCACCTGCAAATCAGGCAATTTTTTTAAATATTCACGGAAATTCATTTCCCCCACCTTTTGAATTTGCTGTTTTCTATCCCAAGCAAGTCAAGGATTTTCCCAATAATAAATGCCTCTAAATCCTTAATACTCTTTGGTTTATGGTAAAATCCCGGGCTCAATGGCATTACAATGCCGCCGTATTGCGATATTTTCGCCAGATTTTCAAGGCAGGGTCCGCTCAGCGGCGTTTCCCTGATGCAGACAACCAGCTGCCTTTTTGTTTTCAGCATGTTGTCGGCTGCCCTGCTTATCAAATTGCTTGAGTCAGCGTGCGCTATTTCAGCGCATGTTTTCACCGTTGCAGGGCACACCACCATTCCGTCAACCAAAAAAGAAGAGCTGCTTATTGCCGCAGCCATGTCCTTGTAATCATAACCCTTGTTTGCCAGCTTTTTCACTTCAGCAACTTTGCAGCTTGTTTCCTCTTCAATCAATTTCTCAGCCCACTCGCTTAGAATCAAATGCGTTTCAATTTTTGCTTCCCGCAGCGCTCGCAGCAATTCTATTCCGTATTGCACGCCCGATGCCCCGCAGATTGCAACAATCAGTTTCATTTAATCACCAAACATTCAAGCCCCTATTCTTGTTTTCTGGCACTTAAAACCGTTTTTTTCAAGCTCTTTTGCAACCTTTTCCTGCAGCTCTTCCCCTGATGTTAACGCGATTAATAAGCCGCCTCTCCCTGTCCCAGTCAGCTTTGCCCCCAGTGCGCCTGCTTTTAACGCTATTTTTTGCATTCCGTCAAGCTCTTTGCAGCTCACAGTTATTTTCCGCAATAGGGCATGATTTTTGTTCATCAATTTCCCGACTTTTTTCCAGTCGCCTTTTTTCAGTGCGGCAAGCGCTGAATCAAAAACCTTTCTATACTCTTTGAAAATTTTTTCAAATTCTTTCGGCTTTTTTTCCTTCAGCGCTTTAACATCTTCGAGAACGCTTTTTAGTTCGTGTGTTACGCCGCTGTTTGCTAAAATGATTTCAACAGGCCTTTTCACTTTTATTAGCCCTATTTTGTTTGGTCCGCCTTGCAAGTTTTTTTCAAAATTAATGAAACCGCCGTAAACAGCGCAGGTGTTGTCTATTCCGCTTGGGTTTCCGCTGCCGGCCTGCTCTGCAACAAAGGCTGCTTGGTTTATTTGCTCGTCATTCAAATTCAACTTTAATTCTTGATTGATTGCCCTTGCAATGCTTGCCGCCAGCGCAGCGCTTGCTCCAATGCCAGTAGCGCAAACAAGGTTGCCAGACAAAGTTATTTTCAAAGGCTTTTGTTCATCAAGTCTGAAATGTTTTTTTATTGCTTCGATTTGCCTGCTTATTTCGCCTTTTTTTGTTTCTTTGTAGCCCGGAGTTTCGGGCCGTTTGTCAACAAACTGCGTGCCCTGCCCTGTGCCGGCTTCAACATCAGCTGTTGTATAATCGCTCAATGCTGCAGCAATGCTAGGCAGGCCGTAAACCACAAAGTGCTCGCCGAAAAGAATTGTTTTCCCGAAACCTTTGCCTTCCGCCATTTTTTTTGCCTCGTTTCATGGCTTTTTAACCAATTGCTTGAAAATTTCCCATAATTCTCCATTAAAATATCGCATTGTTTCTGCTTTGAATGCTGCATCTTCTTTTGTGATTGGTCTGTATGATTTTATTGCTTCATCCAATGGTTTCGGCTTTGCTTTTAGCCCTTCTTTGAACAATGTCTGCGCGAGATTTACAATTCCAGGTTCTCTTTTTTGCAGCCCCTCAAGCAATCTTTTTTGCCAAGTCACTTGGTATTCCACAAAGGGGTACAAGTGTTTTGGTATTTTGCTCAGGTCTGAGAACGCTTTTATCCTCTTAATGCTCTCATCAACCGTGAAATCAACCGCAGCTTGTTCTGGCGTTAAGTGTTTCTCCTGCATTTCTTTTCTTCTGTCAACCCTTTCACCCATGAACATTGCGCGCCTGAAAGCAATATATGCTCCGTTCGCTTCAAAGAATTTGTCTGCAAAAACAACCGCGTCCCTTGCAATGTTTTTTCCAACCCTGTTCAGCTCTGGCAGTCCGCCGTGTTTTACTATTGCGTCAGTCATTCTTTTTGTAGGGCGTTTTCCATAGCGTTTCGCAAACTTTTCCCCCATGAATCTTCCGCTGGTTTCCTCGTGGCTGTATTGCTCTGTCTTGTCTCTTATTCTGTCGTGGCTAATTCCTGCAATCCTTGTTTGCTGCTGTATTGCCGGTTTTGCGCCCATAAATTCAGCATATTTTGTCGCGTACATGCTTACCCTTTGCACGTGCCCAATATTGTGTGCAGAGCTAATTTCGCCGCTTTTTTCAAACTGCCTGAAAACAACTCGCATATATCTGCCCATTATTTTTGCCCTTCCAGGCCATCTTTTTCTTGCAGAATATTTTATCGGCTTTTTTGTTTGTTTTAACATAATTTCACCTCACCTTTTTCTCAGCTTCATTTGGTATAACAAAGGGTTTTGCGTTGAATAGATTGTAAATGGCCTTTCTCCTTCGCCAATTAAGCCGACTGCCCTCATTGCGTCGTGGTATAGTTCCGGGGGCCTGTGGCCTTCCCAGTATTTTATTTCCGCGTGGGGCTTGCCTTTCTCCAGCCTTCTGCCTTCAAGCCTTTTCAGGTATTCGGCAAACTCTATCGGTTCGCCCCTTGCTGCCTTTCTGTCAAACCACTGCAAAAATTCCGCTTTTCTTTCAGCCGGAAAATTCAGCAGTGAAACCCATGTTGAAAGCATTTCCCTTGCTGTTTGGTGCTCTGTCGGAACCCAGCCTTTTGAGACCCCGCTGATTCCACTTCTTGAAACAAAGGCAGTTCTTTTTTCTGCTTCAACTGTCCGCAGCCCTTTTTCATAGAATCTCCCGAATTTGTCCACTCTTGCCCCCTCTGGTGCAATTACCAGCCTCGGTGCTCTCCATGCAGCGTGCCCCCAGTCCCAGAAAATAAACGCGCCATTCTTTTTCAGAAGCCTTTTTACTCCCTCAAAAGTCGGCTCTATTGCCGCAACATGGTGCAACGCAGCTCCAGTTGTCACAATGTCTGCGGTTCCAAAAAGATGTGCAACCTTGTTGTTGTGCATTAGCTTGGAAATGTTTTCTTTTATGGGAATGATCTGCCCCTTTCCATTCAGCCCGCGCCTCAAAAGTTTTTTCCTGCTGCTATCCAGCCCTTTTTGCATCACATCAACCAAAACAACCCTGATTCTGTGCCTGAACTCTTTTGGAATTGACTCAATTATTGGAACTATTGTGCCGCCGCCACCGCAACCCAGGTCAACAATTGTGAGGTTTTTCCCTTTGCCCAGCCCTGACATTGCTTCCCTTGCAACCATGCCTGCATTGTATTCGTTTGCGATTTGCGGCGTTGGCTTGGTTCCGGTTGCCTTTGCCCTGCCTATTAGCGCGGAAATCGCTTTGGGGCTCAGGTTGCGCCATTCTTCCGAGTAAGCCTTGAGCGCCCTTTCCTGGATTGCGTCAAACAGAGATTTTTCGAATTCAACCCTTGCAATAGGGTCTCTTGCAATTTCCCTTGCAAGCCCGGGGCTTTTCAAAGCATTCCGCAGAAATTCAGCGTGCCCCCATTGCCTTGCACCAAATTCAATCGGAACCCTGGAAGCATCGCTTGACCTGCCGGTTGGATATCGCCTGCCAGCATATGGCTCAAAGTATCTTTGGATGTCATGCCTTGTTTCTACCGCAAGCGGGCCTTTTCCCAAGCCCATTGCAGAAAAAACGCGTTTTCTAACAGTAAGCGGTTTCGGCATCTTTCACCACCTAAATTTATTCCACAATTTTGAATTTATAACAATATGCAATCAGCCCTTCTGCCATCGCAGATATTGCCCCCCCTGTTTTCATTTCTTTTTCCTCTCCATTACTGTTTTCATTGCCCCCACAATTGCCCTTGTGTATAGCCTGAATTTTTTTTTCTCCGAGCAGGCTACGCATTGCGTCAAGGTGGACAGTGTTCGCGATTTTAAGGAAGGGCAGTGAAAGCTCAACCGCCTGTTCATCGGGTAAATCCTCGACTTTTATTAACTTGTCCATAAGTTTTTTTTGAATGGCAGCAAACTGTGCAGTTCCCTCTTTTCCTAATTTTTCTTTGTTTCTTTCCAAATATTTTGGCATTTCGTTCATGGTTATTTGCAGTATTTTTGTTGCATTCTTTGCCGGAATTTGCTGTTTGGTTTGAGCGGAAGAAATTGCTTCGCTTATTCGCGCGCTGTGCTCTGCAAGCCTTTTTGCCTGCCCAAGCTTTCCAGGGGGCAAATTTGGGTCCTTGAACAACAGCTTTTCAAGCAGGTAATCAGAAACAACAGCCCTTGTCACAGTGTGTTCTGTTTTAAGCCCGCCGTATGCCCGCAAAGTTCTCCCAACTATTCTGCGTAACCCTGTGTGCTTTATCTCAGGCATTTTGCATCAATAAAAATTATTCCCTCACTTGAATTTATACCCGTATGCTCTTGGCATTTGTTCTTTCTTATCCAACAACTTTGAACTTGTATCCGTATGCAATCGGCCCTTCTGGGTCGATGTCTGAGATTTTTCTGAAAACATTTTGCACTTTTGATCCAATCCTGACCTTTTCCCGCGGTGAATCAACTATTTGCGAGAGCACTTTTGCGCCGTTTGTTAATTCAATTATTGCAATGAAGTATGGTGTTTCAATCTCAAAGCCAGCCGGGGCTGTGAACACTTCGGTGAAGGTAATTATTTCCCCCTCTTTCGGCATGTCCTCTTCAACCAACTTTCCTTTTCTCCTGCAGTTTGGGCACATTTTCCTTGCCGGAAAGAATGCTGTTCCGCAGTTTGTGCATTTGTTGCCCCTGAGCAGATACCTTTCCGGGAACTTTCTCCAGATTAATGGAAGCGCTCCATTGCTCATTATTGAACCACCTTAAAGATGTGCACTACTGCCGTTGCGCCGCTTCCGCCAACGTTGTGTGCCAAACCAATTTTTGCATCGTGCACTTGCCTTTTACCACCCTTTCCAAGCAATTGTTCAACTATTTCAACTGCTTGTTTTATTCCTGTTGCTCCAACTGGGTGTCCACACTTTAAGCCACCGCTTGGATTCACACTGATTTCACTGTTAAGTGCTGTTTTGCCTGCTTCAACTGCCTTTCCCCCTTCACCCTTTTTGAAGAAACCCAAATCTTCAATTGCCATTATGTTTGCTATTGAGAAGCAATCGTGTACTTCGGCAAAATCAATGTCGCTTGGCTTTAAGCCTGTTTGGGCATAAGCATCCCTGGCCGCCACTTTTGTTGCAGTCATTTCAGTTAAGCTCTTTCTGCCTGTTAATGCAAGGCTGTCCGATGCCTGTGCACTACCAATGATTTCAATTGCATTGCTGAACCCCATTTTTTTCGCTTTCTCTGTTGAGCACAAAATTAATGCAGCTGCCCCATCAGTTATCGGACTGCAGTCAAGCAATTTTAATGGCGAAGCAACATACCCTGATTCCATTACCTCTTCAATAGTTATTTCTTTGTGGAACTGTGAATTTGGATTGTGCATTCCATTTTTATGTGCTTGAACACTGCACATTGCCATCTGCTCTTCTGTTGTTCCGAATTCGTGCATGTGCCTTCTTGCCATCAAAGCGTACAGCGCCGGGAAGCTTGCTCCGTGGAACAGTTCTGTTTCCTGGTCGCCTGCCCCGCCCAATGCAATCGCTGCTTCGCTTACACTGATTTCAGTCATTTTTTCAATGCCTCCAACTGCAACAACATCGTAAGCTTCTGATGCAACCGCAAGGAAAGCGTTCCTTAATGCAACCCCGCCTGAAGCGCATGCAGCCTCAACCCTTGTTGCCGGAATCGGGTTCAGGCCAAGCTGGTCTGCAATCAGGGCGCCAATGTGCTCCTGCCCAATGAACCTGCCTGAAGCCATGCACCCGCCGTAGATTGCCTGAATGTCTTTTCCGGTAAGGCCTGCGTTCTGCACTGCCATTGTTCCGGCTTCAGCAATCAGTTCCCTGAAGCTTTTTTCCCAGTGTTCGCCGAATTGTGTACAACCATAGCCGATTATTGAAACGCTTCTCATTTTTGAAGCCTCCAAGAGATTTTTTTCTCATCCGCAAATTGTTTGGTTAATGCAACAGCAGTCTCCTGTGCGCTAATTCCCTTTTCTCCGGATGCGTTAACCTCTACCAATTTTTGCAAATAAAAACTTTTTAATGCAGGATTATTGTCAATTATTTTTTTATGCAATTCAAAGTCCGCTATTTTTGTTTCCTGTTTAAATGTTTTTTTCCCATACCTTCCCCCGCCTTTTCCATATGTTGAAAACCACGGTGGGCGTTTTTTCTTCCATTTTGGGGTTCTTACCATGCCAATCACAGTGTCTTCAGCTTTCTCCTGAATTTTGCGTATTCCGCATAGCTGATGTATTCTTTTTCCTTAATCATTTCAAGTACCGGGATTTTCTGCCTCTTTTTTTCAATCGGTTCCTGCACTGTTATTGTAAATGCGTCGCTTCCCGCTCCTGAGCCAAAGCTTACTGCAAGGATTTTTTCTCCCGGCTTTGCAATGTCGAGGATTGATGCCAGGCCGATCATTGTGCTGCCAGAGTAAGTGTTTCCGATCAATGGAGTGAGCATTCCCTGTTTTATTTTTTCCCGCTCAAAGCCCAGCATTTTGGCTGCCCTCTCGGGGAATTTTCCGTTCGGCTGGTGGAAAACCGCGTAATCAAAGTCTGTTGCCTTCATTTTTGCCTTTGCCATAATGCCTTCCGCAGCATTTATTACGTGCTTAAAGTAAGCCGGTTCCCCGGTAAATCTGCCGCCGTGCCTTGGGAATTCCGCGTGCTGCCTTCTCCAAAAGTCAGGCGTGTCAGTTGTATAGGAGAATGTTTCGTCAATTGATGCAATCACTTCTTTTGGGTTCTTTCCGATAATGAATGCAGCTCCGCCGCTTGCTGCAGTGTATTCCAATGCATCGCCTGGCCTGCCTTGTGCAGTGTCAGCGCCAATTGCCAGGCCATAATCAATCCAGTCAGGCACTTCGCTCAAAACAAGGCCCATGCAAATTTGCATTCCTGCTGTGCCTGCCTTGCATGCAAATTGCAGATCAGCTGCTGTTAATTCAGGGCCTGTATCTATTGCATCTGCAACAATTGATGCAGTCGGCTTTACAGCGTAAGGATGCGATTCCGAGCCAACGTAAACAGCGCCTATTTTTTGCGAGTCGTTGCCCCATTGCTTTATTGCCTTTCTTGCCGCTTCAACAGCAATTGTGCAGCTGTCTTCGTCAAAGCCAGCAACAGCCTTTTCCTTTACGCCCAATGAATCGCTTATTGCCTTGCCGTCCTTTCTCCAGGTTTTGGCGATTTCCTCAAGCGTTATCCTGTAGCGTGGCACGTAAACCCCGTAGCCAACTATGCCGACAAAGTTTTTGTTTACTGCCATCTTAGTGCCCCCTAATCTCTGCAAGAATCTCCTTTGCCCTGTCCACGGTTATTTTTCCTTCCCTACTGATTTGTAGTGCAACCGCGTCAATTTCTTTTCCTTTTGCCCCTGCAATGACTGCAATGTTTTTTGCGTGCAGTTCCATGTGCCCGTGCCTGATGCCCCTTGCTGCAATCTCCCGCAGGCTGCCCAAGTTCTCTGCTAATGCGGCTGATGCCATAACCATTGCAAGTTCCTGTGCTGTTTTCACTCCAAGGATTTTCAATGCAACCTGCGCAACAGGGCTTGTTTTCACTGCCCCTCCAACCAGGCCAACAGCAAGCGGCAATTCTATCTCTCCCACTAAATTTCCTTCTTTGTCCTTATAGTATTTTGTGAGCGGGCCATATTTTCTTCCGAATGCTGCAAAGCTGTGCGCTCCGCTCTCAAGCGCCCTCCAGTCCTGGCCTGTTGCTATTGCAATTGAGTCAATTGCGTTCATTATTCCCTTGTTGTGCGTGGTTGCCCTGAACTGGTCGCATGCAGCCAGTTCGTAAACATCAAGTATTCTTTCAATTATTTCCTCTCCCTTCAAATCAATCCCTTTTCCTGCAAAGCTCTCTTCAAGCGCTTTTGGCGTAATAACCATTTTTGCCCTTGCTTTTCTGTGAATCGCCAGATTTGATATAATAAACAGCCTTTGTTCTCCGCCTGCAAGTGCCGCGATTTCCGGCGCTATTACTTCAACCATTCCGTTCACTGCATTTGCCCCCATTGCATCTCTTACATCCACAAGCAAGTGCACTATGAGCATTTGCCCTCTTTTGGTTTTAATGCCCCTTATTTCAAGGCCTTTTGCCCCCCCGCCGAATTTTACAAGCACTGGGTCAAAGGCATTTGCTTTTTCAATCAATTCCCGCTTTTTTTTCAGAATTTCCTTTTTCGCTTTTTCAAAATTTTTTACTTTTACTAATTGAATTTGCCCAATCATTATTGGCTCGTCTGTTTCGGCTTTAAAGCCCCCTGTTTGCCTTGCCAGCCCTGCTATTTTGCTTGCTGCTGCTACAACGCTTGGCTCTTCAATGCTCATTGGCACCAAATAATCTTTTCCATTAATGGTGAAGTTTGTTGCAATGCCAAGCGGCAGCTGCTGCGTGCCAATAACGTTTTCGCTTGTCCTGTCAGCTATCTCAAAGCCCATTGCCCCGCTGCGCTGCAGCAATGCAATGTCTTCCTCGCTCAGGGAGGCGAATTCCTTTACTATTGCAAGCCTTTCCTGCTGGCTTTTCTTGTAAAACCCGTGCAATTCGCTGCTCGGCAATTTCCTCACTCCTGTTCAAATTAAGCCTTCTTGTGTGAAATTTTGGTGTTCGGCAAATTTTCACCCTTTTTGTTAAATGCAATTTTTGGTTTTAGTAAATTTCACTGCATTTTAAATGCCAATTTAAGTAAAAATTCAAAAGAAATTTTGCCCCCGATTAAATTATAGTCTTCCCAGCCAAATAAAAAGGTTATGGTTTTTGTCAAACCGAAGTTCGTCAATTGACTTAATTAACCGCTATTTTCTTTATTTTTTCAACTGCTGCAGCAGCCGATTGAATTGCTGCCGCGATGCGTTTTTCCCTGTTTGCAATGTCCCCTGCAAGCACTATTTTTTCAGGCAATTCCTGCAGGCTTTTCCATTTGCTGCCCTGCAAAAAGCTCAAATCCGGCTCCTGCCCTGCAGCAATTATGGCAATATCTGCTTTTTCCTCTGCAAATTCCCCTGTGGAGCGCATCTCCCTGCCCTCTCCCGCTGTTTTTTCAAAAACAATGGCTTCCAGCCTTTTCTCTCCCTTGAATTTCACCAGGCTTAAATGGAAGTGAAATTGCACCCCCTCTTTTTCCGCTGCCTCAATTTCGCGCTTTTCGGCAGGCATTCCCTCCCTGCTTCTCCTGTAAGCAATAACCGCTTCTGCGCCAAGCCTTTTTGCAACCCTTGCGCAGTCAATTGCAGTGTCTCCGCCGCCCAAAATAATAGCCTGTTTTCCGTCCAATTTCTTTGCCCTGCCCTCATTGTACTCCCTCAGAAAAACACCCCAATAAATTACCCCCCTTAACCCCTCTCCCTGCAGCGCAAGCCTTTTTTCCTTCTGCTCCCCGCACGCAAGCAAAACAGCATCAAATCTTTCCACAATTTCCTGCAGCGGCAGCTTGTTTCCAACAGCTTTCCCGGCATGGATTTTTACCCCAAGCTCCCTCAATTTCTCGATCTTTTGGTCTATGCCCTGCCTGCCAAACCTGAATTTCGGAATGCAGTAGCGCAGCATGCCCCCAAGCTGCTTCTCTTTTTCAAACAATTCAACGGCAAAGCCCTCTTGTGCAAGCAGCAGCGCTGCATGCATTCCGGCTGGGCCAGAGCCGATGACTGCAATGCGTTTGCCATTTGCCAGCTTGGAAGAGATGCGATTCACCTTTTCTTATTTTAAAAAAAGTATGGCCTAGCTTGTTTTGTATCCGAATTTTCTGTCGTATTCTTTGTGGTCTATGACTTCGAGGATAATTGATATCACTTCTATTTCGTCTCCTCTTATTGTGTAAATCATGCGCCAGTAAGAGCTTAGGTTAAGTTTCCAGAGGTTTTTCACGCTATACTTTTCAATGTATTCTGCTGGAATTTTCTTTTTCGAAATGTGGTTGCCGTAATTGTAATTGAATTTCAGTTTTTCAATGCCGTTCTCAATAAGCTTTACCAGAAGAACGCTTTCCCCATCCCCCTGGTTTGCCCTCTGTTTTAGCTTTTCAAATTCTTCTGAAAAATCCGGGCTTGCGACAACCTTGAACATTTACAACGCCTTTGAATTTTTGAGGAGGGCATCCAGCTTTGCGTTTGTGCCAATCCAGACTATTTTTTTGTCCTTTGCAATCACTATTTTGTTTGATTTTAGCAAGTAATCCAAAATAAGCTGGAAAGTCTGGTACTGCACCTGCTTTGGCAGGCTTTTCCACAACTGCATCTTTGTCAAATAGTCATCAGCACCCTTTATGGCATCCTCCACCATAAGCACAGTATCCAAACGCGGGTAATGCAATACCGCAGTAACAGTTCTGGCCACAAAACACCACTTATATAAGTATATACAACTATTATTTAAATATATTTTTAACCGCTCAAATGCAGCCCTATTGCTTCCTTTATGTTTCGCAACAGTTCGTCAATAGTATCCGCATAGGAATAGCAGCCAGGCAGTGAAGGAACAGACGCATAAACCTGCCCGGTTTTGCTGTCCTTTTCAATCACAACATCGAAATTCAGCATAATTCACACCAATAACTTATTATGCAAAAAGAAATATAAAAACCCGACAATTAAAACTCGGTCATATTTTCCTTGCGGTGCAATACAAAGCCAAGTTATGTAGCAGTTCCTTTGCTTTGCTTTCTGGCAGTGCTGAATCAATTTTTTTCCAAGCGCTTTCAACAATTGCATTTGCTTTCTTTGCAGCGTACTCGATCGCGCCGTATTTTTTTATCAGCACAATTGCCTCATTTATTGTTTCAGCATCTGTTGGATGCGAATCAAGTATTTCAAGCAACCGCTTTCTGTCAGCAGCGCTTGCTTTCTCCAGTGTTTTTATCACAAGCAGTGTCCTCTTTCCCTCGTGAATGTCCCCGCCAGCGCTGCCCTTTCCCTTCTTGAATTCTTCGTCAGTCAGCTCCAGAATATCATCCTGGATTTGGAAGCCAACCCCAAGGGCTTCCCCGAATTTACCCACTGCATCAATCTGCTTCTGTGTAGCACTACCAAGAATTGCGCCGAGCTTTGCGGCAAACCTTGCAAGCACGCCTGTTTTGTAAACAACCATTTGCAAGTAATGCTGCTCTGTTATGTCTGCCTTTTTTCCCTTGTGCCATAAAATATCCATTGATTGGCCAGTGCAAACGCGTAGCATTTCCTCTGCATAAAGGTTGTAAATCCTGTTCAGCTTTTCTTGTCCAAGTTTATGTGTGTTTCTGTAAAGTGCAATCAATCCAAGGAAGTAAAGAGCGTTTGAATCATTGCACGCAATATCTGTGCCATACAATAAGTGCGTGCACGGCTTTCCCCTTCTCTCCTTTGAATCATCCTCAATGTCGTCAATCATTATTGTCCCGTTATGCACTAATTCAATCAAGGGGGCAAAAGCCAGCGCTTCTTTTTCTTTTCCACCAACAGCTTCACAGCAAAGCATCACCAAGGCAGGTCTCCATCTTTTTCCACCCCTGTCCAGGTATTCCCAGATTGGCTCAGCCATGCTCTTGCCGATTGTTTCAGCATCATATACAAATGCGGCTTTTCCAAGCGCGTGCTCCAGCCATTTCTGCGAAATTTCCCTGGGCAGCACTTTTTCAATTTCCCTGTCAATCAGGGGCTTTTTCTTCTCTAAGTATGCCTCTATTTCCATCATATCAGCCAAACAGATTAGTTCAATTTAACTTATTTAATAATATCTCTTGAAATGATTTAAATATAAGTTAAATCTACAAGGATTATGTGAAAAAAATGGAAAAAACAATTTTGTTAATTTGCTCTTTGCTTTTGGTTGTTGTAATGAGTGGGTGTGCTCAACAAGTTAATAAAGATGAAATCAATTCGCTTGCATTGGCAGCCACTGAAAAGCATATTTATGAAGTGTGGATTGACTCTGATTCAAAAACCTGTTTGGAAGAGAGCATAAAATTAATGATTCCCTCCCCCCAGGATGAGCCACTTGGAGTAGAGGGAACTAGCACGTATATCACGGGGGTGTTTGTTTGCCTTAAAACCGATGAATCCTTTAAAGATTGCTATGAAAAAGGCCCGGTTGGGGTGTATTTTGTGGAGGTTGACATTAAAACAAAAGAAACCCGTGTTTTAAGCGTCCCTGCTCAAACAAAGCGAAGTATAAAATGCAATGGCCTTCAAATAAGTGGAGTTTAATTTTTAATGGATTAATTCCCCAATTTCTTTCAAATCTTCAAAAAAATCGCGTCTTTTCCCCTTTTCACCAGCAGCTTTTTTTTCACTGAAAAGCGCGGCTGCCCGTCCAAAACCACTTCACAGCCTTGTTTTGAATTGAATCCGCCCAAAGCAATTCTGCTGCTCCCATTCACATAAATTGCTTTCACAGTCCTGTTCAATGGATTGCTTGGCACTATTGCAATTTTGCTGCTCCCTGCAGGGAGTTTTTTTCCGCCTGCGCTGAAAGCATGCCCGCTGCTTCCAGTGGGAGTGGCAACAATGCAGCCGTCAGCCCTGCAATAGTAAATTTTTTTTACATTCACCCGCAGGCAATAATCAATTATTGCACCGCTTTTCTTGTTCAAAAGCATTACCTCATTCAATGCTGGCGGCAATTTTTTTCCATCCGCGCTTGCCTGCAAGCGCAGCCTTTTTTGCACCGCATATTTTCCTTCAACAATTTTCTGCAGCGCTTTCCGCATTTGCATTGGCTTTATTTGCATTAAAGCGCACTGCTCTCCTGCGGCAATTCCAGCAACCGGCTTTTGTTCCCTTAGCTCCCTGACTGTTCGCAGCAGGGTTCCGTCGCCGCCGACTGCTATAACAAGTGAAACGTTTTTTGCATTGAATTTCTTTTTCTTTATGTCAGCTGCAATGCATTGTGCCCCAAGCAGCTGCAGAATCCGCTTTGCTTTTTCAGCAATCCTTTTCACTTTTTGCCTTTCAAAATGGCCTGTTAACGCAATAATGCCCATAATCAAAATTAGATAGTTAAATCCTTTTTAAGATAACCAATTTGGCAAATAAGGGGCTTAAAGTAAAATTTAATTGATGATGCTAAGAAGTTAATATATTATGGAAAAAGGAAGGCTGCAAAAGGCAATTGAACAATACAAAAACGGAAAAATAAGCATAGGCAGAGCTGCAGAAAAAGCAGGCATAACAATAAGTGAAATGATGGACAAACTTGCAGAGCAGGGAGTAAAAAACCAGATGACAAAAGAGCATTACCTGCAGGGATTAAAAAATCTTGAAAAAGCCTGGCCGGCAAAAAATTAAAATTCCAAAAAGCTAGATGTACTTTTTTGCTTTTAATAGTTCCGCATTCAGTATTGCGCAGCCTGCTGCTCCCCTGATCGTGTTGTGGCTTAAAACAGTGAATTTCAGGTCAAAAACATTGCAATGCCTAACCCTGCCTACAACAGCGCTCATCCCTTTTCCTTCTTCCCTGTCAAGCAATGGCTGTGGCCTGTCCTGCTCTTTTCTTACAACGATCGGCTGTGCTGGAGCGCTCGGCAATTTAAGCGCTTGCGGTTCTCCCCTGAATTGCTGCATTGCGCCAATTGCTTCCTCAATGCCTGCTTTCTTCCGCAATTGAACCGAAACACAGCAGGTATGGCCGTCCCTTACCGCAACCCTGTTGCAAGCAGCGCTTATTTTAATTGGGGCAAACTCAATCTTGTCTCCCTTAAATTTTCCCAGAATTTTCAGTGGCTCTGTTTCCACTTTTTCCTCTTCCCCTGAAATGAATGGAAGTATGTTATCCACAATGTCCCATGAGGCAACCCCGGGATAGCCTGCCCCGCTTATTGCCTGCATTGAAACAATCATTGCTTTTTCAATGCCGAAAGCATCATCCAATGCTTTCATTGCCATTGTAGGCCCTGTGAGAGTGCAGTTCGGGTTTGTTACAATGAATCCCTTTCCGCCCCAGTGCTTTCTCTGCAAATCAATTAGCGCAATGTGTTCGGAATTTATTTCCGGAATCAGCAGTGGAACATCTGCATCCATTCTGTGGTTTTTGCTGTTGCTGCTAACTGCATACCCTGCTTTTGCAAAATCCTCTTCAATCGGCCCTGCAACGTTGCTGTCCAATGCTCCAAAAACAAGCTCGCAATCCAATCCTGGCTTGCATTCCTTTACTGTCATGCCTGCAACTCTTTCCGGCACTGGCACGGGCTGCTTCCATCTGCCTTCAAGCGCATCAGAATAGCTTTTTCCGGCGCTTCTCTCGCTTGCCGCAACCTCGCTTACCTCAAACCAGGGATGCTGCTCAAGCAGCTGCACAAAGCGCTGCCCAACCATGCCTGTTGCCCCAAGAACGCCAACCTTTATCTTTTTCATGCTGTTGCCCCCTCGGCATTTCCAAGGATGCCGACTTTTGTGTTTTTCATTTCAGGTCATGCCCCCTTAATTCATCGTGCAGCACTTTCACTGTTTTTTCCAAATCGCTTTCCCTTATTATGAATGAAAGGCTTATTTCGCTGCTCCCCGAGCTAATCATTTCAGCGTTTATGCCGTGTTTTCCCAGGCAGTTGAATATTTTTGCCGCCACTCCCGGCGTTCTCTTGAGGCCTTCTCCAACAACGCCAACCATTGCAACATCTCGGTCAAAGTTTATCTCTTCCAAAACCAAATCTATTGAGGGAACAGCTTCTTTCGCTGCCTGCAAATCGCTTTCATCTATTGTGAAAGAAACCCCTGTTTCGCTTGTTGTAACAAGGTCAACGTTAACGCAGGCGTTTGCCATTGCCGAAAAAATCTTGTGCAATACGCCTGCCTGCCCAACAAAAGCCGGGCTTCTTAGTGTAACGCAGGCAATGCTTCTTTTGACAGCGATTGACTTGATTATTGTTTCATGCCTGTGTTTTTCCTTGCTAACAACAGTGCCGATTTTTTCCGGCGCCAGAATGTTTTTCACAATTATCGGAATGCCCTTTTCCCGCAGGGGCAGGACTGTTTTTGGGTACATTATTTTTGCTCCGAAATAACCAAGCTCTTCCGCCTCGTCATAGCTCAGGTTAGACAAAAGCCTTGCGCCGTTTACAATCTTCGGGTCGGCACTCAAAAAGCCGTCCACATCCTTCCAAAGCTCAAGCGCATCTGCTTCAAGCGCTGCAGCAATAATTGCAGCCGAGAAATCGCTGCCGCCCCTTCCAAAGCTCACAATGTTCCCCTTTTTATCCGTTCCAAAAAAGCCCGGCAAAATAACAACGCTTTTCTGCAGAATTTCTCCTACTCTTTTTCCAAGCTCTTCTTTTGTTTCCTGCATCATCGGCAGCCCTTGTCCAAAACTGCTGTTTGTTACAATGCAGGCATCATCAAGCGCAACCGCGCCTATTCCATTATCCTGCAGATAAGCTTCCAACAGCAGCACGCTCAGCCTTTCCCCAAGCGTCTGCACCAGGTCAAGCGAGCGCGGCGACAACTCTTTCAGATAGGAGATTCCGTACAATGCCCTTTCAAGCAGAGTAAGCTTTTTGAGCAGTGTTTTCTCCACATTTTCCCTTATTTTGCTGTCTTTGATTCCTTTAATTATTTCAAAATGCTTTTCCCTGATTGCTGCAATAGCACTTTCAATGCCATCGCTGCTCTCAAGGCATGCGCCTGCTGCATTAATGAGAGAATCAGTTATCCCCTTTAGCGCGGATGCAACAATAACAATTTTTTCCTTTTTGGCACGCTTTTTCACAACATCAGCCAAAGTGTGCAATTCGCTTTCCTTGCACAGAATGCTTCCGCCGAACTTCATTACAGTAAGCATTCAGAACCTATGGTGCGGAAATGATTTAAAAACTAACCAAATTGGACGAAATTCGTTTAATAGGCCCCTTTGAATTTTGAAATCTCGGCTATCAAGTTTTTTTCTTTTTTTGCGAAATGCCCTCTTTCCGCTTTTCTTTCCCTTGCAAGCGTGGCAAGGAAGAGGCTCAACCGCGCATTTTTTGCATACCTGCGCAGGTAGCTGTACAGGCTTTCCTCTGCTTCCGCAATGTTGCCCGCGTGTTGTGTAATTGTAATCTCGCTCATAAGGAGATTTACATAATATCTTTCCCGTTTTATGTGCCCAAAATCATACGCGTATCTTAGGTTGCCCAAATATTCATTAATACCCCTGTTTGTGTATTCAGATGCTTTCAGCAGGTCTGAAACGTTTTGCCTGAGGACATTGTATCTCACATCTTTCGATATGTTCATTCTTGCTATCCGATCTGCAAACGCCTTCAAAAGCCTTGTATCAGCCAACCTTCTGATGTTTCCGTAAAACTCTTTTTCAACCACAATGCTGAATTTGCCGTATTCTAATGCTGCTGTTGTTTGCTGTGCTTCGAAATCGGTTATGCCCATGAGATAGCGCTTCAGGGTTTCCCTTGCTTCAAAAAAGCTCTGCTCGTTTCCAATCGCCCGAATACTTCGCATTTGCGCGCTATCCAGAAGCCTCTTAAATCGCTTTTGGTTGGTTTTTTCGGGCGGGGTGTTCAGCAGGTAGTTTTCAAGCTGTTGCCAAGAATTTGCCGCATTTTTCTTCGCTTTTTTCCACTGGTTCAGCAAGGGAATTAATTGCTTGGCTATTTTTTCAACCGTGTCTCTTTGCAGTGCTGCTTCCGGAAAGCGCCTCTTGAAATCAGCTCTTGCCCTTCTCCAATAGGCTTTCTCTGCCCTGCCTCCTTTTTCCGGCATTTTCCTTAAGCTCATGATTTAAAATATTGCTTTAATTGATTAAAATACAATCTGGTTCTTGGTTGCAATTGAGGCCAACGCAAAAAAGGAACTGCCTTTTTAAACCAATCAAATTGGGTGAAATTCGTTTACCCTATTTTCGTTCTTTCAGTGAAATTCGTCAATATTGTTTTTTCCCTTTCGCAGCCCACTGCCTGCCCGCTTCCATGATGCCCCGTCTTCTTGCAGCGATTGCTGCAATTATTTTGGTTTGTTTTTCTTGCTCCGGCCCCCTTGGTTTTTTTGCTGCAATTATTTTTTTCATCTTTTTTCTCTCCGCTCTTTTTGCCGCTTCTTTGGCAATGCGTGCAAAGTATGCGGCGTAT
Source organism: uncultured archaeon (assembly GCA_964354805.1). Classification (GTDB taxonomy): domain Archaea; phylum Iainarchaeota; class Iainarchaeia; order Iainarchaeales; genus CAYHBD01. Next base: position 70,558 of record CAYHBD010000008.1, on the reverse strand, counting down.
TTTGTGCTTTTCATTCTTTCGGCGAGCATTGCTGCTGCCCTTGGTTTGCGCAGCAGTTTTCTTCTAAAGAGTGCAGCCTGGATAATGTCCCTTATTGCAAGCGCCTGTTGTTCTGTTTTTATCGGGCCCCTCTGCCTTCCAATTCGAAGCGGGTTCTGTGCTGAATGCTTTTCAATCTGGGCAATCATTGCATCAACCTTTCTCTCAAATGTTTTCTTTCCGGTAAGCCCCTTTCTCTTGCTCCTGCTGAACGCGTCCCTCCTAAAAACATCCCGCAGTGTCTGCCTTGGCTTTACTATTGGTTCTGCTGCTGCTTTGCGCATGCGTTGCTCACCATTCCGCTCTCTAACTCAGTAATATTTGCAGAAATCATTGAATGATTTTATTCCAATCTCCGCAAGGCTTTTCCCTTCAGCAAAAGATTTGTCCGTCCTGTGACTGTTTTCAATGATCCTGTCAGGCCTGCCCATTCTTCTCACAGAGTGCCTTTTGCGCGCCCTTCTTGGGCCTACCCTTTTTAGCTCATATGCGTCCGCGATGAAAACCTTCTTTCTGTAAACAAACTTTGTGTAAGTGTGCGCGCCCATTCTTGCAATCCATGCCTTCAAGCCGATTGCCCTCAAGGCAGCTGTTACTGCCACCGCCAGGTCAGTGCAGCCCCTCAGCACTGGCATCTTTGCGTCGATTGTTTCGGTTGGGGCAACAACATAAACTTTCCTCGATGTTATGATGTCGGTTGCGCTTCTTTTCGCCCACAAGCGTTTTGCTTGAACCAAATGCAGCCTGACCTTTTTGAATTTTTTTATGTTTGCAACAATTTTCCTCGCCCTCTGCAGCTGGCTTTCTGCCTGGAATCTGTCAACATATTTTCTTATAGGGCCGGTTACCCCAATCATTTTCCTTTCAGCCGGGTCCAGCCTCATTGGTGTGCCTGCATATTTCCCATGTCTCGGCAGGTTTTTGTATCGCGGCGGCGGAATTCTTGCGTGCATTCATTTTTCACCGTTCCATTCCGCAATGAACCTTTCAACGAATTCTTTCAGGAAGCCATGCCTTCCTTTTGCAATTCTCTGCGCTGTTTTTGTATTGAAGTTCTCTGGCTTGAGGAGATTGATGCTTTTCCTAATCAGGTTGTTTATCGCTGCTTCGTGTTGGCCCCAGTATTCTGTGTTTGGGTTTCCTGTTGGATTATACATTTCTCTGCCCATTGCGCCGCTCCTGTGGAAAACCCTTGCAACCCCTATTGCTCCGATTACATCCAGCCTGTCGGCATCCTGCAGTATTTTTGCTTCAATTGTTTCAGCTTTCAAGTGCTTGCTTGCCCTGTGGACTGCAATGCAGTGCTGTACTGCCTGAATTTTTTCTTTTGGAAAGCCGCATTCTGCGAGAATTTTTGCTGCCTCTGCCGAGCCGTGCGCTGCATGGCATCCTATTTCTCCCTTGTCCTCTTTCTCCCTTGCTATGTCGTGCAGCAAGGCTGCTGCCTCAACTATCTGCAAATCTGCCCCTTCAGCTTTGCCTATTTGCATTGCAAGCCTGCGCACTCTGAGCGTGTGGTCAAACCCGTGGTGTCCTTGCCTTGGGAAATAGGTTCTTGCAATCTTCTCTATTTCTTTCATTAATTTTGTTTGCATTCAATTAGAATTTAATGCCCAAGCTTTTTAATTCCCTTTCGCATTGCCACCTGTTCTTGAAATGAATCGCTTTGAATCCGAGCTTTTTTGCAGCCGCCGTGTTTCTTTTTGTGTCATCAATGAAAACGCATTCAGGCGCTTTCAAGCCAAGCCTTTTCAGCGCGAGAACGAAAATTTTTTTATCCGGCTTTATGAGGCCAACCTTGTGGCTTAGCAATGGCTTTTTGAACAATTGCAGGACGCCCTCTTTTCGCACTCTTTTCTCGTGGATTGGGTCGCTGTTTGAAATCATTGAAACAATGTATTGCTTCCGCAGCTTTTTCACTAATGCAACCATTGCTTTGTCTGTTGGCCATGCTTTTTTCCAAAGCAGCAAAATTTCCCTCTTTTGTTTTTTGCTTGCTTTTGGGTAGATTTTTTCAAGCATTTCCTTTGGGCTGATTTTTCCCGAATTCATTTGCTTGTAGAGCGGAATCCTGCCTGCTTTTTTGATTGCTGGATTGAAACACAACCTTTTCCAGACTGCTGCATAATAGTGCCTTGCCGTTCCTTTCTGAATCACTCCGCCTGCGTCAAAAATTACTGCTTTTATCTCTGGCATGGTAAAAAGGGAAGCAAAGAAAGGTTATTTAATTAAATTCCGCCACTTTTTATTGGGTGTTTTTGTTGGCTGAGGCAAAGCTTAAGGTTGAATTGATTGCTGTAACACCGCAGCCTGACCTGCTGCCTGCGACGGCAGCCCACTTGTGCTATGCAGGCATTACTATTGATGAACTGAAAAAGAAGGTAGGCCCTGATTACGCTAAAAAGCTGCTCAAAAGGCTTACTGAGGAAGGCCATCTCTCCCCCTTGGAGCATTCTTCCTTCACTTTTGCAATAGAGGGAATTTCCAGGGCCTGCTCCCACCAGCTTGTAAGACACAGAATCGCGAGTTTTTCGCAGCAATCGCAACGCTATGTAAAGGAAACAGGCTTCAACTTCATTATCCCGCCGATAATAAAGGGGAACAAGGAAGCGATGAAAGTTTTCAATGAATCAATAGAGCAAAGCAAGAGAGCATACAATGAATTGCTGAAAACAGCGCCTGCAGAGGATGCCAGGTTTGTTCTGCCCAATGCATGCGAAACCCGCATTATTGTGACAATGAACACGCGCTCTCTTTACAATTTTTTCGAAAGGCGCTTGTGTGCAAGAGCCCAGTGGGAAATAAGGGCATTGGCAGAGGAAATGTTCAGGTTATGCAAGCAGGCTGCGCCCCTATTGTTTGAAAACAGCGGTCCAATCTGCGAGCGCCTGGGTTACTGCCCTGAAAGGGAAACCTGCGGGAGAAAGCCGCTAAGGAAGGATGTAATCAAAAAGTAAGCTATTTTTTCTTGAATTCGAATGTATAGTAGTCCCCTGTTTCTGCGTGCCTGTAAGTGCAGCCTGTTCTTTCAGCAATCTTTATTACATCACTCTCATAAGGCACATTGATTTTGTCGACTTGGAAGAAAAAGCGCCCGTCCTTTTCAAGCAATGCAGTGGCTTTCTCAATTAAGTAAAGCGGTCTCTGGCTGTAGTATGTTGGTCCGAAAACCGAGAAAATGAAGTCAAATTTTCTGCCAAAGCGCCCGTTTGGGAATGTCTCAAAGTCCCCAACCCTGGGTTCATCCACGTCTCTTTTGCTTATTCTTCTTGCAACATCCAATGTGCACACAAAAACCCTTTCGCCGAATGCTCTTTTTATTTCCCTCATTGCAGTTCCATGCCCTTCCCCCAATCCAAGCACTGCAACATTTCTTGGTTTTGGCCGCCCTTGCAGGAAGGTGGCTTTTGTTCCAATCAATGCCTTAAACCTCACTCCAAACAGCAGGCTGTAATCGCTAAGGTTCCTTTCCATGCCGCGAACAGGGCCAACGCCCGTTGTGCTCCTTGCTCTTTTAAGCAGCCGCAGCCTTTCCGCCCTCTCCCAAAGAGCCCAGTCACTGCCCTTTAATCTCTCTCCTTCCGGCTTTTTTGCCCAGGCTGGTGTTCTTTTTTTCGGCGGTCTTTTCATATTTTGCCCCTTCAATTAAATTGTGTCTGTTACTGTTTATTAAACTTTTTTTGCGTTGCCTGACTTATTGCGATAAATCAAATTTCAATTTTTTCTTTTCCCCCAATGCCAAGCTAAAGAATATTTGTTTTGTTTCATTGCTTGGCGTTGTGCCCACAATGCCAAGCATCAGAATATTCATTTTTTGTTTTCGCTACTTGAGCGCTGTGGCTGCAATGGTTTTTTAAATTTTTATGGCGTGAAAATTATTCATGGCACCAGTTTTTGGCAGTATCCTGTTCAATAAAAAAGCCGAGCGCAAAATGCAATAAAGCAGCTATTTTTGAATTGTCACTCTATACATTGGGTACTCGTACTGCCTCATCTCAATAGTTCCAACATATCTTTTTGAGGGCATTTTCCTTATCTCAATTTTTTCTTGATTGAAAGGGGTTTCGGCTAAAGCAGCTTTCACAGTTTCCAGCACAGGCTCGCCCACAACCAACTTTACTCTTCCGCCGCTCTTAAGTTTTCTGTAAGCGATTTGCAGCACTTCCGCAGTGTGCTTTTTCACGAAAGGTTTTAGCCTTTCATAATATTTTTGTCTTTGAAGGAAAATATTGGGGGAAACCTCGTACAACTCGGCTTTTTTCAGTTCCTTTGCAGCAGCAGTGTAGTGCCCTAACCCAAGCTTTGAAGTTATATGTGAAACAGAGTTATCCCTCAATTGTTCAAGCCCTCTTCTAAAGTCAGCCTGAACCTGTTGCCAGTTCTTTATCCGGCGGCCATAATATCCATGGGGCATTTTTTTGTCCCGCCAATTTTTTTTCCCAGGCTGCGCACCCATGCTTGGGAGTCGCCTTCTGTCTATGCCTATGACTCTCAAGCCAGGCACCCTTTTGGCAAGCCTTATCGTTTCCGCTGCAGCAGGCTCTCCAGGAAATCCAATGTTTCCCAAATTTACAATAATTGGCTTAGTTCTGCGCTTTGCCAGTTTCGCTTTTCTTTGCGCTCTTCCCATCTTTTCAGCCCAATTAAATTGTGGCTGCTGCGGTTATTAAGCTTTTTTGCTTCGATTCCGCCAGCCTGGTTTTAATCCTTTTTTCCGATTGCAGGGCATTGTTTTTTAAATTTAAATCATCAAAAAAATTAGTATGGCCCCAGTTTTTGACAGTATTCTGTTCAATAAAAAAGCCGAGCGCAAAATGCTTACCCTGGCGCTTTCTGAGAATGACGGCATTCTTTCCGCTATAAAAGAGGGAATGCAGCTGCACAAGGTGAAAGAAGCAACTGTTGTGGAAGTGAACGGCAAAGTAAAGGAAGGGGAAATAAATTACATGGAAAAAAACAAATACAAAACAATGAAGCTGCGAGACATTGCTGTTTTCAGGGCGAGTGGCAGCTTCAAGCAGAACTTTGACGATTTGTGGGGCTCAATGCACATTTCAATCAACCCGAGGAACCCGACAACAGGAACGCTTGTGAAGGGAAAAGCAGCCGAGGGAATGGAAATAAAGCTGTCGTTCTTCGAAGACATGAAATAGCCCAGGGTTGCCGGAAACAAAGCCTCTTTCTTTGAGGACATGAAATAGAGCTAAGCTTATTTTTTTGCCGCGCTTTTAGTGCCGAAACGGATTAAAAGCTGTTTTTAACACAGTTTCTCTTATGCAATTTGTTTTCTCAAAGCATGTTAAAGAAAGGATGCTGCAGAGGGGCATTGATGAGGAAACAGTTAAGGATATTATACGTGCCCCGAATTATGTCCGGACTTCTTTTGAAAACAGGAAGATCGCAACCAAGAAACTTGACAAGACTTGGCATGTTGTGTTTGTAGAAGAAGAAAGCGAGATTGTCATAATCAGCGTTTATTTTGATTAAGCGCGCACTTTTTCAACCGCACATAATTCCCTCTTGGTAATGTTTTTTGACGCGCTGAGAATCTCTATCCCAACAATTTTTTTGTTCGCATCAAAGTCCACGATTATGTCATCATTCAAAGCAATTGTCTGCTTTACACCCTTTGGCTTCAGGTCTTCCAATGCAATGTACATTGCATCAGCCTTTCCGTCATAAGTTACTTTCATTTTCACTCACACAAAAAACATGCCTGATGCATTATAAAAACATATTGCAAGGTTGCCAAAAATAGCTGATTGCAAACCTTCTGCTGGAAAGCTTTAAAACCCTTTTCCTGCTGGAATTTATCAGCTGTTTATAAGATCTTTTTTTAGTAGGGTGAGCCAATGGTAAAGAAATACGTTTATTCCTTTGAAGAGGTAAAGGTCGGGAACACTGAAGAAGGGCAGTTCCTTTTGGGAAACAAGGGCGCGCAGCTTTGCGAAATGACTGCGATTGGGTTGCCTGTTCCGCCAGGGTTCCAGATTACTACTGAAGCATGCAGGGATTATTATAGTTTGGGCAAAAAATGGCCAGCCGGCTTGGAAGCAGAGGTAAAGCAGCATTTGGCAAAGCTGGAGAAAAAGCTCGGGAAAAAATTCGGTGACCCAAAAGACCCGCTTTTTGTTTCAGTTCGTTCCGGCTCTTATGTCAGCATGCCCGGAATGATGGATACTGTGCTGAACCTTGGAATGAATGATGAAACAGTTGTTGCTTTTGCAAAAAAAACAAAAAACGAGCGAGGGGCCTTGGACAGCTACAGGCGCTTTATCCAAATGTTTGGAAACGTTGTAATGGGTGTTGAGCACGCGCGCTTTGAGGAAATTTTGCACAAAAAGAAGGATACAAAGGGAGTGCATTTTGATACAGAGCTTTCAGCCGGTGATTTGAAAGAAGTTATTGAAGAATATAAAGCGCTGGTTAAGCGCGAAAAAGGCAAAATGTTTCCAACCGATCCTTTGGAGCAGCTGAAAATGGGGATTGACGCCGTATTCAGTTCATGGAATACACCAAGGGCTGTTTCTTACAGGAGAATAAACAATTTAAGGGGAGATGCGGGAACAGGAGTTACTGTCCAGAGCATGGTTTTTGGAAACATGGGTGAAACCAGTGGAACAGGGGTTTCTTTCACCAGGAATCCTGCAACAGGAAAAAAAGAGCATTACGGCGAGTTTTTGATTAATGCGCAGGGCGAAGACGTTGTTGCTGGCATTAGAACACCAAAGCCGATTGATGAATTGGGCAAAGTAATGCCTGATGTTTACCAGCAGTTGCTAGATGTTTATGAAACCCTGGAAAAGCACTACAATGATTTGCAGGACTTTGAGTTCACCATAGAGAACAGAACTTTGTATCTGCTGCAGACCCGTTCAGGCAAGAGGACAGCACAGGCTGCTGTCAAAATTGCTGTTGACATGCATAAAGAGGGCTTGATTTCAAAAGAGCAGGCTGTTCTGATGGTTAAGCCAGACCAGTTGAACCAGCTGCTGCACAAGCAGCTTGACCCTATTGCAAGAAGAGAGGCAAGCGTTGTTGCAAAGGGCCTGCCTGCTTCCCCAGGGGCGGCTGTTGGAAAAATTGTTTTCACTGCTGAAAGGGCAAAGGAAATGGTTGATGCTGATTCTCATGAGAAAGTTATTCTTGTGCGCTTGGAGACAAGCCCTGATGACATCGAGGGAATGCATGTTGCACAGGGAATCCTTACTGCAAGGGGCGGCTTAACATCCCATGCTGCTGTTGTTGCAAGAGGGATGGGCAAGTGCTGTGTTGCAGGCTGCGGTGATTTGAGCATTAATGAGAAAGAGCTGTTTTTTACTGTTAAAACAAAGGAAGGCGAGCTTTCATTTAAAGAGCTTGACTGGATTTCTTTGGATGGGGGAACAGGCGAAGTGTTTGGTGGACAGATCCCATTGGTTGAGCCTTCAATTGGCGGAGACTTTGGAATATTAATGAAATGGGCTGATGAATTCAGGCGCTTGGGCATCAGGACAAATGCCGATACTCCAAAAGATGCCCAGGTTGCGAAAAACTTCGGCGCTGAGGGAATTGGATTGTGCAGGACAGAGCACATGTTTTTTGAAGGGGACAGGATTAAGGCAATGAGGGAAATGATTATTGCAGAGGACACCGAGGGCAGAAAGAAGGCTTTGGCGAAATTGCTGCCTTATCAAAAAGAGGACTTCAAGGGCTTGTTCAAGGTCATGAGCGGGTTGCCGATTATAATAAGGTTTTTGGACCCGCCGTTGCACGAGTTTCTGCCGAAGGAAGAAAAGGATATTGAAGCCTTGGCTGTGGACACAGGTGTTTCCGTTGAGAAAATAAATCAGGTCATTTGCTCTTTGCACGAATTCAATCCAATGCTTGGCTTCAGGGGCTGCAGGCTTGGCATTGTTTACCCTGAAATCAGCGAGATGCAGGCAAGGGCAATTTTTGAGGCGGCAATTGAGGCAAAAGAGGAAGGTTTCAAACCAGTGCCCGAAATTGAGGTTCCGAATGTGATTACAGTGCCGGAATTCAAATTAATAAAAGAAATAATCCAAAATGTTGCAAAAGAGCTTGGCATTGCAGAGAAAAAGATTCCCTACAAAATCGGGACAATGATCGAGTTCCCAAGGGCAGTGCTGATTGCAGATGAGCTTGCTGCGGAAGCGGACTTCTTTTCCTTTGGAACAAATGATTTGACGCAGACAACCCTCGGCTTTTCAAGGGATGATGCGGGAAAGTTCATTCCGATTTATGTTGAAAAAGGCGCTTTGCTGGAAGACCCTTTCCAGACAATTGACCAGCAGGGCGTTGGCAAGCTGATGGTAATGTGCATTGAGAAAGCCCGTTCCGTGAAAAAGGATTTGGACATCGGCATCTGCGGCGAGCACGGCGGCGAACCGGCTTCTGTTGAGTTCTGCCACAAAATCGGGTTGAGCAATGTAAGCTGCTCTCCCTTCAGGATTCCGATTGCAAGGCTGGCTGCCGCCCAGGCAGCGGTAAAGGAAAAGCAGGCAAAGCAGCCTAAAGCAAAGCCCAAGGGAAAGAAAAAATAAAGCAGGCAATTTCGGCATGGTAAGCAAAGGTCATGAAAAAAATAGCTGCTGCTGGCAGGGCTTTGCAATTCCAGACGGGAAAAGAAAGGAATAAAAAATTGTCCTCTTATTTCTTTTATTGGTTGAAATGGACCCAAAAAAGTTTTTTTACTCAATGCTTGCAGTTTGCGTTGTTTTGATTGTTTTGTTTGGTTTGCAATTTGCTGCTCCCGGTTCCCCTGTTGCTGCTCTTGCCGTTGCAGCTCCAGTTGGTTCTTGTGGCAGTGAAGGGTGTTCTGCTTTTCCCATTGCAATGTATTTGCTTTTTGCCGCAATAATTGTTTTGTTTATTGTGGTTTTTGCCGGCAAAAAGGTTTTTGAGAAAGAGTAGAAGCTGTTTTTTCTTACGCTTCGTTTCTCCCACATTTTTCCGTGTATTCGCAGTATCTGCACATCCATTGCTTGTTTTCGCTTTTTTTTTGCTTCAGCCAGCGGCAGCAGGCCTGCTTTGAGCAGGCTGTGCAGTTGCCCAAAGCACTGCAGTATTTTTTCCACTTCTTCCTGGCTGTAGCGAGAGGAAAGGGGAAGAAGAGCAAGGGCAAATAAGGTGAAGGTCGAGCAAAAAGCAGAGGGAAAAAGAGCAAGGGCAAATGAGAGCATAGCAAGCAATCAGGGAAGGGACGGGAGCATGTATGCTCGCCCCCCAAATGAGCAAATGTTCCCAACCAAATAAACATTACGGGAGATATTCAACAGTTTTTTTTATATCCACGCTTTTTTTATATCCACAGAATATTTTTATACTCAAAGAACAGTATATATACTATTTATTATTTTGTTGTAATTGGGGGCAAGGGAAATGAGTTACAGGCAACGTTATAGGCTATTTTTAAAAACCAGTCTGCTTTTCCTTTTGCTGTCTTTTTTTTTAAGTTTTTCCTTTGCTGCAACCCTTTCTGTTGACTCGAACGAAACATTCATCTCTGACACTGTAACAATAACCGGAATAGGCTTCACTCCCGACTCAAATATTGTGCTGGCAAATTATCTCGAGTCCGCCAGTGCCTGGTGGGACGGCTACAACGAGCAATGGGGCTTTCCGATAGTAGACATTCCGACAGATGGGTCTGGAAATTTTTCCTATGACTGGAATGTTCCGTACGATTTCAGGCTATCACCAGGCAAACAGCAATTCAAGGTTGGAACAAAAATAAAATCTGCATTGTATTGGACCGGCGGCGGGCAATACCCCGTTTCAAAAAACGGAATAACCTGCGATGGGACTTCCTGTTTTGTTGCCTCTGCGTACACTGCTCCAAATGGCGGGGTTGAAAAATTCAGCATGGTTAATGGAAACAGGGACTGCAATATTACTATTACTACTGCCGGTGCCAATGACATTGCCAGTGACGGAACCTATGTTTATTCTGTTTTTGGCGCTGCTGCCAATAATTTGCAAAGGACTTTAATGGCCGATTGTTCAGGAACAACGGCTTTTACTACTGCTGCAGTGCTTGCTTATTCAATAAAAATATCCTCTGATGGCAATGCATTCATTACCTATGCCGCAAGCACTGCTCCAAGAAAATACAAAAACCTTCAGGGAACTCCTCTGTGGGATGGAAACTTTGCCCCAACCCTAAAGGCTTCAATTGCAAACGACATTTGCATCAGCCCGGACAACAACAGGGTTTTCGTTGGCTTTGCGGACGGCAATGTTTCAGCCTACGATTTTATTAAGGGCGGGCAGTATTGGAATTCAGACCCTGATGACGTAAATGGCCCTGTTCTGGCTGTTTTGGGCTTGGATTGCGATGCGAATGCAGTGTATGTTGCAAAAGGCTTGAACAATACTGCTCTCGGGCTTTTTTTCGGCGGCTCAGTTTACGCGCTTGACAGGAACACAGGAGCATTGTTGTGGAGAAGCCAGAGAATCAACAGCCTGTATGTTTATGGTCAGTATAACAATATTCGGTGCGATTCGGAAAACTGTTATGCAGTAGTGCAGGCGCCGGTTCTTGGCACAGGTACAGGAATTGCGGGCGCACCAATAATCCAGATAAGAAAATCCGATGGAACAATCGGCTGGGTTAACTGGCGCTCCTGGGCTCCTGCAAGCACTGCTGCTTATGGAACTGGAGCGACGCATGGAAGCCCGCAAACTCTCTGGATTGATAATGATGTCAATGGATTCATTTACCCCGTTTATTCAAACGGCAGAATCCAGAAGATTTCAAAAAACGATGTAGACGTTCAATCTTTTCCTGACGCTAACCTTTGGGTTAGGGGCAACACAAACCTTTATTCTTTTGTAATGAACCCGACAAAAAACGTTTTTTACAGCAATGAATATGCAAGTTTTAATTTCAAGGCGGTTGACAGAAATGGAATGGTCATTAACACCGATGACAACCGATTTAACACCAGCTATCTTAGATTCAGCACAATAAATGCCTTCAGCGAGTTCACGGCAACAGAAACCGCAAGCTCGCAATTCATGGACCCGAGAATAATGACTGCCTACGTCACAACAGTAACAGCCCAGCCAAACCCAACGCCATACAATTATTTGAGGTTTATGTACGGGGCCATTGACACAATTGACGGCAGCCTAGCACCAGGTCACTGCCCTTCAACTCTTTACACGAATAACTTATTCGGCTGGCATATTCTAAACAGGTATTGCCTTTATGAAAACCTTGACTTAAACCATGCTACTTTAGGGCATACTCAAAATGGAGTGTATCTGTCAGGAACAACCACTTATGCACTGGTAACGCCAAAAAAATGGGACAATTTTCCGATAACAAAAACATTCGGAACAGACAACTGGGCATGGCTTTCAGACCACAACAGCGGTTACAACCAGGTGCTTGGCTTTGCCACGCGATTTGGCGCAGACCAAAACGAAGTATGGAGCAACCACTGGGGACGGACAACTTTTTTCAGCAACACTGCTGCCGCGACCTCTTACATTTACGACCATGTTGATGCAACCCTTGACTTCAACAATGTTAATCCGGCATTACGGCAGTGGCACGAGTCATATTTTTTGTTCAAGCCAAAGGGCTCCGGGGTTGACGGAAACAGGCACTGGCAGTATGTTGAGCAGGACACAAACGCAATCGCAAACCCGATGATTATAAGCGTGTCAGAAAATGTGGCGGGAGATACAATTGACGGAAACGCCTATTCCAACAGGGTTGACTTTAATGCAACAGAGCCTGGCTTGTTTGACAGGAACGCGGAAGTGTTCTGGTTTGACGTTAATTTGACCGGGGGCATAAGGCCTGATTGCACTGACTTGATTGTAACAGATGAATCAAACAACATAATTGGCTTGCCTGCCTCAAGCAGCCCTGCCGGCCTGTGGCAGGTTGACGCAAACACAAACACCTGCTTTGTGGACACAAACTATGCTCTTTTCATACAGGACAATTTTGCAAAAGACCAAACAAAGCAGTACAGACTTTATTATAACGCGCCGGCAGTCAGCATGATTGCTCCAGGCTATTCAGACTTGGCTGTTTATAATGTTTCAGGCAGTTGCGCTGCCGGAACAGACTCTATTGATGTAAACAGCCAGAGCTGGTTCAGCTGGGCTAATATTGGAGAAGGCGGTGCAACAGAAACAGTGAGGTTCAAGCTTGACGGCAACGATCAAAGCTGGTTTGCTTCAACAACTCACTACACCCTGAATTTGGGTTACATGAATGCCCAGACTACAGGGACAGGCGCTGGAACAACCGCTGAAGGGCTTTGTGCAAGCGGAAGCACTTGTGGAACAGCAGTGAATGTCTTTGCCTCAAGATGCTATCAGAGAAGCGCCAACCAAAAAATTTTCGCAAGAATGGACATGAACACAGCCAACATTACTGCGACACCGCATCTGGGCTCTGCCCAGACGAGAAAAATAATGTCCACCTGGTATTTTTTCAACAACAATGGGAGAGTGAGGGTAAAAACAAAGCTTGACGCTCCGCTTGTTGTAATGACTACTGGAATAAGCCAAAATTATCACCCATATTATTTTTGGGGAACCTATTCTTTGGTTCCGCAGGGAACATACAACAACGACTGGTTCAACTGGAGCGGCAGGAAAGAACTAATGGACGCATATGTTCCCGCAACAATTTCTGCTGACAAAAAAACCGCGGTATTGACACCGACCCCATTGCCATTGATGTTCACTATTGATTACAACGGAGAGCATTTTGTTAACGTGAGTTCCTCAAACGCAAAGCCAGGCAAAGGCTGCACAGTGCACAAGGTCTGGCCGTATTTTTCATGGCGGCCGGTTGGCCCTACAGATGCAACCGGCGCAACAACCTTTACAAGCGCGTACACAACTGATTTCATTTCCTGCGATTCCGACCTGAACACATCAATTCCCTCGGTTGGGAACAATGGTTACGTGAACGCGTTCCCGAAGGAAAGCATTTACGGAACCGGCTTGAACAAGTATGTTGACCCGAACCTGATTGCAAAGTTTTATTTGAAGCCAAACCTTTTCATTCCGGACAACAGGGAAAACAGGTGGCTTCCGCCTCTTGCCCTGAACGCACAGTACGGAACATCAGCAAAACTCAGTTCTTACATTTTGGATGTCTGCCCTTCCGAAGAATATGGCTACAAGGGTTTTGACGATTTCCTAAGCGATTTAAGCAATCTTATTTCAAGCTCTTCAACGCACTTGGTGACTTCCAACAGAAACAATATCTCTTGCGCCACTTCTGTGATAAAATTCACTACCAACGTTGGCTCGCTTGGAACCTTTTTCCTTTTCCAGCGGGATGTAAATGTGATTGTCGGTGAAAACGCAAGGCCTGACCCTGTCTATCCCTCCAACCTCTACGCTGCCTCCGGCTCATTGTCAGTCAATGGCTCTTTGGATTATACGTTTACCCAAAAATCAACATACTTTTGGGGAAAATGGTTTTTCACTTCAAGCTCTTTTCCTTTTGTGATTCACGCATACACCACAACAGGCGCAGAGCAGCTTGCCGGGCAGACCCGCTATGCATGGGCTCCAAGCTTTGCATTCAACAAAAAAGCATATGATGAATCAGGCTTTTGGAGCAAGGCAGACCAAAACATGACTTATTATCAAAGCCCGTGCAACTGGAACTTTGCAGCAAACCAGTACGGCGACTTTGATTTGGGCCCTGGCTGGATAAACAACTTTGCCCCGGCAACAGAGGGCGTATTCTGCCCAAGCACGCTTGACAATATCGAAAAATACGCGTCTTTCAGGCCTGCAAGGGCATCCCTTTACCCGACTGCCGCGATTACAGCAAGCTGGGCCGAGCATGTGATGGATGGCAGGCCAAACAAAACAACAGCTATTACCGACCTTGGGATTGATGCTGCGCTTTATTCAAGGCATAATTCGCTCTGGGATTACAGCCACTATAGCGATTACACCCAGGTTGTTGACTCATTTACCGAACTAAATGAGGGAGTAAAGCATCCGAATTCACAGCCATGGCACTGCGATTTTTCAAGAGCCGAATCGAAAAGTTTTTGCCTTGTTCCTGCAACAACAACCACCCTGATTTACACTTACAGCCCTGGTGTTTTGGGCGTAACCAGGCCATGGTCGCCATATTACCAGTCTGACAGGGAATATTCAGTTATTAGGGATTACATATATAACCGCTGGTTTGACACAACAGTGGTAGCCAATCCGACTTATGATTTTGTGACTGAACAAGTCGTTAATCCAATGCTTTCAGCAACTGAAATAACCGTTGATATGTTGTACACAAGCAACAACCCTGATGATTACAACACGCTTTTCCGCGTGGTTTTTCCAGACCTGACGAATGCGCGTTACCAGACCCAGTTTTTGCTCAGGGACTGGAAGAACACTGCATTCATGATTCTTTCAAGGGACTCAAGGGAATACCTGCGCCTTGAAACAATTGACCTTAATGGTTTCATGATGAAGAACAGCGCGCGGCTTGCAAACGCGCCGATAATAGTGCAGCTTTTCAAAAACAGCGAGCCCACGGTTCCGCTTCTGACCTACCAGACAACAACCGATGGAAACGGCGATTTTTCATATTCATACACTGTTCCAAACACTGCTGAAGCAGGGTTATACTTCTTCAAGGCAAACTACAACAACGACGACATAAATGGCACGGTTTCATTCAAGGTTTCCCCTATTTCAATAATTGTTACATTGAACCAGACTGCCTACAAGGCAGGGGATTTGATTGTGTTTTCAGCGGCTGTATCCGATGTCATAACAGGCTTGGCAATCACGGATGCAGACCTCACTATTTCAATAGTTTCCCCGACAGGAAACACGCTTGTCAGCAATGTTTCAATGACAAATGCCGGCAGCGGAACATACACGTATTCCACAATTTTGGATTTGAATGCTGCCAATGGAATATATGTTGCCACAATAACCGCGGCAACATCATCCAACACAGGGTATACAACAAGCTCGTTCGCGGTAAGTGCCGTGCTCGCAGACGTGCTGATAACAAATAATTTCCAGTTTTCAGATGCAAACAGGCAGGCTGTCACGCAAATCGCGACATTGCAAAACCTTGTTCCAAATGCGATTTCAGATTACATCCTTTATTACCAGCTATCTGAGGCGGTTGACCCGGACCAGATACGGTCCGTAACCATTGGGGAAACTCCGCTTGTGCAGATCTTTGTGGTTGCGGACCTGAACAATGAAAGTTACCGCCTCTCATTTGATGCCTATGGCAACCCAGTAATCTATCTTAGTCAGGATTTTTTGCAGAACGAAACCAAAACCGCAACAATTATTTCGGGAAACAAATATTTCACCGACATAGAACATGATTACAATTATGCGAATTATTATTCGGCGGAAGTGGAAAACTACTGCAGTGTCCTGCTCACCCCAGCGGCGCAGACAATATGCGCGAATGCCCGGCAGAGGATTTTGGACATAAACGGATATTATGCCCAGACTGAAACTTTGCATAAGGTTCCTGATTTCAGGGCGGTTTACCTCAACACGAACGAGACATACGAGCTTTTGCTTGATGATCTTGCCGCTTTGAGAAGCTATTCCACAAACCAGTCAAGCTGCAGATTGTTTGTTCCGGGTTCCTGGATGCTTGATTCAAATGTCTCAATCGCGGCACTAATGCTCGGGCCTTCGGCAGCGCCGCTAAGCGGATTGTCGCCGCAGGTAAAGCTTTACAATCCGGCTTTCAGCCTGCTGTCATCCTACACCCTGAATGAGTTCGAATCCGGCTGGTATTACAATTTCTTCATCGCGCCTTCAACAGGCGGAGGCTACAATCTCATTATAGACCAGAACATTGGAACAAACCGGTTCCAGTGCGCAGCATCCTTTGATGTCAACCAGTCTTCGGCAACAGCTTCTGGTGGAACCGTAAGCGGTGGCTTGACAGCAGACCAGAATTACACGCTTTACCAGATATTCTTCCTCGTGCAGGACATTAATGCGACTACGAGTTCTATTGACTCAATTGTAAGAGACATCAATTCAACTGTTAACGCAATCAACTCAAAAATTGACACTGTTCAAGCAAGCCTTACTGACATGAACACCCTCTTGCAGGGAATTGATGCAAATGTTTATTTCATAAAAACAAACCTGATAACCACAGCTTCAATAACAGACCTCAATTCAACACTTTTGCAGGTGCTCGGTTATTCAATAGATATCAACAATGCTGTTGCGGGTTCAAACAGCCTGCTGAGCCAGCTTAGCTCATCCATATCTGATGTCAACTCAGGGATTAATACCGTAAATTCGACAGTGGTTGACATAAACAACACCCTGAACGCTTGCTCTTTTGTGCCATCACTCAGTATCTGTGGAAAGCTTGACGCGCTTTCATTAAGGCTCCTGGATTTGAATTCCGCAGTCATGGGAATCCGCGCAACAACCAATGACATAAATTCAACCGCAAATTCAATCAGCGCAACAGTCAGCACAATAAATTCAACGTCAAACAGCATCCTGCTGACAGTAACAGACATAAACACCACGAGCAATTTTATAAAGGAGAAAATAATCCTTGTTGACGAGAACATTCAACTGGTTAGAACAGGCTTGAACGATGTAGAAAGCATGCTGGATTGTTCAAGTTTTCCCGCAGAAAGCGTTTGCCAAAGGCTTTCAGACATAAACGCAGCATTGAACGATTTCAATTCCCAAACCGCGCTTTCTTTGCTGCAAATAATCGGCTATGTTGACACGCTTGAAACAGCCCATACTGCAATAGACGAAAACCTTTTACTTATCTTAAACGAGCTAAACTGCACTTCTCCTGGAGGAAATGATGTGTGCAACAGGCTTATAACCATCCAAGGCTATACTGATTCGCTTGAATCCGGCGTTTCAGACATAAACTCCACAGTAAACACTGTTTCTTCAACTGTTTTGGACATAAACAGCACCTCTACGGCAATTAGTTCACGCGTTCTGGACTTAAACCAGGCAACCCAAATAATTCTTTCTGACACAGATTCTTTGAAGCAAAGCGCTGCAGCCACGCAGTCGATGATTTCAGACGTGAATTCAAGGATAGTTGACATAAATGCAATTGTGCAGAGCACAAAAATAATAGTGACAGATATCAACACCGCTGTCACAGACATAAACAGGGCAACAAGCGACATAAACACAACAGTTTCAAGCATTCAAACAGACATCACCACAATAAAGGGCGTTGTGACAGACATAAACACAAGCCAGCAAACTATTGTTTCTGCACTTTCAACAATGCAGGCAATTCTAAACGATGTAAATGATACAGTGCACAATATTCACACAAGCCAGATACAAAAGTTCACTGCAATACTGAGCGATTTTCAAAAAATCGAGCCAGGCGCAATCTATTATGCAAAGTTGTGGGTGTTTGATTTCAACGGAAGCCCGAAGAATGCGGATTCAACCCCGAAAATAACAAGTTATGACCCGTCAAGGAACAAAATTGTGGAAAATGTTGACATGAATTTTTCGGAAACAGGGATATACACATACAGTTTCAGTTCAACAAGCGGGCAGACCGCGGGAATGTGGGAAACTATTGCTTCTGTTACCGTCAATGGCTCAACTGTAAAGCCAAGCGACTGGTGGGAGCTAACCGGAAACCCGCCTGAAGTCAAAATAAATGCAATCACAGACACAACTGTTCCGACAATCACCGCGAACGTTACAATAACAAACGAGGGAACAACCAGCCAGGAATACCAGTACGAATACTGCATTGTTTCAGAGCAGACAAACCAGTGCGGCGGAGGAGATGATATTGACTACGCATCCGGCGCAAAATCAATTCTTGCAGACCAGAGCTGGAATCCCGATTTGACGCTTAACGCAAATAACCTGGAAACCTACTGGTTCAAGGTAAAAGTTTATTATGGCAGTGAAACAAGCGCAGCCTCAAAGCAGTTCACTGCAACAGAAGAGGGCCCAGAGACACCCCAGCCGCCCGGCGGCGGGGGAGCAGCAGGTGGCGGTGGAGGGGGATTCGCGGTCCTGCCTGGTGGCGGGAAGGGAATAATTTCAATTATAGAGATGCCGAGCGAAAAGGCCATCATGAGAGGCAGTATTGGATTCATTGAAATCAGGATAAAGAACATAGGCAATGGCAAGCTTACAGGCCTTGCGCTCTCGCTTGACGGGCCGTTCATTTACGGTTTGGAACAGGAAAAAACAGAGCTGAACCCGAACGAGGAGTCATCCTTTGTTTTAAAGGTAAGTGTGCCATCAACCGTCGAATTTGGGGATCACATAGTAACGGTAAGGATTTCAAGCAAAGAGGATTCCAAAGAAGCAAAATTAATCTTTAGGGTATTAGGGGAGCTTCAAAGCGAAATTGTCGTGTTGGATATCCGCACTTCAAAGATTTTCATGGAAGGCGCAGGCTCTGTTGATGTTTTGCTGCTCAACAGGGGCAAACAGGACATGAACATAGGCGTTTCTCTCATCGTGCCTTTAGACTGGCAGATAGAAAAAGAAAAGCACGATTTTTTAATCAAGGCCGGCGAACAGAAAAGGATTACATTCAATGTTAATGCATCGTACAGGAAGGGTGTTCAGAGCCTTGTGCTTGCGATTTACAACAATGACAAAATCAACTTTGCCGGGCTGAACGAGAGCAAGATGCTGTTCGAATTATTGACTATTGTGTATGAAATGCCGAAGGAAACCGGAATTGCCGCACCACTGGCTGTTTCACCAGATTTTATTACCTTTGGCATAATTGCCGCGGCATTTATTGCCTTAATTTTAGTTATGATAGTGTTTGCAAGGGAGCTGCGAAAAATTCTTTCCTCGTTGAAGGCCACGCAGCAGAATAAAAGGCAGGCAGGGCTGTTTGAAATCAAAAACATAGATATTGCAGACAGCACATTTAGCATTTCTGTAAAGCCAATGGACAAAGATGAAGAGGAAACCTTCATTTTCGAACTCAAGGAGCTTGCCAAGACAGACAAGTGGAAGAAAAAAATAGAAACCGCAATTTTGTCAAGGCAAATTGAAAAGCCGCAGCCAATGCCTAAAACAATCCTTGGAACAATAGTGGAAAAAAAGGAAACCGCCCTTGAACTCAAAGTTGACGCGCTTGAAAGAAAGATTGAGGAGCAGAAAAAGGAAATTGAAGGGCTTAAGAGAACCATCCCCAAGACAAGGGAGCAGGCGCTGAAAGAGAAAGCAGAGCTGCTGGAAAGCCTTGCTGCAATGAAAAAAGTGAAGGAAAACGGGCTGGCAACCGAAGAGATTTTCAGCGAATTTGAAAAGGAACTCAATAAAAATCTCCTTGAGCTTGAAAAGTTCATCAAAACAAAGCAGGAGCTTGAAACGGAAAAGAAGGAGCTCGGAAGCACATTGAAGCAGTTTGAAAAAATGCACCAAAAAGGTGTTATGAAGCAGAAGCAGTTCCTTGAGATAAAGGGCAAGATTGAAGCCAAGCTTGCCAAAACAAACAAGTTGCTGGAAGAAAAATAATCCAAAATTGGCAATGCAAAAAGGGCTTTTGCAACAGCAAAAGAGGCTGTTGTGAAGCAATTGCTTTTTTTTTCCCAAGGCTTTTTTGTGGAAGCAAAAAGGCTTTTTTTATCCGTAAATGTTGTCGTGGTGGTCGAAGTCCTTGAAAATAATTTTGTCTTCTGCTTTTCGGTATTCGAAAACGAGTACGAAGTGCCCGATATGAACGCGTTTTGAATCTTTCATGTCGTACCTCAAATTTTTGTAGTGTTCCACGTCGGGTGTGCAGGTCACTTCGCCAATCTTTTTCATAACTTGTTCGTAAAGTGCTTTGTTTCTTTTGGACAATTTGCGTAGTGACTTTATCAGCGAGGGAAGTATTTCGTAAGAGCGCATCTTTATGCCTCAATCAGTTTTCTGAGTCCACCGAGGTTCTTGAAATGGATTCCCTTTTCTTTGTTTAGTTTGGATAGCTTTTCCAAGTATTCCGGTCTTAGTTTAGGTTCAAGTAGCCTTGAACCATACTCTATAACGACAAGAGAAATCGCATCACTCTTTGTCTTCAAATTATGCTTTGCTTTCACAATATTCAAGATCTGGTTGGCTTCTTTTGGAATTTCCACCATAGCTTGCACCATGATACCACCTGCACTTTTAATATACCTAATATATATGCCATGTATATAAATACTTTTCGCATTACCGCTTGTTTTCCACCTTCAGCTTTCTCGTTTTTTCTTACAGTTCGGTTTTTGTTTGCTGTGGTTATTTCTCGTAAATATTATCATATCGGTCAATTAGTCCTCTATTATGACCGTCTTCAGAATTCGTATTCGAGTTTTTTTATTAGGTGTTTTAGGTTTTCCAAGGCTATCTGTTTCATCAGGAGGGCAAATTTTTGGTCGTCTCTTTTTTCGCTTAGTTTTGTAAGTTTCATGTATTGGTCGGAAAAGCCCACAGGTATTTTTATCAAAGGAAAATTGTTTTGGGTTAGTGCTTTTAGGAATATTGCCCTTGATGTCCTGCTGTTTCCGTCAATGAATGGGTGGATGCGCTGGAATTCGTTATGCAAAAAGGCGGCTCGTTCAACTATTTCAGCAGCAGAAAATTTTTTCTTTTCTTGTGGCATATAACGTTTATTTATTGCCACTTTTTTTTGCAAAGCTATTTTTCCCAAGGCTTTTGCAACAGCAAAAGGCTTTTTGATGAAACTTTTTCCAAAAGTTTCTTGGATGTTCGCGTTTTTGAAAAAATCCCTTAATAGCTCAGGCACCTCTTTCCAGTCAGCTGTTTTAAAGTTGGGGTTGCCTTTTATCCTGACATTTTGCGTTCTAAAGCTGCCTGCCCCCGCAACTAAGGAATTCATTGCCACCCTGTGAAATTCAAGTATTGACTCGAGTGTGATTGCATTGTTGGATAAAATAAACCCGTCAAGCGCTTTTTTATAATCCAGCACCTGTTGCACATCTTTGAAGGATTTGGACGCAGGGGCAATGTTTTGTTTGATTATCTTTTCAGTTTCTGACAATGTAAGGGTGTTGCCTTCAAGGGAAAGGCTTATGTAAATGAACCCTATTTCATCAAAGGCGAATTTTTCTTTTTCAAGGCTTTTGTATGAGGAAAACTGCTTTTCAAGGCTGCTGTTAACAAACTCTTCATTCAGGCAATCCAATAGCAAAGGGCATTTAACCCTAGTTTCTCCAAAAAAGTATTCTGCAAGCAATTGAGTGAATTGCGAGGGCACAATTTTGCACGAAAAAGGCTTTCTTGACTCAACAATAGCAAACCCGCTTTTCGAAAGCTGGACAATAATTTTCCTGACTGTTTTTGCGTCAAACGGCAATCCATCGATTTGGCCTTTTTCCAAGCCCATTTTAACGAACTCAGCGGTTTTTTCTGAAATAACTTTGTTGTAATCAATCCCGTTTTTGAAGCAAAAGTAAACCAAGCTAAGAAGCATGTGCACCTTTTTTGTTTTTGAAGCGCTAAAGCCCCCTTTCTCCTCAATAACTAACCCTTCGGTTTTTAGTTCCTGAAGAAGATTGTATGCTGAATTGTAAGAGGTTTGGGCCTTGCCTATCTTTTTAACAATATCAGCACAAGAAAGCCCGGGATAAAGACCAACAATCAAAAAAACATCTAATCTTGAAACCATACTTAAATTAAAGCCTGAAAGCTTTAAAAATCCATCTATAAATGACTAAATATTAATATTTTATTAATTTTAAGTCCTTTATAGCCGCAGTCCGCCCATGTTTCTTCACGGCTTGCGCTCTGCGTCATTGTCAGTTCAGCATCGGCAATAATTATGGGTCATATAAAGAATTAAAGGAAGTTGCAGGGCATCACAAGTTTTCCAAAGCCGTGTACCATTTCTGGTATTGCTTGTGGTTTCCAGCAAAAACAATTGTGCGGGTTTGCCCTTCTTCGATGAAGCAGATTCTGTGCTGGCCTGATTCCACAACAAAGTACGGCAAGCCTCTCCCTAAATGCCTTGCTTTTGCAATGGTTTTAAGTTGCTGGATTTTCTTCCAGATTCTTGCCTGCTCTGACTTGTCCATTTTGGTGAAGAATTTATCCCAGCCTTTGCCATAATCCAAGCGAAACAAGGAAATCACTTAAAGCCGTATTTTTTCTTAACCTCTTCTTCGGTGAAGACCTTGCACTTGCCGCTCTTAATCTCTTTATGAATCCTGGCAACTTTGCGAACAACAAGCTCGTCCTCCAAATCCCGCATGCTGTTGAACACCTTGTAGTCCTTTCCCAAATCCATAATAGCGGCCCTAATTGCCTCTGTCTTTGTTTTAAACAAGCCAAGCCTGGTCAGTTTTTCCAAAACAATTTCCGGCGCGCCCTCCAGCCTAACCAAAGTTTCACTCAAAAACATCACCTATCAAATATATAACAAAAAGATATATAAGAATATTGGTTTTTCACAGGGCTTAGGGGTGTTGCACTGCTTTTATTTTAAGTATTTTGCCTGCTGTTTGCTCCACACTTTGTTCGGGGTTTTTTTCAGCCATTCAGCATATTGCCTTACAAATTCGAGCCTCTGCTGCTTGTTGAGCTCCATTTCTTTTTTCAATTCTTTCAAATCGATTTTTGGAAGCTTTTCCATAATTTCACTCCAGTAATTTAACCTTTCTTTCAACTCCGAGCCGTTTCACAAAGCCATTGAATAATTCCATGTTCAACCTGCCTTTAAACATTTCCCACAAGTGAATCGCATCCTCAATGTCCTTGCCGGAGCCCAAATACAGCTTGAATGCTATCTGCAATTCCATTTTTGAGGTGTTGAGCTTTTCCTTGCCTATTTCGACAATTATTTTGTTTTTGAGGGAATATTGGTTCAAATCTGTTTTCGGGAATTTTACCTCAAAGTTTGGCTGAACCATTCCCTTCTCAGCAAACCTGACCGCCAGCTTCTCGTTCAAATAATCTTCAAACGCCTCTTTTGCGCTTGAAGTGTTCAGGCATTCGAACCCTTGTTTTTCCAGTTCATTCCAAAAGCGCAGAAATTTTTCAAACGCCATTTCTTCAATGAACAGGTCAACATCCTCCGTGTTCCTGCTCCTGCCGAACAAAATCGCAATGTAGCCGGAAATTATTACATAATCCACTTCAAGCGCGTCAAGAATTTTTACAAAACGCAGCACTAATTTGTCAAGGCTTGAAAACTCTTTTTCAAAAACAATTTTGTTGCGCCCGAATTCAAACTCCATAGCAATCAACTAACCAGCAAACTTAATAAAATACAAAACCCTTTTTTGGAATCCTTTCCGGCAGCCAAGGGCAAAGCCAAATAAACTGCGCAACTCGTCTTTTCAAAGATTTTTTCCTTAGGACAAACTCTTTTTCCTGCGTTGGCCGGCTTTATGCTTCGTTTCTCCCTCTTTTTCCCAGTTGTTCTAGGAACTGTTTTGCCTTCAGTATTTTTGTTTCTTTAAATTCTTCAAGTTTGATTAAATGCCTGTCACCGCTCACAATGTAGTCTGCGTTGGCAGCCAATGCTGCCTCCAATATCTTGTTGTCTGCGGGGTCATCTTTGACGGCATTTATTCTTATAATTGGCTTCACGATTTGTGAGAACAAGAGAATTGCGTTTACTTTTTCTTCTATTTCATTGTCTTCCTGTTTGAAGTCTCTTTTCAGTATTCTCGCGTACTCTTCTATTATTTCAATTGAGGTAAAGCAGCTTATCTTTTGCTTTGAAGCCAATAACGTTATTTCATTGGAGGGGCCTCTCCAGAACGTTGCTGATATCAGTACATTGGTGTCGAGAACGATTTTTATCATCCTTTGATGCCCCTTGCCCCGTGGATTATTTTCTCAACATCGCTTTGTTTTATCCCGTGTTTTTTCGCCTGCTCTCTTGCTTTTGCAGTAATCCTTTCCCATCCCGCCAGTATCTCTTCTTTTGAAGGTGTTTTTACCATTTTTAGCAGCAAGGTATCTCCCTTTCCAGTAACAGCAAAAGCAGTCCCTTCTCTCAAGTGCATCTCTTCCCGTATCTCTAAGGGGATAACTATCTGGCCCCTTGAACTCATTTTTGTTAATTCCACTTCAGCCAAAATAATCACCTCAATATAAATACTGCTTCAAACATATTATAAACTTTTCTGAAAATAAGAAAGTAAGACTTATACAAAACTGATTTTATTCCTCGTTCCTTTCGCATTTTTCAGTGTATTCGCAGTATCTGCACATCCATTGCTTGTCTTCGCTTTTTTTTGCTTCAGCCAGCGGCAGCAGGCTTGATTTGAGCAGGTGGTGCAGCTGCCCGAAGCGCTGCAGTATTTTTTCAATCTCTTCCCGGCTGTAATCTATTTCAAATTGTTTGCTTTGCAGGTTTCCCTTGTCAATGTACAGTATTATGCCGTTGTGTGTTCCTGTTGCGTGCATGTATAGCTGCAGCTGCATTACGTGGCTTTCGTTTGCTTCCTTTACGAATTCAATGCTTTTTGTTGACTTCACTTCCACCACAATTGTTTTTCCGCTTGCCTTTACCAGCAGCAGGTCATCAACCCTGCCGCTTATGGTGAATTCAGGCTGGGTTATTTTCAGCGGGAACTCGCTTTGCAACAGCTGCACTTCCGGGTTTTTTTCGCTTTGCAGCACTTCAACAACAAAGCCGTGCAGCATGTTGCCCACTTCAAAAATTTTCAGCAGCTCAGGCTGCACCTGCTGCGGATACTTGTAGCTGTACCACACCTTTCGCATGCAGCCGCCTATTTCGCTCGGATAATATTTTCCAATGCTCTTCGGCCTGTTTTCCCTTTCAATGTGCCTTGTCACCATTTCGTTGAAGTCAAACAATTCTGCCATGTTAATTAGATTTGTCCTGCATTATTTAAACAGCTTTCCATAGAGCGGGGTTCCGCTGGTTTTTTCCAACATTGTAAAGCGAAGCTTTACGATGCCTCGCAAAACCTTTGGTTTTGCAAGGAGGCTTTTTTTCACTTTCGCTTTTTTGTTTTTCCGGCAAGATTGCTATTCCTTTAAATTCCCTTTTTTTGAGTAATTTATTTGCCATGGGCGTTTTTGATAAAATTTTTGGAAAGAAGGAAGAGAAGCCAATTGAGCTGCGTTTGGACCTGGTTCAGCAATTTTTTTCGGACAGCGTTGCAGGGCAGAGCAGGCAATTGGATTTGGCTGTTGCAGGCAAGCTGGCTGAAATAAAGCATCTGCTCAGGCAATTGCAGTCATTGCTTGGAGAACTGCGCAAAGCCGATGCCCAGAGCGATAACAAGCGCTTGCAGCAGATTGTGAGCACTGCAAAGAGCAATGCGGAGAGGCAGCTTGCGGCTTTGGTTGAGAAACTGCAGCCTCCTGCAGCAAGCGAGCCTGCTGTTGTAAGGCAGTACTGCATTGATGCAAGTGCATTGTTGCAGAGGGAAATAGGCCTGTTTGGAAAAAACATTGCTTATACCTCGATTTCTTTTAAGCAGCAGGTAAAAAACCTTGGCGACACTTTCAGGCAGCTAAGCGAGTGCTTTTCCGGCCTGCAAACCGATTTTTCAGGTGCAAACTCTGTTTTTCTGCAGCAGAGTGTAAGCACCGCTGTAAAGGATTTGGTGGCTAAAGCCGATGCCATTGAGAAAACACGGAAGGAGATTGAGGAATTGCAGAACAGCATTGCCGGGCTGGAGCAGGAAATTGCTGGGCAGCAGCAGGCATTGCAGCGCCTGCAGCAGAGTGATGAATTCGCGCAGATTAATGCTTTGAACGGCGAAAAAGCTGAATTGCTGCGTTCAAAGCAGGGCGCGAAAACCGAAACAATTGATTTGTTCAGCAAGGTTGAAAGGCCGTTGCACAGGATGCAGAAGGCAGTTAGTGCAGGGAAGCTTTCGCTTGAGAGAGAGTTGTCTGTTTTTCTGCGCGAGATTTTGACAAACCCTTTTGATGCATTGAGGGCCGACCCCAAGGCGATTAAATTAAAGCAGTTGCTGGCGGAGGCTGAAAAGGCAATTGAGCAGGGCACGATTGAGTTGAAGGATAAAGAAAGGGAAAAGCGCCTGGCTGCATTGCACGAGCTGATTGCATTCAATTTTTTTGACAGGGTTTTTTGGCGCTTTAACCAGCTGGATGCCCAGCTTGCTGCTATTGAAAAAAAATTGCAGCAGCTGCCTGCGGAGCAGAAAGAGAGAAACATGCTGAATGAATTGAACCAATCAAAGAAAGATGCAGAGCAAATGCAAGGGCAGTTGCATGAGAAAAAGGCTCAGCTGAAAAATATGCAGCAGCAGCAGATTGCATTGCAGCAGCGACTGCAGGCTGTTCTTGCTGATGCAACAGGAAAAAAAGTTCTTTTGTCAATTTGAGGTACTTGCTGCGGGATTTCAATAAGTTGCCTGTTGTTGGCATTGGCGCCGGCTGTTAAATTTCTATTACCTTGTCGCAGAATTGCGAGAGGATGTTCAGGGTTTCCTGCCTTGTTTCGCTTGCAAGCGTGAAAACTGTTTTGAATTGCTTTGCCCTTGCTTTTCCGCTCAGGCTGTGCATGAATTTTTCCACTGTCCTTTCGGTGTTGTATACAAGCAATGTTGACATGCTGTCCAAGACAAAAAACCTGTTTTTGCCCTGCACTTTTTCAATGCAGTCGTTGATTGCAGAATCCAGTTCGGTTAGGTTTTCCGGAGAATCAATGTAAATTATGTTGTGGGCGTCAACTTCCCCTTCTCCGCTTCTTTTGCTGACTGTGTCAATTAAGTTCACCTTGCCCAAATCAACTTTTTCTTTTCTCAGCCCTTCAACAAGGTCAACTGCGGGCTTGTTTGTTGTAATGAAAATGCCTTCAGCTTTTTTTCCGACAAAGTATTTGATTAACTGCTCCGCGAGCACGGGATACTTTTTTCTGTTTGCGACCATTAAAACAACGTATTTTTCAGGAAATTCCTCCAAAGCCCTGAGAATCGCCAAGCCAACCTCCCTGCCGGGCTGCAGGAAGCGCATTAATTCATCTATTTCATCAGACTTGCTTTTGCTGCTCTCTTGCCCTGCTTTTTTCATTCCCCCTATTTCCGCTGCAGGGCTTTTCCGCTGCCCCCAATCTTTTTTCATTTCAGCCATTATCCATCAGCCGCTTGTAATGCAATTACTTTACTTCCTCAAAAATCCCCGTTTTTTAAAACACTCCAATTTCGCCATGCTTTCACTTCACTTCTTCAAACGACCCCTGTTTTTTACAGTCCATTTTTTCCTTCCCAGTTATTTCACTTCTTCAAACAGTTCCTGTTTGGACAGAATCTTTATCCCGTCCTTGGTTATCCTGATCGGGTGCAGCCTTTCGCTTATTTTAGTGCCCCTCATTTTCAGGATTCCAATCGACCTGATAAACCTGTCCTCAAGTTTCGTGTGGTAAAGCAATATTACCCCATCGGCAACGTATTCCTCCAATCCAAACAAGGAACTAGCTTTCTCCAGGCTTATTTCATTTGTGATTACCGCAGTGCAGCCAATCCTCTTAAGCATTCTCCCGAGCGAAAGAATCCTTTTCCTTGCATCAAGCTCCCTGTCAAAATATAATCTAAAAACAACGCCTGGGTCAATCACCAAGCGCTTTGCCTGAAGCCTTGCAATTTCGTCTTCAACAGTGTTCTTCAATTTGTCGAAATCGTACAATTCAACTGTAACAATGCTCAACAGCTTTTGCTCAATCAAGCCTTTGACATCCCAGCCGAACAATTCAGCAAAGCCAATTATTTCCTCCTCGCTTTCCTCCAATGAAACATACACGCCAGATTCGCCGTATTTCACTGCACCGTAGTATAGAAACTCCAGGCACAGGCAGGTTTTCCCGCTGCCGGGATCCCCGCTTATTACAACCAGGTTGTTCCGCGGAATGCCCCCATACAAAATATCGTCAAGGCCAGGCACCCCTGTTTTTGTTCTCTCTGGATCCGGCATTCAGCAAACCTCAAAATATAAACAGTTAACTTGTTTAAAAAACTAAGCCTTTTTGCTTCGCAAAAGCCTTGTGAAAAGGGTTTTGCTTCTGCAAAACTAACCCGCAGAGCAGTAGCCGCAAAAATACCACAAATCTCTTCAAACAAGAACTAATTAGGGCAATTAGCCGCCCTTTTCCGGAATTTCTTCAAACAGCCGCAAAGCCTTTTTATGCTTTCAGCATAAAAAGCCTTGGCGCAATGCCAAGCAATGAAACAAAAAACAAATATTCTTTAGCTTGGCATTGCGTGGGAAAATGGGCAATTGCTATGCAATTGCAACCGAGTTTTTTTGCGCTTGTGCTGCCCTTAATTTATTGCCTCCCAATATTTCCTCAAACAATTGCAGATAGCTTTCAGCAATGTTGGGCCACTGCCAGCCCTGCGTGTAATTGAACGCCTTCCTTTCAATCGACAGCCTGAATTGCCTGTCGCTCAAAACCCTGTTTACAGAATTGACAATTGCCCTGCTGCTCTGGAATGGGACAAGAATGCCCCTCCCATGCCTCAAAACATCCTTCGCATACAAATACGGAGTGGAAACGCACGCAGTCCCGGAAGCAACAGCGTAAGCCAGTGTTCCGCTGCTTATCTGGTAAGGGTCATAATACGGAGTTATGTATACGTCTGTTGCTTGGATGTATTTGCATATTTCCTGCAGCGTTAAGTATCTGTTTTCAAACATTACGTGGTTTTTCAGGTTCAGCTTTCCAACAATTTTTTTTAAGTAGTTCCTGTATTTTTCCCCCTCGTGCTTTCTAACCTGCGGGTGTGTTTCCCCAATAACCAGATACAATGCCGCCGGGTTTTGTTCTATTATTTTTGGCAATGCCTTGATAACATAGTGGATTCCTTTTCTTTTGCTCATCAAGCCAAAAGTGCTTAAAATTTTTCTTCCCTCAAAGCCAAGCTCCTTTTTCGCTTTCTCCTCCTGCCTGAATGGAATAGAGGGAACGCCGTGCGGAATGACCGCAATTTTTTCTTCCGGTATGCCGTATTTTTGCATCAGGATGTCTTTTCCGAAACCGCTTATTACAACAACCTTTTCGCTGTTCTGGCAGATTTTTTTCACGACATATTTCCTGTGCCTTTCAATTTTCGGCACGCCCGGCAGAACGCTGTGGAAAGTTGTAACAATTGGTTTCTGCAATTCCTCAAGGAACGGAATCAGGTATTCGCCGAAGCTGCCGCCGAACAGGCCGAATTCGTGCTGGATGCATACAAGCTGCGTTTTCCTGCTTTTGTTCAGCTTGTCAGCCGCCCTTAAATAGGATTCCTGGTCGTCTTCGTGGATCTGGATGTTTACCTGCTTTGGGTAATTGTATGTTGAGTAAAGGTTGTCGTTCATTGCAGCAATCCTGCATTCAACACCAGGGTTTTTGCATTGGTCAATTGCCGTGACAAGGTCTTTTGTAAATGTTGCAATCCCGCACTCCCTCGGCGGAAAGGAACCCAGAAAATGAACCCAATCATTTTTTCGCATAAAATGCCCCTCTTTTAGCAAATCCCCTTAAATTGCAAACCACGAATACTATGCGGTTGCAAACCCCGCTTTTACAGCAAATGCTCGTTTTCCCGCACATTTGAATTAATGTGCTTTTTTTTGCAGCAAATGCATTGCCGTAATTTCTCCAACCCACATTATAAAAATAATTTATAATTCTCACAGCAAATACTCTTTCTTTTTTGGCTTGCATTCCTCAGCCAAATCCGCAATCAATTTCTCATACAATGCCGTGTGTTTTCTTGCAACAATGCTCCACTTTATCTCTTTTGTTACATGCTTTGCGGCATTTTCCGCATACCTTTTCCTTAGCTCGTCATGTTTCATTACGTGGGCTATTGCGTGCATTAATTCCACGTCATCATCAGGCGGCACTGTTACCCCGCCCTTGCTGTTCTCAATCTCTGCTTTAAGCCCTTCCATTGCCGTTGCAATGCATGGAACGCCCAATGCAAACGAATGCGCAAGGTTTCCGCTTTGCGATGCCCTGCTGTAAGGCAAAACCATTAAATCAAATGATGAAAGAATTTTGTCATATTCCTGTGGCGGGAAAGCGCCAACAATCAATTTGATGCTGCTTGCCGCGCTGCTTCTCTTGATTGCCTGCACTAATTTTGGCTTGTACATTTGCCCGCTTTTGCTTCCTGGCCTTGCATCCCCAGCTATAACCAGAACTGCCCTTTTTCCAAGCTGCTTCTTGATTTGAGGCCAGATTTTTACAACCCTTTCAAAGCCCTTGTTCGGCTCCCACCATCCGATCAATCCAACAACCTTTTTTCCCATTAACCCAAGCTCTTCTTTTGCGTTCTTGTACGGCTTTATGTCTTTTGCCCCGTGCGGTATAACGTAAACATTCGGTGCAACTCTTCCAATGTTTTCAGGCAAATAAATCTTCTGGTATTCCTCGTGAACAACTCCTGCGTCAATCAGCTTTAATGCAACATCCATGTAACAGCTTTCCATCCTGTCCAAAGCAGTGTAAACGCTGTGGAATGTTGCAACAACAGGGAAAGCAGCTTCAACCCTCCACCTGAAGAACGGCCTGAACAAGCCGGAACTGAAATCGTCATCTGATCTATACAAGCCATACTCGTGCTGCAAGTGCACTACATCAGGCTTGATTTTGTTAATTGCATTGTATAATTTTTCGTCCCAGCAAGGGTCAATCAGTTGCCTGGTCCGCTTGTTGACCTTTAAAACCGGGTGGACGAATTTCTCGCCTTTTTTGCCGCCGTCAGAAAAAGTGACAATATGGACTTCGTGCCCATGCTCCCTCAAAGCCCTGGCAAGCTCGGCAGTATAAGTTGCGATGCCGCAGTGCCTCGGAGCCCAGCTAGTTACAAAAACAATTCTCAATCAAATCGTCCCTTGCCATCAGAGCGTTTTCAGTAGATATAATACTTAATTAAGTTTAAATCCCTTTGGCTGCAGCTCTCTGCGCTCGGCTGAGAGCAAATCAGCAATGCTTTCCAAAAATTATTTCGCTCTTCCTGCTTTCCCTTTTTCCTTAAATTCCTTTCAGCCAATTTTTCCTGCTTTTCGCTGTCCGATGTTTCCCTTTTTCCTTAAATTCCTTTCCATGCATTTCCATTACCATGCGCTTGATTGCTTTAACAGGCTCAATCTGCAGCGGCAAAAGCACTGTTCTGCGCCTCTTCAGGCAGCAGGGCATTGCGGGAATTGGGTGCGATGCAATAGTCAGCGAATTGCATAAGCGCAAAGCTGTCCGGAAAAAATTGTTGGAGGGATTCGGCACATTCAATAAAAGCAAAATTTCCGCAATTGTTTTCCCTTCCCCCAGAAAAAGAAAAAAGCTGGAACGGATTCTGCACCCGCTCGTATGGAAAGAGATTGAAAAGGGCATTAAAAAACTCAAGAAAAAAAAGGAAAATTTTGTTATTGTTGACGTGCCCCTCTTGTTTGAAGCAGGATGGCAGAACCGCTTTGACGCAGTAATTGTTGTTAAAGCAGGCAAGCGCCAGTGCATGCAAAGGGCGCTAAAAAAAGGCGTAAGCAAAAAGGAATTTTTGTTGCGCTATGCTGCCCAAATCCCCCATAGGAAAAAGATTAAAAAAGCCTTTTTTTGCTTCCGCAAAAAAACCCTTGGGAAAAAGATTAAAAGAGCTCATTACGTAATTGATAACAGCGGCAGCCTGCACGCAACAAGAAAGCAAGCAAGGCAATTAATCAAGGGCATAATGCCTAATTAGTTCCAAGTGTTTTTTTTTTTGCTTCAAACAACTGGTTAATTTCAACCCTTGCCTGGAAAGGCTTTTATACTATGGTTGGGTATAATTATATTGGCTGGTGTGAGAATGAAAGGGAGCTTTTTAATTAAGGCTAAAGCGGAAGAAGTTGTTACTGAGAAAGGAGTCAGGGCGTTTATAATGGAGCGCCTGCTTAATTCGCCTTTTGGCAAGGGCGCTGTTTTTAATGTTGACGGAAAAACAGTCCAAGTCCAATTGGAGGGGGATGAAAAGCAAATAAAGGCATTTGTGCTGGATTTGGAAAAAGCGCTTGTCGCACAATTTGGCAACCCGGCAATTTCATTCACTGCTTTCCAGGAAAACCCTGCCTTGGAAATTCCTGATTTAATGAGGTCAAGCCAGGCGCTGATGGTTGTGCAAATGCAAAAGGGCATAAGTGTCCAGTTGGATATATTAAGTGCTTTAAAGAGCCTTCCGCGGGAGTTAGCGGAAATGCTCAAAAGACATTAAACCCGCCAAAGCCCCAATTCAATTAAAATTTAATGCCACCATGGCTTTTTTATGAGTGAAAGAACCGCTGTTTACGCAGGGGATTGGGTGTCTCCCGATGAGTGAAAGAATCGCTGTTTACGCCGGAACCTTTGACCCTGTTACTTTGGGGCACCTGGATGTGATTGAAAGAGCCCTGCAGCTGTTTGACCACGTGATTATTGCAATTACAACAAACCCAAAGAAAAAGCCGCTTTTTTCCTTAAAGGAAAGGATTGCCCTTGTAAAAGAGTGCACCAAGGGAATGCAGCGCATCAGCATTGAGGGCTTTAGCGGCCTGCTGGTTGATTTTTTGCGTAAAAAGAAAGCAAAAGTGATTTTGAGGGGCCTGAGGGAGCTTTCTGATTTTGAAACAGAGTTCCAGCAGGCAATCATTAACAGAAAGCTTGCCCCGAGCATTGAAACAGTCTTCGTTGTAACAAACCCGAAATACTTTTACCTGAACAGCACTGCTGTAAAGGAAATCGCCTCAATGGGCGGTTCAATAGAGTGCATGGTTGCAAAGCCGGTGAAAAAAGCCCTGTGCAGGAAATTTGGGAAAAAATAGCTGGCGGTGCTATTATTACTCAAAAAAATTTAAAACAGGCTGATAATAAAACAGGCTGATAATAACACTAAATGAGTAATATAACGATTAAGCCCTGCCCAAATACTGCAAAAGCGTGCCTGTAAATGAAAACTTGGTTTTAACCTTCGTTTTATAAGAACGAAAAGGGTCGCATTCGTTTTTGAATAAAACAAAAAAGGCCGCTTATTTTGCTAACCAGCTTTTTTTGCAAGGCAGTTTCTTTTGAAAACCAGCCGAAAAGCGCAAAATTGCCCCCAAATTGCAGGGGTTTTTATATTCCCGCAGGGCAGGCAAAGCTTTTTAAAGGAGAAACGCTTCTTATATACAAACAAAAATTCCCAACAAAATAGTTTTATGTTTATTTTTGGGAAAAAATAAAAAAACTTGAAAAGGAGGGAAAGCATGAATAATAGAGGACAAGCAGCATTGGAATACCTAATGACATACGGATGGGCACTGATAGTCATAGCAATCGTGGTCGGAGTACTTGTGTTCATTGTAAGCAGCCCGACAGCTGGAGTGGCGTGCAATAGCTCTGATCCAACAAAGATGTTGATGAAATCATACAATGTTGGGGCAGGTGCATCACCAAATACAGTTAATTTACAGAATATTACTGGTGGAACAATTATAATTACAGCCACAGCTAGGACTGGCAGTATGACAAAGGCAACAATTAACCCGGCAACATCTGGAACTGTAACAAGCGGGAACGCGATACAGCTAACAGTCGGTTGTGGATCTGGAGGCACTGCATCAACTTGCGCAAAAGGGTACGCTTACAATGGAACTGCAACAATAACATACACTGATGCCTTTGGCTACACGGGTAAATCAGTTGTAGTTACGTGCCAAGGAACAGTGGTTTAAAATTAAGTTTTTGCACCCTTTTTTTCTTTTCTCTTTTTTGTTATTTTATTCTATGAGCAGCTGCTCTAGCATAGTTTCTAACACTTCTTTCTGAAGATATAAAAGTGCCCCTTCCAAGCCCACGGCGCTGCTTTTTGTCTCATTTCAATCACTTTTTGAAAGCCTTTTTTATTTAGGTAAGCCTCTGCACCGCCTTCTTCAAGGAATACCCAAACAGCATGTGGCGGTAAGCCAATTTGTGTGGTAAATTCATCATAAATGGCAAATATGCTCCCCCTGCAATTTTGCAGCAGTGATTCAAATTCTTGCTTTCCTGGATTCCTTATTGGCACTTTATTAAACTTATCTAAAACAAGATAGGACTGCAAGCCAATTCCCCGTATGTCATAAGAATTTGAAAACAAAACAATGTTGTCCTCACTTGATATATTCTGCTCAAGCCATTGGCGTAATTCAGTGTAATCATTGCAATCAAATTTGTCATAGCGCAAGTATGTTGAAAATTGTATTAGTAAAGTACAAATAATCGCAGTTATGGCAAAATGCAAAAGATAGTTGCTTTTTAATTTTGGCAGGTTTATTTTAGTGATTCCATATGCTGCAACAAAACAGAACGCCGGGATTGCGGGAATAAAATACCTGCTGTTAATTATGTCAAACAAGAAGAAGGGGGCGATTGTGGCGTAAATCAAAACAAGCGGTATGACCAATTTTTCCTTTCCCTCTTTGTGAAGGCAATAGAACCCAAGTATCAGGAACGGGATTAGCGCGTATCCAAGAGTATAAACAATCAGCTGCTGCCCGAAGAGCCAGAAATAAATCAGTGGGTTGCTTTGGATATACCGCAGCCATGTAAGGTTGGGGGCGCCAGGACCACCAGGAACCACTTGCATAAAAAGAATAAAAAGAAGCAATAATGCACAGATGATGAGAAATATTTTTTTTACATTTATTTTTTCCTTGTATTTAACAGCTGCTACCAAAGCAATTGCAGGCATGGTAATTAATCCCTCAGTCTTCAAAAAGAATATTCCTGCAAAAACCAATGCAAGCAACACTATCTTTTTTCTGTTTAAATCAAGCACCAAAAGAAAAGCAATTAAAACCATTGCAAGCAATGGTATGTCCAAAAATGCTCTTGTGCTAAAGTAAAAGAATGTCGCTGAAAATGCAAGCAAAACCGCGCTTATTGTGCCTACTTCTGGGTTGAACAATTTTTTGCCGATTAAGTAAGTTAAAAAGATTGCAATTAGTGAAAACAGCAAGACTCCCAACCGAAATGCTGCCATCGGTTCAAAGAGCAAATTTAATGGGGCGAAAAGTGCAGGCAGTAACGGGGGGTAGATTGGATAGGTTACAGGGCGGTATATTACGTATGTTTCCTCTGAAAGTATTGATGCAGGGTCCTTGAAAATGAGCCAGCTTTTTAAGGCATAATACGCTTCATCTGAAATAACATAAGGACTGCTCAATCTGTTAAATTGCATAATGAAGAAAATTGCTATCGCTACAATCAAAAACAGCTTCAAATAAAAGCCAGTTTTAAATAATGCCCCCATAATAGTCATTAACTCATAGAACCATTTTATTTATGAAGCTTACTTTGGTTTATTTTATAAATGGGGTATGTTGCAAAAGCATTGGTTTGGGGGTTTCATGAAAGCAAATAGCAACAGTGTTATCGGTGTAAAAAACTACTGCCCTGCCGTTTCAGTAGTTGTGGTAACCAACCAGATTGATGGCAGCCTTATAGAGTTGCTGGAAAAACTTAGGGTTCAGAAAACCAGCAAAAACTATGAAACAATTGTTGTAAGCGAAGTGCCTGTACCAGCAGAAGACCTTGTTTTGTTCGATGGTTGCAGGATTGTGAAGATTCCATCTGGCAAGGGCGTTGCTTTTAACAGAAATATGGGTGTAAAAAACGCGAGAGGCAAGTTCATTACTTTTATTGACTCAGACTGCGTGCCTAAAGAGGATTGGCTTGAAAACCTGTTGGATTCAATCGGCGATGATGTTCATGTTGCCACAGGTGGCACAATGGTTCCTGATTCAAATTTTATCGGAACCTCCATTTCCGCTTTGGGTTTTCCTGGCGGTGGTTCTGTTGGCTTTGACAAAATGTGGCACGTTTCAAGCAACGGTTTTACAGACCACCTTGCCACTGGCAATGTTGTAATAAAAAGAAGAGTATTTGATGAAGTTGGGTTATTTGATGAATCTCTTAAGCATGGTGCGGAGGATGCTGAATTGTCTGTCAGATTGACAAGGGCTGGCGTTAAAATAAAATACTGCCCTGATGCAACTGTTTTACATACGCCCAGAGCAAGCTTGCTTACTTTTATTAGATGGCAGTTTAAGAGGGGCAGGGCAAACTACCATTTTAGGAAAAAGGTTGGATCCGTAAGCAAGTTCATTTCGCTAAGGCTTTGGTCTTCAAAAAATATCCTTAGAGAAAATATTCGCAAGAAACACTTTCCACTTGTCTTAGTCCTGCTTTCAGCAAGCTTTCTTCTGCAGCAAGCAGGTTATATGTGGGAATCAATTAGTATGAAGGTATTTCCTTATGCACGTCGCCTTGCTAAGTGAATTTTTTATCCCTGAATGTATTGGCGGCATTGAAATCAACACATACTACTTTGCTAAAGAGCTAGCAAAGCATGGTGACGAAGTAACAGTCTTTACAACGACGAAAAAACCTAAAAATTATGTTGAAGGGTTTGAGATAAAAAATTTAAACGAATTGCGTGTTGAACCCCACTTTTATGGTCTGAATGAAAAATATTTCGCATTGCACGTAGCAAGTTCTTTGAAGAAAAAAGCTCAAGATTTTGATATATTCCACAGTCAGGATTGCAGAACAACTCTTCCGCTTACTTTGGAGGGAAGCCTGCTGAAAAAAAGTGTTGCAACTATAAGTAATTTTTGGCCTTTTTGCGGACAAGGCTACAAATTTTTGCTCAAAGATTATAGCATTTGCACTGGTTGCACGCCCAAAAACCTGTCTAGGTGTCTTATGGTTAATAGAGCAAACCATTTTCTCAGGCCTATCCATTCTTATTTTTACTTAAAAAATGCAAATTTTGGATTAGCCCAATTCAACAGGCTTAGAAAAACTGTTTGTGTAAGCAATTTTTTGGCGGACTTGTTGGAAAAACACACAGGCAAGCACAGTCAAACAATTTACAATCCTGTTGATGATCAATGGCTTTTGGATAAGAAGATCCCGTATGGGACGGGAAATATTCTTTTTGCAGGCAGATTAGTTGAATGGAAAGGCATAGCCCAACTGCTAAAGGCATTTTCCTTAGTATTGGCAGAAAGAAAATGCAAGCTTTTGCTTGCTGGCTCACCAAACAGTTTCTATAAAAAAATGGCTGTAAATTTCGGTGTTTCTAACAATGTGCTTTTTCTTGGGCCTATAAATCACTTCGAAATGAAAGAGGTTTACAAGAATTCTGATGTGGTTGTCCTTCCCTCTTTGACTATGGAATCTTTTGGTAGGACTCTAGCTGAAGCAATGGCGCTCCAAAAGCCAGTTATAGGAACGCAAGTTGGTGCTATCCCCGAGTTAGTAGAAGATGGTGTGAATGGCTTTCTTGTTAAACCAAACGACCCGCTTGCCTTAGCTGATAGAATTTCCACTATTTTGAATGATATTTCCTTGCAGAAAAAAATGGGCAAAAAAGGGCGGGTCTTTGCTAAGCGAACCTGTAGTGCAAAAGTCATAATTTCAAAATACAGAAAAATTTATCGCAGTTTACTTAATGAACCCCAATAACTAATCTTTATTTCAATCGCGAATGCAATTTTTCGTAGGTCTCGCCTGCTAAGCTTGAAAATAGGAATGCAAAATAAACAAAAATTACAATTGGCAAGTCAAGGAAGTCTCTGTTCTTTTTTCTTAGAACCCGTTTCAGATGCTTAAACGGTTTTCTTTTCTTTGTTATATTTGCTAGATACGCCCTATTTTTTGCCAATCGCCTAACATGGGCTGCGGCTCTTCCACGTCTAAATTCTCTTTTAATTGCACCCCCCAGAGTTCTTGGCTTGTAGTATACAATAACTTCAGGCGAGAATTCAAGCTTAAAACCATGGTCTTTAGCCCTAAGGCAAAATTCCACATCCTCAGCATCCAGCCATAAATCCTTTTCATCAAAAAGGCCGACTTTTTTAAATGTTCTTCTTTCTGCAAATAGGTTGCATGTTGCTGCATAACCAGACTCAACGCTGCATTGTTGGTCCATGCCCCAATCAACAAGAATTTTTTCTACCCTTGAGGCTCCTTTTTCAGGTTTTACTTCACCAGCGAGCAGGTTTATTCTTTTTTTATCAAACTCCTCCTTTGCTTTTGCCAACCAGTTTTTATCAGCATATCTGTCGCTGTCAATAAAAGCAATTATTTTTCCATTAGCATTTTTGATTCCCAAGTTTCTTGTGGCTGCTGCGCCTGGTTTTTTTTCCAGTAAATATTTTACAGGATACTGTTTTATCGCATCAGTGGTTTTGTCTGTTGAGTTGTTGTCAACAACTATTATTTCGTATTTTTGCTTTGGGTAGTTTTGGTTTAGCAAATTCTCCATGCATTTGCCAATTGTTTTTTCGGCATTTTTTGCTGGCGTAACTATACTAAAATCAATCCTTCTTTTTTTCCCTAATAGCATAAAGCATCCCTGTTTCGCATTGGGGGCGCTCCTCCAATGCAATTATACTAAACCCACTTTTCTTTAGATGTTGCTTTAATCGAAAGCGGTTATAATTTCGGTCAATATCATGGAATTCCATTGCAATTTTTCGGACCTTTTTTAGAATATGTTGTTGGCAATTAAATAAGATGTCATATTCAGCCCCTTCGCAATCGATTTTGAGGAAATCGCAGCACTTAATTTTGTTTTCTTTAAATATCTGTTGTAAAGAAACAAATTTTACAATGACACTTTTGCCTGTCGCGTTTTTTGGGGGATATATACTGTGGCCCCCTTTGTTATTAGATAAGAATAGTTTTCCTTCCCCATTTTTTCCAGCAACACCATTTTTGAATACTTTAATGTTATGCAAATTATTCTCCTTAATATTCTTTTCAAGCAAATTGAAGTTTTCTTCCACAGGCTCGAAAGCATAAACCGTTCCCTTTTCTGCTATACTTGCAGCATAGATTGAAAATGCACCTATGTTCCCACCGATATCTACTATACTGTCACTTAAACCTATTTTTAAGTATCTATCATAAACCTTTTTTCTAAAACATTCGATTATAGTAAGAGTGTCGCTAGTGTTAGCCCTTATATTGAAAACAAGGCCATTCCGCAAATTGTATTTTATATTTTTATTTGGGTACAATTTGAAGAATTCCATTATCCTGACGGGCCAATTTCGGTAAAGCTGGACAACTCCAATTAAATCCTGTGCCCTTTTCATCATTTGTAATCTCC
The DNA here is from genome assembly GCA_964354805.1 of uncultured archaeon. Taxonomy (GTDB): domain Archaea; phylum Iainarchaeota; class Iainarchaeia; order Iainarchaeales; genus CAYHBD01. Next base: position 31,469 of record CAYHBD010000008.1, on the reverse strand, counting down.
TTACTATAACTTGAACTAAAAAGTTTTTTATAAATTTTTAACCACGTTTTTTCTCCAAAGACGATCAAATGGTTGATTTTGCAGAGTTTTTAAATAATATTTGTACATTAAGGTAATTAAATGGCACCCGACCTCTACGACCGCTTGGCAGTCCCAAAAGAGACTGTGCAGATACCGCTCGCTAAAAAAGCAGCTGAATTTATATACTTTTTTTTGAGAGAAAAGAAAATCAAGAAAACGCTTGAGGTCGGTTTCGCATATGGCTGCTCAGCGGCATACATTATTTCAGCCACGCGCTCAATACACTATTCTATAGACCCTTTTGAGGATAAATTCAACAATTTGGGTCTGAAAAATATTAAAAAACTGAATTTAGACAAGTGCCTAATACTTGAAAAAGATTTTTCCCATAATGCATTGCCAAAACTCCTTTGCAAAAGAGTCAAGTTCGATTTTGCATTTATAGATGGAGGGCATAAATTTGATGACATCTTCATTGATTTTTATTATATTGATTTATTACTCAATCAAAAGGGGTATGTTTTGTTTGATGATGCGTGGATGCGTTCGACTCAGTTAGTGGCTTCTTGGATAAGAAAAAACAAGTCTAACTATCATTCAATCAAAACTCCAATCAAAAATTTTATAATGTTTCAAAAAAACGGAACAGATGATAGGCTCTGGTTTCATTTTAAAGAATTCTATACTTTGAAATCAATAATAAAATATAATGTGTATAAACCAAAGGATAAAAATCAAGTTTCTGTTCCTTATTAAATGAGGCGCCACGTCTTTCTTTTATTTCTTTTCTATTTTCATAATAGTGATGAAGAGGCCTCTTTTGTTTGGTGCTTTTTCTTTGTTTTTTGCCCAGCTCGTTTTTTTGCTTTCTGGCTATGGCATCAACATTTTTTTGGCAAGGGCATTTGGGCCTGCCGACTATGGCCTGTATTCCATAGTAATTTCTTTAATCACGCTGCTTTCGCTTGTACTGATAAGCGGCACGCATAGTGCTGTAAGCAAATTTGTTTCGCAGCACAAAGAAAAGGCGGAATCAATCAAAAGAGCTGCCTTAAAGTTGAATAGCGTTATAGCTGCAATTGCTTTTTTTGCATACTTTTTTGCCGCAGACTTGATTGCTTCCTTGTTGAATGATTCTTCTCTCACGCCTTTTATAAGATTCAGTTCAATAATTATTCCTGGTTATTTTCTTTACCCTGTTTTTTTGGGCTATTTCAATGGCTTAAAGAAATACAAAATGCAATCGCTTATTACAATCGTTTACTCTCTGGCAAAATTTTTTCTCATAATATCCTTTGTTTTGATAGGATTCTCGGTTTTTGGCGCAATTGGAGGCTTTGCCTTGGCTTCAATAGCGGCTCTTCTATTTGGCTTGTTTTTTTCCAGCTTTAATAAAGCAAGCGAGCACTTCAGCTGCAAGCGTCTGCTTTATTTAGCTGTTCCCATAACTTTTTTTGCTTTCGCTTTGGAGTTTTCGCTGTCCCTTGGCTTGCTGGCGGTGAAATCTCTTCTTGGGGGCAATGACCTTGCGGGCTATTACAATGCAGCATTGCAGATAAGCAGGCTGCCATATTATTTTTCTGTTTCGCTTGGCGCAGCGTTTTTTCCGCTTGCTTCAAGTTCCTTTTCTGAGAAAAACAAAACTGAATTCAGGTACCATTTCAAGAAAACCCTGAAGTATTTTGCAATATTTGCTGTTCCTTGCGCATTGCTTGTTTCTCTTTTCAGCAAGCCCATTGTTGAAATGCTTTTTGGGGCTGAATTTGTTTCAAGTGCTCAAGTGCTTTCTATTTTGGGCATTGCGTCAATTTTTGTTTGCCTTTTTTATATACTCTGCATTGCCTTGATTGCAATTGAAAAACAAAAGCAGGCAATGTTCATTTCTCTTGCGGTTCTTGTAATTGCGTTTATTTTGAATGCCTTTTTAGTGCCAATTCTTTCTTTGGAAGGAGCGGCAATTGCAACACTAATTGCGTTTATCATCGGAAGTGTTATTTCATCAATCGCTGTTTGGCGTTTTATTTATCACTAGTTCGCAGCGGTCTTTCATTATTCCGCGATTGGAAGTGGTAAGAAATAGTTTTCACAGCCCGCCTTTCATCAGTCCGCCGAGCGCGGCGCTTAGGAATGTTCTGATTCCGAAGAACAGAATCAGTGAAATTACCAGTATTATTGGGATGAATTTTACGCCTTTTGCTTCTTTTCCGTGGTTTATTACTCCCATGACGAATGCCGCGAAGAGCGCGGTTACGGTTAATACTATTATTGAGTAGAATACAACGAATTCCTCTGTTATTGAAACAGTTGGCACCCCGAAGAATCTGCCGACCGAGCTCCTTTGGCTGAATTCCGTTACCTGTGCCTGCGTCATGGTGATGCTGCCTGTTTGCTGTATCATTACTTTTACTATTACCGAGGTGATTCCGAACAGCAGTGGAGCGCCGAATGCCGCCGCAAAAAAGATGAGCATTATGTACATGCTGATGTTGGAGCGAATTTCGTCTTTCATTGCGTTTTCTTCCCTCAAATCTGCTCCAAGCTGCAGCAGCAGGTCTGCTATTTGGCCCCCGCTTTTTGTTCCCTGGACAATGAGCCAGATTGTTCTCTCCAGTACTTCGCTTTTAATTCTTAGAGGCAGATCCATCAGGGATTCCTCCAGCCTTTGCCCTGCCAAAACTTTTTTGCTTGCGTTCCGCAGTTCATCCGACAGTATGCCGAATTCAGGCCTCGCTGAAATGAACAGGCTTCTTTCCGTTGGAAGGCCTGCTTTGATGTTTGATGCAACCAATTCAAGCGCATCAGGCAGGACTCTTTCAACCCTGCTGCCCTCTGATTCTGCTGTTTGGCTCAGCCAGAAGTAGATTCCGCCTGCAAACATGGCGAAAACTGCTGCCAGTGTCAGATACCATGGTATGTTGAAGAACAGCTGCAGGTTTATTGCCACAGCGACAGAGATTCCAATGCCAAATAGCATAACGAATCCGACAAAGCGGTTTTCGTCAACCTGTATTCCAACGTAAGTCAATTGCTTTTTGAATGCCCTGATCAGGCCGCTCGGAATTATTGATGCCATCCTGTGGTAAATTTCCATTTCTTTTCGCCTTTATATTTTTTTCAAAAAAATTCAAATCCCTGCTTTTTCCCCTTTTGCTGTCCCAATTTTATCTTCCGATTATGTTTGGCCTCCTGCTTTTGATTATGCCGATGTACATGAATTCAACTACTGTAATCATCCCAAGCATCCCCCAGAACATCCATTCCCCCAGTTTTATTTGGGGGAAGCTGCCCAAAACAATCAAAAAAGTTATGCCGAGCGCCGGAACTATTACCCCAATCATCATGTACATTAGTGAGAGAACCCTCAGCGCAGAGCTGAACCTTGTTATAGCGATTTTCTGCTCTCTCATCATTGAGGCGACTGTTTCGCTTAAAACGCTGGTTACGTTGGCGCCTGCCTTCATTCCGTTTACAATCTGCCAAACGATTTTTCTCACGAAAGGGCTTGGGTTCCTTTCGGCCATGTCCGCAAGCGCCACTTCTTCCGGCGTTCCAGTGTTTATTGCGTCAACAGTTTTCCTGAATTCGTCGCTCAGGGCTTCGTAGTTGCCTCTTACAATCATCCGCATGCTGTCAAAAAGGCTGACGCCGCTTTTTATCTGAATCAGGATTGTTCTTAAGGCAAACACCAGGTTTCTTTCAATGCTCCTCACCTTTTTCCTTACTATCATTTTTGGGTAAACCACTACCTGCACAAACATCAGGAAACCCATTACCAGGCCGATTGTTGGCCCGAGCAATAGGTATTGTTCTGTGAATTTGCTTAACAGGATTGTGAAGAGCAAAGTGAAGAACAAAAAGTAGAATAGCGTCAAAAAAATTATTATTGCAGCGTACTCCCTTTCATCTGCTTCAATTTCTGCCTGTTGCAGGCTCAAGCCGAATTTTGGGAACATTTTGATGAAAATATCGCTGTATCTGACAAAAGGCGAGCTCAGCGCTTTAAGTGTTTCAAGCGGAACTGGTGCAAACGGGATTATTCTCTTGCGCATTTTGGGTTCACTGCTTAATTATATTTATTTCTTTAAATGCTTTCAGTTGGCGCTCTGGGCATTTAGGTCGGCGTCTCCGGCTTTTGGTTTTTTTCCGCAGCAAAGATTATTTCGTCAGGGTTTCTGTAATAGCGCGCCATTACTCTGCCGACATCATTGACTGCCCTGATGTTGAATTTAACCATCCATTCAAGGATTTTTTGCTTTTGCTGCAAATCCCCCATTAGTTCGGCTCTGCTCAGGCCGGTATGCAGTGTCAGCTCGTCAAAGAACCTGATGCTCTCGCTGTGCGGAACAATCGCATCATCGCTGCCTCTCCATCTGTACAAAACGTTTGTTTTCATTGATTCATCTTTGCCTCTTCTTTCAGGAATCAGTTCAGCAACCTGCAGGATTCTTCTTACGCCAAGGCGCCTGTTCCTGAACATTACCACATTCAGGTGGACTGCCTCCATCATTGTCATTGGAACATTCACTGGTGGATTAGTGAACCTTCTTACTGTTTCATCCGCTGTGTTTGCGTGGAATGTTGTGTAAACACTGTGCCCTGTGTGCATTGCTTCAAACATTACCTCTGCTTCCCTTTGCCTCCTGATTTCGCCGACAATTATTCTGTCCGGCCTCATTCTCAGGCTGTTTACAAGCAAATCCAGCATGCTTACGCCGCCCTGCCCTTCGGGGTTTGGTTCCCTTGTTGTTAATGGGACCCATTGCAGGAACTCCGGCAGCAGTAATTCCCTGGTGTCTTCTATTGAAAGTATTCTGTGGTTTGGCTGCAGGAATGGCATGCAAACGTTCAGGAAGCTTGTTTTTCCTGATGCCGTGCCTCCGCTTACAATTATGTTCAGTTCGTATTCCATTGCAAGCCATGTGAGGGCCATTACTTCCTTGCTTGCTGTTTTGTTTGCAATGAAGTCTGTTACTGTCCATGGTTCTCGCCTGAATTTTCTTATTGTTATGGTGTTTCCCCTGCTTGAAATCGGGAAAAGTGTTGCGTTTGCCCTGTCTCCTGTTATTAAGTGTGCGTCAAGCAGCGGGTTCAGTATTGTTATTTGTTTTCCGATTCTTCTTGCAATGATGCTGGCAAAGTTTTCTATTTCTGATTCGCTTTCAATTGCAATGTTTGAAAGGAGCCATCCGTATTTTTTGTGGTAAACCCATATGGCGTCTTTGCTCCTGTTTACAACGATTTCTTCAAGGTTTGGGTCGGACAGCAGTATCTCTATTTTTCCCAACCCAAGCATTTCGTTTAACAGAACCCCGACTAATATGTTTTTTGTTTCCTCAGGCATTTCAGGCAGGTCTCTCTGCAGTAGTTCAATTGCTCTTTCCCTGAAGCGCTCTTTTGTTTTTTCGATGAATTTTGTTTCCATCATCCTTTCCGCCCTGATTGAGGTTTCGCTCAAAATGCTTCCCTTTAAGGTATTCAGCAATGCAACTGTTCCAGAGCCGTATTCGGGAAAGTTCAGGAAATAGTTTTTAACAAAGGCCTTTTCGTCGTCGATTATGCTAACCTCAATTTTCACATCATCTGTTTCAACAAAATATGATTCAACAACCCTAACTTTTTTCACTGTTGTTTTCTTTTCTGCATTAGGATACATTCGCAATCGCCTCTTCAATGCCCAAATTTTTTTTATTCTAAAACATTTTTTTTAATTGATTTTTTTCCTGTTTTCCCTTTTTTTTATTTCTACTTTTCCTACCCCTTTTTTATATCCTTTTTTTTAAATTTTTTTCCTTCCCTTTTTTCTTATATTATCACTCAAAACTTTTTATATTTCTTTTAATTGCCACTTCTTTGCGTCATCTTTTTGCTTCCTTCTGCTTTTTCCTCGCATCCACTTTTTGTTTCTCTTTCCATTTCAAATAGCCCGGGTAAGCCAACCGCATTGCTCCGATTGGCGGATAAACCATTTTCAGCAGATTGCTTTGCTCCAGCACTTCGGCATACTCTTTAACCTGCTTTTTATCCAAGCCAAGCTCTTTTGCTGCATCATCCAATTCCATGCTGCCCCTCATTTTAACCAAGTCAAGCAGCCTGTCAAAGGTTGTTTCAATCTTTGCCTTGACAATCTCTTTCTCGGAAGTGACAATTTCCTCTTTCTTTCTCGGGGTTATGGCTGTTGCTGTTTCAAAGCCAGATGCAGCAGGAATCATTTCAGCCAGCTTTGCCTCCTCCTGTTCCCTAATCAACCCAATCAATTTGTGGAAATCCCCCACAAGCCTGCCGCTGTCCAATGCCTCAATTTTTGCCGCAATCTGGTATTCGGGAACCTTGTACTCGCGCAGCAATTTGGCGATCTGTTCGCTAAACCCATTCAGCTCTGGCTTGCTTAACTTGCCGCCAGCCTTTCTCTCAATCACCTTCTCAATCTCCCTGCTTACACCAGGCACTGCCTGCGCTTCTCTCCCAATAGCTCTCCTTAATGGCAGCCTTAGCCTTGGCCTTCTAAGCCCCGTGGGCCTTGCTGGTGCCACTCTCTCAACAGCAGGTCTAATTGGCGCAGCCTTTTTGCGTTGCAAAAAGCCTGGGGAAATAATGCCTTCGGCGTCTGCCTTTCCCGCGGCAGGTCTTGCAGGCGCTGCTCTTTCTATAACTCTTTCAATCACTTGGGTTGGCGCAGCTTTCTCAGCTGCTGCACTTGGTGGCGCAGTTGGCGCTGCTCTTTCAATTGCCGGCCTTGGCTGCACTCTTTCCAGAGTTGGTCTTCCAGTTGCCGTTGGCATAACTCTTTCCGGTGCGGGCACTGGGGCTCTTTCGGTAATTGGTGTTGCCTGCGCTCTTTCTGCAGCAGGCGCTGCCCTTTCTATAACTCTTTCAATAGTCGGCGCAGTTGGCGCTGCTCTTTCAATCGCCTGGCTTGGCCTCATTTCAACTGCTTCTCTTCCAATTGGCGCCGGCCTTTCAATCACTCTTTCAATTATCCTTTCCCTTGCAGGCGGCTGCCTTGCAGCAGCTGTTTCCATTATTCTCTCTAAAGCCCTTGCCGCCCTTGGGGTAATTCCTGCCGTTGGAATCGGTCCTGGCGGCGCTCCCCTTGCAGCATACCCCCAGCCTGTTGACCCTGGTGGAGGGCCTCTTTCAGCGTATCCAATTCCTGCCGGCCCCGCTGTTGGTGCCCCGGCAGTGTAATGGATTCCCGCTGCCCCTATGGGCGCTGGCTCCTGGGCTGCCGCCATTTTTTTCTCTTCTTCTATTAATTTTTTCCTTATTTTCAGTTCGCTTAGCTTTGACTGGTAATCGAATATTTTTTCCCTGAACTGGTCGGCTGTTATTTTTCTTTTATAGAACGCCGTTTCAAGGTTTTTCGTCATCCTGCTTGTTTTGTCAATCTCTGAATCCAGGCTCAGCCCTTCAGGCTGCTGTGGAATGGCTTCAGGCATTCTTATTACCGCGGCAGCCACTTCTTCCGCAACAGCCCTCATTGCGTTGACTGCTTCAGTCAATTCCTCCCTTGTCCTCAGCCTTATCGGCCCTCTAGCTGTTGGATGCAGTTCTTTTCTTGGAATGACAACGCCCGCTTCTTTTGCGCTCCTCACAAGCATCTTTTCTTCCGCTTTCCTGGTTTTGCCGATCCTTTGCAGTGCCCCGATTTTCTTCTCCAGTATCCTGATTCTCAGCAGCAACGGCTTTTGATCTTTTACCAGCCTTGTTTTTACGGCCTTTTCCTTCACGCTAAGCTTTCTCTTTTTCGCTTTCTTGACCAGCTGCCTCAATTTAATTTTCTCTTTCGAGCGCTTTTTCTTCAATACGACTTTTTGCTTTCGCAGCTTTTGGTCATACCAGCTCCTGGTTTTGCTCGCAACCTTAAGGTATTCCACAGCCTGCCTAACAACAGGGGCAGCTTCAGCAAGAGGAATCTTTTTCAGCTTTTTGACAGCAAGCTTTCCTAAAGCAATCTTTCCAACAGGCGGTTTTATTCCAACCGCTTTAACAGCCTTCAAAGGAATTTTTCCAACAGCTGCTTTTCCAGCTGGCTTTGCTTTAATTGGAATTGCCATGGCAGGCCTTATTGGCGCCTTTCCTGCAACCGGTTTTTCAGCATAACCTGGTTTTTGGCTGACAATTGCTGGCTTCATTTTCGGTAGAAGTGCGACCTTTGCAGGCAGTGCTGGTTTCTCTGCCACCGCTTTCTTTTCAGCTGTGATTGCAGGCAGTGCTGGTTTTTCTTCAGCAATGGGCGGCGCTGGCGCAGCAGGCACGGCAGCTGCTGCAATCGGCGCCCTCCTGACGGCAGCCATGTGCTGCAGTTCACTCAATGCCCGCTCAATTCTTTCGCTTGGCCTCACTTCAATTTCCGGCACGGCAATTATTTCAGCCGGCTTTCCGCCTTCAGCCCTTCTTTTTTGCATTGCTTTGATTATTTGCTCAATTGCTTTTTCTTCAGCCGATTCGGCAGCTGAAACAGGCTTTTCTTCCGCAAAGCCAGCCTCTTCCGCGCCTTGCGCTGGCACTGCCTCAACTGGCGCAGGCTTTTCTTTCTTTTCCCAGAAGCGCAGCTTGCCGAAAAAGTTGCGGAGTGAGCCGGTCATGCCTGGCTTTTTTGCCGGCGCCGGCTCTGGCGCTCCCTCTATTCTGCGCAGATAGCTCTCCCAGGCAGCCTTCTCTGCTTCCAAATCGCTTTTCTCGGTTTTTTCAGGCATCCTAACCCAACCCAGATTTTTTCGCAAAATTTTCAAAAAATGCTTTTTCCCTTTTAATATTCTTTTAATATTAATACTCTTTTTTTAATAAACATTCCCTTTGCTCTTTATTCAAAGGCAAATTGCCACCTGCCTGCAATTTCAATTGCCCAAAAACCATTTTTTTCTTTTATAATTAACAGTTTCTTTTTAATAAACATTCCTCCCGCCTAAATGGCGCCCATGCCCTGATTTTCGCAAAAAATTAAAAAGAAACCAAATTCGAATAAAAAAAAATTTGCAAAAAACCAACGCCACCGCAAAATGGTAGTACCCTTAGTAATAGCCGCAATCCCCTGGGCAGGTGTATGCACTTTCGCCTGTATCACAATAGCCATTGCCGCATCTATTTCTGCATGTGCCTGAGCCATTGCATTCGCATGGCGGTGATGTGCAGCCGGTTGAATTATTGCACAAGTATGTTCCTGTCGTGTCCTGTTGCCTAGCCGCTATCTTGAGTGTAGTTGGACCGTTAAGGGCATTGCAGCCGCTTATGCATGTTCTTATATAGCATTTTGCCGGCTCTGGGCAAACTCCAGCATCCGCTGGGCAGTTCTCGCCTGCAGTGCATTTTCCATTGCCGCATTTACTTCTGCATGTGCCTGTGCCATTGCATTCGCATGGTATTGGTGCGCATCCTGTTATGTCATTGCACAGAAGCGACCCTGTGGTGTCCTGCGACTCTGCTGCTATGGGTGAATAAACGCAGCCTAATGTGCACGCTGCTGTTTGGCAAACTATTTCAGTGCAGCTCACAACATCCGCTGGGCAGCTCTCGCCAGCACTACATGTGCCGTTTGGGCAAGTGCACACCGTAGCAGTGCTGCAACCGCTGTCAGCGCAATCTGTTGCGCCATCGCAGTCGTTGTCCTTTCCATCACTGCAATATGATTCTCCGACTTCTGCTGCCTCATATGCGCATGCTATCTTGCCCGGGCAAATGCCGTATTTTGTTCTCCTGCACAAATCAAACCCGGGCTTGGCTATACCGAACTCAAAGCCGGCCAAATCAACCCACGTAGGACCTTTGAATTTGATGTCAACAAGAACATTGTTGTCCAAGCAAATGTCTTGGCCATCATAATAAAGTAAATAAACCCGTGGAGGGGGTGAGCCAGTTGGGCTGTCCAATAAATTGAGTGTAATCCCACTAGATGCTCCCCCTGCCAGTTGTAGTAAAATGGAATTGTTCTTCATTGTATAATCCAAGTTTCCCCTGATGCCCCTAGTGCATTTAGGGGGTGTGTTGTTTGGCGGGTTGCCGAAATAGCACTTTGCTGTGGATTCTGTTTCAGTGAAGTTTACGTCGACTTTTGGGCAGTAAGCTATGGCACAAGGGACTTGTGAATAATTTGTCGTGCAGGTGCTGCCTGTTCGAAAGCTTCCTTGGGGGTCACAGTTTGGTTCACTTTGTAAATACTCATGGCAGCTTCCAACATCTTTTTTGCCAATGAAGAAATTGATGTCGATTTCTTCAATGTTTGCAATGTCAAACGGTTGCACGCAGTCCCATTGTTTCCAAATGGTTCCACCCCCAACATCTTGCCAGTCTGCTGGAATTTCGAATCCCATCAACCTGTCCTCCACTTGCAGTGGCAGGTATCTGATGCAGTATGGCTGGATCAGGAAGCCGACGTCAGGGTCTTCTGTGCCTGCGCCCCATGCTTGGGCGTTGAATGCATCAGGCACATACGCTGTAATATTCAAGTCTTGGCTGATGTCTTTGTTTGAGAGAAAAACCGAAAACAGGTTCAACGCGTCCACTATATCACTTGCGCTGACAGTTGTTTTTGGCGGCACTTGCTGTGTTACGCTGAAAGAGGTTCCCCCACTGCTCGGTGCAGCTCCAACCACCAAATACCTTTTCTGCACTTCTCCGGCATAGCCAGTTCTTTCCTCCAGAATCTGGCTGTAGATGCTGTTGAATGTTTCATTTATTTCCTTTGAAGCGCTTTCATCGATTGCGGTTCTTTCCTCTCTCACATTTGACTGCCTCAAAACAAGGCTCAGCGCCAGAACTGCGCCAATAAGCAGAAAAACCATAAAGGTCAAAAAAACGCCTTTTCTGTTCATTCAACTCAACTTTTTTTCTTTTCCCAAATTTATTCTTTCTTTCCCAAGGTTTTCTTTTCCTGCGAAGCTCTTTTCCCAAGGCTTTTTTCCATCAGGAAAAAAGGCTTAAAGAAAAGGCTTTTTCACTTCACCCACACATAGTAATCAATTGTATAAAACTTAAGTTGCGGGGCGGTTTGGCATCTGATTTGTGCCCTATTATTTTCACTGCATTCAAGAATTGCCCCCTCTGGGTTAAGTCTGGCGTAAATTGAGCCAGTGCTGTTAACTGGAACATCGGTGATTTGCACACCAGTTGCTTGGTCTATGGCTGTAGAGCATGGGCCGGCATCTAGCTGTGAACGGCACAATGTCATGTTTTGCAGTGTCAGAGTGCCAGCACTAACTTTTGCAATTTCATCGCCTGTTACGCTGCCGTTTACTGGAGTTAAACCGCAGTTGCTTCCAGTGCAGTTAACTGTCAATGGGGGTGTTTCTTCGTTTACAAGGAATTTTGTTATAACGTTGGGCGGCAGTGAAATATCATAGTGCCCCCTGTTTTCTATTGTCAAGTCAAGCAAAGAGTCACTTCCGCTAATCCTGCCGCCATCGAATTTAATTCCCAAATCAATATAGTAGAACGGGACTTGCAAATAGTTGTCTGTGCATGGCAGGATAGTGCAATTGTTTGTTGTTGTAGGTTCTCTCCAAGGGTATATGATTGTGCCGCTTTCGTCTGTTACATGGGGGTTTGCTAGGGATTCTTCTGCTGCTTCTGGGTTTTTCGGCGGAAGCAGCACATAATCATATTTGCAATAAGGGCCGTTGCACGGCAGTTTGATTTTAAATTGAGTCGCAAACCAAAGGTTGCCAGTGTAACTGAGCTTTTGTTTGCCTGAGCAGGTTTCGTCACTTAATTTGAGTGTTTTTCCACCGCTCGCATCCGTAACCAAGCAATCAGTAGTCAGGTATTTTGGGTTTCTCCTCTCACCATCTGGCCATGTCAGACCCTCGGGCCACACTCCGCCAGGCAAGCTGACTGGGCTGCTCAGCCAATCATCTGTAGTATCATCCCAAATGCCAAATTCCCCTATCTGGGTTCCAGCCTCGCCTGAAATATCTGTGTCAACAATTTCCATTCCTGCCGGAAAGGGGAAAACGATTTCATCAACTACACCAACAAGGTCCTTCAAATCGCCTATAATCTTCGTAAAAATCGCGGTTAGGTCTCCCCCGCCCTTTGCCCAGTAATATTTCCCGCAGTTTTCGCCGGGGGCCCCGCCCAGATCTCCTCGTGCGCAATAATCTGTGCCGCTTTCACCGTCATCAAGCTTGTTTTTTGCAAGTTCTTTCAGTTTTTCTTCATAGACCCCTGATTGGAGAGCCCCTTGGTCAGCAAATCCAATCACATAAACTGTTATCCCGCTTGCTCTTGCGCTAATCGCCTGTTGAATTGCCTGTTCGATAGCCGTGTTTTCAACGCTTGGTGGGCTTCCGCTTGCTGTGCAAGGTGTGCCACCAAGGCAAATGTTTGCCTTTCCGTCAGTCAGCAGAATCATTATCTTCACTTTGCCGGTTTCACTTTGCAACTCAGCTGCAGCCCTGGCAATTGCATCAGCCATTGCTGTTTGGCCTGAGGGCGAAAGCCCATTAAGGAATGCTTTGACATCATTGCGCTCATTTGTCAGGGGGCGGGCATCGCCTGGACCAACCATATTTGAATACGCGACCGCGCCAATCAAGTCACTCTCAGTCCAGCTCATTCCAGAATACGTTGCCAAATTATCAATAAATGCCTTCGCGCTCTTTTTTGCAACATCAACCCTCTGCAAATTCCAATCCGCAGTAAAATTCATGTTTTGCTTGTCAGCCCAGCCTTCAAGCTCATAAGTCCCGCCTGCAACAGGCGACCCTGTCACTGTTACTGTGCACATGCCATCGGCGCAATTGTCATCGCTTGGGGGATAACTAAGAGTGCCGCTTGGCGGTTTCCTTACTCTAAATGCAGGCCCGGTATCCCAATCAAGGACATTGTTTGCCTTAGTGCACTCTCCGCCATAATTCAGGTTCGAAAGCCCTGCTTTAATCCCAAGGAAATGGTCATCAGTTGCATTTACGGTAAATGTACTCAAATCGTGAACCCATGTTGAATCTGTTTTAAGATCACAATTTGTTGGATCTATATCGCATGCAACACCGCTGCATGTTCCAACTGGCACATTAAGTGACCAGGATTTTGACCAACCCACGGGATCCCTAATATAAATATAAAAGGTTGAGCTATTCAGCTTAATGCTATCGTCCGTCCACACATAGATTTCATATTTGTCATCCGCGGCCGGGTTGGGATTGCCTACTGTGTAATAACATGAACTGCTCGTGCATTTTGTTGCAGGCACTGGGAGGGGGTCAGTGGACCCTTGTTTTTTGAAGAACAGCCTTGGCCAGCAATCACTTATCCCTGGGTCATAACTTCCGGGATCCCACACCAATGTCATGCTTAGCATTGTAATCGTTTGGTCAGCAGGATATTTCAGTGTTGGGATAGTTTTTGTAGCAAACAGCTTAGCCGTGCTGAGGTCTGGGTTGCATTCTCCGCTGCTGCCGCCAAGAGTCTTGCCCTCACCTGCCGCCGGCGTGAAGGGGTTTATCCCAAGTACACCTACGCGGATAAAAAGACCCCCATTTAAGCTGATAGATGGATAAGATTTAGCTGACCATGTCCAGAACTCCCAATTAGTAATGGCTGGGTTGTTAAGATTGGGTGGATTACTAAGCATCGTCCCCCTGTTTAGTTTAACAGAGGAACCAGGGTAATAATATGGATCACTTGAATTATAAGCGCTTTCGCTGTAAACAAGGGTTCCGTTCGGTGCCAAGGCTCTCACTTTTGGGTTGTTTCCGCACGTATACTTAGTATTTTCAGAATCACTGAAACTATATTCCACAGCCCAGTCAGTATAGGGGTAGCCGGTGGCCGGGTCATCTGGTATCCTGAGCAGGATGGCATCTGGGTCAAAGCTGGCAGTTGCAGGGTCAACCCTAGCCCAGCCAGTGTGCTGTGGTTCGCCAGGCTGTGGGTTAACTCCAGGCTGCCTTGGTAGGGGGCAGTTGCCGCTTGTGCCTTCGCAGTCAGCTCCAGGTTCTGTGCCGCATTTTCCCGTATCGAAGCTTCCATTTGTTGTTTTTTGGCTCATATCATATGTTCCCATGCTTCCGCTTTCGTCCATTGCAAGCATTATTGCAACTGGCTGCCTTGCCAGGTCCCGCATTTTTGCCGTAACTGTAGGCTCCCTGTTTGCCAGTGGTGCAGGGCTTTCATGGCATGCAATGTAATTGCTTGGGTAATTGCTTGGGTCAACAACTACTTCTGTTAAAAGCAACCTGTCGATTGAAGGCAGCTCTTCCAGGAATGCCGTTTGTTTTTCTTTGCTTTTTTCTTCTAAATTTAAGTTGACGACCTCGCATTCTCCTGTTGGGCCTGCTGCCGCAATTGACTGCCTTAGTATTTGGATTTTTCTTCCGTGCGTGATTTCTTTGTCTGCCGGGATTTCTTCGTCATCGGATTCAGATGAGTGTCTTGCAGCTTCCGGAAAGCAAATATCAAATGCGTCAGGATCGTTTGTTTTTATTGCATCCCTGCATGGGTCGAGGGGCACAGGGGGGGCATATTCGCTTATTTTTACTTTCATCCCAATGTTTCTTGGCAGCATTTTTTTAGCGTTTGTATCAATGGCGTTTGCAATGTTTGTCCGTTGCCCTGCTGTTATTGGCTCGCTGTACCTGTCAACAAGCTGGGAAGCCAGAAAGCCGCTTTTATCCAAAGCAGTGAATGCATCGTCTGTTGCTTGGCTTAAATTTGTTGTTGCTTTGATGTCTGTTGTTTCAGTTTCTTGCTGCAAGCCAAGGCCAATGAATCCAATGAATGCTATTGTCAGGATCATTGCAAGCAGGGCGTCAATTGAAATTGCAATCCCCTTGGGTGCCATTTTCCAGTACAACTTGGTATGCAGCCTTGAAGCGGCGTGAGTTTTTATTTTATGGCTGCGCTTGTTGTCACCTTGTCTTGTACAAAACGAGTTCTGCGATTGCAGCATGCTCTGTTGCCTCCTCTTCAATCGGCTGGTTTTGCTCCCAGCGCTTGTATTTGAATGTTACTGCCCTTGCTGTTTTTGTTGTAATGAATTTCTCCCTTTCTTTCCTGGTATATGGGGCCGCAGGGCCATTATCATATGGGTCAAGCCCTACTTGCACTGGTCCACCTGTTTCGTTTTTTATTGTCTCCCTGGTTTTTGGGTCAACCAGCCTAAAATAATAATCGTAATTCCCAATTAAAAGCTTTGTTTTGTTAAAAAACTTGCCGCCAGCAAAAACACCGATTTCAGCTTCACTCAAAGCCCTGTTGTAAACCCTGACATCATCCATGGTGCCATTGAAGTACTTTTCGAGACGTGTATAACTAGGGCTGCATGGGCTTGGTATACCAACAGGGCAACAGAGGGTATGATTATAGCAATAATACCAGGCCCCCATATGCAGCATATAAGCCGGGTTTGTGGTTACGCTGCTGTTTAATTTATAAATTCCCCCTGAGCATGGCTCTGGGGCTCCGCCCTCGCCATTCACATAAACTTGAATTTCATCTGCTCTTGCCACGGCTGCAACATGATACCAAGTATCGGTAGTTATAGGAGAAGCCGAGTCTGCAGATGTACTTACATTTGTGCCAGAGGGGCAAGACGAATAACAAGGGTTGCAAGTTACCGTAAGCATTATTCTTCCGTCCGACGAGCGCAATTCAAAATAAAAACGACCATTTATATAGAATCCACTTGCTCTCTGCACAATCATGGCATCTTTTATAGTTTCTGGCTTTATCCAAGCTGAAACAGTGAACTGGGTTGCATTATTTAAGCTTGGTACCAGGCCGGCGTTAATATAATCATTGCCGCCGTCAAATTGCATGCAGCCTAAACTTTTGCAATCTGTCCCGGTTTTCCAAACAACGGGTTCGCCCACGATTATCCCATCACCATTGTTTCCGCTGCTGTCTGTTGCATCGCTGTTCAATTTCCAAAACCCGACCAGCCCAAAAGTCGTGCCTGTGCCAATAAAACTGGCAACTTTGTTTTCATCCAAAACCCTGTCTGCTTTCGCCAAGCCTACTGTTATTATAGCAGGGTCGCTCGGGTCTAACGTTTCCCAGTTTGCTGGTTCCCCCTTGCTTCTGATCAGCCTGTCCAGCGCTTCTTCTGTCATTCTCTGCATTTCTTTTTCAGTCAATTCTTTGCTTGCAGTGGTTTCAGTGTTTGACCAAATCGCCAAAACCGCTGTCAGCAGCAGCAGGAAAATTGCTACACCCAAGAACAAATCAATTGCAATTCCTTGGCCATTATTTCGCATTTGTTTTTCCCCTCTTTTCAATAATTTTTTTTCATTAATTTAATGGCTTGTGTTAAATTTAATTCTTAATTGCCCCCTATGTTTGCAGCGTGAATTTGACTCCCTCGCCAGTTGTTTCTATGAGGTATTCCCCCTTATCTAACACCAATGGCAGAGCTGCATTCGGTGCAGGGTTAACCGCCCCGCTGTAGTAGCAGTACTGGCAGTTCGGGCAGCCATCAGAGTTTACTGTAATCGAGTGCGGCTCTATCTTGACTTTTGCTTCCAGTTCAAGCATTGTTTCGCTGTATCCAGGGTTTGAGTTGAAGTCTGCAATTATTTTTGAAAGCCTGTTGCACAGCTGCGTGTTCTGGTTAATGTTTCCAATGAGGGTTGTGAAAAGCCCCCTCTGCCAAACTATTAAGACAACTATCAGGAAAAGAATCATAATTACCGCCGAAATTCCAATCATTTCAGCGCTTAGCTGGCCTTTTTCGCTGTTACGAAAAAGCCCAGGGAAAAGGGTTTTGCTTCGCAAAACTTGGCCTTTTGCTGTTGCAAAAGCCCAGGGAAATTGCTTCGCTTGACCTCTTTCCGAAGGAAAAAAGGTTTTTTCAGAAAACAATTTTTTACACCCTCTGCAACTTAATTTTTTCACCATCATCAGTCCAGCTAACTCTGATAGGGTAAGGGGGACCGCCGGCTGCTTCGTTTTCTGGTGGAAAGTTAGCCAAAACCAGTTTTGCCTTTGATTCCCTTGAAATCACGGTGTCGCCGCCAAGCAGGCTGACAGTTATTTCAATAAAACTGAATTCCACTTCACCATGTTCCTCCCAGCTCGGCGGCAATGGGAGCGTTGGATTGGCACAGCTATTTTCAGTATCAACTATTTCTTTAATTGTACATGGATTGTTATTTGGGTTTCTGCAGCAAGCATGCTTTATTGTCATGTCTTTCATTCCAGCTGGGAAGCTCACATCAACAAAGCGCACGTTTCCCCTGCCCAGGGTATAAATTTCGTTTGCTGTGCTGGTTAAGGCGGTTAGGGCGTCTCTTGCTTTCGCTATTTTGATGTTTTGGTCGAATGTCACGAAGCCGAAAGCGAACGCTATTGTGACCATTGCGAGGATGGCTGCTGTCACTGTCAGGTGCTCTATTGCAACCTGGGCAAAGCCTTTTCTTTTAAGAAAAGAAAAGCCTTGGGGAAAATTTCCCTGTTTTTTCGCCAGCCTTTTGTTAAAAGGCTGTTGGGAAAAGAAAAATGTTGGGCAATTTTTTGCTTTCATTCCGCTATAATAATTACTTTCTTTAATTAAAATCTTGTGTTTCAAGCGCTTTCCCCCTTTTGCATTAATTTTTTTTCCATTTCATTCAAAAAACTTTTTTGCAATAAAACTACTTTTTTTTCTCTGATTAGATCCTCCTTTTTGGTTCTTTCAAGTGCTCCTGATTATTTGGAAGTTTTGTTTGCTTACATTTATGTCAAAGCCTGAGAAGTAAAACATTTCAATTCTCTGGTCGAATGCCACATTCAGGTCAACGTCAATTGGTTCAGCAATGAACTGGTTTTCAATGTGGATTGGGAAATTGTCAGCAGCATCCAGCCTCCCGATTTTTATTTTAACCGCATAGTTGGCTGTTGCCTGGATTGAAACAGTGCCGTTTGTTGTTGCAGGGTCAAAGTGTGCTGCAATTGTTTTTGTTGCAAAAGGCGGTGTTCCGCCTGCAATCACCTTACAGCCTTCAGGCGCGCATTTTTCCACCAACCCAACCGCAACGTAGGGGTCGCTGCTTGAAGGGTTGAAGGCGTCTTTTCGGCAGTTGTCCGGCGGGTTTGCCGGGTCAAAGAATTCACTGCCGCAGCTTAATGCAGCAACAGTGTATGGTCCCGAGTTGAAGGAAATGTTTGCGTCAATTGCATTCAGGTCAGCGAAATCAAAGGGCTGGGTGCACAATTCACTCCACAGCACGCCGCCCATCAGCAGCATATTTCCATCAGCATTGGCATCAAGCAAAAGGCATTGGGGCAGAATCAGGTAATTCAAATCAGGAAAAAGCGGCCATTCGCTGCCGCCCCATTCGCTGTTTTGGGCAGCAACCTTTGTATTAAGCTGAATGTTGCCTGCTTGGCCCTTTGTGTTTAAAAAAATCGAGTAAATGTTCAATGAATCAATGTAGCCTTTCAGAACACTTGGCCTTTGGGGCAAAGTTTGGCTTAAATTTATTTTATTATTATTCAGGCCGTATTTGAACGGCAGGCCCCTCTGCTGCACCTCTTTTGCAAAGCCCTCTTTTTTCAGGCTCACAACCTCTTCAAACAAGTTATTGAAAGAATTGTTTACAACATCAAAGGCACTGTGCTGCACCAGGCGCTGCTCGCTTTCACTGACAGCCCTGCTGGTTGTGCTGTTCAAAGCAATCACTGACATCACCAGCAAAAAAATCATAAAAGCAAAAAAAACACCGCGTTGGTTCATTTTCACTCAACTTTTTTATTTTTTCTCTTCATTCCATTTTTCTTTTCAATTTCATTTTTCTTTTGGTACAGCTTTTCTTTTTTTAAAAAGAAAAGGGGTAAGGCTTATTTTTCCCACGCCCAGTAATCCATGGCGTAGATGACTGTTTTTGGAATTGCGCAGTTTACAATCACTTTATTGTTTTCACCGCATTCGCTTACTTGCTTCAGCTGGTTTACCCAAATGCAGATGTAATCGCTTAGGGTGAGGTCCTTGCTTGAATCAATGGCTATGTTGGTGCCGCCGTCGCCGTAAGCTGCGTCAAGAACGCCGCTTAATTGCTGTGAATCGTTTTCGTCGCCGGCGCATGCAATCAACGGGTCATCCGGGTCAATCGGGTTCCTGTGGAACATGGTTGTTGGCTGAATTGCAGCCAAGTCAATGCCGGCATAGCCAATGTTCAATGTCCTGTATTCGAGTGTAGTGTCGCCAACCCCGTAAAATTTGCCCCTTAAAAACTGGGGCATTAAATCTGCGTAATATAACGGTGTTTCAACCCTGAATTTTTCAGGCCATTGCACCGGGTCCTGCTCAGCGCCTTCAACTGTGAATGAAATCGTTGTATTTATCGGCGGAGATTTTACTGTTGTTCCTTCAAAGAATTCTTCAGCGCAGCCGGCGTAATCGCACGGAATCAATAAATCAAAGCTGCCTGTCCAAGGGGTTGTAATGTTAATGTTCTGGTATGACAGCGTTATGCCATCCCAAGAGGTTGGCGCCGGGTCAAAGCCGCTTAACTGCATTCCACTGAAGCCGGCGAACTGCATCGAAAAAATAGTGGTATTGCCATCAGGCATTACTCCGCTGATTGCCGCAATCTGCTCGGCAATAATCGCATACACCTCGCTTAACGCAAGCGGGTCGCTTACATGGTGATAGCTGCCGCATTTAAGGGGCGGCTCTGGGCAGTACGCTCCGGTTGCAATGTTTTGCATTTGTGCATCATCGACATCGCCACCCAGGCCGATTGTGAAAATGTAAACATTGCTGTCCCGCGCCCTTTGAACCTGTGTATTCAGCAAAGTAGCGCAGCTGGCTGGGGAATTGCATTGGCCGTCTGCAAGCAGTATTATGAACTGGATTGATTCAGCCCTTCCTCTGGTGCCAAGCAATTCATCCAGTGCTTCTTCAACACCGTATGCCATTGGCGTGTCGCCGTAAGCCATCAGCCCGTTTATTGCTGTCTTTATGCTTTCCTTGTTTGCATCGCTTGCTGCAACCAATTGGTGGTTTAAGGCTGCTGCACCGTTTCCATAGCTGTCCAAGCCGAGTTTGTCTTCAGGCGAATTCCATTCAGGGTATGAAACGAATTCTTTCGCTGAATTCCTTGAGACATTTATTTTCGGGCCGTGCAATCTGTCCATTGTTAAAGCATAGGATGAGCTGGCCAAAAACGCAAATTTTTCCCCGACAAATGCTTTGGTTGGGCCATATGGTGAATAGAATGTTTGAATAAGCGAGGCAGTTAATGGGTTGCTTATGTCAATTACGTGCAAGCCATAGGCTGTTGCACCGCTGCCAGGGGTGTCTGCCACGGCATAAGCATTAGTGTCATATAAACCCACGTCTGTAACTGTTCCAAGGCCGCCTACAGTGCCTGCAATAAATGGAATTGATTTGTTTTGCACATCCATTACCCGCAGCCCGCTGTCCCTATCTGCAACATATGCGTAATTGCCTGATGCTGCAACGCCAACTGCGTTTGTTGTTGCTGCAAAGCCTGTCATTGCCGGATTTGCCTTGTCGCTGACATCAATAACCCAAAGCCCTTCACTGCCATCGCCGCCGGCTCCGTCCGCAACATAAGCATAGCTGCCTGTTACAAAGACATCCTGGGGTTCATCGATAAATCCTATGCCTGTATCATACAGGCTTCCCTCAATAAACCAGTTGTTTGGGTTTGGGTCTGATTTGTTTATTATAACCAGGCCCCCGACAATATAGCCATAGCGGTAAATCCTGAAGCTCATGTCTTCAAACCAATCCATGCCAAAACTGCTGCCTTCCTGCTTCGTGCAATTGTTTGAGGAAGTGCAATAATAAGCTGAACCGCCTCCGTAAGGGTCGCTGCCCCAGTTCGTCCTTGACCTCCATCTGTAGTAATTGCTGCTGTTTTGCGTTGTTGTTGTAACAGCAATGTAATAATTCTGGTCAGGCATTACTGAAACGCCAGCCCCTGGGAAATCAATGTTCATCCAGGTATAACTGGTCGGAATGCTTGCTGCGCTGACTGTTGCAGTTCCATTCGGCAAATCTGCTCCGTTTACATCTGAACGCAGGTGAACTGTTAAATTGCCAGGGTTGCTGTATCTTCTTAAGTACAATCGCACGCCGTTTATGTCAGTTATGCCTGGTTTGAAGGATTGGGCAACCCACCTGTATGTTGAGCTGTAACCAATTCTCTCATAGTCGTTTGGCGAGTCAACCATTGATGCGTCATAAACCGGAACAGCAGTCGGGCTGACTGTGCCTGCCGCTGCAACATAAATGTAGTTTCCCTGCACTGTTACCTCCCTTGCTGTTGTCATGCTGCCGATTGTCCTGATTTTGTTCATGGTGATTCTGTCCAGTATTGTCAAGCCGCTGGCTGAATCAGCAACGTAAACGTATTGGCTGTCAGCAAACAAGCCCAGGGCGTCATCAATTGCTGCATTCAGGCCGCTGTATGCCAAGCCGCCGGTTTCTGAGTTTGCATCCAGTTCATACACATAACTGTCTGTGCCAAAGTAAGTTTTATCGGTTGCCGGATCTGGTGTTGCAAATGTGAAAATGCTTTTTCCGGTGCCTGCCGCACCATCCCAGGCGCCTGTCCAGCTCATGCTTCCGCTTCTGTCCATTGAAAGCATTATGTCAATTGGCTGCCTTCTGCCGCCTGCTTTGGCTGACAAAGTCAGGTTCACCCTGCTGTTTTTATCGCATTCCAATGGCAGGTTATCCATGCTTGAACTGAACATGAAGCATGGTCCGCCGACTATTGCGAAAGGGCTGTTTGTGTCTTGGCTCCACTGCAAGCCGTCGCTGACCTTAACATTGCACTTCCACCTGTTGCTGTCGTCGCCTGGCTGCAGTGCAACCGTTTGCCCTGTTTCACTTGTCAGCTGCCATTTGTCGCCCTCTGCGGCATCCTTATTGTATTTGTACCATCTGAAGTTGGCGTCAGCTTCCAGGTTGCCGTCCTGGTCAAAGTATTCATAGCAGCATCGCATTGTGTCGTCCGTCAATGGGCAGGGCTGCCTTGGGCCAGGGCAGGTTGCGGCAATTGTGATATTCACATCCCTTGCTTCAGGGGGAGTGTTTTCCTGAAAGAATGCGATTGGCACTTTTGTTTTTTTTCTGCTTAGTTCTTCTACAATAAAACAATCCCCTGACTCTTTTTTTACAAACAGCTTTTGGCCGTGGAATATCTCTTTGCCCGGTGGAATCGTTTCGCTGCTGCTGTAAATTTTTTTCGGGTTCTCTTGTGGGGGAGGACCTGGGGGAAAGTTTGGCGGAAAACAGGCTTCAAATGTTTGGTCAGCTCTGCATGTGCTTGAGGGGTCGTCCAGGCTTGAAGTGTATTTCAGCAATTCCACTTTGAACCCAACAGTTGCAGGCAGAAGTGATCGCAGTTTTTCCTCAATTGGTGTTGCATTACCGTCTTCCAGAGACTGTATCATGAATCCGGTGCTATCCAAAACAGTTATTGCATCGTCAACCAATTGGTTCGACGCAACTTTCGGCTGGGTTAAAGAGGCGTTTTGCGCCTGTTGAATGCCGAGGAAAGAAATAAGGGCGACCAGCAAAATCAACGCAAGCAGCGCGTCAATCGAAATCGCTATTCCCCTTTTACGGGTATTTTGGGTGATACAATGATATCTCGGCAATTGCAGCGTCACCTCCATACTTTACTATTCTTTTAACATTAATAACCCACCACTTGTCTTGCAGTTCTGTTGGAGGCAAAGCTGTTTGGGCAAGCACCAAGCCGTCTTCATCACTTAACCTGAAATAGAAATCGCTTGCCAGCAGCATTTTCTGCCTGACCTTATTGTAGTCATCCGACCAAAAATTTTGCGCCCAAGCAGTGAATTTCGCAACCTTTTCGCCATCCAAAACCCTGTCTGTTTTAGCCAAACCGATTACGTTTACATCATCAATTGTTCTTGTTTCCCAATCATTTGGAGTGCCGCTGTCCCTTACAAGCAAATCAATTGCCTGGCTTGCCCTTGAACCCAAGTCGCTTAACAAAGCTTCTTTTTCAAAGGATTTGCTGTTGCCTGACCAAAGCGAAAGAACAGTGTTAAGCAAGAGAAGAAAAATCAGCACAGCAAAAAGAAAATCAATCGCCATGCCCTGGCCCTTGGCGTTTGCCTGCTTTGCATACAATGCTTCTGCAAAATTCATTGCAATTGCCCCCTGTCAGCACGGCATGGCACAGACAATCACTTCCCCGTTTCCTTTCCAGAACCTGTATTGCTGCTGTGCGCTTAAACTGAATTCATGCAAGCCAGCGCTGTCTTTGGCAATTCCATTGTATGTGCAGCTGATGCTGTTGTCGTCGACAAAAATCACATTTGGTTTTATTGCGATTGGTTTTTTAATGAACAAAACCTGTTCGCTTTTTGCCCTGTTGTTGAATAAATCCACAATTGTTTCACTGACTGCATTGCACTGAATAGTGTTCTCAGCAATTTTTGCAATCATCTCGGTTTCGCTGTTCCTCTGCAAAACAACCACAAGAACAAGCACAAAAAAAACTAGAATGACTACCACAATTCCAATAACTTCCTCAACACTTTGCCCCTTCTGAGATAACATTGCCTAAACCTTCTTTAAAAAAATTTCCCATAAATACATTTTTGCCCAAAAAATTCTGCGCTTGCTTGCCTCAAACCTTCTTCAAGCAAATTTTGTCATTAGAGCAACCGCTGCACAAATCGCTGCCGCCAACTGAAAGGTCCCTGTTCCAGCACACCCTGATTTTGTATGTTCCATCGCAGAAAGTTGGGTCACTAGTGCAAGGAAATGGTTTGGCTGGCAGGGCATCACTAACAAGTTCAAGCGGCGCCTTTGAAGGCCAGCTGATTGTTGCATCGCCGCCAATCAGGCTGACTGTTAAATTAATTGCGCTGAACTTAATTGGGTCATTAAGAGGGCAAGCTTCCCATGGCAGCTTTTGGCCGGCGGTAGTGCATACATGTGTTATGCTGATTGATTTTGTTCCAATCGGCAGCGTTATCCAGGTGAACTGGCTGTTTTCCGGGCCGAGCGAGTAGACATAGTCTGCTTTGTTTATCAATGAGTCAATTGCATTGTTTGCCTGCGTTATTTTAATGTTCTGGTCGTAGTTGATGAAAGAGTAAGCAAAGGTGATTGTTATTATGGCTAAAAGAAAAATTGTTATAATCAGGTACTCTGTTGCAACCTGCGCTCTTTCCACTAACATATTGTCAATATAATGAAGATTGGTGTATTTAAGTTTTTCACATTTGAGCGCCGACCGGAAATTTGGTGTATTTAAGTTTTTCACAAGCCAAATGCTGCTTGTTATTCCAACAAAATAAATAAAATTATGTAGAAATCAGTTGCCTAAAAACCGCTTAATTGCGTCCAACAATTGCCTTTAAATCAATTTTCAGCCCCTATTTATTAAAAAAAGCCTTTTTCACCCAGTGAAAAAGCCTTGGGAAAAGGGCAATTGCTTCGCAATTGCAAAGCCTTTTTCACGCGGTGAAAAAGCCTTGGGAAAAACTTTAAAATGGCTTATATGCAGAATGAAAAAGAAGAGGGGCTGGCAGGGCTTGGTCAGCCGGCAGAGCAGGAAAAGCAGCTGAAGCCGAAAAAGGATTTGCAATTCAAATTATACAGGCTGCTGCTGGAAAAATATGCTGATTTAATCAACGAGCATGAGACAAGGACAATCGGTGAAATAAAGGGCCTGGTAAATGCCGATGACCTGACAATCCAGTCGATTTTGGCTGATTTCAAAAAGGAAGGGTTTGATTTCCAGGCGAATTACCTGCAGGTTGCAGAGCAGGTTTTCCAGCTTGTTGCAAGGGAAATCGACTACGTTGACCCTGAAATGAACCTGAATTACTGGCTGACGGCAAAAGAGGTTTTCAGCCTGAAAATCGGAGACGATGAAGACCTGGCTGTTTTCTTGTGCTCCCTGCTGCTTGGGCTGGGCGATGAAAAGGCAGCGGTTGTAATAGCGGAATTAAACAACCTGCGCACCCACGCTTTCGTTGCAACAGAATTCAACGAAAAATTCTTCATCCTGGACCCAAGCCAGCAGCATGGCTTCCATGATTTTTCCGGAACAAAAGAAGAGGCGCTGCAAAAATACTCATTCAAAAAAGCAAAAATCAAGCGCTTCCTGTACAAATTCAACCACTCAACCTACGAGCAGTTCATGTAGCCAATTGACATATGGCATCGTCGTTCAATTGCTCCGCAATTGAACATGCTCGCTAATGCTCGCATCAGCCTGCACGCATTGTAATATAAATTATTTTCACCTATTTTTCCCAGGATGCCGAAAGAGAAAAGCGTTGGGGCAGTTGTTTTCAGGCAGCAGGGCAACGAGCAATTGTTTTTGTTGCTGCACTATGATGCAGGCCACTGGGATTTTCCCAAAGGGCACATGGAGCAGAATGAAACAGAGCAGCAAACCCTGCTGAGGGAAGTGCAGGAAGAGACAGGCATAACAAGTGTTGAACTCGTGGCTGGCTTCAAGCAGCAGACGAGCTATTTTTTCAGGAGAGAAGGGCAGACGATTTTCAAGGAAGTGGTTTTTTATTTGCTTGAAACAAGAGAGGAAAAAATAAAATTGAGCAGCGAGCACAAGGGATTCCAGTGGCTGCCCTTCGAGCAGGCAGCAAAAAAAATAACGTTCAAAAACAGCAGGAGCGTCCTGCTGAAAGCAAAGCAATTTCTGCAGCAAAACAGCCTAAATTAATTTAATTTCAAATCTCCTTCTTCACTGCCGCAATTTTTTTTAGTTTTGCGCAATTTAATGATTTCAAATTTCTCTCTTCACTGTCGCCGTTTTGTTGGTTTCATGCTCTCTTATGAACGCCTCAATTTCATGCAATGACAACAGCTTGTTTTTTGCGCCCAAATACATTATCACGCTCTGCGCGTTCGCATTCCCCCACGACATTGCTTTCTCAACAGGCAATCCCTTGATTATTGCTGCTACAAAACCGCAGTGGAAAGCATCGCCGGCGCCTGTTGTGTCAGCGATTTTCACTTTATAGGTCGGCTTGAAATAATAATAAGCGCCGTTCGTTGCATGCGCTCCCTGCCTACCCTCTGTTACAACAACAAGCGGAACAATCGCCTGCAGCTTTCGCAGAATTTTTTCAATTTTTGTTTCCCTTGTCAAAAAAGCTGCCTCAGCCCTGTTCAACAGCAGAACATCAACACGTTGCAGCAATGGCAGCAACTTTTGCAGGCCAAGCTTTATTTCGCTCATTCCCGGATTGAATGAAACAGGCACCTGCTTTTGCTCTGAGAACGCCAAAACCTTTTCCAGCAAGTGCGGCTTTGAGTGAAAGGAGGTTATATGCAGCCACTTTGCCTGAGACAGCATGCCCCACCTGACCTGCCTTTCCTCACCCAAATGGGTTGTTGCGCCGCCGTAAGTGAGAATGATTCTGTCGGCGCCAAAGCCTGTTAAAATCGCGCTGTAAGAAGTATTGAAGCCAGGCAGCCTTGCAATAAGCTTTGTGTTGATTTTCTCTTTCCTCAACTCGTTCAAAACGATTTTTCCCTCAAAATCTTTTCCAACAGCCGCAAGAACGGCAGTATTCAGCCCAAGCCTCTTGAATCCAACAGCGGTGTTTGTCGCGCCGCCGCCGGTGCTGTAAAAAATGCTGTCAATCTCCTTCTTTGCCCCAACAGGCAAAAGCAAATTACAGCCCTGAACCTCGCCCTTTAACTGAATGAACACATCAATCGTGGCATTTCCAACGCAAACAACATCAAAAGCCATCACAAAACCAAAGCAATAAACGCTTTCAGGGTTTTTATTCTTTGCCCCAGAACAAATTCCCATTTTTGAGTAAAAAAAAGAATTAAATACCGCGTCGTACTATATCTAATTGGTTTTCCAAATGAATCCAAAAGCCTTTTTTCCTTTGGGAAAAAAGCCTTGGGAAAAAGTGCCTTCGGCAAAGCCTTTTTTACTGTTGCAAAAAACCATTGGGAAAAAACGCCTTACGGCGAGAGCTCAGGCTGGTTTGGAGTATCTGCTCACTTACGGCTGGGCGCTTGTATTGGTTGCCACCATAGTTGGAGTGTTTGTGATGATTGTTGGAACACCGGCTGATGCCCCTGTATTTAACAGCAGTCAATCAACAAAGTTCCCTGTAATGGGCGGCACAATCGATGGCTCAAACAAAGCCAGCGTTATAGTAAAAAATGTGACCGGGGGCAAAATCACTGTTACAAAAATCACTGTTTCAGGAACTTTCTCTGGATGCGGACCAGCTCCTGCTTCTGCATGTAAATTTAATGGGAGCCTATTCACTTCTGCGGCCACTATTTCTCCCGCAATTCAGGTGATTTCAGGTGGCGACCTAAAATTTGAAAGCATCACCTATGGCGGTACTGGCAGTGGGACAATCACAATGGATTACACAGACGTCCACAACTTTAGTAGAACACTTACAATTACCGGAAGAAAAGGAAAAGGGTAAGTATTTTTGTTCAGGGGCGCGGATTCCTGCATTGAAAAAATTTAAATACAAGCACTCTCTATTATATTTGCTATGATGAAAAAAGCCTTTTTTGCTGTTGCAATAAAGCCTTGGGAAAAAGAGCCTAACGGCAAAGCCTTTTTTGCTGTTGCAAAAAAGCCTCCTTGCAAAACCGAAGGTTTTGCGAGGTCCCGCAAAAGCGAAGCTTTTGCAGGATGGGAAAAAGTGCAATCGCAAAGCGATTGCAGAGCCCAAATCAGCCTGGAATATCTGCTCACTTACAGCTGGGCGCTTGTGCTGGTTGCCACCATAGTTGGTGTAGTTGTGCTTCTTTTTGGCGGCCCGATTGAAACCCCTGTTTTCAATTCCTCCCAGCCAACAGAGTTCCCACTTGTAGGAGGCGGCAACATTGATGCAGCAAACAATGTAAGCGTTGCCTTAAAGAATGCCAGCGGCGGCACAATCACTGTTACTGGTTTTTCTTTAAATCCTAGTTTTAGTGATCCCGCAGGTGGTCAATGTAGCACACAATCAAAATTAAACGACAAAGTCTGTAGCACCTTTACAACGAGCTCTCTTGATGTGGGGCCAGGCGATGAAATGAGGTTTTCAAACATTAAATACACCCCCGGCGGCGTTGGAACAATTACAGTGACCTACAAAGACGAAACAGCGTTTTCGAGAACGCTTACAATTACCGGCAAAAAGGGCGCGCGATAGCCCTTGGCTTTGGCACAGCAGAATTTTTTTTTGTTCATTTTGATTTTTTTTTTGAACTTTTTTTGCCGGATTGCTGAGAAAAACAAATTTAAATACAACTTGCGTTATTAATTATTTGCTATGAAGAAGGCAAAAAAGAAAGCCCAGGCCGGCTTGGAGTATTTAATGACCTATGGCTGGGCGTTGGTATTAATTGCCACCATAATCGGGGTTTTTGTGATCCTTATTGGAACGCCGAGTGGGCAAATTTCTTTCACCAGCAGTGAGCCAACCAAAATGCCGGTTAAGGGAAGCTCGTATGATGCCGCAAAAGGCTTCGTTGAAGTCATTTTGCAGAACATCACCGGCGGCAGGATCTCTGTAACCAAAGTCACTTTGGACAACGCTGTTTTTTACGGATGCAAATTGAATGGCACAACATTTACTTCTGGTGCGGACATTTCTCCGGCAATTAATGTCATTGCAGGCGGCGAACTGCGGTTCACTGAAATCAAATACGTTGGCAGTGGCACTGGAAGAATTGATATTAATTACACGGACTACGCAAATATGGCAAGAAAGGTGACAGTTAGCGGAACCAAACAGGGGGCAGGCGCCTACTGCGGCGATGGCTATTGCACTGGCACCGAGAACAATTACACCTGCCCAAGCGATTGCCCCTATTAGATGCGGGGCAATTGTTGCTTTTTTATTCTTTTTTATGGTAGTTTTTTTTAATGAGCCCCAAATTGTTTGCTTTGTTTGTTTTGCTGTGCATTGCCCCAGTGTGGGTTTTTGAGTTTGTGCCTCTTACCGATTACCCGCGGCATTTGCTTATTGCCCATGTAATTAAGAATGGGGGCAGGGGTTTTGAGGGTTTTTTTGAGTTGAATCTTTTGGCTGTGCCGAATTCTCTGGGGCACTTTTTGATTGCTGCATTGAATTTTTTTATGCCGATTTTTGTTGCTGGAAAGGTTTTTCTGAGCGTGCTGATTGCATTGTTTGCTTTTGGCACACGATACTTTTTTGGTTCATTGAACAAGCGGAACAATTGGCTGCCTTTTTTTGCCGTTGTATTTCTTTTCACTGTCCCTTTTGTTGCTGGTTTCATAAATTTTTTGCTTGCTGTGTCAATTTCATTTTTTGCGCTCGGCTATTGGGCAAGAAACATTGAGAAAGCCTTTTTTGCTTCGCAAAAAAGCCTTGGGAAAAAGTGTCTGCGGGAAATGGCAATTCTTTCTGCATTGGGGCTGCTTGTGTTTTTGTCGCATTTGATGGTGTTTTTTTTCCTCTTTTTCATAACAGCTGTTGCGGCTTTTTTTTATTTCAATAAACCAAAAGCGATTGTTGCCTCAATCTCGCATTTTGCCTTGGCTTTTGCTGCAGCAGCGCTTTTCTTTTTTGCAACAGCCAGCAATGATTCAAGTTTTCTGCCAATTACTTGGTCAAATCTTTGGCATAAGTGGGATGATTTTTGGTTTTTATTAGCGCCAATCGGGAATGATTTAGGCAGGGCATCAATGGTTTTTGCTTTTCTTGCTTTGGGTGCTGCTGCATGCGAATTGTTTTTGGTCAAAAAAAGTAAAAGAATTCATTTCAGGGGGCACATTAAGGCTGGGTTTTTTGCTTCTGTTGTTTTCGGGCTTTTATTGTCTTTGCTGCTGCCTTCCTGGATGGGCTCTTACGGTTTTATAACCAGCAGGCTGGCGCTTTTTTTGCTTTTTATTTCAATTGCAATAGTTGGCGAGCCCCAAAAAAAGTTGGTTAAAACAATTTTTATTCCACTGGTTGGGCTTGCAGCTGTTTGCGCTGTTGCCAGCGCTTTTTTGTTTTTTTCGCAGCAACAGCAGGGAATAGCCGACCATGTTTCTGCAACCAATCTTGTTGAAATGGACAGCAGGCTGCTGCCCCTATCTGATTGGGATGCCAGTTTTTTCCCCTCATGGCTTCACTCTTACTGTTATTATCTCATTGAAAAAGGCGGTGTTGCGCCTTACATTGGTTTAACAAAAATGTGGCCAATTGACTATAAAGATGAATCCTTCAAAATAGCTCCACCTGCATGGCAAACATGGCGCTACAGTAACGAAAGCCACGCCAAAAATTTTGATTATGTTCTGGCATACGGCGACAGAGCGGGATACCAACTGGAATTGGATAAAGGATTTGAAAAAATTTTTGAAAAAGGGCTGTTTGCACTGTATAAAAAGAAGAGCAAATGAGTTTCGTTTAATCCAACCATTTTTTATTTTTTGCCCCTCTTTTTCCGTAAGTGTTTTCACTTTGATTTCAAGGATTAGAAAGCGTTCCCTCAAAATCGCTTCGCTGCTTGCAGCCCCCTTTGTTTTTTGCAGGATTCCAGCCATAGTTGTTTCATTGCTTGCGCTGCCTTTTGCTTTCGTGTTCGCCTTCTTTGCAGTACAGGGAAACTTTTTGCTTGCATTTCCTTTTGGCTTGCTTGCAGTGCTAATGGATGCAATTGACGGTGCTGTTGCAAGAAAGAATGGCAGCGCATCATTTTTCGGCAACTACATTGAGGGAGTAATTGATAAAATGGTTGACTTTATTTTAATCGGCTGTTTTGTTTTTCTTTTCCCGGTTGAGACAGTGCTTGCGCTCGGCTGTAGTTTTCTCACCTCTTATGCAAAGCCAAGGGTTGCATTAGTAATAGTTACCGATAACAGGGACTGGCCAGGCATTGGCGAAAGAGGTGACAAACTGGCAGTGCTTTTGGCAGGGGTTTTGATTGCAGCATTTTCCCCAACCCTCTTCAGCTTCAGCGTTATTCAATTGACTCTTTTAATTGTTGCATCCATCTCGTTTATTGGGTTGGTTCAAAGAATTTTTTTTGCAAAAAAACTGATTAAAGAAGCAGAAAGAAAAGGCGGGGTGCTGCCTTATTTGAAAGGGAAAAAATGAGTGAAGAGGCGCATTTGCTTTGGCTTGGCCTAATTTAAGAATCAGGGCTTTGTTGCTTGCTTTTGCTGTTGCATTAATCGCATTGTTTTCTTTTCGCAGCTTTTTCGGCATGCAATTAATGGAGTTCGATGCTGTTGCTAAACTTCTTTTCCATAGCAGAACTGACGTAGGGGAGATTTTTAGAATTTTCACTATGCCGGATGGCCCTGTTATTTATACCCTTTTCTATAGGCCTTTCTCTTCGCTTGTTTGGTGGATAATTTTTCTGTTCACCGGATTGAATTTCACTGCATTCCATGCATTCAATTTTGCTCTGCACGCCCTGAATAGTGTTCTTGTTTTTTTTCTTGCAAGGAAGTTGTTGAAGGATGAAAACGGTTTTTTCTCTTTTATTGCTGCAGCGGTTTTTGCACTGCACCCAATTAATTTGAACATTGTTTTGTTTGTTTCAAGGATGCCTGAGA
>CAYHBD010000007.1:0-30044 GCA_964354805.1 uncultured archaeon | reverse complement strand
ATTAAATTAAATGAGAACAAAAAAAGAGAAAAAATTGTGAAAGAAAAAAAAATTAAATTGAAAATTTCCACTGACACAACCGAAAAGGAATTCATTTCCATAGTAAAAAAATGCAGGCAGCGCATTGTTGCTGGGGATGTTTTCCAGATTGTGCCAAGCAGGACAACGATTGTTGAAACAAAAGCAGAGCCATTCGCTATATACAAGCAATTGCGAGAATTGAATCCATCTCCGTATATGTTTTATATGAAAACAGAAACAGGCGTTTTGTTGGGAAGCAGCCCTGAAACATTCCTCAAAGTGGAGGGAAGCAATGCAGAGAAAAAGATTGAAATAAGGCCGATTGCGGGAACAAAGCCTAGGGGCCTGGTGAACGGGAAAATTGACCCTGAACTGGACAGCAGGTATGAGAACGAGCTGAAAACTGATGAAAAGGAACTGGCAGAGCACACAATGCTTGTTGATTTGGCAAGAAACGATGTTGCAAGGGTTTCCGTTCCGGGAAGCCGATTTGTTGACAGGCCACACTTTGTTGAAAAATACAGCCACATAATGCACCTTGTGAGCAATGTAAGCGGCACTCTAAAGCCGGAATTGGATGCACTGCACGCATACCTTGCAAGCATGAACATGGGGACATTAACAGGAGCCCCAAAAGTGAAGGCAATGGAATTGCTGAGGAGATTGGAGAAAACAAAGAGAGGCTATTACGGAGGCAGCATTGGTTACCTGACTCCAAGCGGGGATTTTGATTCGGCTATTGTGATAAGGTCAATCAGAATGAAAAAGGGGAAAGCGTTTGTGAGGGCAGGCGCCGGAATTGTTTTTGATTCCATTCCGGAAAAAGAGTTTGAGGAAACAGGCAACAAGGCAAAAGCCTGCCTGAGGGCGATTGAGCTGGCGGAGAGTGAGTGAAAATGGGGGGGCAAAAAATCAATTATTTGACTTTTGACGAGTTTATTGAATTAAACCGTGCCATAGTGGAGGAAACCGGGGGCAAAAGAGGCCCTGTAAAGGAAGCGGACGTTGATTTCCTGGTTTTTAAAATAAGGAATGATTTCAATTTTCCAAATAAACACGAATCAATTTTATACAAGGGGGCTTACATAATTTACTTTATTAACCATCTTTCGCACCCTTTTGCTGACGGCAACAAGAGGACTGCAATTGAGGCAACAAAGATTTTCTTCACGCTAAACGGATTCAAGTTGATTTTGCCTTTTGCCGAGAGCAAAGAATTCATTTTTGAGGTTTCCCAATACAAGCACACTATAAGGAGCATATTCAAATGGCTAAGAAAACATGCAGAAAAAAATTAGCTCAAAGCTTTCAAAAGCTTTCTGTCTTCCTTTACGAAGGCTTTGATCATTTCCTTAACCTTTTTCCTAACCATACAAATATTGTTGATGTTCCTATATTTAAAAATATTGCTTTGGTGAGAAAATGAATGTTCTCTTCATTGACAACTTTGACAGTTTTACTTTCAATCTGGTTGACGAGTTTGCAAAGCGCAATTGCAAAGTGCTTGTTTACAGAAACAATGCGCCAATGCAGAAAATCCATTCGGTAGTGAAAGAATTCCTGCCAAGGCTGATTGTAATAAGCCCTGGCCCTGGCTCTCCAAAGGAAGCCGGGGTTTGCATTGAATTAATCAAAGAATACAAGGGCGTTCTGCCTGTTTTCGGGGTTTGCCTTGGGCACCAGTGCATTATTGAGGCGTTTGGGGGAGTGGTTGGAAAAGCGAATGAAACAGTCCACGGAAAGCCCAGCAAAATAATGCACGACGGAAAAACAATATTCACAGGATTGGAGAACCCCTTCCAGGCAGGCAGGTATCATTCGCTTGCAGGAAAAAGAATTCCCTCTTGCTTGCAGGTGACTGCCCACAGCAAGGATGAAAAGGTAATGGCAGTAAGGCACAAAAAATACTTCATTGAAGGAGTGCAATTCCACCCTGAAAGCATTCTGACAGCATGCGGCGGAAAAATAATCGAGAACCTGATAAAAATGTGCGGTGAGGGCAATGAGTGAAATTGAAGAAGCGATTGCAAAAGCAGGCGCAGGCAAGGATTTGAGCAGGCAGGAGGCAAAGCGGCTTTTTGACGAAATAATGAATGGCAAGGTTGCAACAGAAAAATTGGCTGAATTTTTAAAAGCCCTTGCGGAAAAAGGGGAAGCTGTTGAGGAAATAATCGGCGCAGCCGAGAGTATGAGAAGCGTTGTTGCCTGCGTGAAGCCCAAGGTGAAAGGCGATTTGCTTGATGTTGTTGGAACAGGCGGAGACAAGAAAGGCACTTTCAATGTAAGCACTGCTTCTGCCTTTGTTGCTGCAGGAGCAGGCTGCCTTGTTGCAAAGCACGGAAACAGAAGCGTGAGCAGCAAATGCGGTGCAGCTGATGTATTGGAAAAGCTTGGAGTGAAAATTGATTTGCCGGCAGAGAAAAATGCAGGGCTGATTGAAAAAATCGGAATCGCTTTCCTTTTCGCGCCATGCCACCATCCGGCAATGCGCTATGCAATGCCTGCAAGGAAAATGCTTGGCATAAGGACAATTTTCAATATCCTCGGGCCAATAACAAATCCTGCGAATGCGCAGACATATCTGCTTGGGGTATTCGATTTGCAGCTTGCGGAAAAGCTTGCAGAGGTGCTTGCTGGCTTGAAAGTGAAGCGTGCATTGGTTGTGCATGGAAATGATGGTTTTGACGAAATCAGCCTGAGCGATAAAACAACTGTTTTTGAGGTGCAGGGCGCAAAGGTAAAGCGCTATGAGATTTCGCCAGAGCAGTTTGGGCTCAAGAGGGGCAGGGAGGAAGAGGTTGCAGGCGAAACAGCTGAACGAAATGCTGAAATATTGCATAGCATTTTGAGCGGAAAAGAAAAGGGAGCGAAAAGAGACATTGTTTTGTTGAATGCTGGGGCAGCGATTTATGCAAACGGAAAGGCTGGCAGCATTAAAGATGGCATTGGGAAAGCAAGGGAAAGCATTGAGAGCGGAAATGCTTTGCGCAAATTGAATGAATTGATTGGGGCGAGTAACAAATGAAGCAATTGCGTCTTTTGCTTGATACAAATATTTATGGGTTTCTTATATTGAGTGAATTCAAGGGCATAGCTGTGAAATTGCAGGAGGAAGAGAACATTGTGGTTTATGGCAGCAGTGTGGTTAGAGGTGAGTTAAGGGCAATCCCGAAAGAGAAATCGATTGAGGATGGGAAAGTGCGGATGCTTGCATTGAATTTGTATGATGCTATTATTGGAAAGCATTCGCTTCCTTTAACCGATTTAATTGAATTTTTGGCTTCAGAGTATAAGCGTGAATACAAAGGGCATGTGGCGTCAGCAAAAATGACGAATGATTTTTTGATAGTTGCGCTCGCTTCCCTAAACAAGCTTGACATTGTGTGCAGCGAAGACAATAAAACAATGCGCTCAATACAGGCTAGGCGGGCTTTTGAGAAAGTGAATGAAAAAAACAACCTAAGAACGCCGACATTTATTGGGTTAAACCAGCTGAAGGAATTGATTGAATGAAAGAATCAAGAAGTCTGTTGTTTTATAAATCGCTTGGCTGCTTTCCTGAAAGCAGGCGACTTGTTTGCCTCATCAATTTGCTGCATCAGCTCTGCAATTTCTTTTGTTTTACTAACCTGAATAGTTTTATTATTCATAATATGTAATATTACCCAAAACCAATATAAAAGCATTTCTTGCAGGTGAAAAAAGGGATAAAAAATGAAGAAGCCGAATTTGCTGAAGGAGATTCTGCAGAACAAGGAAAAGGAAGTGGAAGCGAGAAAAAAGAAGCTGCCGCTGCTGGAATTGAAAAAGCGCTTGGATAAATTTCCGGTGCGGAATTTCGAGGAAGCAATCAGCTCAACGCAAAGGCCAATCAATCTGATCGCGGAAATAAAGAAAGCAAGCCCAAGCGAGGGGGTTTTGAGGGAGAAATTTGATTTGCTGCAGATTGCAGGTGTTTACAATAAGCACGCGCAGGCAATAAGCGTTTTAACTGATGAAAAATATTTTCAGGGAAAGCTTGAGTATGTACAACAGGTTAAGGAAGCAACAGCTCTGCCAGTGCTGCAAAAGGATTTCATTATAGATGAGTATCAATTATTTGAAGCAAGGGCTGCTGGAGCAGATGCAATCCTATTGATTGCTGCAGGGCTTGCAAAGGAAAAGCTGCGCAAGCTGCACTCTGTTGCAGGGAGCATTGGATTGCAGTGCCTAGTTGAAGTGCATTCAGGCTATGATGTTGACAAGGCTTTGGCTGCAAGGGCTGAAATTGTCGGAATCAATAACAGGGATTTGGCAACGTTGAAGGTTGATTTGAGGACCACTGCTTGCTTGCGAAGCATGCTGCCTGAAGAGAAAACAATTGTAAGCGAATCGGGATTCAATTCGGCAAAGGACATTGAGGCAGTGAAGGGAAAAGTTGATGCCGTTCTAATTGGAAGCGCTTTTATGAAGGTGCAGGACATTGAGGCAAAATTGCTTGAGCTGGGGTTTTGAATATGGTTAAAGTGAAAATCTGCGGAATCACGAATGCCGAGGATGGCTTTGCTGCAATAAGGCAGGGAGCAGACTATCTTGGTTTTGTTGTGGAAATATTCGGTGCTGAGAGGGGTGTTGAAAGGGAAGAGGCAAGGGAATTGTTTGAGCAATTGAAGGGAAATGTTCCGCTGGTTGCATTAACCGATTTGGTTAAAGGCGAAGAAATTGCCGGCTTGTCCAGTTTTATTGGAGCAGATGCCATCCACTTGGTTAAAGAACTGCCTGTTGAGGAAATTGGGAAATTGCGCCAATTGATGCCTTCCCTGAAAATTTTTAAAACCGTGCATGCAATGGATAAAAAAGCAATTGAAAAGGCAAAGCATTTTGAAAGCGCGGTTGATTTCATTATACTGGATTCAAAAAGCGGCAGAAAGCTCGGTGGAACTGGAAAAAAAGCGGACTGGAAAATTGCGGCAAAAATTGTTGCGGAGTGCGGCAAGCCGGTTTTTTTGGCAGGCGGCCTGACGCCGGAAAACATTGCAAAAGCGATTGAGCAAGTTAAGCCTTTTGGCGTTGATGTGAACAGCGGAGTGAAGATGCAAAACAATAAAAGAAAGATTGACTTAAATAAATTGAAGAAATTCATTGAGAGGGCGAAAGCGCAATGATTGGAAAAGCTCGGTTTGGAAAATACGGCGGAATTTACGTGCCTGAAACACTTATGCCGGCGCTTGAAGAACTGCAGCAGGCGTTCTACAAATTCAAGGCTAACAAAAAATTCAACAGGGAATTCAACCAACTGCTCAAGGGCTATGCAGGAAGGCCGACACCGCTTTCTTTTGCGGAAAACCTGAGCAAGAGGCTGGGCTGCAAGGTTTATCTGAAGAGAGAGGATTTGGCGCACACTGGAGCGCACAAAATAAACAATGCATTAGGGCAGGCGCTGCTTGCAAAATACATGGGGAAGAAGCGAATTATTGCTGAAACAGGCGCTGGGCAGCACGGATTTGCAACAGCAGTAGCAGCAGCAAAGGTTGGAATGCAATGCGATATTTACATGGGCGAAGTTGACATTGAAAGGCAAAAGCCGAATGTTTACAGGATGCAGTTGGCCGGAGCAAACGTGATTCCGGTAAGCAGCGGGAGCAGAACCTTAAAGGATGCAATTAACGAATGCTTGCGGGATTGGACAGCGAGTTGCGAGACAACGCACTATTTGCTTGGATCAGTTCTAGGGCCTCACCCCTATCCCACAATGGTTGCGCACTTCCAGAGCATTATAGGGAGAGAAACAAAAAGGCAGATTTTGAAAGCTGAAGGGAGAATGCCGAAAGCAATCATTGCATGCGTTGGCGGAGGCTCAAACTCAATTGGAATATTCAAGGCATTTTTGCCATTCAAAAAAGTTGAATTGATTGGAGTAGAGGCAGGCGGCCTGGGAATAGAGAGCGGAAAGCACGCTGCAAGATTCGCTGATAGAAAGATTGGAAGAGTTGGCGTAGTGCATGGAACAATGACTTATGTTCTGCAGGACAAATTCGGGCAGATTTACAACACGCACAGTGTTTCAGCAGGCCTAGATTACTGCGCTGTCGGGCCAGAGCACAGCCTGCTGAGAGAGCTCGGCAGGGCAAAGTACACTTACGCAACAGACAAAGAGGCTTTGAATGCGTTCAAATTGCTGAGCGAGGAAGAGGGCATTATTCCAGCTCTGGAGAGCGCGCATGCTGTTGCTTATCTGCTGAAATATGCGAAGAGATGCAAGCGCAATGACATTGTCATAGTCAATTTGAGCGGAAGGGGAGACAAGGACTTGGATATTGCCGTAAAAGAACTGGGGATGCGAAAATGAGCAGATTTAGTGAGCGGTTCAGGGAATTAAAGGCGAGAAAAGAGGGTGCTTTCATTCCGTTCGTTGTGCTTGGAGACCCGAATGCGGAAACTTCTTTCAAAATTATTAAAACATTAATCAACTCCGGAGCAGATGCTTTGGAATTGGGATTCGCTTTCAGTGACCCTATTGCCGATGGCAAGACAATTCAGGAAGCTGACCAGAGGGCGCTTGCAAAAGGAATGAACACTGACAAATGCTTTGGTTTGATTAAAAAAATAAGGGCATTTGACAAACGAATTCCAATCAGTTTGCTGATTTACTACAATTTGGTGATGCAGAGGGGCATTGAAAAATTCTATGCAGATGCAAAAAAGGCAGGGGTTGATGCGCTGCTTGCAGCAGACTGCCCGCTGGAAGAAGCAAAACCATTGCTCAAGGCTTCGAGAAAGCATGGAATTGAGCAGGTTTTCATTGTCAGCCCTGTAACAACAAAAAAGAGAATGCTGAAAATATTGCGCAATTGCACCGGCTATGTTTACATTGTTTCACTGCTCGGCGTTACAGGCGCAAGGCAGCAGTTGCAGAAAAGAACAATTCAG
Source organism: uncultured archaeon (assembly GCA_964354805.1). GTDB lineage: Archaea > Iainarchaeota > Iainarchaeia > Iainarchaeales > CAYHBD01. The sequence continues at coordinate 23,114 of CAYHBD010000007.1, read as the reverse complement.
CTGATTAAGAGAACAAGGCATTCCACAAAGCTGCCTTTATGCGTTGGATTCGGAATAAGCAGGTCGGAGCATGCGAGGCAAGTGATTGCAGCAGGCGCCCAAGGGGCAATTGTCGGAAGCGCAATAGTCGATTTAATTAAGAGAAGCCTGGGAAACGAAAGAAAAATGCTAAAAGAGATTCAAAAATTCGCTTTTTCAATGAAGAAAGCAACAAGGTTTTAAATCCAACAATTCTATTTATTTTTAAGGGCCTTTAGTCGAGTGGTAAGACGCCTCGTTCGCAACGAGGAGACCGCGGGTTCGATTCCCGCAGGGTCCATACTCGGAAAAATCCGAGTGTGATTTATGCCATCTTCGCAACCTTCGGTTGCTCGAGATGTCATTTGCTCGCCTTCGGCTCGCGATAAAAGTCTCTTTACCCCGCTAGCGCTTTGACTATTTCTTTTCCGAATTGTTTCGCTGCTGCCGGGCCGTTTGCAGTTATGATTTTTCCGTCAACTGTCACTGCTTGGCCTGTATAGTTTGCTCCGTTTGCCTCAAGATTGCCTGATTCGCTGCTGAATGCAGTTGCATTCTTCCCTTGCAGCAGGCCTGCGTTTGCCAGAATGCTTGGTGCAATGCATATTGCTGCAAGCACTTTTCCCTGCGCTGCTGCATCTTTTGCGATTTTCTGGGCTGTTGAATCATTGAAGTAGGCGCTTGCGCCTCCTCCCCCGATGAAAACAACGGCATCAAAATCCGATGCTTTTACCGCGCTTAATGAAAGCGTTGCCTTTGCTGTTCCGCCAAGCATTCCGGTTATTGTGCCTGTTTGCCTGCTTGCGATTATTGTTGTTGCGCCTGCTTTCTCCAGTTCGGCTTTTGTGTCAAACAGTTCTTCGTCCCTGAAATTGCTTGGCGCGATTATCAGCAGAACATTTTTCCCGCTAATTGTCGGCATTTCATCACCTCCCGCAGCAGGCTGCTGGGTGCAGCCGCTGAGTGCAATTAATGCAATTGCGATTGCTGCAATAACTTCTTTTTTCATTTTTTGTTTCCCATTAATTCCTGCCGCAAAGTTATTAAATTGTTTTTTTCATGGGTTGGTGCTGGCTATTTTCCTTTTACCACAATCCTGATTAGTTCTTTTGCTGAAAAGCGCTTTCCCTGCATCAGCAGCTCAACCCTGAACAGTCTTGCTGTTGCAAGAATCATCACTATTATTGTTGCAATCATAATTGCAATGCTTGCTATTGCCTCATACATCGGCAGTGTTCTCATAAAAATCCTGATCATTGCTGTTATCGGTGCTGTCAAGGGAAACAGTGTCAGGGCTGTGATGATGCCTGATGCCTGTTCGCTTGACAAAAACATTGTGCTGATTGCTGGAATCAGCATAAAGACCGTCAGCAGGCCGCCAATCTGCTGGGCTTCGCCCCTTGTTTCAATAAGCGCTCCGATTGCAGCGAGCAGGGAAGCGTACAGAATGTATCCAAGGATGAAGAAAATGAAGTAAAGCAGGATTGCTTCAGTTGCAACGAATTTTTCAGCTGCCCTTGTGAGAATATCGGGCGCCATTACTGATATTGTAACCAATCCAACAGCAACCCAGCTGAAAAACTGGATAAGGCCAAGCATTGCCAGGCCGAGTATTTTTCCTGTCAGCAGCTGCCTGAATGAGATTGATGAAAGCAGCACTTCCATTATCTTGTTCTCTTTTTCCTGCGCAATCCCCTGCAATAAAAAGTTTGCTGACAAAAAGATTGCGAGGCTGAATATCATTGCAATAGTTGAGGGGAAAGCGAAAAACAAATTGCTTTGCTGCCACCCCCTGAAATCCATTAAATCGAATTGCTTTCCGCTTAGGGAAAAAACCGTTACAAGCAACAGCAGCATTGCTGGCAGAACAAACGCAAAGAAAATGTATTCCTTTCTGCGCAGATTCACTTTGAATTCGTGAATCGCAATTGTCAGACTCTTATCCATCTCTCCGCCTCCACCAATTTAACGAATATTTCATTCAGGCTCATTTCCCTTACATCAAATCTCCAGACATCAACATTCTTTTCAACCAGCTGCTTAAGAATCTGCTGCGGGCTTACATCAACCCGCAGATACAATTCAGCCGTGTTCTTCTTGATGTCTGCTTTTTCAACGCCATCCAGCTTTGGCAGAGTTCCTTCAAATTCAATGAAAACGCAGTTTTTTGCATACCTCTCCTTAATGTCCTCCAAAGTGCCGTATAAAACCCTTCTTCCCCTGTTAATCATCAAAATCCTGTCGCACAATTCTTCCACTTCATTCATCATGTGGGTGCTTAAAATAATTGTCCTGTGCTGTTCCTTCTGAAGCAGAATTATTCTCTTCACAACCTCCCTGTTTGCAGGGTCAAGGCCTGAAAAAGGCTCATCCAAAATAAGTAGCTTTGGCTCATGCACAAGGGTTGCAATCAATTGCACCAGCTGCCGCATTCCCTTGCTCAAAGTATTGACCTTTTTGTCAATGTAAGACAGCAAATCAACCTGCTTAAGCAAATCAAGAGCATTTTTCTTGACCATATCCTTCGGTGCGCCTTTCAAAGAAGCAAGATAAAGGATATTCTGCATTACGGTAAGGTTGTCATACAAGCCGCGTTCCTCAGGCAGGTAGCCAATCTGGGCTTTGGTGCTTTCGCTGAACTGCTTGCCAAAAAACATTATTTCGCCCTTGTCTGGCTTTATTATGTCAAGCAGCATCCTGATTGTGGTGGTTTTTCCGGCGCCATTCGGCCCAAGCAAAGCAAAAAGCTCGCCCTCTGCAACAAAAAAGCTGATGCCGTCAACAGCATCAATGTCCTCATATCTCTTGAAAATCCTGTCAACATCAATGCAGTTCATGGCAGTAATAGAATAATTAAACTTATTTAAAAACGCTTTGCTCGGAATAGCCCATTTCCTTTGCATGCAATTGATGCACTGCCCATACAAACATGCCCGCATTCCAGCTGAAAGGGCGCTCGCTCTGCAGCAAAAGCCCATTAACAGGCTTTCCCCTTTCATCAAAAACCTCGTGCACTACGCCGTTTTCATTTATCAGCTCCGCAACTTTTTTCAATTCCTTTTTCGCATCATTGTGCCATCCTACTTTCTGCAGGGCAACTGCATTCAGGCATCCAAGCCATGGCCAGCTGAAGCCGTTATGGTAATGGTATGCAGCCAGCGGCAGCAATGTAATCGGGATTCGCCAGATCGGGTAAAGGGGATAATTCGTCCGCAATGGAACCTTGTTCAGCTGGTGCTGTTTTATTTTGTTCAAAATCATCTGGCTCTGCTCTTTGTCAGCAATGCCCCATTCAATTGCCAAAAGGTTTCCGTCGCATGCAAAAAAGTCCTGCTTTCTGATGTCAATCCAGTCCAAATAATAGTTTCCATACCAGAACATTCCATTGATTTTCTCCTTTGTTTTTGCAGCCAGCCTTTTATACTGCGCTGCCAGCAGGTTTTTGTCAAGCAAATCGCACAATTGGCCGAATTCCTCTATTGCCTTGAAATAGCAGCAGTTTGTGTACAAAACATTCCCGAAGCGCAGCACTGTTTCAGCCCAGTTTGCGAAAAGCCTTTCCTCAATCAAAAAATCATTGTTCCTGTCCTTTGAATGCAGGAACTGCATTGCCTTCTTTGCATTGCCGAATCTTTCAGCGGCAAAATCAAGGTCATTGCTTGCCTTAACATACTCGCTCAAAGAAATAATGAACAACGCAGTGCTGTCAATGACACTGCCAATCAGCAATTTAAACCTGGGCTTAAGCTTCCTGCTTATCTGGTTTGCAATTATCCCGTTCCTGTGCTGCTTGCTTGCAAACAGCTGAAGGTTCTTTTTAACCTGCTCTGCATCTCCGGCAGCCAATGCGCCATAAGAAGCAAAAAAGCTGTTCCTTGCCCAGTACTGGTTGTATTTCTTGCTTCTCCTGCCAGCCAAAATGCCTTTATCAGTATAGCAAAGCCGCAGGCTGCTTAAAGCAATCTCTAAAGCGTTTTTAACAGAAGTATTCAAGCAATCCCCCAAAACAATAGCTTACCAACAAATTTTATGTTTTTCTATATTCATTAATACCTGTTTTTCCCATGCCTGTACAGCAAACAAGCAAGGCGGATGTCCTTGGCCTTGCAAAGAGGAAGAAAAAAAGCCACAAGGGCGAAAATGGAATTGTCCTTCTTGTTGCAGGTAGCACCCAGTACCACGGCGCAGCGATTTTTTCAGGGGTAACAGCAAGCAGAATAGTTGACCTTGTTTACTTTGCAACAGCGCCTGAAAACATGCAGGCAATAAAAAACTTTTCTCCTGAATTCATTGTGCTGCAATTCAATGACCTGAAAACAGTCCTGCCGAAGGTTGATTCAATTCTTGTCGGTCCTGGGTTGGAGCAAACGCAAAGCATGCGGGACAGGCTGCACAGTCTGATTGCAAAAAACAGGCTGAAGCGCTTTGTAATAGACGCAACCGCACTGCGCATAATTGACCCAAGATGGCTGCACGGCAACTGCATTGTAACACCGCACGCAAGCGAATTCAGGCAATTGTTCAAAATGCAGCCGACAAAAGAAAACGCCTTAAAAGCAGCACGCCAATTCAAATGCGTTGTTGTCCTGAAGGGAGCAACCGATTACATCAGCGATGGAAAGCAGATTTTTGAAAACAAGGGCGGCTCGCCAACAATGACAACTGGAGGAACAGGCGATGTGCTTGCCGGCCTGATTGTAGGCTTTGCCGCAAAAAACCCGCTGCTGCAGGCGGCGAAAGCAGGCTGTTTCCTTAACAAGTATGCAGCAGAACTGCTGCAGAAAGAAAAGGGCAGCATGTGGAATGCAAAAGATTTGATGGAAAAGCTGCCTGAAGCGAAAAAGAAACTGGAGAAGGGTTAGGCTTTTCTCTTTCCATAATATCCGAGCAGTATGTTTAGTGCTTCTTTAAAGTTCCTGCCAAAAACGAATACCCCTTCAGTATGGCCTGCTGTTACGAAAATTTTTCTCGTTCCAACATCTGTTTCTTTGAATAATCTGGTCACTTCTCCTGCCATTGCGGGGGTTCCGTATGTAACGTTTTCTCTTGTTGTTGGCACTTTATTAAGCAGTCTTCTCCAAAGCCGGAGATTGTGGACATGGAGTACCACCTTGGCGGTTTTGTCTGCATTATAAACAGCAGAATGAGTCATGCTTTCTGAAGTTGGAATAATTGGCCCAACAAACCAAACCCTATTTTTGCTAGGGAAACTTCTGGTTACAAGGCAATAATGGTCTTGAGTCAATGACCTAATGCCGCCTGTTTTATTGCCAGTGACAATTATATTTCCAGAAGCAAGCTCTTTGCTAACGTTGCCAAAGCCAACCCCTTTTGAAGGGCCGCTGGTATAAATTCCAATCAGGCCAAGTTTGAAAAGAATGTTTCTGCAGTTGTTTATATCTGTTAACTGGTTTGCGGGAATTCTCCTTTTGCCCTTTGGTATTGGCGTAAATTTAAAATATCCTTTTTCAACGCCGGCAGAGCCACTTGGTTTTCTAACTTTTCTAATGATTCTTCTCCCAGCAGTTCTCTTTTGCCCCATAATTTTTACCCTGCGCATGCCAACCAACATCTAATTTTCTCCTAAGTTAACATTTAAAACACTGCTGAATCTCATTTCTTTTCCGGGAATAATGCCAGAATGCTTTTCTCGTTTGCCTTGCAAATTCCCCTTTCAGTAATAAGCCCTGTTACAAGCCTTGCCGGAGTTACGTCAAAAGCGTAATTCACTGCATTGCTTTTTGCAGGCGTCAAAAGAACTTTTTTTATTTCTCCCTCGCATAGCCCCTGGGCATACTTCACTTCTTCGCTGCCCCTTTGCTCTATTGGAATCTCTTTAACGCCATCACGCATCTTCCAATCAAAGGTTGAAGAAGGCAAAGCAACATAGAATGGCACATTGTTGTCCTTTGCTGCCAATGCCTTTAAGTAAGTGCCAATCTTGTTTGCAACATCGCCGCAGCGCGTTGTCCTGTCAGTTCCAACAATGCACATGTCAACCAAGCCATGCTGCATCAAATGGCCGCCAACATTGTCAGCAATAATTGTATGTGGAACGCCGTGCTGGCCAAGCTCCCATGCAGTAAGCCTTGCCCCCTGGTTCCATGGCCTTGTTTCATCAACCCAAACATGAACATCTATGCCTTTGTCAAATGCTGCGTAAATCGGCGCTGTTGCACTGCCATAGTCAACAAAAGCAAGCCACCCGGCATTGCAGTGTGTCAAAATGTTTACTGTTTTGCCTTTCTTTCTTGCAGCAATTTCCTCAATTATTTTTAACCCATGCTCTCCAATACGCCTGCAAAATTCGGCATCCTCATCAGCAATCTGCTTCGCCATTTTGAAAGCAACCTTAACCTTTTTCCCTGCATTTTTTTCCTTCTGCATTGCCTTAAGCTGCCTTTCAACAGCCCAAGCAAGGTTCACGGCAGTTGGCCTTGTAGCCCTCAGCTTTTCGCCTGCCTTTTCCACAAAACCGTCAAAATCATTCTCAGGGGCCTCCAAGGCAGCAATATACACCCCATAGCCTGCAGTTGCACCGATTAAGCCAGCGCCTCTTACATGCATTTCCTTTATTGCAACAGCGACATCTTCAACAGTCTTCAAGTCCTCTATCACAAACCCGTGTGGCAAATGCCTCTGGTCAATTATTTGCACTATTTTTTCATTTCCTTCCTTTACCCAAATTGTTCTATAATGTTTTCCTTCTACTTTCATTTGTTTTTTCACCTCATTAAATATACTCAATTGTTGCAGGCGGTTTCCCAGTTAATTCATACAATACTCTTGCAACAGAAGGAATCTCTGCAGTAATTCTTTCGCTTATCCGCAGCAGCGCTTGTACTGGGATTTCTGTTGGTTTTGCTTTCATTGCATCGCTTGATTCAACACTCCTCACAACGATAATGTCTCCGAAAAGCCTGTTTCCTTCCTTGTCCAATCCAGTAGCCTTGTCATTCAGCAAAACCGCAAATGCCTGGAATGGCTTAAAGCCTGCTTTTTTAATTTCATCTTCAACAATAACATGCGCTCTCCTGACAATTGCAATCCTTTCTGGCGTTACCTCTCCAACGCATCTTGTTGACAGCCCCGGCCCTGGGAAAGGCATTCTTTCACTGATTTCGGCAGGCAGGCCAAGCGCCCTGCCAACTGCCCTGACATCAGGCTTGAACAATTCAACCAGAGGCTCCAAAATCCGCAGCTCATATTTTCCAGGATCAACCCCGATCTGTGCAAGAACATTGTGCTGCGTTTTCACTCCCTTTTTTGTTTCAATCACATCAGCCTTTATTGTTCCCTGGAACATGAATTTTGCCTTGCTTTCTTTCACCACTTCCCCGAGTGTTTTATAAAAAGTGTCCCTGAAAGCCTTTCTCTTCTCCTCGGGATCTGTCAATTCCTGCAATGCATCGAAAAAGCGCTGCTGGACATTTTTTACAATTACCTCAATCCCTGTTTTTTTGAAAACAGCCCTAACCTGCTCGCCCTCTTTCTCCCTCATCAAGCCGTCATCCAGAAAAACGCATTCAAGCTGCCTGCCAAGCGCCCTGTGCGCCAAAGCAGCCACAACGCTTGAATCAACCCCGCCGCTCAAGGCAACAATCGCCTTATCCCTGCCGACTGTTTTCTTTATTTCCGCAACCTTTTCCGCAATAAATTTCTCAACGTCCATTTTCCATGCCACCACAATTTGCTATTTTTTATTTTTTTTCCTTTTCCAATTTATTAAAAGAAAAAACAACAGACCTTTTTTTAAATAACAAGCCAAGCGAAATTTTTTTTATGTAGAAATTTTTTGATGGAAAGCTTTTTAAAAACAACAACACCAGTTTGTTGCTGTGTTGGGAGTTAAGGAGGCAAAGCAACGGCATTCGGCTTTAAACAGTTGATGCTGCTGCTTGCCTCATTATTTTTATTCTCTTTCTTTGAAAAAAATAATATGGCGCAGAATTTTCTTTCTTACTTCAATGAATTGGAGCGCCTTGGCATAATCCTTGGATTAAGCAGGATGCAGCGCTTCCTCCAATTGCTCGGCAATCCGCAGGATTCTTTCCGTTCAATCCACATTGCTGGAACAAACGGAAAAGGCAGCACTGCAGCAATGGTTGAATCAATTCTGCGCTCGGCAGGCTATAAAACAGGGCTGTACGTTTCACCGCACCTGGTCAGCTTCAATGAAAGAGTGCAGGTTAATGGAAAAAAAATTTCTAACGCCGAACTGCAAAAGCTTGTTTCACAACTGAGGGCAATAAAAGAAAAAGCAGACCTCAAGCTGACCTTTTTTGAATTCACCACAGCGCTTGCATTCAAGTACTTCAAGCGAAAAAAAGTAGATTTCGCTGTAATTGAAACAGGAATGGGTGGGCGCTTGGATGCAACAAACGTGCTCAAGCCTGTCGTGAGCATAATAACAAATGTTTCAGTGGAGCACAAGCAGTATTTGGGGAACACACTGCAGAAAATTGCCTTTGAAAAAGCAGGAATAATAAAGCAGGGCATTCCTCTGGTGACAGCGGAAAAAAACCCGGTTGTGCTGCGCGTTCTCGGAAAAGAGTGCAAAAGAAAAAAAAGCAAACTAATAAACGCATCGAAACCCTATAAAGGAAAAATCGCATTGCAGGGCAGCTTTCAGCGGACAAATGCAGCAATGGCAATCGCTGTTATAAGAGAGCTGCAAAAGCAGGGAGTGGCAATAAGCGAGAAAGCAATCAGGAATGGCTTGGCAAAAGTGCGTTTTCCCGGCAGGTTTGATGCAGTGCAGCGCAACCCGATTGTTCTGCTTGACTGCTGCCATAATCCAGGGGCAGTGCTTGCTTTGGCAAAATCATTCAGGCAGAGCTTTAAGGGGAAAAAAGCATTGCTTGTCATTGGCGTAAGCAGTGACAAGGACATCAGGCAAATTGCAAGCGCTCTTGCGCCGCTTGCTTCATCGGTAATAGCAACCGAGGCAAAAATCAGGGCAATGCAGCCCGAAAAAATAAAGTGCGAATTCGAGCGGCATGGGAAAAAGGCAATTATTGTTAAGGGAGTAAAAAATGCAGTGCGCAAAGCAATTGCTGTTGCTGGAAAGAACGGGCTTGTTTTGGTTGCAGGCAGCTGCTTTGTTGTCGGTGAGGCAATCCAATTGTGGAAAAAACAATAAAAGCAATTTATTGAACGTTTTTTTAAAATCAAAAGCATTTTTTGCAAAAGCCAGAGCAGGCATTTTTTTTGTGAAAACATTTTTAAACAATTGCCTCTTTTTTATTGTTATTATTCTTGGTGGGCTTAATGCAAAACAGCTATTTCAAAAAGGTAGTTTTCTTTGTTCTATTCACTATAGTTGTTTTAATCGCCGGCAGAATCAATTTCTCTCAGCTTGTTGGCAGCACGGCCCAATACTTTACCTTCTTCCAGTTCATTGGCCCGATAGCAGGCGCTTTTCTCGGTCCGGTTATTGGAATTGCCTCTGTTTTCTTTGCTGAATTGCTGGATTTCGCGATTGCAGGAAAAGCAATTGAATTGCTGAATATTTTAAGATTGCTGCCAATGCTGTTTGCAACATTCTACTTCGCATTTTTCCTCAAGAAGAACAATTTCTCAAAAGCAAGCGCGGCAATTCCAACCGCATGCATTGCCTTGTTCATTTTGCACCCTGTTGGCAGGGAAGCATGGTATTACTCGCTCTTCTGGACAATCCCGTTGATTGCAAAAGTGTTCAGCAAGCGATTGTTCCTGCGCAGCCTTGGGGCAACATTCACTGCCCACGCAATAGGCTCAGTTATTTTTGCTTGGACTGTTCCAATGACGGCAGAGCAATGGGCAATGCTTATCCCAATAACAGCAACTGAAAGAATCGCATTCGCGGCAGGAATCAGCATTTCTTTCATTGCATTCAACAACCTGCTGAACTTTGTTGAAGCAAAGGCAAAAACAGGTTTCCTGCAAATTGAAAAAAACTATTTGCTGCAAAAAGCATAAGCCTTTTTTCCTACGGGAAAAAAGCCTTGGGAAAAGGGCGATTGCTTCGCAATCGCATAGAGCGCCTGCTTTTCCCAAAATTCTGTTTTTTTAACCTTTCAACCTAAAAAAAATCCGCAAAAATTGTTCAAAAATTAATGCCATTTGCTATATCCTTAAATTCTGTTTCGTTTTTAATCTCCAAATATGGATGCAAAAGAATCAGCCAACTCACTCGGGCAAAACTCCGAAACCCCGACAGAAATAAAAGACGCAGAGAAACAAAAACTGCTGCGCTTGTCTGAAATAAGCATCTGGCTGGACACATACGATGACATCTTCTCGGACTTTGACCCAAGGCCTTACCCGCAAAGGGCTTTGTCCGACGACTTCCTTTCCGAAGCAAAAAAGGCAGCAAAGGAAAAAAGCAGCGGCGCAATTGAATTAAAATTCCTGATTCCAGAACAAAAAAGGGATGCTGCGCTGGAGAACATTATAAAAAAGAGGCTGCATGAATACTTCAAAAAACACTCAGCCCTAATGGAAAAAGAAATAAAAGGCATTAAAAGAAAATCCGCTTTTTTCCTGCTTGCAGGCGTTTCCGCAATGTTCGCTGCATCACTCGTTTCACAGCTAACAGCAACACACCTCGCATGGAACTTCGTTTTCGTACTGCTTGAGCCAACAGGCTGGTTCATGGTGTGGTTTGGATTAGAACACATATTCAGCACAGCAGGCCAGAAAAAGCAGGAACTGCAATTCTTCAAAAAAATGGCAAACAGCAAAATAGAATTCACGCCATACTAAAAAAAAGAAAAGCCAGCGTGAACCGCAAAAAAACCCAAATCAGTTACATTTAAATCCATTCAATCACAAAAAATAATATTAATGCCGGCGTGGCGGAGCGGTTAAACGCACTCGGCTTGAGACCGAGAGTCCTCTGGACACACAGGTTCAAATCCTGTCGCCGGCGCACTTTTTCTTTTTTTAGGAAAAAAAGAAAACGTGCATTAAAAGAAAAAAACGCTACAAAAAAAGCATCAAAAGAAAATGGGCTTCGCCAGGAAAAAATGCATCAAAAGAAATTGCTTCCCTGGAAAGCCTGCCCTCAAAAGAAAAATTCACTCTACTTTTTTTGGCAGCATTCTCTTGATTACAAAGTATGCCGCAAGCGCGCTGATTACTGTTGAGGCAACCAACAGCAAAATTATGTCCTGCCAGTTTGCGTGCTCGCTGATTGCAGGAATTCCATAAATTGTAGCAAGCGTGTTTGGAACAAGAACCGCTGTTCCAAGCACAGTCAGCCAGGTTACAGTCAAAGAAAGCCTGTTGTTCAGAACCTGCAGCTGGTTGTTGTAAATGCTTTGCAGCACCTCCAGGCCTGATGCAAGCACCTCGCTCATGTGCTCTGCCAAAGCAAGGTGGCTTGTCAGATCGCTTGCAATAATCGTGATTTCGTGCAGCAAAGCGCTGTCATCAGTGATTAACTCGCTGTCGCCGTAACGCAGATCGTTCAAGACATCCATCGAAGCCCATAAGGCGCCCATGTAACTGATCAAGGCGTGCTTCATTCTGTATATTTCTGCCCCAAGTTTTGTCCTGGGCGACCCACTGTCGATTAACATCCTGTTTATTCTGTCCCCTTCCTCTTCAATTATGCGCAGGTTCTCGAAATTCTTCTCGTCATTCTTGCCCAACAGCCTTATCAAAATCATCGTAATCTTGTCATTAAACAGCGCATTCGGCGGAATTTTTCTCATAAAGGTTTCAGCATAATTGAAGAAATTAATCCACCTTGTAACCCTCCTGCTGTGAACAGACAAAACCAGGTTCTTCCGGATCAGCATATAAATTGGTGAAATGTGCACAAGCAGGTTCCTTACTTTCACTGCAGGCAGCAGCAATCCAAGCTCGTCGCCCATGTCAACATAAGCACTGCTTCTATGCGTCAGCAAATCTCTAGCCAGCTCTTTCCTGAAACCAAAATGCCTGGCAATATCTTCAATATTGTCAGCAACATCATCAATGCAGCAATTCACCCAGCTGATTGCAGAAGAGTCAACCAAGCGGTTAAATCCCTTATAGTGCTTGCCCTCCTGCTTCACTGTTTTTCCATCTTTTGAAACAGCAATGCAAAAGAATGTTTCAGCAGGCCACTCGTCAGGACCCCAAATCGCCGTGTTTTTGCCATTCTGCTTTTTATTCATTGCAATAATAATAATCCTTTCCCCCTTTTTATTATTTCGCTTTCGCCACTGCAAAAATAAATTTCCTTTAAAGGCTTTTCCCTGCCTTCTTTTCCTTAATGCGGGGGTGGCAGAGCGGTCTAATGCGCACGCCTGGAAAAGCCTTTCTTTTAGAAAAAGAAAGCCTTGGGAAAGAAAAGGAAAAAATGCCTAACGGCTAAGCCTTTTTTGCTCACGCAAAAAAGCCTTGGGAAAAGGAACTTTTTTCGCCAGCCTTTTTGTTAAAAAGGCTGTTGGGAAAAGAAACCCAAATTCCAATCAGCGTGTTTCCTCACGGAAGCGCGAGTTCGAATCTCGTCCCCCGCGTTCTTTTTATCTACCTTTTTTAATTGTTTTCTTAAAGCAATTAAGTTATGCAGAAAGCTTTTGTTTCATTTCTTTTAATTGCTTTAGTTTTGCTCAGCGGTTGCGCCCAGCAACCAAACGCAGGTAAAACAACAGTTGCTGCTGGAGACACTGTTTCCGTTGAATATGAGGGCAAGCTGCTGGATGGAAACGTTTTTGATTCAAGCGAAAAAGCAGGAAAGCCATTTTCCTTTGCTGTTGGCTCAAAACAGGCAATTGAAGGATTTGATTCTGCTGTTATTGGAATGCAAGAGGGGCAAGAAAAAACAGTGACAATTCAGGCAGAGAAAGCTTACGGGCAATACGATAACACAAAGGTTGTAGAGCTGCCCAAAAGCCAGTTTGCCGAGCCAGACAAAATGGTTGTCGGCCTGCCTGTCCACAGCGAAACAGGCGTAAACGGCGTAATCAAAGAAATAAAAGATGATTCAATTATAGTTGATTTTAATCACCCGCTTGCAGGGAAAACTCTGATATTTTGGATAAAAATAGTGAAAATTGAGAAAGCAAAATGAGTTGCAAAGCTTTAAATCCTTTTTTTGCCTGAATTGTTTTAACGCGGGAGTCGGATAGCGGTCTATTCCGCCAGCTTGAGGAAGCCTTTTTTGCAAGGCAAAAAAGCCTTGGGAAAAAGCTGCAGTTGGCTGGTGCCTTAGTGGCTTCGGCGGTTCGAATCCGCCCTCCCGCACAACTTTTCTTTTAGAAAAAGAAAAGTTGTATCAAAAGAAAAGTGGCTTCGCGAGAAAAGCTGTATCAAAAGAAAATGGCTTTACAATCGCAAGCTTTTTATTCACTTAAACCTTTTTTCTTATCTGATTTTCAATGCAGGGCTTGTTGTTTACTGTTTTGGTTTTTTTGTTTGGCTTGGCTTTGCTGGTTAAGGGCGCTGACTGGCTGGTGAGCGCTGCTGCCAGGCTTGCAAGGCAGTTTGGCTTGAGCGAGTTTGTCATTGGCCTGACTATTGTTGCAACTGGAACAGTAATGCCTGAGGTTGGTGCAAGCGTTACAGCTGCGATTTACGGCAACAGCGGGATCGCAATTGGAAACATTGTCGGAAGCAATATCGCGAACATTGCATTGATTCTTGGCTTGGCCGGATTGTTTGTTCCGATTGCTGTTGACAAAGAGCTGTACAGCAAGGTTGTTTTTGTAGTGTTTGCAAGCGGAGTGCTTTTCTCGTTATTCTGCTTGAATGGCTTGCTGAGCAGAATGGAAGGAATAATCCTGCTTTTGCTGTTTTTTGTTTATTTGGCGTATTTTATTTCAACGAAAAAGGCAATAGTGCACGAGAAAAAGTTCAGCAGGTATCTAAAGGAATACGCTGACTTAATCAGGAAAGAGCGAATTGAACAGCATGGCTTCAGCGGATCGCTTTGGCGCAATGTAAGGAATAAGCGCTTCCATTACGCTGTTTATGGAATCGGGTTTTTTTTAACAGGGCTTGACAAGGCAGTGAAGGCAGAGTTTAATGCAATCAGGTTCTTTTTGCTACAGTTGTTTTTCATTGCAATCGGGGCAATATGCATTTTCTTTGGGGCAAACCTGCTGGTGACAGCAGCATCTGCTTTGCCGATAAACCAGTGGGTGATTGGCACTGTTTTTGTTGCTGTTGGAACAAGCCTGCCTGAAATGGCTGTTGCAATCACTTCTTTGAGGAAAGGTGTTCCTGCAATAATGGTTGGAAACCTTATTGGAAGCAACATAAGCGATGTTTTTCTGGTCGGAGGCTTGGCTGCAATAGCAAACCCTATTTCTTTTTCTTTCAATGCCATGTTAATTGACTTTTTATTCTTTGTGGGCATTAGCTGGCTTTTTTTGGTTTTCCTGAGAAACAATTACAAAATTGAGAGAATTGAGTCATTTACCCTAGTCATAATTTACTGCATCTTTTTGGTTATTAGTTTTGGAAGAATTTAACGGTGAACCTGATTGGTTGCAATTGTTTGCAGTGAAAAATTTTTGCAGCATGAAACTGGCATGCATCCGGAGAGAAAGGAACGGTTAATTGCAATAATTGATTTTTTGCAAAAGAAAGGGTTTAAGAAATTTGAACAGCCTTTGAAAGTGAATGAAAAAGATTTGCTGCTTGTGCATAAGCAGAGCCTGATAAATGATGTGAAGAGATTGAGCAGGGAAGCTGTTTCAACAGGCGACAATGTTTTCAACCGCAACACTTTTGGCATTGCCAAGCTTGCGTGCGGCGCAGCATTGAGAGCAGCCGAGCTGGGTGAAAAGGAATTTGCTTTTTCTTTGGCAAGGCCTCCTGGGCACCATGCAGGCAGCAATTTCTTCGGCGGCTTCTGCTATTTCAACAACATTGCTTTTGCAGTCAGGGCAATGCAGCGCAGGAAAGGAATTGGCAGGGCGATGATAGTTGATTTCGATTTGCATTGCGGCAATGGAACAGAGGAAATTTTTTACAATGATAAAAGTGTTTTCTATCTTTCCCTGCATCAAGACCCTGCCTTCACTTTTCCAGGCACTGGCTTTGAAAGCGAAAACAATGCGCATGTGAGGAATGTTCCATTGGAAGCCGGCTTGAATGACCGGCAATATTTGTGCTTGTTTGAGAAAACTTTCACTGAATGCTTTGACCTCTTTCAGCCCCAATTGCTGGCTGTTTCAGCTGGCTTTGACATTTTTGCATCCGATGCCGGCATTGTTGGAACCCAACTTGCGATTGAAAATCATGCTACATTCAACGCAATCGGGAAAGTCATAAACTGGAAAGCAAAAGAAAAGGGCGTTCCCTGCTTTGCTATTCTGGAGGGCGGTTATGATTTAACAGCTTTGCCTTTGAATGTGTTTAATTTTTTAAATGCTTTCAAGTAAAAATCTTGCCTGGATGGTGCCATGATGAACATTTTAATCGCTTTTTACAGCAAAACAGGCAGGACTGAAAAGCTTGCCCTGGCGCTGCAGCAATTTTTTGCAAAAGAGCATAAGGTAACATTATTCAAAGTGAAGCCTGTTGATGAATTGAAGGCCGGCATGTATAAGAAAAGCGAAAAAGACCTGCCTTTGGCTGACCCTTTGCTTGATGTGCATGCTTTTGACCTTGTTTTGATTGGAACCCCAGTCTGGGGCTTTTGCCCTAGCCCGATAATTGTGTCTTATTTGCGGAAGCTGCAGAATATAAAGGGAAAGCGCTTTGCCCTGTTTGCAACATGCACTGTTCTGCCCGGCACAACAATAAAAAGAATGGGAAACATTCTTGCAACAGCCGGCGCGACAGTTGTTGACAGCCTGACAATCAAAAGCATTTTTGAACTGGATTCAGAAAAGCTGAGGCCAGCGGAAAAATTTGCGCAAAAGCTGTTGCAACAGGCATTGGGTGAAAATGCAGAAAAGCAATAGATGTTTCTCGGCTGATTGCTGACCTAGTTGTAGCTATTTCTCCATCACCTGCTGCGTTATTTCTTCGGCTATTTCCCGCTCTTTTTCCTTTTCACTTTTTTCCCGTTCTTTTTTTTGCTTTTTCTTTTCCTGTTCCATGCCGTGCAGTTGTTGTTTTAAACCCTGCATTACCTTTTGGACTCCGCCTTCGGCGTACAATTGCTTTATCTGGGCTTCTGCTTCAATCAGCTTTTCCTGGTTTTTCTGCACCAGCGCCTGGTATGTTGCAGCGTCAATTTTTCTCTGGAGATAGCGCTTTTCAGCGATATCCATTTCTTTTACAATTCTCCTCTTCTCTTCAAGCAGGCCCTGCAGAATATGCCTTTTTTTTGCCTCAACATCGCGCAGTTCATCGCTTAAAGCAGCGCCCTTTTCCTTGCTGTATTGCTGGTCAATCAGGGCCTCTATTTTAATCAGCTGTTGCTGCTTTTCCTTGAAGATTTTGCTGAAGTCCTGTTCGCTCAACTTTCTTTGCAGGTAGCGTTGCTCAGCAATCTTTATTGCAGCCAGCAGCTGGTTCTTTTGAGCCTGCAGTTCTTTTAAGCTCGGCTTCCTGTACTTGATTTTCATTGCTGCAACCGCGATTACAATTATCACAAGCAGTGTAATTGCAGTGAAAAGGATTGCCTGCCACAGGAAAAGAATGGCTAGTGCAATCAATGCAATAATTACAATGTACGCTGGGTTTTGCTTCAAATGCTGCAAAATGGCGCGCATTTTTTTGCCAGCTGCGCTCTCAGGCATATTGCTCATACAGAATTAGATTAACCGGAATAAAAAACTATCAGTTTTAAAATTTTGGGAAAATGCCTCTTGAATTGCCCTAAAATTTCATTAACTGCAAAATTAACGGAATTTAACAAAAAAAAACAGAAAATTGCCATCAATTATTTGTGCCAAATGTTGCTGAACAAGTAAACCAGGCCGCCGCCGAATGCAAGGACAGCCAGCAAAACATCCATATGCGAAATCCTTGTCAGGGCATCGTAAACGTACATAAAAGAGGCTACAACTACCACTAGTGCAACCATTATTTCCGCTGTATTACCGCCTTCAGCCATAAAAAACCCTGTAAGAAATATAGCCCCAAAAGCATATAAAAACTTTACTTTTGGCAGTGAATTAGTTAATTTTAGGGATTTTTGCTGTTTTTTGGGCAACAGGCAGGTTTAAATATAAATTAACAGTAATGGATTATTTGGTGGTAATAGCTGCCAATTGAATGCAACGGAAATGCTTTCACTAAATTGATGCACCTTGTTGTATTCCACGAATTGAACAAAATGCGGGTCAATAACCCTGCTATTTTGAGCATTGCCCCGGAAAAAACAGTCCTGCTTGAAAAGCATGGCAGTGAGAGAGAGGGCAGGTTTGATTTTCTTGTGCAGGCAAAAAACAAAACAATCGGCATAGAGGTTTTAACAAGGCCAAGCCAGGGCAAGCTGAAAGCAAAGCTGCCTTACGCAAGCGAGGTTGACGAATTCGTTTTCGTTCTGCCCCACGACGGCCTTGAATTCTACAGGAGAAAAAAACTGAACGGATTCAAGAGGGTTGCGCCAAAAAAGTTCCTTTCAAGGGAATTCTCTGATCCAAAGCTGCACGTATGGCTGCTTGACAGCAGGCAGGGCAAAATAGCGGAAAAAGGGAAATTCAGCGAAATATTTGAAATAAAATGAAAAAACAAAACTTTTAATTCCCCTTACGCATTATTTTATTATAATGGACCCGTAGCCTAGCCTGGATAGGGCGACTGCCTTCTACCTTTCCAAAGGGGGTCAGCAGTAGGTCGAGGGTTCGAATCCCTCCGGGTCCGTTACAGATTTTCTTTTAGGAAAAGAAAATCTGTACCAAAAGAAAACAGGTGATGGAAATTGCTAAAGAAAAGAACAACTGCCGGAAATATTAATAAGAATAAGAAAATAGTTCGTCGGGAATATTATGGTCCTGCCCATTCCGAGGCAGAGTTGCACTTGCATCGGAGGCGGCTTGGTTCCCTTGCAAAAAGGCTAAAACCTTCCCATGTCAGGGCATTGGTTGCTGCATTTATTCACGTTGAAAGCAAGAGTGGAGCGGCAAGAATTTTCTCTAAAATAGCAAAAAGGTATGGTGTAAGCAGCGGCGATCTGGAACAAGCGCTTGCAATAAAACTCGGGCCAAGAGTTTGGGGGGTCGTAAAAGACCTACAGCAAAGAAAATAGCAGTGAATGAAAAAATTAATTAACTTACAAAACATATTATTTGGTTGATGCAAAATGGATGCAAGGCAGGAAATTGCAAAAGCGATTGCGGCTGCTTTAAGCGAGAAGCTAAAGCAGGCTGAAGTGCTGCTACTGCTTGCTGTTCCTCCTGCCCAGAACTTGGGCGACATTGCTTTTCCCTGCTTCAAGCTCGCTGCAATTCTGAAAAAACAGCCTGCCGCAATAGCAAAGGAATTGGCTGAAAAGGTTCAGCTGCCTTCTTCTGTTGAAAGGGCAATTGCCGTCGGCCCCTATTTGAATTTCTTTTTGGGAAAGGAAGCGATTGCGGCTCCAACAATTGCGGCAATTTTGAAGCAAAAAGAAAAATTTGGGCAAAGCAATGCATGCAGGGGAAAGCGGGCAATGGTTGAGTACAGCAGCCCTAATTCAAACAAGCCACTGCATTTGGGGCATTTGCGGAATGATTCAATTGGAATGGCAATAAGCAATCTGCTGCAGGCAACAGGTAGCAATGTAATTAAGGCAAACCTGGTGAACGACAGGGGCATCCACATCTGCAAAAGCATGCTTGCGTACAAATTGTTCGGGAAAGGTACAACGCCAGAAAAGGCAAAGCAAAAGCCTGACCATTTTGTAGGCTACTATTATGTTTTGTATAACAAAAAGCTGGCTGAGAATCCTGAATTGGAAAAGCAGGCTTATGAATTGCTGCTGCAGTGGGAGAAAAAGGATGCCAAAACAATTGCCCTGTGGAAAAAGCTGAACAGCTGGGTTTTGCAGGGCTTCAGGCAAACCTACAAGCGCTTCGGCAGCTGCTTTGACCAGTGGTTTTTTGAATCACAGTTTTACGATAAGGCAAAACCTTTGATTGAAGAGGGCAAAAAGAAAGGGATATTCTCTTTGAACAGCGAAGGCGCTTTGGTTGCAAGGCTTGAGCAGCACGGCCTGCCCGACAAAATAGTTTTGAGACCAGATGGAACAAGCATTTATATCACAAACGA
Source organism: uncultured archaeon (assembly GCA_964354805.1). GTDB lineage: Archaea > Iainarchaeota > Iainarchaeia > Iainarchaeales > CAYHBD01. Next base: position 3,971 of record CAYHBD010000007.1, on the reverse strand, counting down.
TTTGGCTTTAACAAAACACAAATTTGAGCGCTTTAAGCTTGATGAAAGCATTTGGGTTGTTGGTTCAGAGCAGAACCTTTACTTCCAGCAGCTGTTCAAGGTTTTTGAGTTGCTCGGCTTTTCTTTTGCACCCAAATGCAGGCACTTGAGTCATGGAATGGTTTTTTTGCCGGAGGGAAAATTGAAGAGCAGGGAAGGCAAGGTTGTTGATGCTGATGAAATAATGGATGAAATGGAACAGCTGGCATCAGCAGAGGTTCAAAAAAGGGAGAAGGAAATTGGGAAAAAGGAGTTGCAGCTGAGGGCAAACGCCATTGCGTTAGCTGCAATAAAATTCTTTATGCTAAAAACCGCAATCCAAAAGGATTTGCATTTCAAGCCAAAGGAAAGCCTTGCTTTTGAGGGCGAAACAGGCCCATATATTCAATATACTTACGCAAGGGCAAAAAGCATTTTGGGCAAAGCGAAAAAAGTCAGCCTGCAGGGCTTGCAATTCAAGCAGCTGGCAAGCGAAGAAGAAAAACAGTTAATCAAATTATTGAGCGATTTCCCTTCAATTGTGCAAAAAAGCGCTGACTCACTAAGCCCGCATATCCTGTGCCAGTTTTTGATTGAAACAGCAGAAGCATTCAACACTTTTTACCATGCGCACCCTGTGCTGCAGGCAGAAAACATTGAATTGAAAAAAGAAAGGCTTGCACTGGTTCAGGCAACAGCACAAGTCCTCAAAAACGGGCTGCAATTGCTTAACATTGAGGCAATTGAGAGAATGTGACCAAATTATCTTCTAAGTTTCCTGGCAATAGTTTGCAATCTATTAACATCAGTTGGTATAATCCTGCCAACCTGCTGACCAGAGTGAATCTGCTCGATTCTGGCAATAATATTTTGCTCTGCGTCGTCCAACGTATCTTGAGGAACTAACTTGATTTGCCTTAAAAGTGTTCCAACCTGCTGGTAAATTGAGCTATTGCTATTTGGCATTTCATTTCCTCTATTCGCTTTCCTACGCCGCAGTTTTTGTGTCATTCTAAACCGAGCGCCCTCGCTTGGCATCGTACTACTCCTCATTTTTATTTGCTTCCATCTTTGAAGCCTGCTTCGTTTTTTAGTCCTTCTGCGGGGTTTCATTTAAAACAACCTTTTTCCAACGATTCACTTTTTTTTATTCCATCAAAATTGCCGGCTTTAAGGGAAATGCGTTTCTCGCTTTTGGGTGGGTGCTTGCTTCCGCTTTCTCTATTTCAATTTTGCATTCAACCATTTTTTCCAGCTCTTTTTTTGCCTCACTCAATGCAGCAGCTTCATCAATTTTTTCCGCTTCCTGCAATTCCATCACTTTTGCAACAAGCGCTTTTGCAAAGCCAGGCACTTCATTGCCCTGCTTTCTTATTTCAGGATCCAGCATCAATGCCTTGATTGTTGCGCCAACATCCGGCTTTTCCTTGCACGCCTTTGCAGCAATTGCAATTGCCTTCCACTTCCAAGCCGGCGCTGTGAAAAAAACAATTCTCCTCGGCTTCTCTATTCTTGCAAGCTGCTTTATTTTCTGGACATCTAGTTTCACTGTTTCAATGAATTTTTCCTGTTCCTCTGCCTTCCTGTCAATCATTTTTTTGTCTGCAATCGGCCATTTGCTCAAGCTTACACTGCCTTTTTCTCCAAGCTGCTGCCACAATTCCTCGCACAAGTGCGGTGCAAACGGCGCAAGCAGCTGAACAAGCGTTCTTGCTGTAAAGCCGGCAACATTCTTTTCCAGTTTTTCCTCTTTCTGCATTGCATTGAACAATTGCATTATGTTGTTCAATGCAAAGTTGAATTCAAATCCCTGCATCTGCCCTGTTGCGGAAATTATTGCCCTATGGGTTTTGCTCAGCAAAAGCTTTTCCCTGCTGCTTAATTTTTTCGCATTTATTTTTCCTTTAGCAAACATTTTCTTATTCTCTGCAACAAATTCAAAAAATCTGCTTAAAAATTTGAATACCGCTTCAGCTCCCTTGTCGCTCCACTCCAGTTCCTTTTCTGGCAGGGCAACGCTTAAAATAAATGCCCTTGCAGTGTCAGCGCCAAATTTTTCGATTATGGTTCCAGGGTCAACAACATTGCCTGCGCTTTTGCTCATGACCTTTCCATCCTTGAGCACCATTCCCTGCGTTAAAAGCCTTGCGAAAGGCTCGTCAAAAGAAAGCAGGTCCAGATCCCGCAGGGCTTTGGTGAAAAACCTTGCATAAAGAAGGTGCATTATCGCGTGCTCTATGCCGCCAATGTACTGGTCAACAGGCATCCAGTATTTTGCTGCCTTCCTGTCAAACATTTCCTTTGCCTTTGGGTTGCAGTACCTCAAAAAATACCAGCTGCTGTCAACAAAAGTATCCATTGTGTCAGTTTCCCTTCTTGCCCTGCCCTTGCATTTCGGGCACTTTGTTTCAACAAAGCCCTTCACTTTATCCAAAGGGTTTCCTTCCCCGGTAAACGGGGCATTTTCCGGCAATAGAACAGGCAACTCTTTTTCCGGCACTGGCTGCATTCCGCATTTTTCACAGTAAATTATCGGTATTGGAGTTCCCCAGAAGCGCTGCCTTGAAATAAGCCAGTCCCTAAGCTTGTAGTTTGTTATTCTCTTGCCTTTTCCGCCTTTTTCAAGCCAATCGCTTATTTTTTCAATCGCAGCCAAATTCTGCATTCCATCAAACTGCCCGCTGTTTGCAAGAATTCCCTCATCAACATATGCTTTTTCCATTGCAAATGCATCAAGCTGCTTTTCCTTTGGCTGAATCACAACCTTGCGCTGCAATTCATACTTTTCAGCAAACTCAAAATCCCTCTGGTCATGGGCCGGAACACACATAACCATTCCAGTGCCATATTCAAGAACAGCGAAATCAGCTGCAAAGATTGGAACAACCTCTTCATTCACAGGATTTACTGCATATTTCCCAAGGAATATGCCCCTTTTTTCTTTTCCTTCAGCAAGCCTGTCAATAAGGCTTTGCCCCCTGACCTCTTCAACAAATCTTTTCACATCAGCTTCCAATTCAGTTCCTTTAACAAATCCCATTACAAGAGGGTGCTCTGGCGCAAATGCAACAAATGTTACGCCAAAAAGAGTGTCAGGCCTTGTTGTAAAAGTCGGAATAGCTTTCCCGGAATCTCGTTCCCTGAAATAAACCTCAATTCCCTTGCTTTTTCCAATCCAGTTTTTCTGCATTGTCCTGACCCTTTGCGGCCAATCCTTTAACTTTTCCAAATCGTTCAATAGCTCGTCAGCGTATTTTGTTATTTTGAAAAACCATTGCTCGAATTCTTTTTCCTCAACCTCATTGTGGCAACGCCAGCATTTTCCTTCCACAACCTGCTCGTTTGCCAAAACAGTTTTGCAGCTGTTGCACCAGTTGCTTTTTGCCTTTGCCTTGTACGCAAGCCCTTTCTTGAGCAATTGCAGGAAAAACCACTGGTTCCATTTATAGTATTCTGGTTCGCATGTTGCAACCATTCTGCTCCAGTCATAGCTGAAACCAAGGCGCTTCTGCTGCTCCCTCATTTCTTTTATTCTGTCCAAGGTCCATTTCTTTGGGTGAACGCCCTGTTTTATTGCAGCATTCTCAGCTGGCAATCCAAGCGCATCATAGCCCATTGGGTAAAGCACGTTAAAACCTTGCATTCTCTTGAATCGCGCAGTGGCATCGCCAATGGAATAGTTTCTCACATGCCCCATGTGCAATTTGCCGCTTGGATAAGGAAACATTTCAAGGACATAGTACTTGCGCTTTCCCTTGGTTTCCCTTGCAGCAAACGCCTTTTTCTTTTCCCATTGCTGCTGCCATTTCCGCTCAATCGAGGCAAAATTGTAGGGCATAATAGAAAACCAATGGAAAAAAGGGTTTTAAATGCTAAGGGTAAAAGAAAAGGGAAAGAAAACAGGGATTGGAAAAACGGTTTTAAATGCTATGGCTAAAGAAAAAAAGAAAGAA
>CAYHBD010000006.1:0-9996 GCA_964354805.1 uncultured archaeon | reverse complement strand
CCAGGCAAGTTTTCAAGAACGGTGAGCGTGGACTCAGAAACAGCCAGAGCATATGTGCGAAGGCAATGGGATATCCACCAGCTGAGTATTCAGGAGTTCATCCAGGGAAGCCCCGCCCTTTAGGGCGGGGAGGATGTCACGTTTTATCCCGGGGCGGAATTCGTAGACTCATATTATGAATGTTTCAGAGTTGGGAAAAGTAAAGAGGGAATTAAAGAAGACTCTTCGCAAAATATTTTTAGCGCAGTTCAAACACTAATTAAGTCAATTGAACACGAAAAGAAGGGGTTTTATAGGTCCCACAACACAGGACTCACGTTGCTTTATCCTCTTATCGTGTTTGAAGGCGAGTTATATATCCTAACTAATTTGCAGGAGCCAAAATTAGAAAAAGCCAATAAAGTTTCACTTAACTTTGCAAAAATTTCAAAAGATGGCGCTGGGACAGAATGGCATACCATCGACGTTGTTGTTTTAGATCATCTCCCAGAGTATCTAAAAGCACTAACCAAAGAAATTGCATTTTGGGAAGGGTTATTTGATAAAAATTTTAGTTTATTTACGGCAAGTAGGTAAAATAAAAGTGTTGGATAAAGTGTTTGGGCCGTATTATGTTTTTGATGAAAACCCGACAAACTTCTACATAACCAAAACCTGCCTTTTCGCTCCATCCCGTGCTCCCGTTCTCTTTTTCTCCCTGCCTGCGTTTTAACCCATTTCAGAAATGCCTCAACTCGCGGAATGCCTTAAACTGCCTTAAACTCATGTTTAACTCACTCCCAAGCCCCTTAAGCCATCTTTTATTTGGGTGTTTTTGCCTTTAAACGCATTTTAAGCCATTTATACGCCAAAAGCCCCATTTTACCCCTGTATCGCGGCTTAACTGCGATTATGCCGCGATTCATAGAGGGGACTTTGGAAAAAATTGTTAAAAATGAGTGCAATTTTTGAATAGCGGAAGCGGGGGTGGCATCAAAGGGAGAGCGGTTTTTGGCCAAGCGGGATATCTGTTATGTAGAAGTGGAAGCTGTTTTTGGGCTGTTTGGGCAAGTTTTTTATTTCCAAAGTGCCTTAAAATATGCTATGGCATTTTGGAAAAGGCCTTTGTGGGAACGAGAGCGCAGGAAAACAGAGCAAAAGCGTGTCGTGCAAAGAGACCACACTGTTGTACAAAATGAACTAACGACTGTTAAGGGTGGCCTGGAAGTGCTAACCCTTCTGGCAGTGGCTTACACAAAGCCAAAAGTAAAGAAAGAAATCTGGACATTCCTACGGCAAAAAGGCATAAACAGGAGCCTTAGGGAATTTTTTAAAGATACCCACAGGTTTCATATAAGTTTAGAGCAGCAACTTAGGGGGGCTATTGTGGGGGACTATGTAGCTTTAACTAGGGAACAAAAGGCTCTTTTAGGGGATTTGGAGAAGCTTATAAAATTCCTGCCAACATTAAGGAGAAGGTGGGGTATTTAGCAAAGCCCCAGTATTATGTAGCATTTAACTACATAATCAATTCTTTTTTTTCCTCCCGCAAGGGTTTTTTAAATTGCTTTTCCTACTCTTTTTTTATGGGCAAAAAAATCAATGTTTTTGAGTGGTTCAAGTACAGGACTTTTTATGCGCAGCAGTTTGCCCGCACCAGCGAATTGGTGAAGCTGAAAAAGCAGCAGCGTGTTTCAATCAGTTTGGGCATTCCAACCTTGAATGAGGAAAAGACTATTGGCAGGGTTGTCAGGAAGCTTAGGCGTGAGCTGGTGAAAGAGCAGCCTTTGCTGGATGAAATTGCCGTGATTGATTCCGGTTCTCGCGATAAAACTGTTAAGGTTGCGAAGAAGGCCGGTGCCAAGGTTTTTTTGGCTGAAACTGTTTTGGACAAGAAAAACATTTACAGGGGCAAGGGTGAAAACCTGTGGAAGAGCCTTCACGTTCTTGAGGGTGACATTATTGTCTGGCTGGATGCCGACATTAAGAACATTGACAAGCACATGATTACAGGCCTGCTCGGCCCTATTTTAACCAACAAAAAAATAATTTTTGTAAAAGGTTTTTTTCAGCGCGTGGTAAAGCATGGCAGGAAAAAGGAGCCTGCCTATGGCGGCAGGACAACTGAAATTTTGGTCAGGCCCTTTGTCAATCTTTTCTTTCCTGAATTGGCTGGCTTTGTCCAGCCTTTGAGCGGGCAGGTTGCCGGGAGAAGGAAGGTTTTTGAGAAAATTCCTTTCTATAGCGGTTATGGTGTTGAGATCGGCCACTTGATTGCAATAGAGAAAAAATTCGGCTTGAATTCCATGGCTCAAACCTACCTGGGTGAACTAACCCACAAGAACCAGTCTTTGGAGGGCCTTGGCAAGCAGGCATTTGGGATATTGCAGGTAATGGGAAAACTGATTTCGGGCAAGCCAATCAAAAAAATGGTGCGCAAAAACACCCAGTTCGTGAGCCCTTTGCTTGTTGGAAAGCAGTACTCCCTGATAGCCGAAGACAATCCGGAAAACGAGCGGAAACCGCTCGCGCGAAACTTTCGCTACAAGCTGCACAGAATCAAAAAAAGCGTGCACTGCCTGTTGAAGAAAAAGCAAAAGCGGCGCTTTACCGGCAATAAAAACAAATAACGCTGTTATGTAGCATTTTATTGTGTGTTTTGTTTGTTGGCTGCGCAAAGCTTTAAATTTCCATAGATTATTTTTCTTATGCGATTAAACAATGCTTTTGCACAGCGTGTAAAATTGTTGGGACGATGATTAAATGGCTTCAACCAGAAGAAGGAATAAGCCCAATGTAACAAGTAGAGTGGGTGCAAGTGTGAATATCGCAGTTGCAAGACCAAAAATACCAAAGCCTCAATCTCGCCCAGCTTGGGCTGTGGATAAAATGAGGATGGTTGCTATTTCTGTTCCAACAGAGCGCCTTGATGTAGGTAAGCGGCTGAAAACCACAAATGCTAATACAAAAGTCCCTTATACTTATTTCCCCACTGTTCGCCGCGGTAGTTCTTGGGTGATTGCTTTGGTTCAGCGCACTGGTCCTGGCCCAACTGATTTTCGTGTCCTGCAGAAGGCTGTTGGGCGCTACAATACGTTCAACCCTGGTAAAACGATTTTGCAGCTTTTAGCCGACGAATTCGGTGTAAGGCTTCCTAAAAAGCTTGCCCAAATGAAGGCAGCCGAGATTAGTGGGGGTTTGCATAGCAAGAGTTTGTAAATCCAGCTTGTTTTGTGTTTTGTCTTTCCCCTACTATAGCGTTTTCAGTTTCTTGGAAATTTTTTACCCCCTTTTTTTCTTTGAATTTGTTTAATTTGTTTGAATAAAAAACTTTTATATTGCTTAATTTAATTACTTGCTTGAAATTCAATTGCGCGCGATATTGCCTGCTTAATCGTCAATCGCCCCGCTACCCTAATAGTTTAAATATTCCTTTAGTTTCTATATATTTTAATGGAGAAGCGGATTGCGATTGGGGCAGTGGCGGCAATAGCCGTTGTTGCTATTTTATTTTTCCTTATGCAGCCCCCTAAGCCAACTGGGCTTTCCGTTGGCTTTTTTGCTGTTTGTGGCAATGGGACATGTGAAGCGGATGACCCTTACAATCCTTATGATTTTGGTGAAACTTATCAAACCTGTCCTGAAGATTGCTGTGACAACGATTGCACTGCCAAAGGCGATTCAGTTTGCCATAGCGATTGCAGTGGTCATGCGAGCTGCCCAAATGTAATGCCTGCCTGTAACGGCCTGGCTTGGAATAATGCCTCTTGCACTGGCCCAAGCACTCTCATTACCTGCTGCAGCACGCAAACAACTTGCAGTTCAACCCCTGGCAGCGGAACCTATTGCAGCAGCGGTCTGGGTGGCAGCAGTTGTGTTCCTTGTTCAACTGTTTGTGATAACGCTTGTCTATCTTCAGCCTGTTATAACACTGATCCTGATTGTACCGAAACTGGTGCTGCAACGCGTGTTTGCTGCGGTGATGGCAATTGCGAAGCAGGTGAAACAAATGCGGGTTGCCCTGGCGACTGCCCCGCCTGCCCAATTGCTTGTGTTTCTAACGCTGCCTGTAATACTGACAATAATGCCTTGACTGTTGATGTTTGCACTCACCCTAACACTTGTGATGCAAACTGTTTGTACAGTGTCTGTGTAGCAAGGTGCGCTGATGCTACCGGCTGCAATGATAATAATTCTTTGACAACTGATGTCTGCAATAATGCCGGCACTTGTGATGCCAATTGCACTTACACGCCCACTTGCCCAATTGCTTGTGATGAAAATGCTGATTGCAATGATAATAATATTTTTACTGCAGATAACTGTGTTAACCCTGGTCAATGTACTTCAAGTTGCACTCACACAACCTGTTCAATTGCTTGTTATAACAATGCCAACTGCAATGATAACAATTCTGTGACTATTGATGTTTGCAGAAATCCTGGTGATTGCGCTGCAACGTGCAGCAATCGCACTTGCCCTGTTGCTTGCGATACTAATTCGAATTGTAATGATAATAATGCTTTTACTGCAGATGTTTGTTTGAATCCCAGCACCTGCAATGCAAAGTGTTCGCATCCGCGCTGTGTAATAGCTTGTAGCGCTGATGCCAACTGTAATGATAATAATGCCCTGACTATTGATAAATGTTTGAATCCAGGCGCTTGCAATGCAACGTGCTCGCAGTCTAGGCAGCAACTTTCAATTGAGCTGCAGATTGGGTTTGAAGTTGTTGTCAGGGGCCAAACAGTTGATTTGACTCTTAGGGTGAAAGATGAGGCAGACAATCCTGTTTCGGATGCCATTGTTTATTTGACTGATGCTGAAGACAATAAAATCACTCTTACCAGCGTTGGAGACGGCTATTACACTGGTCAGTACACAGTTTCATCCAATTCGCCGCTTGGAACAAAGCGTTTTTCTTTCTCCGCTGCAAGCGGTGTCAAGACAGCTTATCAGGAGCTATTATTGGAGGTAGCTAAGGGCAATATTAATGTGATTTTGGTTCAGCCAACAGCATTTGGGGCTGCGGTTGGCCAAGAGGTTGAGATCAAGTTCAAGCTTGTTTATGACAATAATGCTGCTGTTCAAGGTGCCACTGCAAACGCTGTTTTGAAGGGGGCAGTAATTCCTTTGCAGTTTGATGGGGCTGTTTTCACAGGCAAGCATTTGTTTGGTGAAGCTGATGCCGGTGAAGCTGCTTTGGTAATCAATGCAGTTGACGCAGCTGGAAATAGCGGCACTGGGGCTTTTACTTTCAACGTTGTTCCGCAGTTCCCTTGGTTTTTGGTTGTTTTGCTGCTTCTTCTGGTTATTGCCATAGCAGTTGCTTTGTTTGTGCTCAAAAAGAAGAAGGCTGAAAAACAGCCTGGGCAGCAGGGCAAATGGGTTTTCAAGAAAGAAGAAGATTGAACTGGCTTTTCTTTTAATGAATGTCTACTTTTTCCCTTAAGTTGCATGGCTATTTTTTAATTAAAATTTTTTCCGTTATTTTCAAAAATTGCATCTTATACTTTTAGTTCTTTTCAATTAAATTCCCGTTAGAGTCCTCCCGTTACCTTCCTGAATTATTTAAATACTAATTATGTCTTTTATATAGTCTTATGAACAACAAAAGAATCGCCGTTGCAGGCATTGTTGCAATTGTTTTGGTTGCATTTTTGGCAATTTTGTTCAGCCAATTTAGTGCTCCAACCGGCCAATCTGTTCTGCGGTTTACTGTCTGCGGCAATGGCTCTTGTGGGGCTGATGAGAATTATCAGACCTGTGCCGAAGATTGCTGTGACAACGATTGCACTGCCAAAGGCGATTCAGTCTGCCATGCCGAGTGCGGCAGTTATGCTGGAAGCACATGCAGTGTTTCAAGCGGCTGCAACGGCATCACTTTTGGCCAACCAGCTTGTGCTGATTCAACCCATTATGTTACATGTTGCGGTGAAACGCCAACTGCTTGTGCTCCTACAACCTCTTGTGTTGGCGGGCTCTGTGTTCCCTGTTCAGTTGCCTGTGATGAAAACAGCGATTGTGTTGATGATGGAAATTCTCTAACTGTGGAGATCTGTTCTAATCCTGGTGCCTGTGATGCAAATTGTTTGCATACCCCCTGTTCTGTTGCCTGCAATGGCAATGCCGGCTGCAATGATAATAATGCCCTGACAACTGATGTCTGCAATAATCCGGGTGCCTGCGATGCTAATTGCACTCATACTGCCTGTTCTGTTGCCTGCAATGGCAATGCCGGCTGCAATGATAATAATACATTAACCACTGATGTGTGCGTTAATCCTGGTGCTTGTGATGCAAACTGCACTCATAATGCCGCCTGCTCAGTCAGGTGTGGTTCCGATTCTGCCTGCAATGACAACAATGCTTTGACTGCTGATGTCTGTGTTAGGCCTGGTGCCTGCGATTCAAATTGCACCAATGCTGCTTGTTCAATTGCCTGCGGCAGCAACAGCGCTTGCAACGATAATAATTCTTTAACAACAGATGTTTGCCTCAACCCAGGCTTATGCTCCGCAAGCTGCTCTAATGCCGCTTGTTCCATTGCATGTTATGTCGATGCAAATTGCATTGATAGTAATCCCCTGACAATTGATAAGTGCAATAATCCGAGCACCTGTGATGCCAATTGCTCGCATTCCGCTTGTGTTGTTGCCTGCAATGGTGATGGTGATTGCTTTGATTTTGACCCGGCTACAACTGACAAGTGTGTGAATCCCGGCGATTGCAACAGCATCTGTTCCAACAATGCCTGCGCTGTTGCCTGCAATGCAGACGGCGAATGCGATGATTCTGATGCTGCAACATTGGATAAGTGCGAGAATTCCGGAACCTGCAATGCAAGCTGCGCCCATTCGGCTTTGCCGGAAACAGGCCATTTGTCGATTGAGTTTGTCGGCGATTTCAATAAGCAGTTTGTTCGGGGTGATGTGGTTGATTTGAAGCTGTTGGTAAAGGATGAGGAAGGGAATGTGGTTTCTGATGCCGTGGTTTCTTTAACCGACCCCAATGGCAATGAAGTTAGTTTGAATAGCGCTGGCAATGGCTATTATACCGGGCAGTATACTGTTTCTTTTGATTTCCCTGTTGGATTGCAGCAGTTTTCTTTTTCTGCTGAGAAGGGCGGCAGAAAGGGTGCGGAAGAGCTTGCTCTTGATGTCAATAAGGGGGCAATTAAAGCGATTTTGCTGCTGCCTGCTGAGCTGAAAGCGGATGTTGGTGAAAAAATTGAGTTCAGGTTCAGGCTTGTTTATGATAATAATTCACCCGTTGGGAAAGCCGATGTTAACGCTGTTTTGAACGGCATTTCAATTCCATTGCAGTTTGATGGCAATGTTTTCACCGGCTATTATTTGTTCAGTGAAAGGGATGTTGGCGATGCGAATTTGTTAATCAGCGCTGTTGACAGTTTTGCCAATAGCGGCACCACTGCATTCGCTTTCGCTGTTGAGCAGCCATTGCAATTGTTTGCTTTTTTTCCCTGGCTCATTTTGCTCATTGTTCTGCTGATTGCTTTGTATTCCCTTTACAGGTTGAGGCGCTTGTTTTCTTTGGAGCATAGAAGGGGCAAATTGGTTGTTGCAAAGAGGCGGGCTTTGCTGCAGAAAGCTGTTGTAAAGGGAAAGGGAAGGAAGGCAAAGCTGCAGAAACAGATTGCCGGGCATGAAAAGGAATTGCATAAAACCGGCGAGGAAATAAGCGTTGAAAGGAAAAGGCATGTTATTGCTTGGCGAAGGCTTCCTTCAGAGCTGCGTTACGCTGCCCACAAAGCACTGGTTGGTTTTTCTCTGTTGCCCGGCAAAACAAAGCAGCTTTTCCTCAAGCCAAAGGGAATTGCTAGGGCTGTTGAGCGCAGGAAGCGCTTGAGTGACATTGATTCTGAGGTTGCCGAGTTGAGGGAGCGCATTCTGAACCTTGAAACAGAGTTCTGCAAGCAAACTATTAAAGAGGACTATTTCAGGCAGAAGCTGTTTGAGTTCAGGGAGAAAATCCATTTTCTCGAATTGGAGAAAACAAAATTAAGCTAGTCTTCAATTACCAAATCGAGGTTTTTCCTGTATTCCTTTTTCACGTAATTGAAGTCCTTATAATGTTCTGTTACCGTTAACTGAATCGGCTGTGCCCCTGCTGTAACTGTTTGCTTTGGCCACAACTCGTAATAGAATTTTTTGCCTGCCATTGGTGCAAGCGAAGCAATTTTTTCCATTGCAACAGTCCTGTAGCCGCCTTTCTCCATGCTCAAATTCTTTCCAAGAACAAGGTTGAATGAAAGCATTGCATCCTCTTCGCTTTTGTTAATCAACTCAAGCGACAGCTGCACTGGCTCCCTTCTCCCAAGCTTCATCCTAAAAGGAGTGAATATTGTCCTAATATCGATCATACAATAACACTCTTTCTTTTGAATGATTTAAAAAATTAACGAATTATGTTGCAATCGCCTGAATGCCCCCTGCCTGGCTCAATGCAAAAGGATAAAAAACCGTTGGGAATAATCTGTTACCAAAGGAAATAAACTGTTTCCTATAAAATTATGTATACAAAGCGGCGTTTTTATGGTTTCTGCCCCGGAATCCGAGCTGGTTAGGAAAACTTTCGTTATCAAGAAAATGGATTTGCCTCCAAGCGTTCAGCTTACAAAGCGCAGCCTGCTGCGCTGGTTTGCCCTTTCCTTTGGCCTTCTCTCAGAGCAGGAGTCAAGAGACACTGTTTTGAATGTTTTGGATGCGCTGTTCTATTTTTTGTTTTCAAAAAAGCGTGCTCCCTCTACAGCCGACATTCAGGATTACATTAGCGAGAAATACCACAAGAAAGTGATTGAGAAGCTGCTGCGCTATCACTTGAACAAGCTGATTGTGCTTGAGCTGCTGCAGCGCAAGGGCAACCGCTATTGCCTGAACAATGCACCTTACGCCGAGCCAAACAATCTGCAGGAAAGCTTCAACCACTGGGTCAAAAAGCCCGCGAACGATGCAATGGACGACATAGCAAAAGTTCTTGCAAAAATCTCCGATTCGTACAAAAAATAGCCCGAAATAATCTATTGCCAAAGGAAACACTTTTTTTCCTTAAAAAACCTGCGCTCCTTTAAAAAATAATTTAACCCCCTATTCTTTCCATGCACTTTGCTGTAGTCATTTCAAAGCAGAACATTGCAGCGATGAATATTGCCTCTTTTTTGGAGGGCAATCTGCCAAAAAGCACGGACCTGCATTTTATTGAACAATACATGTGCTTTGCCGACAGTGTTGATTCGCTTGATGCTGATTTCATAATTTTTGCCTCTTCACACAAATCAGAGAGCGGAAAGCCAACTCTTTCCACGCACTGCATTGGCAACTGGGGCAAAGCTGAATTAGGGGGCAGAGACAGGCAGCTTGTGCCGACAAACGCTTTTTTGCTGAAAAATTATCTCGTGGCGCTGCAGAAAAAGAAGGAAGAGCTTGTCCTGCAGTACGATGTTTGCCTTGAGGCAACCCACCACGGCCCTTTTCTTTCAAAGCCAACTGTTTTCGTTGAGTTAGGAAGCAGCGAGAAGCAGTGGAAAGACAAGCAGGCAGCGCAGGCTGTTGCAGAAGTAATAATCAACAGCACTTCAATTGAAAGCAATAGCAAGCCAGCAATCGGCGTTGGCGGCGGGCATTATTGCCCTGAATTCTCAAAATTGGTTCTGCGCACTGAATATGCACTTGGCCACATTTGCCCTGGATATGCTTTGCAGCACTTTGATTCTGAAATGCTGCAGAAGGCAATTGATTGCACTCAGCCAAAGCCAGAGGCAATAATTTTTGATGAAAAAGGGCTTGGCAAAGAAGGCCAGCGCATCAAGCAACTTCTTGCTTCCCAGCAGCTGCCTGTCCTGCGCTTGAGGAAGCTGCTTGGTTAAAATTGTTTTTTTGATTGCTTTTTTATTCTTTTTCTAATGCAATTAATTGCATATGAACAAGAAATTGTTGGGCAGGGCACACCAAAAGCTGCGTGTTGTTGATGTTCATGGCAATGAAACAGGCGCGATTG
>CAYHBD010000005.1:0-1960 GCA_964354805.1 uncultured archaeon | reverse complement strand
AAGAAGGATGCGTGCTGTGAGCACAGGAAAGCGACGACTGTGCCGATTTCATCTGGAGTGCCGAATCGTTTGATGGCCATTCTTTCGTTTAAGTATTTTTCTACGTGTTCAGGTCTTTCTCTGGAGGCTATGTCCCAGTATCCTTTTTCTATAAATACTGCCCCTGGTAGGACTGATGTCATAACAATTCCATCGGGGGCCAGGACGCGGCCCATACTCCGGCTGTAGGCTGTCAGAGCGGCTTTTACGGTGCAATAGGGGACAGCGCCTTGATTTTCCAGCGAGGCTATGGAGGAGACATTTACAATCCTGCCCCATTTTTGCTCTCTCATATAGGGTATAAGAATGTTGTTTAGTTCGATTGTTACCTCTAAATTGAGTCTGAAGATTTTTTGCCAGTCTGAAATTGGACAAAAGGGGTCTTTTATATACAGGTCGCCGCCTAAATTATTGACAAGTATATCAGGGATAGCGAAGTTCTGCTTTAGCTCTTCAGCTACTTTTTGGGGCATTCCTTGCTCGGTTAAGTCGCAGGCGATGACGTAATGGCTCTTTCGGGACATATCCATATTTTTTAGAAGGTCATCCAGGTCGGATTTGGTTCTCGAAACTGCGGTTACTTTCGCGCCTTCCTTGGCTAAATTCAGGGCGATTGACCTGCCCAGGCCGCGGCCGGCGCCTGTTACTAAGGCATGTTTGCCTTCTATACCAAGGTCCATTTATTTTTGCTCCAATTTTTATATGTTGCTAATTGGAAGGATTATTCTTTTTGGGTTGAGCGATACTGCTTTAGGTAGGATTTGCCTTGAGTTGTCCTGTGCTGTAATAACAATGGTTGAAGCTGTTAGATTTAAATCGTTGGGCGATTTGATACATACAGGTAGATTGATGTAAAATAATCCTTCTCTGGCTGGGTCATCATCGAGGATGCAATCGAAGGCCGAAAAATCGTTTCTTAAATGATAGCTTAAGACCGGAAGCATCTGCGCGGCACCATAGCCGAATAACATTTCGTCTTTTATTGTTTCCAGGTATTCAGCGGTAAGCTGCATCGTGCTTTTGAACAGGGTGTAATTTTTGAGTATTTTGGCGGGACTAATTTTCTTTAAGTCAGTATCTGCTGATGGATTGTGGATTTTATTTTTAGCTTTTTTGAATGCAACAAGCAAAGAACCCCAATGGTGAGGATTTACCGCGTAGTCAATCAATTCACCGCCTAATTCGTTTAAGAGGTATATGAAGGAGCTTAATGAGATGTAGTTAAGATGCTGGTGAAAAATCCGGTCAAATCTGCAATTGTCAACAAGAGCTTCAAGGCCCGGAAACTGAAAAAAGAACAGGGTAGAATCATCTGCATAATCAAACAGCTTCTTTAGCATTGTTCGCGGATTGTCAATATGCTCAAGGGTGTGACTGCACAGGACCAACGTGTTATGTGAAGGGGCGTAGTCTTTAAGGTTTATATTTTCGAAAAGCTGGCCAATGATGGTGAATTTACCGTTGGAAAGCTCATGTTCACTATCTTTCAAAATTGGGTCTATACCTATTAACTGCTCGGATTTGCAGCTTAATGAATTGAGTAGATAGAGGTCATTGCAGCCTATTTCGACTATATTTTTGAAATGTCGATTGACTGTTATGCGGTTTATAAAAGACAGGAAGATATCGTTTGCTTTTATGGCTGTTTTACTTGCAGAAGTTCGGAAGCAGTATGTGGAGTCATACAAGATGTCTGGGTCGATGATGTTTGAGATTTGGCCGTGGCCGCAATTGGTGCAGAGGTGGAAATTCTGGTCTGCGAAGGCGATTTTGTTTGTTATTTTTTCATCGGTATAAATCCCTGTTAAGGGAAGGTTGGGTAATTCGATAAGAGGCTTATCGGAGGCGGCTCCGCAGATTGTGCAGTTAGTTCTTTTTTTGAAAGGTATTTTTATGAGCTTTTCTATGTCGGTTACTGTAA
>CAYHBD010000004.1:0-2425 GCA_964354805.1 uncultured archaeon | reverse complement strand
TTTTTCTTAGGACTCGAATTTTCTCGGCTTAAACCTTTGCACGCCTGATTCTCGCCTATTGGTGCAAAGGATTTAATGCCTCCAAAATTCGCAAAGGTGTCCACGAAAAAATTCTTTATTTTGGAGATGGTTCGGTTGAATTTTCAAAAAGAATTTCTCGCACCAAGCGAGGAAGAAATAAAAATAGTAAAACAAATGGCAGAATCCAATCCGGAAGACTTGGACGGGAGGGAAATGTGGATTCTAAAAGAATTCATCGAAGGCGATTCCGATGAATGAAAGTGCAGATTCAGGGGAAGGGAGGTGCTTAACACGGATTAAAAAACAAAAGTTCGTGCTTAATTTGATGAACGAAAACCATGACTGTGCAGATTACTTTTACGGAATAAAATTGACTGAAACAGACAAGCAAAAATTCACCATATTCCTGAACTTTATTGAGTTCAAAAAACAAGGGTATTCAAACAACAAAGCGGCAAAAGCCGCTTTTGTTTCAAAACACACAGCAACAAAATGGCTTTACGAAGGCTGTCTGCCTGTTGGCGCAAGACTTTCAAAGTATTACAAAAAATTGGGTCAACCACTAAAAGGCACAAAGTGGCTTTCAATAAACGCTACAAGGGGTGGTTTATTTACTGGGCCGTGGATAACAGTTCCAGAAAAGGTGAACTGTTTTGAGCAGGTAAAAACTGTTTTGAATCAGCTGAACAAACAAGAAACAAATGAAAACCATTTTGGATACCTGCTTGGAATGTTAATCGGAGATTCAAGCAAGCCGTCAATAAAACGCAAAAACAGGACAAACAGGAGGATAACAATCAGGTTGAGCAAAGCGCATGAAAGTAACGAAAGAGTCGGGGATTTTACGGCATTGTGTGTTAACAAATTAGGTTTGAGAATGAAAAGGTGCAAAGATTGCCCGCCCGGAAAATGCAATACATTTCCTTTTTACACTTGGATTTCGCAATCTTCCGCGTTGATGCAATGGATATTCAATGCTTGCTTGGGTCTTGAAGACAATGAAAAAACCACTTATGACAAAATAAAGGCAGGTTGGTTGTTGGATACGCCGAAACAATTCAAAGTAAGTTTCTTGCAAGGGCTCGCAGATTCAGACGGATTTGTTGATTTAACTGCACAACAGGCTGCGGTAATAACACAACCAAACACGGATTTAATTGAAGCAATATTTGAATCGCTCGGCATAAAAACAAGACGTTGGCTAATAACAGAGACCAGCCTTTGGTGCATTAAGATAAGCATAAATGACGCATTCGATCTGCCACTTTTCAATCCACAAATCAAAAGTTACCGCTACGAAAAAGTTGTTAAATTGTTCAATGCTAGAAGAATATCTGGACACTGGCCTGAATGGCTGGACAAAAAAGTTCAAGACTGCCTAAGATTAGGAATTAATGGTACAAAGATTGTTGAAAAAATTCTTAACGAAGACGGAGTTGCAATAAGAACCAAGCCCATTTTAAGAAGGAAAAGAATAATGGAAAACAAAGACGGCATTACTTGCCTTGGCATTGAAAGTACCGCACACTAAAGATTTTTATGGCGGATATACTTTCGGCTGCGGAATAGTCAGCGACAGCAATGGCCAGTGCAATGTCCTGGCCAACGAAAAAGCAGCTTATACTACTGAAGAAGGCGGGATTCATCCTGCTGCTGCAGCAGAGCACCATTTTGCGAATGCAAAAAAAGTAATTGACGCAGCATTGCAGAAAGCAAATGTTGCTTGGAAAGACATTGATGTTATAGCATTCAGCCAAGGCCCTGGCTTGGGAAATTGCCTCAGGGTGGGAGCTATTGCAGCGCGCGCGCTCGCACTGAATTTTGAAAAGCCGTTGGTTGGAGTGAACCATTGCGTTGCGCACGTGGAAATCGGAAAAGCAATGACGCAGGCAAAAGACCCTATTGTTGTTTATGCAAGCGGTGCAAACACGCAAATAATCGGCTTTGAATCAGGGCGCTACCGCGTGTACGGAGAAACTCTTGATATTGGGATTGGAAATTTGCTTGACGCTTTCGGGCGCTCTTTGGGTATGGGTTTTCCAGCAGGCCCGAAAATTGACGCTATGTATTTTGAAGCTGACAGGGAAAAATATATTGAACTGCCTTATTCCGTCAAGGGAATGGATTTGGTTTTTGCTGGATTGCAGACTGCTGGAGAGCAGCTTGCAAGGCGCGCGGAGATTGACAAAAAGCAGCTTGCTTTTTCTCTGATGCATACTGCTTTTGCAGAACTGACAGAGGTTGCCGAACGCGCGCTGGCGCATACTGAAAAAAAAGAATTAATGCTTACGGGTGGAGTTGCGGCAAGCAAAGCGCTTAGGGAAATGATGGAGCAAATGTGCAAGGCGCGAGGCTGTGAATTCTTTGTGCCACCTGCTTCATTGGCAACCGATAATGCAGCCAT
>CAYHBD010000003.1:0-22340 GCA_964354805.1 uncultured archaeon | reverse complement strand
TAAAATTCACTTATCGCGTGCAGGATGAAGCAGGCGGAATTCCAAGCGCAATTTTGCTTGCGGAAGATTTTGTTGGCAATGACAAATTCATTTCAATCAACGGAGACAACATTGTTTTTGAATCGCTACTACCATTTGCCGATGCTTTTCTGAAAAATAAGGAGGAAATGCAGATTCTGCTTTACAAGGGAACAAAGGAAGAGGCGCAGAAAAGCGGTGTTGCAGTATGCAAGGGAAACAAGGTTGTGGAAGTGATTGAAAAGCCAGCGCAGCCGCCAAGCAATAACATAATCGTCGGAATTTACTTCCTTAACCCAAGCGTTTTTGATGTTATAAAGAAACTGAAGCCAAGTGCCAGAGGAGAAACAGAGGTAACAGAGGTGCAAAGGCATTATTTGCAGAGGAATTCTCTGAGAGCGGAGTTTTTGAAAGGAAAGTGGCTTGATGCAGGCGATTTTGAGGACCTGCTGCACGCAAACCTTGAAACAAAAAAGCTTGCTGATGATGGTAAAATGTGAGGGAAGGAGATGAAGGAAAGATTTTTTAGAAAAAAACCGCTTCCAAGAGTCCGAAGAGGTTCAATAAGCAGGAGCATTCCTTTAAAGGTTCCAAGGAAACTCCCGGTGGAAGCAGGGGATTATCAAGAAATTTATGATCTCTTTCTGAAGCATGGGCTTAGGAAAGGGAAGATAATCGGACCTTTGGTCGAAATCGGACCCTGTACAGGGGAATTCCTGAATTTTTTGCGAACAGACCCTTTTTTTGCGAGAAACCTGAATTTTAGTGTATGCGGAATTGAACCAATGTCAGTTCCAATGCCAATAAAAGCGATGATGAAAACAGTTCCAGGTAAGGTTGAAGACTTAGCAAAACAATATCCCCATGCCAAAGGAAGATTCAATTTTGTAATAGCAAAGCATGTTTTGGATTTTGAATCAGAAGGAGTCAATCCCAAAAAAATATTCAAAGCAATTTCATTCATAACAAGAAAAGGCGGAAAAGTTTTCCTGCAAACAAAAAGCCCAGAACAAATGCCCTCGAGAGAAGAAATCAAAAAAGAAGGTTTTAGGGTAATTGACAGCAAGGCATGGCGTTTTAAAAGCGAATTTGGTAGCTTTAAAGCTGGAGAATACATGTATTTCATTCTTGCGCTGCAGAAGGTGCGTTGACATGCAAATCCTGCTGCTGAACCCGCCTTTTTTTCCAAAGTACAGCAGGAGCAGCAGAAGCCCGTGCGTAACCAAGGGCGGCACAATTTATTATCCTCTCTGGCTTGCTTATGCAACAGGCGCGCTGGAGCAGGCGGGGCATGAATGCAAGCTTGTTGATGCCCCTGCAAGCGGAAAGAATTTGGCTGATGTAAAAGAGATTGCAGCAGGATTCAAGCCAAGCATGGTTGTGTGCGATACAAGCACTCCAAGCATTTACAATGACGTGCACGTGCTCGAGGAGTTGAGGAAAGAGCAGGATTTTTTTTCTGTTCTGGTTGGAACCCATCCAAGCGCGCTTCCGCTGGAAACTCTGCAGTTGAGCAATGTGATTGATGTAGTGGCAATTCATGAGTATGATTACACCCTGCGGGAGCTTGTGGAAAAGGTTGAGAATGGGAAAACAGGCGCACAGGATTTGAAGAGTGTAAAAGGAATTGCTTTCAGGGATGAAAAAAACAAATTAACCAAAAATCCCGACAGGGAGCCTATAAAAAATCTGGACCTACTGCCTTTTGTGAGCGAGGTTTACAAAAGGCATTTGAACATAAAGGATTATTTTTACAGCGCAAACCTTTGGCCAGAAATAACTATTGTAACAGGGAGAGGCTGCCCTTTCAAATGCAAGTTCTGCTATTGGACACATGTTTTGAACACCGGTCCTTATAGAACAAGGAGCGTTGAGAATGTGATACAGGAGTTTGAATTCATTGAAAGGGAATTCCCAGAGGCAAAAGAGGTTTTTCTGGAGGATGACACTTTCACTGCTTTTCCAAAAAGGGTTGAGCAGTTCTGCGAGGAAAAAACAAGAAAGGGAATTAAAATTTCGTGGAGCTGCAATGCAAGGGTTGATGTGCAGCTGCAGACGCTGCAGAAAATGAGGAAAGCAAAGTGCAGGCTTTTGTGCGTGGGCTTTGAATCAGGCAGCCAGGATGTGCTGAATAATGTAAGGAAGGGAACAACAGTGCAGAGAATGCACCAATTCATGCAGGATACAAAAAAGGCAGGCATTATGGTCCACGGCTGCTTTATGGTTGGAAACCAGGGGGAAACAGTTGAAACAATAAGGAAAACAATTGAATTAGCGAAGGAATTGCAGCCTGACACTGCCCAGTTTTTTCCGATAATGGTTTACCCTGGAACAGCCTCTTATGAAGAATTCAAGAAAAAGGGCTGGCTTGTAACAGAGAACTACAGCAAGTGGCTTGATGAAAAAGGATGGCATAACTGCATTGTCAGCAGGCCTGGCTTGAGCAGCAAGGAGCTGGTTGAATGGTGTGACAGGGCAAGGAGGGAATTTTATCTGAGACCGAATTATATTGCAAAAAAAGCAGCGCAGGTTGTTACACAGCCCAGGGAAGCAAGGAGAATTGCGAAGGCAGGCACAACATTTTTCAAATATCTCCTGGAACAAGGGAAAGGGAGCAATAGGGAACAGGGGCTGAAGGCAGGCAGGAAAAACAATGGAAGCTGATGGAAATGAACGGTTTTAATGAAAGCAGGCATGGCGCCCACAGGAAAATGGTTGAATTGGTTGGGAAAGGCAAAGCAGTGCTTGAGCTCGGCTGCGGGGAAGGCTTTGTCAGCGAGCGCCTGCAGAGAAACCAGTGCGTTGTTACGGCGGTTGAACTGGACAAGAGAAAGGCTGAAAGAGCAAAAGGGCACTGCAAAGAAATAATTGTTGGAGATGTTGAAACAGCCAAGCTTGGCTTCAAGCAAAACAGCTTTGATGCAATTTTGTTTGGGGATGTTTTAGAGCACCTGCTGCAGCCGGCAGAGGTATTGCGAAAAATGGGCCAGTTCCTGAAAAAGGACGGCAGGGTTATTGTAAGCATTCCAAACATTGCAAACTGGAAAATAAGGCTGCAATTGCTTTTTGGCGGATTCGATTACAGGGAGCAGGGCATTCTGGATAAAACGCATTTGCATTTTTTTACAAGGAAAACAGCAAGGCAATTGATTGAGGGAGCAGGCTACAAAATTGTTGAAGAGGACTTTGTGCCAAGCTTTCCCTTCCCTTTTTTCAAGCCGCTGCTCGCAAAAATAAATCCGAATGCGTTTGCATTCCAATTCATTTTCGCTGCAAAGAAAAAGTGATTAGCAAATGAAAGCAAGCGTTATAATCCCTGTGCACAACGGGGAGAAAACCATTGCAGATTGCCTGCGCTCGATTTTAAGCCAGAAAACGAATTTTCCTTTTGAGGTAATTGTTGTCAATGATGGAAGCACTGACAATACAGCTGCTATTGCAAAGCAATTCAAAAAAACCAGGCTTGTTTCACAGAAAAGGCAGGGCCCTGCTGTTGCAAGAAACAACGGAGCGCGAATTGCGGAAGGCAATGTAATTGTTTTTGTTGATTCAGACTGCGTTGCCGCTGCTGACTGGCTGCAGGAAATGGTTTCACCTCTTCAAAGCACGGAGATTGCCGGAGTGCAGGGCAGGTACAAATCAAAGCAAAGGCAGCTGATTGCAAGGCTGGTGCAGCTGGAGATAGAGCAAAGGCACGACAAGATGGCTGAAAGCAAATTCATTGACTTTATGGGCAGCTACAGCGCTGCCTACAGGAAAAGCGTTTTCCGGGAAATGCAAGGCTTTGATACCAGCTTTCCAATGGCAAGCGGAGAAGACACTGATTTGAGTTTCAGGATAAACAAAAAAGGGCATAAATTATTTTTTAACCCAAAAGCAATTGTTTTCCACACCCACCCATCTTCTTTTGGGCATTACTTGAGAGTGAAGTTCTACAGGGCTTTCTGGAGGGTCAAGGTTTACGGAAAGCACAAGGGCAAGATTGCAAAAGACAGTTATACAAGCCAGGCAATTAAGGGGCAAATAGTTCTTTCTTTCATTTTATTCATTTCACTGATTGCAGCAATCTTTTCACCAATTGCAACGTACGCAGCTGGCATGCTTGCACTGCTCCTTTTCCTCAGCGGCCTGCCTTTTGCTGCATGGGCATTCAAAAGGGACAAGGCAGTAGGCTTGATAGCGCCCTTTGTTTCAGTTATTAGGGCAATTGTTTTCGCAGCAGGTCTGGCGCTTGGAACAATAAATGGGATGAAAAACAGATTCAGTTAGGCTTTCACTCCAAGCGTTAAAAAAAAGATTCGCTTAGGCTTTCACTCCAAGCTTTTCTCTCCAGTAGTTGAGAACATCCTGCAGAGTTTGCCTGAATTCTATTTCCGGCTTCCAGCCTGTCTGCTGCCTGAATTTTTTGCAGCTTCCGTACAAAACAGGCACGTCACTTGGCCTCAGCTTTTTTGGGTCAACCTCAATCTTAATCTTTTTTTTGCTCATTGAGAGAAGCGTGTTCAATGTGTCTTTCATTTGAACAGTGCTCTCATGGCAGATGTTGTACACTTCGCCTGGCTTGCATTTCTGGACAGCAAGCCAGTATGCCCTGACCATATCCCTTACATCAGTGAAATCCCTTTTCGGATCAAGGTTTCCAACGAAAATGACAGGCTCCCTTTTCCCTGCCTCAATTTCGGCAATCTGCTTGCTCCAGTCACTTGAAGCAAACACCTCTCCCCTTCTCGGCCCTGTGTGGTTGAATGCCCTTGTCCTGATTATCTTCAGGTCATAGCTCCTGTTGAACTGGTATCCGAGCAAATCCATTGCAGCCTTGCTCACACCATAAGGGCTCAATGGCCTGAGCTCCTGCTTTTCTGTTATGGGCAGCTCTGCTTCTGTTACAAAGCCGTATTCTTCGCTGCTTCCGGCAATTTGAATCACTGGATCAAGGCCGCTGTTTCTTACTGCTTCAAACAAATTAAGGCTGCCCATTACGTTCACGTTCATTGTTTCAATAGGCGCCCTCCATGAAGCAGGGACAAAGCTCTGGCCAGCAAGGTGGAAAATTATTTCAGGCTGTGTTTCGCTTATTGCCGTTGAAATGCTGTGGTAATCCGTGATGTCTGAAACAGTAAGGTTTATTTTTTCTTTTATGTGCGCAATGTTCTCAAGGTTGGCGTTTTTTGTCCTGATGAGGCCGCTTATTTCCCCGTAATCTTTTGCCAGAATCAGGTCGCATAAGTGTGAACCAACAAAGCCGTTGACGCCTGTAATTAGAATTCTTGACATAGTAACTCAGCAATTGATTGGTGCTGCTAAAGGTTTAAATTGGTTTTTGCGCAAAGCAATGGAAAAGCGCTTCCATTATTGTACCAAATTACTTTAAAAGAAAACAGAAAGCCAATATAGTGTATATAATCCGTTTCTTTCTATTGTAATCCAAAATTGCGGGTTATTTATGCTGAATTTATTCTTTCTTTCCCAAGGCTTTCTTTTCTAAAGAAAGGCTTTTTTATTGATTTTGCAACAGGGAGATGCTAAATGCTAATCACCCAGCTATCAAACCACACAGGAAGGGAGCAATAATGCGTATCGTCCAGTTATCAAACCATTATTTCCCGTGCACTGGCGGCATTGAGGGATTTGTCCAGCAGCTTGCGGAAAACCTAAACAAAAAAGGCATACAATGTAGTGAGCTTTGCCTGAACAAATGCTGGGACAGCAAAAACGTGCTGAAAGAAAAAGAAGTGATCAATGGCGTAACTGTCCACAGAATGCCTTTCTTGAATCTGCGCTGGTACAAAGTGCCAAAAGGGCTGCTTGGAAAAATCAAGGGATTTGATTTAGTGCATATCCACAGCCCAGGCTTTTTCATTGACCTGCTTGCTTTAACAAAATGGCTGCACAGGAAGAAGCTTGTTGTTTCAACTCACGGCGGAATATTCCACAGCAAGCAGCTTGGGCTGCTCAAAAAAGCATACTTCCACATATGGTGGCGCTTGCTGTTCAAAGCTGTTGACTTTGTAATATGCGACAGCCAGCATGATTTTGAGCTTTTTTCAAAGATCTCCCCCAGAGGAAAAATCAAGCTAATTGAGAACGCTGTCCCAGTTGAAAAATTCATGCGCTTGGGAAAGCAGAAGAAAAAAAATACTTTCCTTTTTGTCGGCAGATTGAGCAGGAACAAAAGAATTGACCTGCTGATTCGCTCATTTGCAAAAATTGCCGAAAAGGAAAAGGGCAGCAGGATGCAGATAATCGGCAGGGACTTCGAGCAACTGCTGCCTGAATTGCGTGAAAAGGTCAGGCAGCACGGATTGCAGGGCAACATTGTTTTCAGGGGAGAAGTGAGCGAAGCGCAATTGATGAGTGCATACGATGAAAGTCAGTTCTTCATCAGCGCGTCTGCTTATGAAGGCTTCGGCATTGCAGTAATTGAGGCAATGGCTGCAGGCGCGATCCCAGTGCTCAACAACATTGCGACATTCAATGCATTTGTAAAAGACAGCGAGAATGGTTTTATTTTGGATTTTGAAAAGCCACTACAGGCAGCTGAAAGAATCCTTGCAATAATGCGATTGGGTGAAAAAGAAAAAGAAAAACTCAGGCAGAACTGCACTGCAAGGGCAAATGATTTCAGCTGGCAGGGAAAAATAGATGAATACATTGAAGTGTATAATAGCGTGTTGGGAAAGAGCTGAATGGCAATTAATGCATAAAAATACATGAATTTATTTTAGGAAAGTGAACTGAATGGCAAACAGGCTTGTTTCAATAATCATCCTTAACTGGAACGGATTGGATTTTACAAAGCAGTGCATTGACTCAATCAGGCAAAACACTGATTACAAGCCCTTTGAAATAATTGTTGTTGACAACGGAAGCGGAGAAGAAGAAATAAAGCAATTGCAGGGCATGCATAATCAGGGGTTGATTGACAGGCTGATTCTGAACAAGGAAAACAAGGGCTTTGCTGGCGGCAACAATCAGGGGCTGAGGGCAGCAAACGGTGATTTCTTTCTTTTGCTGAACAACGACACAATTGTGAAAAAAAGCTGGCTTAATGAATTAGTGAAAGCAGCTGAATCAGATGAAAGCATTGGCATTGTCCAGCCTGATTTGCCTGAAGCAGAAGGCAAACAGCAGCCTTACAGCGGCGGATACATTGACGACAGCGGAACAGCCAAGTTTATTTTGAAGCAGCAGCATCCCGGAATGCACGACATTGAGCAGGCAGGCGGTGCAGCTTTTTTCATTAAAAAAAGCTTGTTTGAAAAAATCGGTTTTCTGGACGAGGGATTCAGCCCGATTTATTTTGAGGAGAGCGATTACTGCGCAAGGGCAAGGAAAGCCGGCATGAGGTGCGTGTTTGCCCCAGAGAGTGTCATAGTCCACTTCGGCTCAAAGATTACTGCAAAGCAGCCAAGCAAGTGGATGTATTTGACAATGAACAAGAACAGGGCGCGCTTCATGCTACTGCACTTCAGCAAAAAAAGATTGGCAAAAGCTTTTTTCTGGGAAATGCTGCGCTTCATTAAGAGCATTGCAACCCTGAGGGCACACTGGCTGCTGCAGGCGTACTGGATTAACCTGCGCAATTTGGGTGAAATCCTTGAAAAGAGGAAAAGGTACGCAAAAGGCGATTTGATTGTGAGGAGCTGATCAGGTTGAACAAATCTGCGTTTTGGGAAGGACTTCAAAAGGAGGCTTTTAATTGAACAAACCAAGGTTTTGGAAGGGAAAAGCCGTCCTTGTAACAGGCGCAAGCGGTTTCATAGGCTCGCATTTGACCGATGCTTTGGTTGAACAGGGGGCAGAGGTAAGCGTCTTTGTGCGAAAGAAAAAAGCAAAACACTTTGGCAACCTGAGCGAATCAGGCGGCAGGATAAAGAATTTTTTGCAGGATGATATTGCAGGCAAAGGCGCGATTAAAGCGATCAAGCGAAACAATCCTGCAATAATTTTTCACCTCGCTGCTGACGCACATGTAAACTACAGCTTTGAACACCCAATGCAGGTCATGAGGACTAATCTGCTCGGCACTCTGAATGTGCTGCATGCAGCAATGCAGCTGGGTGGAATACAACAGGTTGTCTGCACAAGCAGCTGCCAGGTTTATGGAAGCGCGGCTGAAGGAAAAATTGATGAATCATATCCATTGAACCCTGAATCGCCTTATGCTGCATCAAAGGCAGCTGCCGACAGGTACTGCTACGCTTATTGGAAAGCATATGGCTTGCCTATTGCAATCATAAGGCCCTTCAATTCATTTGGGCCTAGGGCAGAGCACGATGTTATAACAAAATTCATCAACCTTGCATTGCGCAACCAGCCAATAACAATCAATGGAAACGGCGAACAAAGTAGGGACTTTACTTTTGTCAGCGACATGGCCAAGGCTTTCCTTTTAATGGGAGGCAGCAGGGATGCAGTTGGAAAGGCAATTAATTTCGGATCTGGCAAGGGTTACAGCGTGAATTTTATTGCGCAAAAAATCAAAAGCCTGAGCGGAAGCAAAAGCGGGATAATGCATGTTAAACACGGCTTGCCAGATGTGCAGAGGCAGCTGTGCAATTGCGGCCTGGCAAAAAAAATGTTCGGATGGCAGCCGAGCGTGGCAATTGAAGAAGGCCTGCAGCGCACAATTGACTGGGCAAAAGGGCAAAAGGGGATATAAATGGGGAAGATTGCTGTTGTTTTCGGGACAAGGCCGGAAATAATAAAGCTGGCTGAATTAATCAAGCTGCTGAAAAAGGAAAGCCCTGCAAAAGTGCTGCTTGTTTTCAGCGGCCAGCATTATGACTATAATTTAAACCAAGTTTTTTTGCGGGAACTGCAATTGCCGGCAATTGATTTGAACCTTGGCGTCAGCGGAGGGACAAACGCGTCCCAGGTTTCGCGAATGTTTGACAAGCTGTTAAGCTTCCTTGAAAAGCAAAAAGTTGAAACTGTTGTTGCCCAGGGCGATACAAACACTGTCCTGGCTGCAGCACTTGCCTCGTTTTATTCAAACTGCAGGTTCGCGCATGTTGAAGCCGGGCTGCGGAGCAGGGATTGGAGGATGCCGGAGGAGTTCAACAGGGTTGTTGCCGACGCGATTGCATGCTATGCCTTTGCCCCTACCGTAAACGCTGCAAGGAACCTCAAAAAAGAGGGCAAGCAAAAAGAATCAATCTACCTGACTGGCAATACTATTGTTGAAGCAGTGCAGCGCAATTTGGCGAAAGCCGGGAAGCGAAAAATCCTGCAAAAGCTTGGATTGCAAAATGAGCGCTATGCAGTATTGACCGCGCATAGGCAGGAATACGTTGACAAAAAGAAAAATTTGCTTGAATTGCTAAAGGCAATAGGTGAAATAAAAATCGAAATCGTTTTCCCTGCGCATCCAAGAACAATTAAAAACCTGCAAAAATTTGGTTTAATGGAAAGGGCAACTGCATTGAAAAACCTGCGTTTCATTGAACCAATCGGATACTTTGATTTCCTGCAGCTCGCCAGCAACAGCATGTTTTTGCTCAGCGACAGCGGCGGCATCCAGGAGGAAGCCAGCGTTTACAAAAAATATGTTGTTGTTTTAAGGGACAATACTGAAAGACCGGAGATAATCGGAAAATTCGGCTGCCTCACAGGCTATGACAGGGAAAAAATAGTGAAGGCAGGCAATGCAGTGATCAAAAACCATGCAAAAATAAAGAAGCGCTTGCTGAAACTGCAGTGCCCTTTCGGAGATGGAAAGGCAAGCAAAAGGATTGCAAAAATTTTATTGGAGGAGAAGTGAATGGCAAAGCTCAGGGTGCTATTCAACATGAGCAAGAGTGCTTTAAAGACTCCTGGCGGCGGAGAAGTGCAGCTGCTGCGCACAAAGCAGGAACTTGGGCGAATAGGCGTGCATGTAAAGATTTTTGAACGGGACAGGGATGATTTCAGCGGATTTGATTTATTCCACAACTTCAGCCTGCACAGGGACACTTTTGTTGACATTAAGGCAGCAGCAGCCGCTGGGTTGCCTGTTGCAATCAGCCCGGTTTACTGGCCATCGCTCGGCAGCGCATTGCTCTGGAACAAAGGGTTGGCGAAGAAGGCAAAAGCTTTTGCAGTTGAATTAATCAACAGAATTGATTTTCTCGGAATTTCAAGCGTTAAAGCCATTGTGAGGAAAGCTGACCTGCTGCTGCCGAACAGCATGGCTGAAGCAGCAATGCTTGAAAATGTTTTCCAGGCAAAACCAGGGAGGATTGCGGTTGTGCCAAACGGAGTGGATAAAAGATTTGGGAAAGGAATTGCCGGGCTGTTTGAAAAAAAATTCGGCTTGTCTGGCTTTGCTCTTTTCGTCGGAAGGATTGAGGAAAGAAAGAATGTTTTGCCATTGGTCAGGGCAATGGATTCAATTGACGCAAACTTGGTGATAATAGGCGATGCAAAGCATGGAAGCGAGGCATATGCAAAGCAGTGCAAAAGGGAAGCTGGCAAAAAAGTTTTGTTCCTGCCAAGCATGCCTAATGAAAGCCCAGTGCTGCAATCGGCTTATGCTGCTTGCAAGGTTTTTGTTTTGCCGAGCTGGTATGAAACGCCTGGCCTGGCTGCTTTGGAGGCAGGGCTTGCAGGCGCAAACATTGTCATTACAGGGCAAGGCGCTGCAAAAGAGTATTTCCAAGGCATGGCTTCCTATGTGAATCCAGCAAGCGTTTCCGATATCAGGCGCAAAATTTTGGTTGAATTGCGGAAGGAAAAAACAAAGCAGCTGAGCAGGCACATTGAGCGCAATTTCCTTTGGCGCAATGCGGCAGAAAAAACAAAGGCTGCGTATGAAACTGTTTTAAGGTGAACTGAAAATGGAAAATAATGGCGATTGTTTCAAGGTGAATTGAAAATAAAAAAAATGACAATTGCTCCAAGATGAATTAAAAATGAAAAAAGCCCTGGTGATTGTTTCAAGGTGAATTGAAAAATGAAGAAATTCCTGGCTGTTGTTTCAAGCGATGCAGAGCTGCCTGCTTTGGAAAGCCTGAAAGCTGAAAAGCTTGCAAAAGGCGACGAGCTTATCGTAATGCGGCAGCAGAGCATCAGGCGCGCGCCAGAGGATTTCCTGAGCTCAGATGACATCAAAGAGGTGGAGGAAAGGGCAAGCTTCTTTGCCAGAAACTGGTACAGGTTTGACAGGCAATTTGAGCAAAGCTCAACTTTTAACGGCATTAACCTTGGTTTTGTGCATGAAAACGAATTGTACTATTTCTTCAGGACAACTTTTTTTCTCCTGAAGTCAATAGCAGCAGCAATTGAAAAGGAAAAGCCAGCAGCAATAATTGTTGACGGCAAATCTTTTGCAGGCGAAGCTGTGAAAGCTGTTGCAAAAGCAAAGAGCATAGGCAATGTTTTGTTCTGCGATTTGAATGCAAGGCACGGCTTCCTGCTTTTCCCAAACTTTGCGAAAAAGAACATCAAGAAAAAAATCGCAAAGCTGCGCTCATTGCTGCCTGAAGCGCTGTCATTTAAAAGAAGCGGGGAAGGCAAAAAAACCGTTTTCATAAGGGACCTTGGGTACCTTGGAAACCTGAGGAAAGATTTGCAGAAAGAGCCAATGCTTAACGTGGTTTCATTGGATGAATTCCTGCTGAAAAAAATACTGCTGCCGTGGAATGCAGCGCGCTACTTCTCTACAAGGGCAGTGATGCAGAAGCGCTTTAAGCTCACCTTCCACGAGTTGGAGGAAAGCAGGGCATTCAATGAAAAACTTGTTTTTGAGGGCATGGATTTCAGCAGAATGCTGAAGCGGCATTTCCCTGAAATAGTGGAAAGGGACTGGCCAGAATTTGTTTTCCTTATTGACATTCTGTCAAGGGAATTCCGTTCGGCAAAACCCAGGCTGCTGGTTGTTTGGGTTGACTCTGTGCCTTTTGAGAGAATCTGCGTGCTGCTGGCCAGGCAAAACAAGGCAAAAAGCATTGTATTGCAGCATGGCGCAATGAAAGAAATCATTGGCGGGGACTGGGTGAGGTCCTTTGCCCCGCTCACAGCTGATGCCATTGCAGTGTGGGGAGAGCAGGCGAAAAAAACATTGGTTGGGCACAGGGTGCCGGAGCAAATGGTTGTTGTAACAGGCTCGCCGAAGCTTGACCTCATTCAAAAAAAGGAATTGCATGGCAAAGAATTGAGAAAAAAATTTGCTCGTGGTCCTGAAGAAAAACTTGTGCTGTTTGCGCCACAGCTTTCGTTTGACAAGGCAAAAGTCGGGCAATTGCTGGATGCTTTTGAAAAAGCGCCGAAGGCAAAACTTTTGCTGAAGGTTCATCCTACTGACGATATCGAAAGCTATGAAAGCATTGTCGGCAACAAATGCATAGTTGTGCAGAATATTCCTGGCTACAACCTGAATGATTTGCTTGACGCGGCAGACGCTGTAATAACCCAGACATCGACAGTCGGCTTGGAGGCAATTACGCTGCACAAGCCTGTGATAGTGTTCGGTGAAAGGCAGCCTTTGGACAGCGTTTACTATTCAACCGACAGCGTGTTGCGGGCAAGGGATGCAGCTGAGCTTGGAAAAGCGCTCGGCATAGTATTGGGCGATTGCAAAGAAAGGAGAGAGCTTATGCTAAGGGCTGAAAAGTTCATTGTTGAAATTGCCTTCAAACAGGACGGAAAAGCTACTGAAAGGGCAATTGCCCTTATAAAGTCAATGCTGTGACCCAAATTTGATTATTGAACCAATACCATTATTTTAAATAAAAACACATTATTGAAAAGGTGTTGAATATGCCTGAGAAAAAAATGAATATTCCTTTCAGCAAACCGTGGATTGGAAAAGAGGAAATAAATGAGGTAATCGACACCCTGCAAAGCGGCTGGCTTACCACCGGGCCAAAATGCGAGGCCTTTGAGAAAAAGCTTGCTGACTACAACAGCGTCAAGCATGCAATTGTGGTGGATAGCTGCACTGCTGCTCTGCACATTTCCCTGGCAGCGGAAGGCATTGGAGCTGGAGACGAGGTCATAACAACGCCGTTCACTTTCTGCTCGACAGTGAATGTTATTTTATTCCAGGGGGCGAAGCCTGTTCTCGCTGATATTGACAGTGAAACATTTAACATATCGCCTGCCGAGATAAAGAAAAAGATTTCAAAAAAAACAAAGGCAATAATTCCGGTCCACTACGGCGGCCAGAGCTGCAGTATGGATGAAATAAACGAGATTGCTGAAAAGCACGGGCTGGCTGTTGTAGAGGATGCTGCGCATGCATTGGGCGCGGAGTATAAAGGCAAAAAATGCGGAACTCTTGGAAAGTATGGGTGTTTTTCATTTTATCCCATAAAGAATATAACAACTGGAGAAGGCGGGGCAGTTGTAACTGACAGCGATGCAGCAGCTGAACAATTGAGGTGCCTGAGATACTGCGGCATAAAAAAGGACGCATGGAAAAGGTATTACGGCGCCGGCAGCTGGTATTACGAGGTAACACAACTCGGGTTTAAATACAACATGAGCGACGTGCTTGCCTCAATTGGATTAAGGCAAATGGATAAACTGGATAAAAGCATTTTGATGAGGGAAAAAATTGCTGGCAGGTATAGCAAGGCATTTGGTGCAATTGAAGGAATAGCGGTGCCTGAGGTTAAAGAAAACGTAAAACACGCCTGGCACCTGTATGCGATATTGCTGGATGTTGAAAACATGAAAATTGACAGAAACCAATTCATTGAGCAATTGAAGAAAGCCGGCATTGCAGCCAGCGTGAATTTTATCCCGATCCATTTCCACCCCTACTACAAAAGCAGGTTTGGCTTCAACAGGGGAGATTTCCCGAACAGCGAGTTTGCATTTGAAAGAATTGTTTCACTGCCATTGTATCCGACAATGAGCAAAGCGGAAACAGATTATGTGATAGACAACGTGATTGCGATTGTTGAAAAAAATAAAAAAAGTTGATTCCGGCAGCGGATAATGCCAATTAAGATTGTTGAAAAAAAACGGGCGGTACCAATTAAGATTGTTGAAAAAAACAAGAGGCAGTCCCTTTTATGAAAGCAATAAAAATCGGCGGCAGGCGAATTGGCGGCAATTTTCCATGCTATGTTGTTGCAGAGATAGGGAACAACCATAACGGCAGTATTTCGCTTGCCAAAAAAATGATTTTGGCGGCAAAGCGCGCCGGGGCGGATGCAGTAAAATTTCAGGCATATAAAACAGGCGAATTCATAAGCAAACGCTTGCAGCCTGATGCGTTTAAAAAGTTCAAAAAAACCGAATTCAGCGAAAAGCAATTCAGCCTGCTGAAAAAATTCTCTGACAAAAACAAAATTGGTTTTTTTGCCTCGGTTTTTGATTTTGAATCAGCGGATGCAATGGAAAGAACCGGCGTGCCATGCTTCAAGATCGCATCAGGCGACCTGACCAACCTGCCACTGATTGCCTATGCCGCGAAAAAAAGAAAGCCGATCATTTTATCGGCAGGGATGGCAACAGCAGGGGAAATAAAAAAGGCAATTGAAGCAGTGCATTCGGCTGGAAACAAAAAAATTATTTTACTGCACTGCAATGCAACCTATCCTGCAAAAATAAATGAGCTTAACTTAAAAAGGATTTTAACACTTGGAGAAAAATTCAACGCAGTTGTCGGGTTAAGCGATCATTCAACCGATGCAATAGTGCCTGCAATTGCCGTTGCAGGCGGAGCAAAAATGGTTGAAAGGCACTTTACAATTGACAAAAAACTGCCTGGGCCGGACAACGGCATGTCAGCAACAGAAAAAGAATTAAAGAAAATCATTGAAAACATAAGAACCGCTGCTGCAGCGCTTGGCAGCAGCAGGATATTTCAAGTTGAACCAAAAAAAGAAATAACCCTTTCAAGAAGGGGCGCGTTTGCAGCAATCAGCATAGCAAAAGGCGAAAAAATTTCTTTCAGCAACATGCAACTGAAAAGGCCGTGCGCTGGAATAAAAGCGGATGAAATAAAAAAAGCGGTTGGACGCAGGGCAAAGAGAAACATTGCGAAGGGAAAGCCAATCACATGGAATGAAATCGGTGGGGAAAAATGAAAAGAATCGGGGCAGTGAAGGTAATCAGGCGGTTCAAGCCCGGCAATAAAATGAATTTTAGGGTGAAAAGCGGCGAAACCTTTTTGGTTGAAACACTTGATTGCTTCAACAACAAGATAACTGACGAATCAATAACAATCGAAGAAGTTGCCGATGTGGAGGAAATGCTTTGCACTGGCCCGATAGCAGTCAGCGGAGCCGAGCCCGGCAACGTGCTGAAAGTGGAGATTCTGGACATTAAAACAAAATCACCGGGCATTGCCACAACCCACAAAGGCAGTGGCGTTCTTGGTGAAAAAATGGTTGATAAAACAAAATTCTTTGACTTAAAGGGGGAAAAAATCCAGTTCAGTGAAAAAATTTCATTAAAACAGCAGCCGATGATTGGAAACATTGCTGTCATGCCAGGCGATGAAGACAACAGGGTTGGAAGGCCTTTGTTGCTGGCAGGCGGCAACGTTGACTGCACTGACATAAAAAGCGGTTCAACTGTTTATTTCCCGGTTTTTGTGAAAGGTGCTGGCTTAGCTGTTGGAGACGCGCATGCCCTGCAAGGCAACGGCGAAGTATGCGGCAGCGGCATCGAATGCAACGCCATGGTGAAAATCAAGGCAAGCGTTTTGAAGGGTCTGAGCTTGGACAGGCCATGCATTGAAACAAAGGAAAACTTTATGGCTTTGGCTGTTGCTGACACGCTTGAAGAAGCTGCAAAAATTGCCACATCAGACATGGCTGGATTTTTGATTAAAAAATTTGGTTTTTCTTTGGAGGACGCCGTGATGTTGATCAGCGTTGCAGGCAACATCAGGGTGTGCCAGCTTTCAAACAAGAGGATAAGCGCAACATGCGCCCTGCCTAAAAAAATAATCCGCTTTGACGACATTGCCGGTGGCTTGCGTGGAAAAAAGTTTAAACCAAAGGTAACTGTGTTAATCGTAACATACAACTACGGCAGGTTTATTGAAAAGGCTGTTGAAAGCGCTTTAAGCCAGACAATGCCGTTAAATTTGATTGAAATAATTGTTGTTGACGATGGTTCAACAGACAATACGCAAGAGATTTTGCGCAAATTTTCCAAAAAAATCAAGGTTTATAAAATAAAAAACAGCGGCTCGACAGCAGGGTCAAATTTTGGCTTAAAGAAAGCAAAAGGCGAATACGTAATGAAGCTTGATGCAGACGACTGGTTCGAGCCGGAAACATTGCAGCAAATGGCTGCTGAATTGGACAAGGACGCGCGCCTGGGCTTTGTTTACTGCGACATCAGGCTGATAAAAAAAGGCGTGAAACGCATTGTTTCCCTGAAAAAATTCAATTTGTTTAAAACCCTCGCATGCAATATAATGTTCAGAAGAAATGTTCTGATGCAAGTTGCCGTAAATGGAAAAGTTTATGACGAAAAGCTGCCTTTCTTTGAAGAATACGATTTATTGCTGAGGGTAATGAAAAAATTCAAAGGCAAGCATGTAGCAAAACCGCTGTACAATTATTTAAAGCACGGCAGGAACATGACTTGCGATAGAGAAAAAATCAAAAAAGGGCTTGCGGTATTCAAGCGAAAATACGGCTTCTGCGGAAAAATACTTTAAGCGAAACAGCCGGCTAGGGCATCACTTTTTTGAAAAATAAACACCGCTGCTACCGTTTTTAATTAAATCTATTTTTAGTTTTCTTTTTTCAAAAAATTCATCAACTGCTTTCCTGCAGCCGTGCCAAATCTGGTAGTCGTCAATTACGATGAAGCCGCCTTCAACAACTTTGTCATACAATTGCTCCAAACAGAATTTAACAGGCTCATAAAAGTCGCAGTCCAAATGCAAAAGGGCAATTTCAGCCATTTGTTTTTTGTGCAATGGGATAGTTGAATCAAACCACCCTTTTACCAGGTGGACATTTTTCTCATCCAGCTTAAGCTTTCCGAAAATCAAATCATTGGCAAACTGCTCTGACACAGCAAAACGGCCTTTCTCGCCAACCACGCCGCTTACATGCACATCCATTTCAGTCGGCTTGGGCACTCCCTCCCACGAGTCAAAAAACCAGCAATGCCTTTCTCTGTTGTGTTCAGCAACCTTTGCAACAATTGCTGCACTTCCCCCTTTCCAAACGCCGCATTCAACAAAACTGCCCCCAATACCCTGCTTCTCCAAATAGCAGGCGAGTTGCTCAAGCTTTGACAGCCTTTCATAGCTCAGGAAAGAGTAAGACCGCACAGTGAAGATGAGGCTTACTTTCCTGAAATCAAAAAGGTCACGTGGCGGAACATTTGAAAGAAACTTAACCAGGCTGTATGCGCCAACCACTATTTTACTTTTTTTAAAAAATTTTTTCAGCCCATTCTTTAAGGACATTCTATCGCCCCCACAGCCCAAAACATTTCACACACCTACACAGCCCTGCCGCTCTCACACAACCAAACCCTTTACTCGTCCGCACCACTGCGACACCCCTGTATCCCAAAACCTTTCCCCCATTACGCAACCCTACCGCTATTCACTATTTCAAGGCTTTTTTCGCCTTCGTTGAAAATCAAGTCAACTATGCTTAAATAAGGGACAAATTCGCCGTATAACTGATTGTATTTTGGGTGATTGTATTGCTGGAACTGAATCTTTATTCCCTTGCTTTCAAATAAATCAAGCTGCAAAAAGTCTTTTGCAGACAAGCCATCGTAAAGGAAATCTATGGATGCAATCTCGCATAAATTCACAACCCTCTCGGTCTTGCCGAGGGCAGCATCATTCAGGCCAAGCTCGCTGCTGTAAACTATTTTTGTTTTTACGCCGAGGATGCCGCAAATCACTTTAATCAACTCAACATTCAGGTCACGCAGCAGATCAAACTTTTTATTGAACACTTGCTCAAAGTGGCCCTTGTATTCATCAAAGAACTGGGCTTTCTTGTAATTCCAGCAAATTGTCTCCCAATGCTTTAACAAAGAGTTGCCTCCAGCATAAGAAATTTTTACGTCGCAAATCCTTGTGCCTCTCGGTGTTTTTTGCACCGGCACAGTCAGCCACAACTGGCCCTGGGCTGTCTTTATCCTGTTTCTTTGCTGCCAAGTCTTTTTCTCGAATTGAACATGGTCAAACACAACAAAAACATCTGTTGCGCCAATCATCTCAAAGTATCCCATCCAGGGCAGGTAAAGCGGTTGGCAGATAAAACCATTCATCCCACAATCACATCCACAGGCATTCGATTTTCTGCTATTGCTGTGCGGGGCAAACCCCTCATCTCACAATCACCTATTTTTCAAAATTATCTGCATGTTCTGGACAAGGCCCCCATCAGCATAATCTGGGTCAGTTAAAATCTTTTCTTTTATGAAGTCGGCTATTTTTTTTATCCTGTAATCGCGCATTGTAATCACCCCGCCTTTTACAACCAAGGGCGCCCATTGAATAAAATCCCTGCTGACACTGTCAATGGATGTGTCAATGGAAAGCAGCCCGATTTTTTCTTTGAAGGCTTCTATTGCTTCGAAAGAAAAAAGGTAAATCGGCTTTATCAGATATGCGTATCTTGTTTTCAAGATATTCAACTGAAATAACTGTTTTGTGTCAGGATATAAATGATTGTCTACTTTAAGGGCAGTATGCGGGTCAATGCTGTAAACCAGCTGCTTGTTTCCCCTTGCGCTGCCTTCAGCCAAAACAACAGCGCCGTTTCCAGCATAAGAGCCGAGCTCAACTATGGGGTGCTTTGCTTTTTTAGCCAGCTCAAACAAGGCAATTGCTTCCAAAAGATAGTAGCCAGCCGGCAGAGCACTGTTGTATAAGTTCTCTATGGCGTTGAAACCGCTTGCGTGCTTTTTATACAGGCAGTAGAGGTTGAATGAAACTGTTCTAGGCAAACGCAACAACTTGCCTGCATAACCCATTTTTTCACCCGGATAAAACAAAACCCATTGGCTTTATCACAGCAGCCTGCATCAGTATTCTGCGTTTTTCTGCTTCACGCCTTTATTTACGCCGGCTATCGCTGGATGTTTTTCTAAAAAACCTATCAACCGCTCTGCTTTTATATCTGTTGTGCCAAGGCCAGCGCAGATTTTCTCAACAGCCACTAAATCTGCCTTTGTGTCAATTGTAACCCTTAAATCCGGTCTCATCGCATTTTGGGGGGCTTTTTCTATTCTAACATTAAACAATTCCGGGTTATCTACAATAAATGTCACCACATGCTCCTTGTCCCGCTTTGAATAAGCCAATTGATTTGCTTTAACCAGTGCTTTCGTTGACACTATCTCCGCCGAGCCAAAACCCCTTGGAAAACCCCTGACAAAAAAATAGTCCAAGTTCTTGAATTGCAAAAATTTTTTTAAATTTGATTTAATTATTTGAGTTGAAATAAGCGGGTCGTCAGCGCTGACCCTGACAATGACATCAAGGCCATGTTTTTCCGCTGCTTGCGCAAACCTCTGCAAAACATTTGCCTCGCTGCCCATGAAGCAATGCACCTTGTTCTGCAACGCGATTTTCTCAATCGCCCTATCCTCTTTTCCCGTTGTCGTTGCAATAACTATTTCATCCAAAGCAGCGATTTTCTTAAGCTTTTCTATTATTATCTGCAGCATTGTCTTGCCGTTTATCCGCATCAAAACCTTGCCACGCAGCCTGCTGCTGCCAACCCTTGCCTGCACAATCGCGCCGATTTTCATACAATCACCCTGTTGCATATCTTGATAATGTATTCAATTTGCGGATCACTTAGTTTAGGGTATATTGGAATGGAGAGAAGCGAACCAACGCATTTTTCAGCCATTGGAAAAGCAGCGCTTGCCCCCAGGAAGTAATGAATTGGCGGATAGCAGCCCCTGCCTGCATCAACAGCATTGCGCTTTAATTTTGCGACAACAGAGCCTGCATCAGGGCCAACGCTTACAATGAACCTGTAGAAAACATTAAGGGAATCGCTTCTCACCACTGGCTTGGCTTCACCCTGCAATGAAAGCCCTTCAGCGTAACTTTTGGCAATCGCTTTTCTTTTTTTAATGAACCCCCTTAACTGCCCAAGCTGGGCAATGCCGAGCCCAGCCTGCAAATCGCTCATGCTGTTATTCAAAGGCGCTGGCAGAAAATGCCGCCTTATTTTGCGCATGTCTCGTTCAGTCCGCAGAGCCCACAAATCTGTCTCAAAATCACTGCCGCTCACTTCAACCATTTTTTGCACAAAATCTTTATTATTGACACAAACCATGCCACCTTCGCCTGTTGTAATCATTTTTCCGTTAAAAGAAAAAACAGCCAGGTCGCCAACACTGCCAGCCTTGTTGCCCTTGGCAGTAACAGCCCCAAAAGCCTGGGCAGAGTCTTCAATCACTGGCAGCCCTGTCTCCTTCATTATTTCTTCAATCTGACTGCACACACCAAACATATGCGGCACAATAACCGCCTTTGTTTTGCTGGACAATTTTTCCATGATACTGTCAATTGACATATTGAAATCCATGCATTTTACATCAAAACTGTTGTCAACCAACACAGGCACAGCGCCGGCATGTTTTATTGCATAATACAGTGAAATGCAGGTGTAGCTTGGCAGTATGACCTCATCGCTTCTTTTTAAGCCGAGACACTTTAATGCAAGGTAAAGAGCATTTGTGCCGCTGTTTACTGCAAAACATTCTTTTGCGCCAACGAAACGCCTGAAACTTTTCTCGAATTCTGCAACTACTCCCCCCTTAGAATCCCGCATTCGCTCAAGCCCAGCTTTTACCTGAAAAAAATCTCGTTGCGTAATCGTCGGCCGTTTTAATCCAATCAGTTTCATTTAAACCGCCAAAAAAATCAAAAATACAGTTCAGGGTTTTGCTTTATTGCAAGCGCAATTTGCGCTAAGCCGTTCCTGACATCAACCTTTGCCTTAAAGCCGAGCAATCGCTCCGCCTTTCTTGTATCAGCCTGCCTTCTTGTCACCAGCACAGCCCTGTCCCTGAATATTGGTTTCACATCAGCACCCAAGGCATCAATCAAAATATCGGCCACTTGCCTTACGCTTGTTGCCACGCCAGTGCCAACATTAAACACGTCATTGCAGTGTTCGCTTTGCATTGCCAGAATGTTTGCGTTGACAACATCGCTCACGTGCGTGAAATCCATGCTCTGGTCGCCTTTGCCGTCAATGACAGGCGCTTCACCGTTCAAAATTCTTTTGATGAAACTGATTATTACAGTTGTATAGTAAGCATGCGCTGCCTGCCTCTCGCCATAAACATTGAAATAACGCAGAATGTTGTATTGCAAGCCCTGCTTCGAAAGGAACTGCAGCAAATGCTCAGCCATCAGCTTGCTTGCACCATAAGGCTCGACAATATGCAATTCACTGTCTTCACTCATAGGCAGCTTGGCTGGTTCGCCGTAAACGCTGCTACTGCTGCTGAAAACAATCCTCTGCACTTTGTTCTCAAGCGCTGACCTGAAAACATTATAGCTGCCCTTCACATTAACGTCGATTGCCTCTTCAGGCGAAGCAATGCTTCTTTGAATATGAACCCCTGCAGTGTGAAAAACGAATTGGGCGCCTTTTGTTGCTGCATCAACCAAATCCCTTTCCCTGATATCGCCCTCGATGAATTCCGCTTTGTCGTCATCTATCAAGCGCTGCACGCTTGAAAGCTTTCCCTTCACAAGGCTGTCCAGGATTTTAACCTTGAAGCCATCTGCTGCCAATGCCTCTGCAAGGTGCGACCCTATGAATCCACAGCCGCCTGTAACAAGCGCGGTAGGCATCAGTTATCATCTCCAATTTTGCATACAGGGGCAAGCTGCCTCTTATGCTCTGAATTTCGAATCATTGCTTTCACTTTTTCAAGCAGTTTTTGGTCACAGCCAACTGTTTTCTTTTTTTCAATTTTTTCGAGCAGCCCATCAAGCTGTTCGTATGTTATGCCCATTTCCCCTTCATCAGTCTGGCCTGGCCAAAGGCCTGCTGTTGGAGGCTTTTCAATTATTTCTTTTGGTACGCCGAGATGCAATGCAAGCTTCCTTACATCGCGCTTGAATAAGTCCGCTATAGGCAGGATGTCAACTCCGCCATCGCCGAATTTGGTGAAGTAACCCACCATTTCCTCTGTTTTATTATCTGTTCCAACAACCAAATAATTCAGTTTGTTTGCAAAGTAGTAAAGGCTGACCATTCTCAGCCTCGGCTTGATGTTTGCAAGAGCAAGCTTTTCCATGCCATCATTGCCTTCTGCAGCCTTTTCCAGGGCGGAAGAAATCATGCCAAAGGTTTCAGCCAAATCAATGACCTTGAATGGAATGCCGAATTGCTCAGCAACCGCCTTTGCATGGGCCA
>CAYHBD010000002.1:0-30702 GCA_964354805.1 uncultured archaeon | reverse complement strand
TTTTCTCTTTTTTTGTTCTCATTTAATTTAATTTTCTGCAAAGTATCTTCAAAGCCCCTAATTATTTCATTGCACCTTTCCGCTTCTTCCCCATCCCCCTTTCCCGTAAGCAGGGCGTTTGCAACAAAAGCCGTTTTTTTCTCCCTGTGGTCAATAAGGAAAAGGTTATCGCAGAAAAACATTTCAAAATCCGGGTCCTGCACCAAATCCCTCTTGTTTTTCGGAAGCACCTCAAACTGGTCAATGAAATCATAAGAGATTGCGCCAAACAATCCCCCAAAAACAGGGAAAGGCTTTGTAACTGGTTTGAATTTGAATGCAAGCGCCCTTAAAACATCCGCAAGCGTTACTGTCCGCAGCCTTTCCTGCTCTGAAACAATTTCTTTCCTTTTTTCAATTTCGCCCTCAATTTTATCTTTCTCCACCTTCAATTTTGTGCAGAATTTGAAATCACCCTTAATAAATTCAAGAAACCGCGTGCCTGTTTCATTCAAGGCATTTATTTCAAACCTGCTTCCTTTGCCTGTTGCTTTCAGGCAAGGAGCACAGCACCCAATGCTCTTCTCACCGTATTTCTTCACAATATCAGCCGATTCCAACAGAATGCAGTTGAGCTTTGCTCCGCTATCCGAAAGAGCGGCAAAAAATAGTATCGGGTCAATCGCCATATTATGCGTAGTGTACACTGGCACAATCACGCCCGGCTGGGCTTCTGCAATCTGCTGCTTGAAATCCATTTTTTCACCATATTGCGATTGCGAAGCAATCGCTTACTGAATTGCGCAGCAATTCGGTGTTTTTCTTTCACAAGGCTTTCTTTTTTCTAAAAAGAAAGGCTTTGGGGTCGCAGGGATTTGAACCCTGATCAACTGGTCTGGAGCCAGTCGCACTGCCAGGTTATGCTACGACCCCCAACTTTCTTTTTTCGAAAAAAAGAAAGTTGATTAAGAAAAAATTGCAATGCTCAGCCTTACGGCTTTTGCCACCACCAAAACCAAAGAGAAATAGGGCTATTAGGGTTAAATTTGTTTTCTTTTGCAGCCGTGAGCCT
The DNA here is from genome assembly GCA_964354805.1 of uncultured archaeon. Taxonomy (GTDB): domain Archaea; phylum Iainarchaeota; class Iainarchaeia; order Iainarchaeales; genus CAYHBD01. The sequence continues at coordinate 29,651 of CAYHBD010000002.1, read as the reverse complement.
AACTAAATCAGAAAAAGAAGCCATTCTACAGCCAAAGAAACTCACTATGCATAATCATTCTAAAAAGAAATTTGTGCCTAAAGGGTTTAAAAGCTATCGAATTTGGGTGCCTGCAGTGGCGCATTTTGCAATAGCTTTATTTTTGGGTTATTTTCAGCATTTCCAGAATCAGTTTGTCTATTGCGTCCTGCTTTTCTTTTGGGATTGCGCCGAGTTTGCGCTTGAACCTGCTGTTATCCAAGGCTATTATTTGAAACACTAATGCAATGCTGTCAGCGCTTAAGCCGTTTTCTGGGGTTTGTTCTATTAATTCAGCGAAGGAAAATGTTGCTGTATCAAGGTTGCTTGTTAGTGGAACAACAATTGTTAAGTCGTTTGCCCTGCCTAACACTATTGCTGGCCGTTCACCTTTTTGTTCATGGCCTTTGCCCTCTGGCAAGTCCACAAACCAGACTTCGCTTTTGCGCATTAGAATTAGCTCCGCATGGATTTGGCTGATGCTTCCTGCCAGGGCCTTAACTCCTCTTTCAAATCTGCGAGTTGCTTTTCGGTTGGCCTGAACAAAAATTCTTTTGCTTTTGAAACACCGACCGCAATCTGCGCTTCTGAATAGAATGGCTTCAATGTTTTCAGATTTTTCAACGCGGTTAACGGATCCTGCTTTTTTTCAAAGGCAAAAAAAGAATATGTTGCTGCAATCTCCAAAATACTTGACCTGAATTCACCAAACAATTCCTTAAATTCCTGAATATCTTTTGATTCAGCGTTTGAGAGATTTGCACTGCTTTCCAACTGCTCAACCTTTTTTCTATTGCCATAAACTTGGTCAGTCAGCTCTTTACAATAAGGGCCCCTAACATACAAATGATATCCAAAACCAGTCTTGATGCCTTTCAACTGCAATAAATAAACAGCCTTTTGAATAATCAAACGATGCTCGAAATTCCCTACCGTTGGTTTGAAATCCAATGCCTTAAAACAGGCAACCGCCTTATCCAAATTCATTGTTTTTTCACCCCGCATTCAACCAATTTCTTCAACCAAGATTTTGCGTGCTCCCAGGCCAGTTGGCCTTCCGAAGTTATTTGGTATGATTCCAATTTCTTTCCTTCCAAAGTAATTGTTTTTGAAGTAATATAACCTGTTTCTTTCAAAGATTCAAGATTAGTGTAAAGAGCGCCATCAGTTACATTCAACGCAGCCTTCAGTTCCCTGTAAGTAACGCCATCCCTGCCAACAGAGGCAATACTGAACAACAACTGCAATCTAATCAAAGAAAAAACGCTCGAGTTCAACGCCTTCGACTCTTCAACCAAAGACAAAAAATCGTTATCCATACGCGCCCCCAACGAATCTTACACAAAAATAAACAACCAACAAGAATAAAAACTTTCACTATTGCTTTAATTTTAAAAGCAAAAGCAAAAGCAAAAAAAAACCAAAAAAAGCCAGTCCAGCGGCCGGTGGCAAAAACATACACGGAAAAGGCGGGCGGATAAGATGATGGTGCGGGAAGGCAGGGAAGTGGTGATTTGAATGCTTGCTATGGCCCCCCTGAAACCCCAAACCAGCTGTTTGGGCTTTCAAATGCTTTAACCCCACAAAAACAATATATTTAAATGTTTTGTGGGGTTAACTGTTTTGTATGGTTTATTTTTCCGAGAAGAGGATAAAGGGCAGGAAATACCTTTACGCTGTCCATTCGGTCAGGCTTGGGGATGGAAAAGTTGTTAAGCTGGGCAAGCGGGTTGCCGGCAGGAAAATCACGCCCGGGCTTGCAAGGTATTTTGAGGAGAGGGGGCGGCAGCTTAGGGAAAAAAAGGCAACTGAAAGTTTTGGGGCAAACGAGGTTTTTACCGGGGAGCAGATTGCAAAAATTGAGGGAACAAAGCAGGCCTACAAAAGAATTGTTTCCGGGCTTACAAAGAAACAGTTGCAGGACCTTTTTGACAGGTTCACCGTGAACTTTACCTACGAATCAAACGCCTTGGAGGGAAACAGCCTCACCCTGAAAGACGTTGCGCTCGTCCTGTTTGAAGAAAGGATTCCAAAAGACAAGGATTTGAGGGAAGTATACGAAACAAGGAACAGCAGAAAAGTCGTTGACCTTATTCTGAAGAAAAAATTCAGGGTAAAAGAAAAAGACATTGTAAGAATGCACAGAATGCTTGTCAAGGACATGAAAATAGAAACAGGCTACAAAAAAATACCAAACTTCCTGCTTGGAAGAAGCGTGGAAACAGTGCCACCTGAAAGGGTTGGCGCAGAAATGAAGAGCCTGGTTAAGTGGTTTCAGAATGAGAAAAAAATGCACCCGCTGCAAAAAGCGGCGCACTTTCACGGCAGATTTGAAAAAATCCACCCTTTTGACGACGGCAACGGGAGAGTGGGAAGGTTCCTGATAAACATTGGCCTGGTCAACAAAGGCTATGCCCCCCTGATAATAAGAAAAAGCCAGAGGACAGCTTACCTGAAATGCCTGAACGACTTTGACAACGGCTACGCCACAAACCTTGAAAGGTTCTTCCTGGAGAAATACAAAAAAACATTCGAAAAATTCTTCAAGATCTACATAAAATACCTGTAAACCCTTCCAAAACTGCAAAAACGCCAGGCCGGAGGCCGGTGGCGAAAACATACGCTGGAGAAGGCGGTTGCCGTTGCTGTTCGGCAGGTTCTATAAAATTGGGGGCAATAAATTGAGTGTTGCGTGGGCGGCATAATCGGGAAACATTTTTTTTTGAATTGTTAGCTGATGAGTAGTGTTTTTATGATCTGGCCCACGAAAAGGCTTATGGCCAGAACAATGACAGCTAATCCCGCGTGCTTTAAAATTTCCATGAGCGGGTCTTCTTTCTGGCTTATTGCTATGAAATAGCTCATTGCCGAGAGTATGATTAGCCCAAATGCTACCGAGAGGATTATTGCGTAATTCATCTGCAAGAGTATAATGAATGAGATGAATATTAGTGTTATTGCAAGCCTTGCGATAAAGTTGGTTATTGTATAAAATTTTATTTTGCTCTGCAGCGTTATGCCCTGTGATTCCCGGTATACGTGGATGCCCAGGGAGTCCGCAATGTTGTCAGCAACCGCAATGACGAGCAAAGCCCCGATTATGCCCAGTTTATTGTTTGACGCCGTGCCAAGCCCGGCAATCAACGCCAGGCTGGTAATTATGGCAGAGGTCGCCCCAAAACTAAACTTGCTCAAATCAGGCATACAATCACCAAAGCATTTACCCCAAACCCATTTAAGCACTTTTCCCCCATCACACCCCAAACCACCCACATTCCCCACCAAACCCACGGCAACAGCACAAGCCGGGAAAATGGTTCAAAAAAAAAGCCAGGCCGGAGGACGGTGGCAAGACATACGCGGGGAAGGCGGCGCCATTGCCGTTCAGCAGGTTCTATAAAATTAGGGGCAATAAATTGAATGTTGCGTGGGCAACATAAGCTGGAAACAAATTTTTTCCAAACTTTAGGTATAATATGCCGTATAATAACCCGCCAAGTGAAATTATTAGATTCAACTGGTATGTCGCTCTAGAGTGCAAGAAACCAAATATTAACGCTTGCAATATCAAACAGCTAGCCACCCATTGCTTTCGGCCAATTCTTTTCCAAAATTTTTGCATTATTTCGGGAATCATTTGTAATAAAGCAATATCAAATAACCCGAATCGAAAAACCAACTCTTCAAGCAACGGCCCAATGACAACGGCTGCCAGAACAAAAGGAACCAAAGGCTGGTTCCCTGAAAAAGGGTCTTTAATTAGGAGCTTTGATAACAGGTGCAAAGCAAGTGCCACAAAAACTGCAGAGAAAAGCGCGCCAAACGAAAAAGAAACATTTAGCGCTAAGCCCTTGAAAAGATTAATGCGCATTTACTTCCGCTTCTCCCCGCCAATTTTTCGCTGCAAAAATACTCAATACCAATCGTCTTCCCTGTGTGTCCAATCGTGCCTTCTTTGGTTTTTGAAAACCCACAAATTGCCGGAGCTATTGTCGCCCTTTTCGCGGTTTATGTGATGGACCACTTCGCCGGGCCTTAGTTCTCTCCCGAGCTTCTTTTCGGCAACCCAGCGATGAACCGGTGTCCCGCTGTCTGCAAATCGCCTATACCCTTTTTTATCATTAAACCAACCAGCCATATTTTATTCCTCCTTTTTGGTTTCCCATTGCCCTTTTTCCTTCAAATATAGTTCCGCCCCCTTGCATAGCTGAAAGGTTACACTTACCCCTTCCAATCTTCGGTATCTGCTCATTTTAGCCAGCAAATCCCGCGGAACCCTTATTGTTATGATTTTAGTGCTTCTGTCGATGTAAACTTTTTTCATTCTCATTTAACAACACCATACATGTATATACATGTATGTATTTATAAACTTATTTTTTATTTGGGAAAATAGTGCCGGCGTTTCTGGCAGGAATGCAGGTTGGGGCGGTGGTTTAAAAGCAACCAGCGGAAGGGTGCTCTTTCAAAGCGCTTTTAAAGGGCAAGGGGGTTATTTTATTGGGCAGGTTCATCACTCAATGTTTGGGAAATGGTTAAGGTGGATAAATGGGTGAAGAGAACGCGTTGGTTGTTTTTCAGGGGGTAAAGATTAGGCGAACCTGGCATAATGAGGAATGGTGGTTTTCATTAGAGGGCATTGTAAAGGTTCTAACTGATTCAAGGGACCCAAAACAGTACATTAACAAGATGAGGCAAAGGGATGAACCGCTTTCCCAAGGGTGGGTACAAATTGTACATACCCTTCCAATTCAAACAGAAGGCGGGAAACAGCGCATTAACTGCGTTAATACTGCCGGGGCATTCAGAATAATTCAATCCATTCCATCGCCAAAAGCCGAACCCTTCAAGTTATGGCTTTCAAAGGTTGGCTATGAAAGAGTCCAAGAAATAGAAAACCCTGAACTGGCACAGGCAAGAATGAAAGAACTGTACAAGTCAAAAGGCTATTCTAATGACTGGATTGAAAAAAGGGCGAGGGGAATAGCAGTAAGGCAGGAACTGACAGATGAATGGCAAAAAAGAGGAATCAAGCAGGAAAAAGAATACGCCATTTTGACAAACGAAATAAGCGAGGCGGCATTTGGAAAAACAGTGGAAGAATACAAGAAATTCAAGAAACTCAAAAGAGAAAACCTGCGCGACCACATGACAGACTTGGAACTGATTTTTACAATGCTTGGAGAAGCCTCAACAACCAAAATAGCCAGAAGCAAAGACGCGCAAGGATTTTCCCAAAACAAGAAAGCCGCAAGACTTGGCGGAAAAATTGCAGGCGATGCAAGAAAAAAACTGGAAATAGAATCAGGAGACAAAATATCAACACAAGAAAACTATTTACATGAGCCAGAAGAAAAAAAAAGAAAGAAACTGGCCGAAAAAAATCCCGGAAAAGATAAACGGGAACAAAAATGAAAGATTTTATTTATCTTCAGCTTCCGCTCGGGCGCTAATCTAGTCCGCACCAGCTGTTTGGTTTTTGAGGGGGTTTTCTGTTCTTTGAATTCTGTGAGGTTGCTTGTTTGCTGCTGCTTTGTTATGTAACCTTTTTCGATAGGTTTTTAAATATCAAAGGCGTATGCTATATTTACTTCGGCAACCCACGTCGGGAGCCGAAGTAAAATACTATATTTTAAGAGAATTTGTCTATAGGGTATTTTAGTCTTTTTAGTTTTTCTATTATTTGGTCGCCTCTTTTGCCGAAAGAAACCAGTTGGTCTCCTTGTTTGATTTCTCTTGAGTCGTCGTCTGGGTGGAAATATTTGGCGCAGCCATCGCCAGAATTGATTCTTTTGACTATGTCGTTGAATAGCGGGCTGTTTTCGATTATTGACTCTTCGCCCTCGTCTTTAGGGTTTTCTTTTGCGAGATACGCTATTGGGTGTTTGACTAAGCGGTGTGGTTTCATTCTGGATGGGACGTGCGGCGTGATCTTGTTGAGGCATTGCTTGCCAATAAAGTAAACTTGAGTTTTGTTTCCGACTACCCCCGCTATTTTTTCTATCTCGGATTTTAGGAAACATGCTTTGTTTGGTATCATCTTTATTTTTATGATTCTCAGCAGGATGTCGGCTGCTGATATTAATTTGTTGCACTGGTCCCCCTTGTAATAAACAAGGATGTCTTGGGCATTCCCAAGCTCCAGCCACGCAGGGCAGACTCTGCCTTGGAAATTATCTAGAAACAAGGTCGAGGTGTTTTTATAGTTCCTCAGTTCCCAAGCGCACAGCATTGGGTATGTGTTTGATATTAAGTCGTAAAAATCTTGAATGCTTTTATCTTGCGATGTCAGCGGGATTCTTACGTAGTTTGGGCTATGGCCATAAATCGAAACAAGCCCTTCTTTTAACCCAAAAATAAAAGTGTAAAATAAGTGCACGTTATCTATTGCGGGCAGCAGCGAGTCCTTAAAATTGGATAAAACCGACAATTCTTCTTCCAATGTCTCGAACCCTAATATGCTGGCTATCTCCCTAGCACAATAAACCGGTCGTTTTATTTCTTGGCCATTTTGTTTGAACAACTCTGACAAGCTTTTGGAATAAGTTTCATTGAATTGTTCCAAGTCGCTTGTTTCAACACCAACGCCCAGCAAGCCCTTCCTTAAGATAGGCTGCCTTAACCGTCTAGCAAATTGCTGTGTCAATAGGACTGAATCAATGCCAACAAAACCCATAAGCAGTTATCTCCTGAGAGCATTTTTAATATTTATTTATAGCAAGACTCAATCCAAATAAACCCCGCAATTCGGGCAGCACATTTGCTCAGTCGGCCTGACAATGCTGCTGCAGTTAAAGCACCGCACCAGAAAGTTTTCCCTGAAATGCTGTTTCGCAAGCGGCATGCCTTTCTCTGCAAGCTCACAGTATTCCTTTTCAAACAACAAAAGCTGCTTCTGCATACATATTACCCCCCAAGTTTACCCCTGCTGGCGAGTCTGCCATTAATACCGCGCTTCTGCTCTTTAAATACGCTTTGGAAGAGTGGAGTTCCGCTGGTAATTTATTTTTTGAGGAGAGCAATCTTTTCGAGTTCTTTCCATATCGCATTACGAAGGCTCTCGTCAAGCGTTTGAACGTGGTGTAGGTAACCGTGGTCCACATGACAATCGATGATTATAGTATTCGATTGAGAAAGGTCTACATGTAAGTGGAAGCGGGTGGCTGACTGCGGATGTGATTTTCGATAAGCTTCTAAATCGCTAAAGCCTTTATTTCTGATGAACCAATTTTGTTGTCTTAATTGATATTCTAACATCGCTAAAGTTTCCTGAATCTTACCTTTATAAAAAAAGGCATATTTAACTGATTTTTTTGGCATACTAATATAGCACCATTCCTCAATTTAATTGCTTCTAAAGAGTGCCCTTCCGCTGCTCCTTTTAAATTCAAAAAACAGCCGCCTCGGGGCGCTAATCTTGTCCGCACCAGCTGTTTTGGTTTTTGAGGCGAGTTCTGCTTTTTTATTTTTTCGCTTTCACTTTGAACGGCCTGGTTTTCAGCTTTTGGTATTCTTTGCCTTTATTTTGAATGGTTTGGTTTTCAGTTTTGACAGTTTTTTTGCTTTAACCAATTGCTGTATTTTGTTCCTGATTGCTGTTTCGGGAAAATCTATTTTTTGCATTATTTCCGCGACGCTCACTGGTTTTTTTGCGAGGAAAAGAATTGCTTTCTCAAGGCACAGGTTCAACAGTTTTTGCTTTATTGGCAAAAAAATTTTTTCCTTTTCCTCCAAAAGCTCGAGGGAGTGCAAAACATCCAGGCAAAAAAGCCTGTGGCTCCTGTCATGCTGTTCCTCCAATTCCCTGAGGAAAGCAGCCCAATCCGGATGCAATTGCCTTATTATTGCCGCAATGTCATCCAGGTCGGCTTCCCTTTCGGTTATTGCCTTGAACAAAATAATGTCCTCAGGCTTAAGGAAATTCACTGAAAGCAGGCCGAATTTTCTTTGAAGCGCTTTGTCAGCCATCTTTTCGCTCAAGCAAAGGGCATTGCAAACAATGCGCGTGAAAACATCAACACTGGGCTTGCCTGCTTTTTCAAAAACACCGTTTGCATTCATTTTTATGTAAGCTGGCGACTGGGGCACAACCTGCTTGAAGCCAATCTTTTTCAGGGCGGCAGCAAGAGCAGAAAAATCTTTTTCGTTCCTTACAACCAGGTCAATGTCTTTTGTTGCAGCCTTAATGCCCTGCAAAGCCATATTGCACCCGCCGATGAGAAAAACACTCAAAGGATGCTGCAAAGCAGCTGCAATTTCCGAAAACAATTGCTCAAGGTCACCGGCTGAAAAGCGCTGCCCCTTGGCTTTCACCCCGTAGTTTTGCGCTATAGCCAGGAACTCTGCCCAAGGCAAAAAACGCTGCTTTTCTTTGACATCCTTTTTTTCCAGGAAGGCAAGGCAGTCAAAAAACAGGCCCAAAACATTCAATTGCTTTGCCAAATCAATGATCTTCCGCAGTTCCATGCTATCCTTGTTTTTTTCATAAAAAATCAGGCACATTGCAAGGTCTTTTTTTGCTTCACTTGCAACAAGGGCATGGGCAAAAACCTCTTCAACCGCAAGGGAATGCCCTGGCTCTACAAAAAAATCGCTTACAACAGCGTATGGCACGCCAAACTCGGCGAAACGGGAAAAGGCAGTCAAAGTGCCGGTTGCAGCAGAATTAAGAGGCAATTTTTTTAACCTGATGCCATTTGAAAACAATAAAACGGCATTTGGCTCAATTCCAGCGAACTGCCGCATTTTCCTGCACTCCAGTGCAAAAGGCACAATAGCCCCATTCAAAAAAAACCTTCCTTCACCGGATGAAACAGCGCCAATAGCACGCAATTCAGCCAGCAACCTTGAAAGCTGGACAGCAGACAAGCCAATGCTTTTCTGCAATTCAACAAGGGTTTTCCCCTCAAGCAATTCAATGAGCAACTGCTCTTTTCTCTCCAAAAACAATTCCTCTAAATCAAATTTGCCGGCCAAAACTTTCAGCTCATGGGCAAGCGGTGACAAAGCAAGCGAAACCAGGCCATTGTTTCGCTCCACAATGCGCCTGAGCAGCAGCTCTTTAACAGCCCTCGAAACGCTTGCAGCAGAATAGCCTGTTTTAGCAGCCAGCTGGCTAATGGAAAAAGAGCCAGCCAAAAGCAGCTTGGCAACCCGCAAAGAAACACGCTTCATAATTATCATTTAAAGCAAAAAGTATATAAACACTTGCGCCAAATGATAATTTCATGCTTTTTTTTAGGAAAAGCCGGCTGCCGGCAACACCCAGCCAATAATTAATTATCAAAAATGAGAATTTATTTATAAGCAAATTCTGAAAAATGATAATAAAATGCCGGGCTTTGAAAAGGGCTATTGCGCCTTTATTTCCAGTATTCTCTCTATTTTGAAGGTTCTTGTGCCCTTTCTGCTGTGGCAGTATGCTTCCAGGCCCTCAAAGCAATGCCCAAGGTATTCCATTTGCTTTATTGCAATCGGAGTTATTGTCCTCCTGCTTTTTTCGTTGTCAGGCTTCAGATAGCAAATCTCAAGCCTCTGCTTTTTCCCGATGGCTTCCTCAATCATTTCCCTTTTGTTCGCAAAGCTTTTTTCCGACTGGCTGTACTGCTGCTGCGTAAGGTATTTCACTATTCTCCAGTCAAGCCAGATATGGCTCTTGCGCAAAGGGGTCTTTATCTTGATGCCCTCAAGCGCAGTGCACCTGCTCAATGCAACATACAGCTGCCCAAAAGTGAATGTCCCACTGCCAATGTCAACTATGACCTTGCTGAATGTTTTCCCCTGGCTCTTGTGGATTGTGACAGCCCAGGCAAGCTTTACAGGATATTGCGTAAAAGAGCCTGTTGCTTCCTTTTCTATGGCTGATTTTGCAGGATTGAACTTGTATTTGAACATTTCCCAGGCGTGGGGAGTTACCCTAACGCTTCTTCCGTTCTGCGTTCTTGCAATTATCAGCCTGCTGTTTATTTTTATTATTTTCCCAATCGTGCCGTTAACCCATCTCCTGCCGCTATCGTTTGCAACAAACATTATCTGGGCGCCCTTTTTCAGCCTCAAAACAAGCTCTGTTGGAAGGGAAGCAGGCTCAAACCGCCCTTCAACAAGCCCGCGAAATGAATAAGGTTTTTCATTAATCCTGCCGAGCTTTTTCCGGTTTATTTCCTCGGCCATCCTGTTTGTGGTAGTGAGGTGGATATAGCCTTCATCATCTTCCCCTGCATACGCTCTCTCGTTTATTTTTGCCAAATCGCTTTCTGTTGCAGTCTTGTTCCTAATCCTGTTCAGCAGCTCTATGAATTTTTTGTCGCTCTGCCTGTAAATCTTCGAGAACTCTATTAAAGTGTAATCAAAGCCCGCCATTGCTTTTGCTCCAAAAAAGTATTCTGAAGAGTACTGCCCTGCAAACGCCTTTCTCTCTTCTTGCATCAGCACAGGGGACAGCTGGTACAGGTCGCCAATGAACAGCATCTGCTTGCCTGCAAATGGCCTTGCATCATGCAGCACCGTTTTCAGGAAAACATCAACGCAGTCCAGCAGGTCTGCCCTGACCATTGAGATTTCGTCAATGATAATAATGTCAAGTTTCCTGTACAATTCAACCTTTGCCCTGTTTTGCGCTTCTTCTTTTGCTTCCGCAACAGTGCAGCCAGGGGCAAGCGCGAAAAAAGAGTGGATGGTCTGGCCTGCAACATTGACTGCCGCAACCCCTGTTGGCGCAAGAACAACGGCTTTCTTTTTCGTGTTGGCAGCAAAGTACTGTAAGAAAGTGCTTTTTCCCGTTCCAGCCCTTCCTGTAATGAAAACATTCCGCCCTGTTTTTTCAAGCAGCTCAAAAGCCAGCTTGAAATCTGCATTTATTTCAATCCCGGCAGCAGCAGCGAAATCAGCCCCAGCTTCAACTTCAGGCACATTCCCGGCAGCAGCCTCAATTTCAATTTCAGGCATGTTCCCAGCAGCAGCTTCAGTTTCAATTTTAGGCATGTTCCCAGCAAGCACTTGAAGGAAAGGTTTTTTGTTGCTATGCACTGCGCAATGCGGCAGTTTTTATTTCTGCAGATTTTTAATAACGTGCAGGTAGAAGCAGTCGAGCATTTGCTCGAAGTTGAATTCCTGCGTGCAGTACTCCATTAATTTATTGTATTGCTTTGCGTCGTAGAACCTGCTGCAGTCAAGGCCTGTTGCCTCTTTTTGCTGCAGCTTGAAGAAGCCGCTTACATCCTTGTGGTTTATGCCCCACAACTGCTCGTGCTGCCTTGTTTTTTCTGAAACAATCGGGCTCAACTGGAACAAATCTATTCCGAAAGGCCTGAACAGCAAATCATGCAACTCGCTCTCGGGGGCAATCTTTAATGCGCTCATTCTGCCGAAAAGAAAGGGCAAATCAAATTTGGTGATATTAAAACCGATTATTTTCAGGTACTGGTCCCTGCTTTTTGTTTCCCTCAGGAAATCGTAAAACCGGCTCAGAATTGCTTTTTCACTGCTTTCCCACTCCAGCAAAAAAACAGGCGGCTTGATTTCACCCTTGCTCGGCGGCTTGAAAGAATTATAGTAATTGTATGCTATTACAATCACTTTCGCCCCGGGCAGAAAAGGGTTGAGCGAGCTGTCGGGATTCTGCGGAGAAGAATAGGTTTCAATATCCAAAAACAAATGGCCCATAGAACTCTTTTATTCCACATAGGTTATTAACCCAAAAGGGTTTGCAAAAAAAAGCCTGCTTGGGGGCAGAAAATCCAGATAAGCAACCAGCACCAGCAGGGGGATGTTTAAAAGCAACCAGCGGAAGACTGCTCTTTGAAAGCGCTTTTAAAGGTCAAACGCGCTATTTTTTTTTTTGGAGCTGGGCATGGCCAGTGCTTTAACCGGATTGGCAAAAAAACAAAGGGGCGGGAAAACAAAAAAAATTCTGCGAAGAGATTATCGAAATCCGCGGGAAAAATAATTGGAAAAGCCATGGGGGCGGAGAAAGAGATTGCCGGAGAGCCGGCGGGATTGAAGAAGGTGTTTTGAATGGGCAAGGAAGAGCTGATTAAATTAATTGCCGGGGGTGAGAACTTCCATACGGAGTTTAAAGAGTCTTATTCCTCTGGCGTGGCTAAAGAAATTTGCGCTTTTGCAAACGCTGATGGCGGAAGGGTATTGCTTGGTGTGACCGATAAAAATGAGGCAAAAGGCATCGAAATCACGAATAGGCTCAAATCCCAGATACATGATTTAGTAAGCAATTTCGACCCGCCGCTGTGTGTTTCAATTGTTGAAGCGGGAAACGTCCTAATAATTGGGGTGCCTAGCGGAAATAACAAGCCTTATTCCATAAAAGGCAATTTCTACTTGAGGAAAGGCACAAATTCGCCACAAATGAATACCGATGAAATAAGGGCGTTTTTTCAAAAAGAAGGCCTGGTTTCTTTTGATGAAGCCCCGAACAGTAAATTCGGCTTGGAAAAAGATTTCAATGCGCAAGCATTCAAGGAATTCCTGCAACGTGCAGGCATAAGCCAAAAATTGGGGAAAACACAAATACTGGCGAACCTGGAGCTTATGGATGGGCAGCATCTAAAAAACGCCGGTGTCCTGTTCTTCGCAAACAAGGTTTCCGGATTTTTTCCCAGCGCCACAATTGTCTGCGCCCTCTTCCAGGGAACAGACAAAGTAAAGATTTTGGACAGGGCAGAATTTGACGAAGGAATACTCGAGAACTTTGAAAAAGCCGTGGACCATATCCGCTCCAAGCTTAATACTGAATACATCATAAGGACAGCAGGGCCGCGCGAAGAAAAAACCGAGCTCCCGGAAGAAGCTCTCAGGGAAGCGCTCCTGAATGCCATATGCCACAGGGATTATTACGCTGAATCCCCAATATTTGTTGAAATCTATTCCAATAGGCTGGAAATAGTCAATGCCGGTGGCCTGCTGCCGGGAATGAGCATATCCGATTTGGGCAAGAAAAGCAAGACCAGAAACCGGAAACTCTTTGCCCTCATGCAACGCACCCACCTGGTGGAAAAGGCAGGCACTGGAATAATCAGGATACGCGAAGCAATGAAAAATTACAAGCTGCCAGCGCCTGAAATAGAAACCAATTCGGACTGGTTTTCAATAATGTTCAAAAGGCCGGACTTGCAAAAAGAGAGCTATGAACAAAGGTTCTACGGCACTACCCAGAAAACTACCCAGAAAACTACCCAGAAAATCATTGAACTAATAAGGGCAAATTCGAAGATTACAAGAGCAGAGCTCGCAAAGGAAATAGGCCTATCGGAAGAAGGTGTTAAGTTTAACCTCAACAAACTGAAAAAAGAAGGAACAATAAAACGCATCGGCCCGGACAAAGGCGGCCACTGGGAAGTGAAAAAATAAACAAAACAATTCAGCAGCCTCAGCATGGGCGATAAACATTCAGCACCAGCAAACGATTTTTAAATTCATTCAGAGTTTTAGTATTCCATGCAAAATGCTATTTCCGTGCAGGGCTTGAGCAAGAGCTATGGGAACTTGAGGGCTGTTGACAGCGTTAATCTTTCTATTGCTCATGGCGAGATTTTTGGTTTGCTTGGACCGAATGGCGCCGGCAAGACTACTTTGATTTCGATGCTTGTTACAATGAGGAAGCCGAGCAGCGGAAGGGCTTTGGTGAACGGGTTTGATATTGCGAGGCAGGCTGATTCTGTAAGGAAAAGCATTGGGATTGTTTTTCAGGACCCGAGCCTGGATGACGAGCTGACTGCTGCCGAGAATTTGGATATTCACGCTGCTTTGTATGCTGTTCCGAAGCAGGAGAGGAGGAAGAGGATTGCGGAAGCGGTGCTACTGGTTGGGTTGGAGAGGAATTTGAATAATGTTGTGAAGACTTTTTCGGGTGGGATGAAGAGGAGGCTGGAGATTGCGAGGGGGCTGATTCATCATCCTAAAGTGCTTTTTTTGGATGAGCCGACGATTGGCTTGGATCCGCAGACCAGGGCTGCGATTTGGGAGTACATTAAGGAATTGAATAAGAGCGAGGGGATTACTGTTATTTTGACAACGCATTATATGGATGAGGCTGACAGCGTTTGCAATAATGTTGCAATAATTGACGGGGGAAAAATAATTGCGATTGACAAGCCTGAGAACCTGAAGAACAGCCTTGGGGGAGACATTGTTTCAATCAGGTGCAGCGCTGCCGCTGAATGCGAAAAGAAACTGCGGCAGCTGAATTGGGTGAAGAAGGTTGTAAAGCACGACGGCTTCATTGATGTCAGGGTGGAAAAAGGCGAGGAAAAAATACCGGTTCTGCTGCGGTTGATGGAAAAGCACGGAATGGAGGTTGAATCAGTGAGCCTGAGAAAACCGAGCCTGGATGACGTTTTTTTGCACTATACGGGAAGAACAATAAGGGAAGAAGAGGCAAACCCGAAGGATGCAATGAGGAGAAGAAGAATGGCTTTCGGGCACGGGAGATAAGAAAGGCGGGAAAAAAAGTGTCTGGAATGGAATTATTTTCTTGCAAGCCTTGGCTTTGCCCCAAAAGACCTTCTTAATTTCTTTTTTGCTTTGATTGCTTTGTAAAGAAGCCTGCTGTAAACTGCTTTTGGGGTTTGTTTTATTCTTTCCTTAACTGGTGCAAGATTTATTGCCTTTTCATAGGGAATCATTTTTTTTACGGCCGATAAATGGGTCCCGCCGCAGAGGACAAACCTTGGTTTTTCAGGCGCATTTTGGAGAACCCTTTTCCAGCGCTTCTCCCTGATTGGAATCAGAACAAGGGCTCTTATCCTTTCTTCCCTGCGGCCAGTTGCTTTGCCAGGGCTTGCTCTTCTTACTGCTGATTCTTTGTCAAGCGGCAAAAGCCTTGCCTTTTTTGCAACAAAAAGCGAGTAAACTATTTGATTGAAAATAAGGGAATCCAAGGTGTAGTTTTCAAATTTCAGGAAAGCCTTACTAGTTCTAAGGGCTTTAGCCACATCAGCCCCTTTTCGAGCAGAGTTTTTCAAATGAAAAATATCAGCTTCAAGATTGCTGATAATGCCAGCGTGCCCTTTGCAAAGGCGTTCAGCTTCCATTCTGTTGCCAACCAGCTTTAATGATAATTTTACAGCTTCTTTGTGGCCCTCAAGGGCAATCAAGTCACCGTTTTTTAAGCCCTGTTTTTCCAACTCGGCAATCACCCTTTTTGCATTTTCCAAACCAGCGTGCTTAAATCCAATCAGTATTGCCCCGCCTTTCTTCTTCATGAAAAAATTAACTCTGCCTTTGTATTTATTTTTTTCGGTAAGCCATTGCCGGGCAAACAATTGCTTTTTACTTCAAAACCAGGGGCTATTGCCGACAATAAGGGAAGAAGAGGCAAACCCAAAAGAGGCAATGAGGAGAAGAAGAATGGCATGGGGGCGAGGGAGATAGAAAAGAGCGGGCGCCTTTCCGAAAGAATAAAATAGGGGAAGGAACAGTATATATGCATGAAAAAAGCAATTTTAGTTCTTGGATTACTAGCGTTGTTTATTGTCTTGAGCGGGTGCTTTCAGCCCCCCTCCGGAAAAACCCTATTATTTGATTCCGGCAAACAAATCAAATCCGAAGAAGAAGCCATATCCCTAGCCACAGAAGCAATTCAAATGGGCAACACAGGAGGCCCCGAAGAACTAGCCGAAAAATACCCTGTCACAACACAAACAAACGAAGGCTACCAAATAACCTTCGCAAAAGACCGGCTCTTAGGCGCCCAAGAAGCCTTTGACGAAAGCGAATGCGACGAAGACGTCATCTGCTTCATAACCTGCAACGCCCCCAGAACATCAGCTAGCGGTCCCGTATGCAGCATGCCCGAAGAATGGGAAAGTTTTATTCCACAAGGAGAACGATTTAAAAAAGAAAACAACATTTTATACAAACGCAAAAACTATTTATGCACTGAAGAAGACATAGAAAAAGGCGAATGCCAACTGGGAGAATGGATCCCAGCAAAACTAGACGAAAACAACTCGACAAAATTCCTAGTAACATACGACGGCAAAGTCTACATATGGCTACGCCTGGGCATACAATAATAAGAAAAAAACAAAGCAGCCAGCACCGCCCGCATGGGCGAGAAAGTTCCAGCACCAGCCATCTGTTTTTAATTGCTTTTCTGTTCTTTTAATTCTGATTTGAGAAAAACAAAAAAGCAAAAATTGAAAAAAAATAATTTTGGTGGTGCGCGAAATGAACAGGGAATTGCTTGGGATTTATATTCTGTGGAAGAGGGAAATAATCAGGTTCTTTAGGTCAAAGAGCAGGGTTTTGGGCAGCCTTGGAATGCCGTTCTTTTTCCTCGCAATACTTGGAACAGGATTGAACAATGCGTTCGCGCTTCCCTCGGGAGGGAATTATTTGCAGTTCATCACCCCTGGAATAATTGGAATGGTTTTAATGTTCGGCTCAATGTTCTCGGGAATAATTGTTTTAATGGACAGGCAATTCGGGTTCCTGAAAGAAACACTGGTTGCGCCAATAAGCAGAATATCCATAGTGGTGGGAAAAGCGCTTGGAGGGGCGACAACGGCAATAGTGCAGGGGGCAATAATACTGGGAATAGCAATGCTGCTTGGAGCGCAAATACAGCTGGTGAATGTTGCGCTTCTGCTCGGGTTTATGATGCTGGTTTCGGTAATGTTTGTTTCGCTGGGAATAGCGATTGCATCAGTAATGGAGGACATGCACGGCTTCCAGCTGATAATGAATTTTTTGATGATGCCATTGTTCTTTTTGAGCGGGGCACTCTTTCCATTGGAAAGCGCTCCGCAGTTCCTGAGAACAATCAGCATGCTAGACCCGCTGACATACGGGGTAAGCGGGCTGCGCTTCCTATTGCTTGGAACATCAGACATTCCTTTTGCAGTATCGCTGGGAGTAATCGGCGCATTCACTACGGCATTCATCATAATTGCAGCATTCCTGTTCAACAGAATTGAGGGATAGGGAAAAGGCAAAAACAATTTTTTGGGGCTGAAATCCGAAAACATTAACTTAAAATATTTGAAGCGCGTCTATTTTATAGCAAAAAGCCTAAATGATTGAATATTGAATTGCTTTTTGCAAATAGCAAACTGCAATAAAAAGTTCAAAAACATAGGCAGTTCGCTATAGTGCTAAAGTGGTTTTTAATGCCCAAAGAAAAGAATGAAGATAATGAGCCTGCTGAAGAAAAAGGCAGTGACCTGTTTGAAGAGGTCTTCGGAGAAGAAACAGGGAAAGCGAAGGCAGCGAAAAAAACAGGCAGAAAAGAGGCTGAAAAAGAGGAAAGCAAAGGGGAAGAAAGCGAAGAGGCGGCAGAGGAAAACGAGGAAGAGGCAGAAGAAACAGAAGAGCGGGAAGAGGAAACCAAAGGGGGAGATGCAGAGCAGGAAGAAGAGGAAAGCGAAGAGGAAGAGGCTGCTGAAGAAGAAGACGAAGAAGAGGCAGAAGAAGAGGAAGAAAGCGAGCCTGATGAGGCTGAAGGGGAGGAAAGCGAAGAAGAGGAAAAGCCCGCGAGAAAGAAAAGGCAGAGAAAGGCAAAGGTGATTGCTCCGCCGGTTGACGAGGATGAGGGAAAAAAGCGCCTTAGGGCGAAGATAAAGAGGATTGTTGTTGCAAAGGCTGCCAAGGCTGCAAAGCAAGAGGAGTTGCTTGATTTGGATAAAGAGGCTGGCGTAAAAGAGGTTGGGGTAAAAGAAGGCGAACCGCTTGGAGAGCTGGCGGAAGCCGTTGAACAAAAGCCTGAACTGGTGCAGCACATTGGAATGAAGCCTGCGCTGAGCTTTTTGCAGGATGATGGCGGAAATGTTTTCATTGGGAGAAAGAAAAGCGTTGCCCAGAAATACGGAAGCGAGGCAGGGCTTTTCATCGGGGAAGTGGCTGAAGAGGATTCAAAGGGAAAGCATGTTTTCCTGGACAGCCTAAACCCACACGTGGTATTTATTTGCGGTGCACGCGGATCCGGAAAATCTTACTTGCTTGGGATAATTGCTGAAGAGCTCGCGCTGCACAACAAGAATGTCGGGACAATTGTTGTCGACCCGGTAGGCGTTTTCTGGAGCATGCGCTTTCCGAACAAGGATGAAAAGGAACTGCAGTTGCTTGCGAAGTGGGACATGCTGCCGCAGGGCCTTGAGAATGTCAAGGTGTTTGTTCCGGCAGGAATGCAGGACAAAATGCCATCAAACACTTTTGACGAAACATTCAGCATACAGCCTGCTTTGCTAACAACAGAAGACTGGTGCTTAACATTTGGAATAGACAGGTTCAGCCCAAGCGGCCTGCTGATGGAGAAAACAATTTTCAAGATTAAGAACGGCTACAAAAACAAGGAAGGGAAAACAATCAAGGGCAGAAAGGACAATTTTTCAATGGATGGATTGATTGAATGCCTTCACACAGACAGCGAACTTTCAAGCAGCGAAATGGGGTATAAGAGCGATTCAATAAGGGCATTGGCAAGCAGGTTTGATGCAGCAAAAGCATGGGGCATTTTTGACGAAAAGGGCACTCCACTGGGAGAATTGAGCAGGCAGAACCAGCTTACGATAATTGACACCAGCTTTTTGGATGACAATGTAAGCGCTTTGGTGATCGGATTGCTTGCAAGAAGGATTCTTGCTGCAAGAAAGATTAGCACAAGGCAGGAGTCTGCGCAGCGCTACGAGAAAGAGCAGGACATGGACAAGCTGCTTGAATTCGGGATTCCGCCAACATGGCTTTTCATTGATGAAGCGCATACGCTTATTCCAAGCGGAAACATTGCATCGCCGGCAAGCAATGCGCTTGTTGAGTATGTGAAGCAGGGAAGGCAGCCAGGCTGCTCAATTGTTTTCGCAACACAGCAGCCAAGCGCAATAAATTCAAAGGTCTTGAGCCAGCTTGACTTGATGATTGCGCACAAATTGGTATTTGACGACGACATTAAGGCAATTTACAAAAGGACTCCGACAATTGTGCCGAAAAGGTACAGGAAAAGCAACTTTATCAAAACCCTCCCAATAGGTGTTGCCCTTGTGGGGGACAGGCGCGAGGAAACAAGCAGGGCATTTATTTTAAGGGTCAGGCCCAGAATGTCACAGCACGAGGGCAGGGAATCGGAAACAGCCGAAAGGGAAATGCACCTGGGAAAGGAAAAAGTGCTGCTTTTGGCAGTTGAAATGGTGAACAACAAGCTGAGGAAAAGCGGCAGGCTTGCCACAGGCGATGTTGACGAGCTGGTTAAAACACTGAATGCAAAATACAACGCAAAAATAAAGCTGAGCGAAGTGCTTGGTGCAGTGGAAGAAAGCGGTGCAATAATTGACGGAAAAAGCAGTTCAATAATGCAGCCAGGCGCGGAAGAAGAGGAAGAAGAAATAGCAGAGGAACCTGTCGGCGAGCCTGAAGAGGAAGTTGAACAAGAGGAAAAAGAGGCGCTGTCAGGCGAAGAAGTTGAATTGCTTGCTTTCCCTGCAAACGTAAAAGAAGAGCAGGCAAAGGCAATGTTCAATTCAATCAGGAAAAAGAAATTTTTGGGCTTGATTGGAGAGGAAGAGGGGCTTGACAGCGTGCAGCTGCGCTATCTGCCTGTTTTCAGGGTTGAATTGCATGCGTTCGGAAACAAGCAGGCATTCCACAGAGTAGAGGCATTCATCAACAGCATTTCCGGAGAGTTTATGCACTTTCTGCCGGGCAAAAGGCAGTTCATTGAAAGCAAGGGCCTGCAGCAGCTGAATGAATTAAGTGAAAGGGAAGTGAAGGTTCTATTAGCGCTTGAGAACAGGAAGAAAGAGTTTGCCGCAATAGTCCAGCAAATGGAGGAAGAAGAAGCTGTTGTAAAGAGAACAGTGCGGAACCTTCTGGAAAAAGGCTATGTTAGAATTGAGGAGAGCGCAGGAACAGACTTTGTCAGCACGGTAAAAGAAATTGATTTGCCCTCAAATGCTTTGCACCCATTGCTTGCATCATTGAGCAGGCTGCCTGTTGAGAACGCAACAGCAATCAGCCTAATGCACGCTGCAATCGACAGGAACGCTTTGCCAAAAATGCTGAAAAAGTTGTGGCAGAACGCAATAGTAAAAAAAATAGATGTGGTTTATTTGCCTGTCTTTGAATCATTCCTGAAAAAGAAAGATGGCACTGTAAGAAGGCTGTTCATTGAGGCAGTGACAGGAAAAAAAATGGAATTAAACAATCAGGGCAATTAATAACTCCACTGATTTTTTGCCATCACATTCAGCCAATCAATCCGATCAGCAATTTCGCCAGCTTTTCGCTGTCGTGCCTGAGCAAATCAACCTTGCGCCATTCGTGCGCAACAGCCCTTTTTCTGTCAATCAAATCGGCTTCAATCACCTGCAACTTTGCAGGGAGATTCTGCTTGTCGGCTGCCACAAGCTGCGCATTCTCTTTCTTGTAATGCTGCAGAACAGCAGCGCTTGGCTTTCCATTGTTGATTATCAAGAAATCCAGAACATTCTTGCCCAGGTATTGCTCAACAGTATTAATGTGCCGGCTCAAAGTGAAATTATCGGTTTGCCCAGCCTGGGTCATAATATTGCAGATTAAAACCTTTTTCGCCTTGCTCTTTTTGATTGCAGCAGGCATTCCCTTCACAAGAAGGTTTGTGATAACGGAGGTGAACAAGCTCCCAGGACCGAGAACAATCAAATCGGCTTCCTTTATTGCCTTTGCAGCGGCAGGCAGCAGGGAAGCGTTTGCAGGCTTTAAGAAAACCCTCTTTATTGGCGCCTTGTCAAGCTTTCTTACATTGAATTCCTGCTCTATAATGCTGCCATCGGAAAGCTCGGCGCACAAATGCGTATCGGTAAGTGTTGAGGGCAGAACCTGCCCTTCAATTGCAAGGATTTTGCTTGTTTCCTTTATAGCTTTCTCAAAGCTGCCGGTAACCTTTGCAAGGCCTGCAATGAAAAGATTGCCCAAACTCATTCCATCAAGCTGCTTGCCGCCTGAGAACCTGTACTGGAAAAGCTGCTTCATCAATTCGCCTGAATTACTCAGGCTGATTAAGCAATTTCTGATATCTCCCGGAGGCAGAACATTCAGGTCATTGCGCAGAACACCGCTGCTTCTGCCGCTGTCAGTTACAGTAACAATTGCGGTAAGGCGCTTTGTGTGCTCCCTTAGGCCGCTTAGAACGCTTGGCAGCCCTGTGCCTCCGCCTATTGCAACAATTTTGAAACCGTTTTCCTTTTTCTGCAGGTGCTTTACTTTTTCAAGCAGCGCCGGCAATTCACTGATTTTCTTTATTTTAAAATCAGGTTCCTCCAAATCTGTTCTCGGCTTGACAGAGCTGAACCTGCCTCTCATAATTCTGACGCTAACCATCCCAAGCTTGTTTGCAATCCTTATTTCGCTGTGAACCCTGTCTCCAACAACGGCAACATGCTGTGGCAGCAGGTTCAGTTCCCGCAACGCAATCTGGAATTTTTCTTCCTTGCTTGCATCCTTTTCAACATCGTGAATCAAAACCAAATCGAATTTGTCCTGCAAGCCAAGCAGTTCAATTTTTTTCCGCTGCCTTTCAAAGATTCCGCTTGTAATCAAAGCTGTTTTAATTCCTTTTTTGCGCAGTTTTCGCAGTGCAGGCAATACATCGGGAAACAACTGAATCTGTTCAACCTCATCGCTATTGTAGGCGTTAAAAGCAGCCTCAACAATTTTTTTCCTTTCGTCCTTGCTCAGCTGCTGTTTTTCGCACATTCTGTCAAAAATATCCTCCAAAGGGCCGAGCTGCTCAAACAGCTGAACCTGCATTTTATAGGCTTCCTCAATACTCAAAGGCAGGCCTGCTGCAACCATTGCACCTGCTGCTCTTTTTCTCGCGTTCTCAATAAGGCTGCCGCTACAGTCGAAAAGAGTGTCATCCAAATCAAAAAAAATCGCTCTAATATCTGCCATTCCCTTTCACACCCAGGCTATCAAAAAAACCGCTTTAATATTTGTCATAGCAAACTCACTGACCGGTTATAAATCAAATCGCATTTCCACTTCGCCTGTTTCCTGCAGGCCGCATTTTTTGTAGAAAGGCAGAATGCTGTCCTTTTTGCAGTGCAGAATGATTTTGTAGCAATTTCTCTCTTTTGCCTTTTCAACCAGATGCCCGAGGATCTTTTTTCCAACGCCCTTGCCCCTGTGCTTTTCGTCAATGACAACATTCTCAATGTGGGCATAAGGCCTGCCTGCATGGGACAAATTCATCTGCAGCAAAAGGGTTGCTGTCCCAAGCAGCCTGCCCTCTTTTTCCAGAACAAAAATAAAGTGGTTCTCATCCTTGATTATTTTATCCAGAATAGGCAGCAGCTCATCATGAGAAGGGCTTTTCTCTGCATCCTTCGGCGGACTAAGCTGGTGCAGCAGGCTAAGCAGATTGTGCAAATCGCTGTGCTTTGCCTCCCTGAAAACAACATCATCTTCCATATTCACTCCACCGTTACGCTCTTTGCAAGATTTCCTGCCTGCCATATTCATTCAACCGTTACGCTCTTTGCCAGATTCTTGGGCTTGTCAATGTCACAGCCGCGCAGCCTGGCAACGTGGTATGCGAACAGCTGCAAGGGAACAATGTTCAGAATTGGCTGCAGCAATTCATGCGTTTTGGGAACGAAAATTGTTTCATCAACCATTTCCTGCAATTTGCTGTTTCCGTTGTTTGCAATCGCAATCACTTTCCCATGCCTTGCTTTCACTTCCTCAATATTGCCCAGAATCTTTTCATAGCTTTTGTCATTTGGTGCAATGAAAACAACAGGCATTTCCTTGTCGATCAAGGCAATAGGGCCGTGCTTCATTTCTGCTGCAGGCATTGCCTCTGCATGCACATAGCTAATCTCCTTCAGCTTCAAAGCGCCCTCCAATGCAATCGGGTAATTTACTCCCCTGCCCAAAAACAAGGCGTTTCGTTTCTCAGAAAACCTGTTTGCAATTTCTTCAATGTGTTTGCTTTCCTGCAGAACCTCTTCAATCTGCACTGGCAACTTTTTCAATGAAACAGCCAATTCAGCCAGATTGTTTTTTTCAGCGCTTTTCAGTTTCCGGGCGAATGCTATTGCAATCATTGAAAGCGCAGCCAGCTGGCAGGTGAATGCCTTTGTCGAGGCAACCCCTATCTCAGGGCCTGCATTTATGTAAAAAACGAAATCCGATTCCCTTGCAATTGTTGAGCCAACAACATTGATTATTGAAAGAACTGTTGCTTTCCTTGCCTTTGCTTCCCTTACTGCAGCAAGAGTGTCGGCTGTTTCACCGCTCTGGCTTATTGCAATAACAAGGGTTTTTTCATCAATTACCGGCTGCCTGTACCTGAATTCTGAAGCATATTGTGTTGCCACAGGGATTTTGCACAATTCCTCAAAAATGTACTCTGCAACCATTCCTGCATGAAAAGCAGTTCCGCAGCCGACAAAAATAATTCTGTTGAATTCGGCAGCCTTTTCAATCACAGGAAGCAGCTCCGGCAGTTTTATTCCAGCCTGCATCAGCCTGCCATGCATTGTTGCCCTGCACCTGTCAGGCTGCTCAAAGATTTCCTTCAGCATAAAGTGCTCAAAGCAGCCTTTGCTTGCAGCATCCTGCTGCCATTCAATTGATTCAATCTTTTTCCGAACAGGCTGGCTTGAGCCAAGGTCTATGAAGGTTGCGCCCTTATTAAGCAAAACCATTTCATTATCCAGAAGAAAAGCGGCTTTCCTAGTATGCTGCAGGAAAGCGGTTACATCGCTTGCAAGGAAGAATGCGCCATCTGCAAAACCAACAACAAGAGGGCTGTTTTTCCTTGCTCCAACAATTTCTTTTGAATCAGAATCAATTGCCGCAATAGCAAAGCTCCCATGCAATTGCGAAAGCGCTTTTGCAACAGCATTGCTGAAATTGCCGCAATTTTTCCTTTCCTCTTCAATCAAATGCGCAATCACTTCGCTGTCTGTTTCGCTCCTAAAGCAGTGGCCTTTTGCAAGCAGCTGCTCTTTCAGGGCAGAGAAATTCTCGATTATTCCATTGTGCACTATTGCAATCTTTTTGCCGCAATCAAAATGTGGATGAGCATTCTGCTCTGTTACTGCCCCATGTGTTGCCCATCTTGTATGCCCTATCGCAATGCCACTTTCAGGAAGCTTGACTTTTTCCATTTGCCCGATTCTGCCAACGCTTTTCTCGCAGGCTATTTTTCCATTGGCAAGAGATGCAATGCCCCAGCTGTCATAGCCCCTGTATTCAAGCTGCTTTAATCCAGACAGCACAAGCTGGACAGCGCCTTTATCTCCTTTGAATGCAACAATTCCGCACAAAAAAACCACTTTTAGCAAAAGGCATATTTTTGGAAAATCAGTTGAATTAATTAGCGATAAACACCTTTATATTCAAATATCTCTTATTAAAAAATTCAAGCGCTTTTGGCGATTCAGGGCAAAGAAGGCAAAAGGTTTTTAAACAATTATATTGATGTTATAATAATATTAATAACGGTATAAAAAATTGAAAATAGCGCGTTTTGGTGGCTTGAATGGCTGATTTCCTTGTTAGCATGGTTGAGAACAGCGAGATAAGGCTGCCAGTAAAGATTTTCCATGATGTGCAGCAGTTAAAGCCATTGCTGAATGCCACTGCATGGCAGATTCTGCTTCTGCTAAGCAAAAAACCGATGTATCCTGCTGAAATAGCCAAGGCGCTTAATGTGCACGAGCAGAAGGTTTACTACTGCATCAAGCAGCTGAGGGGAGCAGGGCTTTTGGAACTGCAAAAAACAGAGGAAAAGCAGGGCGCCCTGGCAAAATACTTTTCAAGCAAATTCGACTGCTTTGCAATTGCCCCTTCGCTGGAACAGGCCGCGAGAAAAAAGGAATTCAGCTTTGCAAGGGAGAAAAAAAAGGAACTGCCCCAAAGCATTAAGCAATTCTTTGAGCCATTCATCACAGAGGGAAGGCTTGACTGCAAAATAGTTGTTGGAAGCACCGACCCCCACGGAGAATTCAAGGCAAGGG
Source organism: uncultured archaeon (assembly GCA_964354805.1). GTDB lineage: Archaea > Iainarchaeota > Iainarchaeia > Iainarchaeales > CAYHBD01. The sequence continues at coordinate 4,680 of CAYHBD010000002.1, read as the reverse complement.
CAAGGGACACCCATCTGGCTGTAGAGTTGGCTGCATTCCTTGCATCTCTCGCAAATGAGGTAAGCTTTCCGCTTGTTTTCCTTGACACAATGATTCAGTCAATTGAAGACGAGAACAGCAACCTGGTGATTGTTGGAGGCCCTATCACAAACAAGCTTTCAAGCGAATTAAACCAGCATCTGCCAATCAGGTTTGTTTCAAGCAACGGCCATTTTGTAATAAAAAGCACTGTTACAGGAAAGGAATACAGCGAGGATGCCATTGGAATAATCCAGAAAATCCAGCACCCCAAATTTGCGAAGAAGTCAATCCTGCTGATTGCAGGAAACAGGAATAGTGGAACAAAAGCAGCAATCATCGCCCTGATAAAGCAGCTTAGCGAGGCAGTAAAGCCGAATCTTTTTGACAAAACAAAGCACGCAAAAGTAGTGGAAGGCCTGGATTTAGACAGTGACGGGCAGATTGACAATGCGGAGATAAAGGAGTAGGATTTCTTCTTGCGCTACCAGCGGCTTTTTTTAATCAATTCTGCTTTAAACGATTCCAAGTCTGGCCTCATGGAAAAGGTGTTCCGCTTTTTTCCGCGCCTTTTTGCCATAACGCAAAGAATGTCAGCTGCTTGCTCTGCATCTTTAACATTAGCGCCTAGCTTCAGCCCGATTATGCCAGCGCTGTAAGTGAGCGGCAATTTTGCGGCAACAGCTTCTTTGTACTTTGGCCATCTTTTTAGTTCCTGCATTCTAAACTGTTCAAACTCTTTGGATAAGAACGCTTGCGCAACTTCGGGCGGCATGCGCAAGTAGAGCAGGAACTCGTCGCCGCCGATGTGCCCAGCAAGGCCCTGTTTGGATACTGCGCGTGAAAGTGCATTTGCTTGGGCTGAAAGCACTGGAAAACCGCCCAGCGTCCTGCCGAATCTGCTGTTTATTTTCTTCAAATGATCCATGTCAATGTATACAAGCGAGTGCGGGCCTTTGCGCTTCAGCGCCTGATTAAGGTTTTCAAAAAAGAATGACTTGTCAAGCAGGTTGTGGAATTCCGGGTCGCGCCTCATAACCCACTGCACCTTGCGCAGCCTTGGCTCGATTAAATTGCTTGCCTTTCTGTTCAGCGAGCGAATCCTGGAAATCTGCGCCAGGACCGTCCTTTTGCCGGCGCCGGTTTTTACCATTCTGCTTAATTTCCGCAGCTCTCTGGCACGCATTCGCCTTGCCGCCGAGGTAAGCTTTTCAAAGCCTTTCTCGAGAACAGCAGGGCTACGGATGGAAGGCGGCTTCTTGCGCCCTAACACAAAACGCTTCGGCAGAACGACTTTAGCCATAAACTAATTCCAGCCGAAAAACAATTTAATACTAACTAATCGCAGAAAGAGGCGCTATTCTTGCAATAAAATTGCGTCCGCCGGGATTCGAACCCGGGTTGCGAGCTTGTTCCTTTCAGCGTTTTCTTTTGATACAGCTTTTCTTTTTTAAAGAAAAGCTGTTGGGAAGCTCGAATCCTGCCACTAGATTACGGACGCTTATTTCTTTTCCCAAATCAATTCACTCAGTTGCTTGAATGGCGCGATAATTGAAATGTGCGGGTAATCTATTCTTATTTTTATTGCGCCGAGGTACAGGTTTACTGGATTTCTTTGCGGCATTGAGTTTTTTTCAACGAAGTCAAGGAATTTGGGCAGCTGCCATTGCTGGAAGAACAGCTCGTTTTGCACTGCTTTTGCCTGGAATGCATTTTTCGCGCTGTTGAAAAAGCTTTCACTGCTGCACTGTGCAACAATGTTCTGCGCTTTCGTTTTTCTTGCAATCCGCTTTATTGTTTTTTTCGCTGCATTGCCCCAAAGCATTTCTTTGCGCTCGGGAAAATCAAGCAACTGCAGTGATTCAATCTGCTGTTTGAAAACTCTTTCAAGGTATTGCAGATTGTGCACTCTTTTTTCAATCCCGCTTGCCAGTTCAGTCAAATCGGAAATATAAAAGCCGACGCTGCCCTTTGCTGCCTTTAGCAAATCATTGTCCTGCTTGCCTCTCTCAATTAAGGTGTGCAGCATTTCAACAATTGAGTCAATCCTTTCAACAGCGTTCTTTTCCTTGACAGCATCATTCAGGCGAAGCAAAAGCTTGCTCCTCATTTCGTTGCCAAGCAAAGCAGCCCCTTTCTCTGTTGCAAACACCCTGTTCTCTTTCCTTGCAACCATCCCCAAAGCGCCCAAATAGCGCAAGGCTCTGCTCAAAGCTGCCCTTGCTGATTCAATGCTTCCGTAGTTTGCTGCAACCTTGTTCAGCAGGGCATTGTACTCAATGCCTGGATGCTGCTTTACAATTAACAAAATGCTGTTTCTGGCTGTCATTGTTAATAAGTAGAATGAAATCGTTTTAAAAATTAGGGCTTTGCGCCCTTGAATAGGTTTTGCTGGGCATTAATTTTGCTGGCCTTGTGCGGCTTGCCCAAAAGGTTTTGCATGCCCATTTATTGTTGCTGGCCTTTTGTTAGCCTTGCGCCCTTTGCCTGCTTTGATTCTTTTGCGGCCAGTTCAACTTTTTTCATTCTTTTGTGTATTACGAAGTAGTGTTTTGTTTTGCATACAGTGCATTCCGCCAGGAATACCGGCTTTTTGTTCGGTTTTTTGACTTTTGCTGGAAAAAGGTGTTTTCCCTTATAGCCCTTCATTTTCCTTTCGTGGCTTCTTGTGCCTACTGCAAGCGCTCTTGCCTTGCCTGGCTTGAACTGCTTTAGCTTGTGCTCTGTGTGCTTGTTGCATTTCTTGCAGTAGTCCTTGATTACCTTTGGAAGGTTCATAAAAAACACCGGAAAAAGGCGAATATAAACAATTGTTTCACAACAACATTTAAATTGTTTACTGATTGCTTCCTGCAAGCGCTGCACAGAAGATTAAAGCAGGGGTTTGTTAATCCCCTTCAACCCTTTGCATAATTTGCGCCACCAAAACCAAACCCAAAAATCTGGGCAAGAATAGAATTAAAAATAACAAAGCGGTAATAATTACACGGTTTTAAAAGAGGGATTTAATTGATTAAAACGCTTTTGCAGGCGGCAAAAATACTTTTGCTTAAGCCAGTGCTTGTCCTGCCGGCATTGCTTGCTGTTCTAATTGCCATTGGGCTTTCAATCGCTTTTTCACCATTTCTTGTTGATTTTGCCGTTAACACAATTGTTCTGGAAATAATTCCTGATTCGCCATTGCCAGCGCTGCCATTCCACATGCTTGCATTGTACCCAACCCAGCTTGCTGCAATGCTTTTGTTCGCAATACTCACTGGCTTCGTTTTCATTGCAACAACCTGCTGGTATGCAGCATATCTCGCCCAGGGAGAAAGAAAGCGCAGTTTCAAAAAAGCGTGCAGCGCAACAATTTCCGCATTGGGCAAAATTGTTTTGCTGATAATTTTTGTTTTAATAATTGCGGGGTTCTTCGCTGCCCTGGCAGCCGTTTTCACAATAATTGCGGGCGCAATACAGCTGCTTGGCTTTGCACTGATTGCATTGCTTGCAATAGCGCTGATTTATTTGTACATAAAGCTGACATTCGTTGTCCAAGCGCTTGCAATTGAAGAATGCACAGTGAAAGAAGCACTGCAAAAAGCATGGCAGTTCTCAACAGGCAGGTTCTGGCACATTGTTTTATTCATCTTCATCATTGCCGCAATCAGCCAGGCACTATCATTCATCGGCAACAGCCTGAGCGAAATGGTGCTGGACGAAATAATTGGACTCGCTGCAGTGTCAATCTTCTGGATGATCGCAACAGCCTACAGCAGCATTGCAATGGCGATATACTATCTGGAGAAAAAGTGAGCGAAGGCTTTAATTATTTCTCAAAAATGCGCTCTAGTTCGCTGTCCACGAATTCTGCAGGCGTTTTCCTGAACCATTGCCAGGGTCTGCCTGGGGCGCTCCACAGATTTAATGCGATTTGTTTTGCTCTCTCAACAGGCAGCCATAGGAATATGGCGATTGAAAAGAAATAGGCACTAAAAAGCAAAAAGAAAAACAAACTAAACAGGGGCGTGAGCAACTCTATGCCAAGCAGTTCAATCAGCTTAAAGACAGCTGCACCTAAAATCCCCAGGTAAAGAATTATGAAGAAGGCAATTATTGTAGTGCCGCTGCCTTTAACCCAAAACAGTTTTTGGTTTTTCCAATAAATTACTGCGTTTTTAATTATCAAAGACGCAAAAACGCACAGTTCAAAAAGAGGGATTGCTGTTTTGCCCGAAAGAAAATCCCAGCCAGCAGAGCTGCCTTCACCAAAAACTAACACCATCACAATTAGCCCAAACAACAGCAAAAGCAAGCTGCCAACCGCAATACCAATAGCCGCACCGCATGCCCTTAGCAGTTTATTCAAAACAGCAGGTCCATAGGGACTGGGCTTTCTTTTCGCATGCTCAATCGCCCAAATAATGCCCAAACAACCAAGAGCCGTAAAGAAATCATAATAAATGAACTTGAGCACAGCGGACATTATGAATTCCTTTGGCTCAAAAAAATTCAGCCAGTTATTCAAAAAAACCGCAATCGGAATCATTCCGCCGAATGCATACAATAATGCAATTGCTTTGTCAGTGTTCATGCAATAAGAGTAATGCAATTTGGTTATTAAAAATGATTCTTGCCATTTTTCCGCTGCAAAAAATCTATTGCCGAAGGCACTGTTTTCCC
>CAYHBD010000001.1:0-1727 GCA_964354805.1 uncultured archaeon | reverse complement strand
CTAAAAAAACTAGTTCGTATATGAATACCATATCGGAATTGACACATAACTGACACACTGACCATTGGGTAGATTTTGCAATAGAGACGCTTACCGATTTCATCGGGAAAGTGTCCCGGGACAGGTTCCCGAATAAAACGGTAAACGTCTCAAGGCATTTTAAGATATAGAATAAAATTACACATTTCAAATGCGTATTTTGGAAAATAGCGGTATTCTTGGAAGCGATGGCCTGTCCTACGAAGCCATGCTACTGTTTAAGAGTAGAGTGGCGAAGTGGGGCACAAAAACGGCACAGTTGCTAACATCAGAATCTTTATTTATTGAATTAGGTATGTACCTTCGGAATCTGGCAATTTTTGAAAGGATATATTATGCCCAATAGAATAATTACTTCTGTTCAGGTTGAAAATTTTCGATCCTTGAGCAGCACTGATCCGATCGAGTTGGACACATCGAATGCTTTGTTTGGTTTGAATAGCTCAGGAAAATCAAATCTTTTGAGGGCGCTGAATTGGTTCTTTAACGATATAGTCGAAGATGGACGACCAATTTCCTTGAGCTCAGATATCAATTATTCCAAGAAGAAGAAACGACGAGAGATAAAAGTCAAAGTGACATTTGACCCTTCAGCGGTACGCGTATTCCCAAAATCATTACGGAACAAATGGCATCCCACGAAACCGTTTTCAATCATTAAAACTGTTTATTATAAGAACAATCTACAAGAAACGAAATTTCATTTAAAACGTGAAGACAATCCAAGCACACCCAAGGATTTTGAACCTTCCGCTTGGGCAATTTCATTCATGTCGTTGTTTAAGTTCAGATACATACAAGCATATCGTAATCCCGCTAATTTGATCAAGGACCTAATGGTTGAGGCGCAGCGCTACTTGGAGCCATCCATCAAGCAACGACTAACCTTTTCCAAAAATAGGGCAACAAAGGCACTAGGAACAAGCACTGTGAATGCTAACCTTTTTGAACAGATGCAGACTTCTGTTCAGCAAGCTGCCAGCAAGGTGTTCGGTGATCTGGAAGATAAAGTCAAGAAGACTCTTTCAAACGTTTCAAAGCTTCAAGCTGGTCTTCCGGAAAACTGGCTAACATGGGTCAAGGACCTCGGGTTCCGATTCACTACACATTCAGGAGGAATAGTAGACGAACAAGCCCAAGGAGCAGGAGCCCAGTCTTATTTGTTTCTTTTGCTCCTCTGCTTTATTGCAAAGCGTACTCGCTCTTATGGATTTGGTTGGCGACAAGGAGAAATTTGGGGGATTGAGGAACCGGAAATCTATATGCATTATTCCCTTGCAGAACAGTGCGCCAGATTACTTCAAGAGGTATCAGATAGTCAAAAAAAAGATGATGCACCGATCCAGCTGCTTATTACTACCCATTCAAATCCATTTATCGTTGCAATGAAGAAAAAGCTTCCTATACAGATAAGTCCAAGTGGTTATACAGTATTTTCAGGCAGTCAAGGAATTGATGTTGGCCCCGTGATTGCCGGCGTGCTACCATATACGCATCCGCTATTTATTGATGCTGGTAAACGCTTAATTCTTGTGGAAGGGACTCATGATAAAAAGGTGCTGGGAAAATATTTGCAGTATACTGCATCTGGATCAAACGTTAAGATAGTTCGAGTTTCAGACCTAACGCATGCCCCATCGGGCAATAATTCTGATAAACAGATGGTAGATTACATTAAGAAGAATTTC